>JBEKDB010000032.1:0-38628 GCA_050014575.1 Occallatibacter sp. | reverse complement strand
TCTGGAGCAGATCAACAAAGACCAGCTCCAGCGGTACTTCGTGAAACGACTACAACGACTCGGGCTCAACGTGACCGTTACTCCGGCCATCGCAGCCTGAAGAATCATTTTCGAAGGAGAACTTTTCGGGAAGATGGTGTGGGCCGGTTATTGTTGCATGTTAAAAACTGTCAGCAAAAACAGCCGGGTTGCCCCCATGCGGTACACACATCTGTAATAACAGGGCAACCACATGTATCTCCACATGTAACTCCACATGTTTGGTTACATGTTCCACATGTTGGGTTACATGAATTGTCACATGTACCGCCATTCGTACATCCCGGCCAGTATGTAACCACACATGCGTTTAGGCAATCTGACTGTACATGCGATACGACCGTAGCGCCACCCGCTATGTTTTGCAGTGCCAATTCATCCAAGTCCTTGATCGTTACTTTGTTGAGGCGAAGCCGTTTCTTCACAGTTCCTCCTGTGTGCGTCTCGAAGACGATTGGCTCAGATCCGCTCGCTCGAAGACGTCCGCGCTGGCGCGGCTCCACGGCGAGAGACGATGGTTGACAAGATGAATACGAAGAACCGCAGCCTGAAGGCTGTGGCCAGCGAAAAGGGGCCCGGCAATAGAACAGATGGGATTTTCGTTACGCCCCGCTACTCCCGCGGCGAAACTTAACAGGCTAATCAAGCCTGCAGCGCATTGTCAAGGGCGGCATTTTGCCGACGCCGAGAGATCTCCGTGATTCGACCCCGGCTCCTGCGCCGGCAGTTTTCGGAGTATTGTTTTAGTGACGCATTTTGCGCTCGTCTTGCGCAGTTTGCGGTGAGAGCGGCTTTGCTCCCGGAAAGGTCAGGTTCCAGTCCAGATGCTTACATTGAGGCGATTCTCCGCGTTCCTGTCGTTGTTCATCCTTCCCCTCTGCGCCTGCAAGGCGCAATCGCCGGCGCCAGCCCCGCTGACGACCATCGCCGCTCCGCAAGGAGGCAAGATCGTCTATGGCGCCGTCAGCGGAGCCACCACACAGTCGGCCGTCCTCACCAGCCTTCTGGCCAGGGTGCACAACCTATGCGGAGAAAAGCCGCAGATTGGGCGAGTCTTCCAGTTCACCGGAACCAACTCCGTCGGGGTCTTCTTCACGGTGACGGACCACCCGGAGGGAAACATCCCGCTGGCGGGCATGGTGATTGCCAGATCGACCGGGCCTAACCAGGTGGATGGGGCAATGATCTACGACGTTGCCGCGCGCTTCGGGACTACCGTGAATCCCATGCTCCAGCAACTCTCCGGCGTTTGGCAGACGGGCGGTGCGGGTGCGGCTTCCGGCGCGGGAGTTGCACCTCCTGCCGGCGGCTCCGTTCCAGCAGCGAGCTCCGGCGCCTCCTCCCCGGCTGGCGCCGCATCCGCATCCTCCGTTCCGCTCCACCCCGTCACCGCGCCGGACAACTCGGCAAGCCTCTCCGTCCCCGATGGTTGGACGGTGGATCCCCAAAGCAACCATGGCGCCATCATCGTGCGCGGGCCGAACGGCGAGCAGTTGGGTCTGGAGATGAACCGCGGCGGTATCGATCCCACCAACCCCTTCCGGGCCAAAAATGATGCGCACGGCCAACTCGAAGGACCCGGAACCGTGGTCTATGCCTTCCGCGGCGATCTGACCAAGGAGTTCGTTCCCGTCTTCCAGGCATGGCGGCAGGCAGGCGGCCAGGGCCCGGCGAAGATCCAGGTGGACAAGATCCAGGAGATGCCCGAGCCTCAAGGCACCCATGGCGTGATGGCCAGCGGGCAGATGGATCCTGACGGCAAAGGAATGCAGTTCTTCAGCGACCTGATGACGGTGACCGATCCGACGCGCGACTACGGCTCATATTCCGTGACTCTCAGCCATGCCCTGCTGCCCCTTGCGATCGCCGACAAGGAGAAGCCAATGTTGAACTCGATCATCAGTACCTATAAACCGAACATGCAGGTGGTGAACGCGGAGAACGGGAAACTGCTGCAGCAGAAGCAGCAGTCGGACCAGCAGATACTGGCGGCGGCCCAGGCGAGGGTGAACCAGATTCACCAGATCGGCGCGCAGGCCACCGCGCGGATGAACGCTACCGAGGCCGCCAACGACGCCCAGCATGCCTCCTGGAACGCCGGCCAGAACGCCAATGCCCAGAACAATCAGGGCTTCAGCAACTACCTGCTCGATCAGTCGGTCGTGCAGAACAACTCCACCGGCGCCCACGGCACGCTCTGGAACAACGCCGCCGAAGGCCTGGTGCAATCCAATCCCAGCAAGTACTCCTACGTCACCAACCCCAACCTTGTTCCGGGAACGGATTTCTGATCTTCGCATTGTCGTGGTCCGCAGGCGCAGAGCTTCCGGTGGGAGACTGCGCCAGCGGGTGCCGGATGGAAGCGTGAAGAACTGCGTCGGCCTCGAATGAAAAGAGTGAGGTTTGCATTCCGCCCGGCGTTTCGTTATGATTCAAAGATGCGCCTGGGGGAAATCTCCGGGCAGTCATTAGCACCACGGTTTTTGGGCCCGTTCGAGTATGCTGGCCGCGGAACGCCAAGCGCGTTGGCCGTGTGACCGGCGCCCGGGCTTCCGCCACAGGCGGACTGGCAAGAACGGTGGGAGACGAGGATGGAATGGCCAGAAAAGACAGCAAGAACATTGCGAAGGCGCGCGCGGCTGTGACCAAGCCGGCGTATCCCCTGCCCGAGGCCGTGGGGCTGCTCAAGCAGGTGAAGTACGCCAAGTTCGACGAGACGGTGGACCTGACGCTGCGCCTCGGCGTGGATACGCGCCATGCCGACCAGATGGTGCGCGGGACGGTGGTGCTGCCGCACGGGCTGGGCAAGTCCAAAACCGTGGCCGTGATTGCCTCCGGCGACCGCCAGAAGGATGCCACCGCGGCCGGCGCCGACTTTGTGGGCGGCGAAGAGATGGTGGAGAAGATTCAGAAGGAAGGCTGGACCGCCTTCGACGCGCTGATCGCCACCCCGGACATGATGAAGGTGGTGGGCCGCCTGGGCAAGATTCTTGGACCCAAGGGCCTGATGCCCAATCCCAAGACCGGAACCGTGACCATGGACGTGGCCGCGGCGGTCAAAGAGATCAAGGCCGGCAAGGTGGAGTTCAGGGCCGACAAGACCAGCCTGGTCCATGTGCCGGTGGGCAAGCTGAGCTTCGACCCTCAGATGCTGGTGGACAACGCGACCACCGTCATTGGATCCATCGTGCGCGCCAAGCCTTCGGCGGCCAAGGGCAAGTACATCAAGAGCCTGACGCTGAGCTCGACGATGGGGCCTGGAGTGCCGCTGGATTCGGCGGTTGCCGACGCGGCCGGCAAGCGCTGAAACGGAGATCAGGGGTCAGGGATCAGAGATCAGGTGGTTCGGTGCTCTGATCGGCGGTTGTGCCGGCCCCGGAGACATTAGCAGCAGGATTTGCGGCAAAGCGCCTAGAGAGGCGCGGGAAGGGATCGGAAGACGGCAGATAGGAGGCAGGTTTCTTACTGATCTCTGATCTCTGACCCCTGATCTCTGTATGGAGCAAGACAATGGCGATTTCAAGAGCGAAGAAGACGGAGAAGGTCCAGTTGCTGGCGCGTGAGCTGGAGACCTCGACAACGGCAATTGTGGGCACATTTTCCAAGCTCACCGTGGCCAAGGACTTTGCGCTGCGCAAGGTGATCCGCGAGGCGGGCGGCAAGTACCGCGTGGTGAAGAACAAGCTGGCAGCCGTCTCCGGCCAGGGCACGCAGGTTGAGGCCGCGCTGCAGGGGCTGAAGGGCGTGAACTCGGTGGCGTTTACCGGCGGAGATCCGGTGGCGCTGGCCAAGGCATTTGCCAAGTGGGCGGGCGAGAACGCGGAGTTCCGGTTCAAGCTGGGAATCGTGGACGGCAAGCTGCTGACCGTGGACGAGGTGAAGTCGCTGGCCACCATGCCGGGCAAGGAAGAGCTGTTTGCCAAGCTGCTCTTCCTGATCAATGCGCCGGCGCAGCGCCTGGTAACCGTGCTGAACGCCGCGGGGCGCGACTTGGCGGTGGTGCTGGGACAGGGCGTGGAGAAGGAGAAGTTTGCCGCGTAAGTTGCGGTGGTGGGTTTTCATGGTATCCCAGGTCCGAAAATCCGGACCTGGGGCACCCAGCACTTGAGGGATTTGGTTGCGGCACAGGCGGGAAGTGCGCGAGTCTGGCGCATCGGAAACTTTCAGCCGGGGCTGGCAGCCGGTAAGGGCAATTCAAACGACTTTGGTCAAACGATTCTGAATGGAGAAGAAAATGGCGGATCTGGTGCAGTTGGAAGAGCAAATTGTGTCGCTGAGCCTGCTGGAAGCGGCGGCGCTGGTGAAGAAGCTGGAAGCGCGTCTGGGCGTTTCAGCGGCGGCGGCGGCTCCGGTAGCCGTAGCGGCGGGCGGGGCGGCGGCGGCTCCCGCGGTTGAGGAGAAGACCGAGTTTCAGGTCATCCTGAAGGACTTCGGCGCGAACAAGATCAGCACCATCAAGGCCGTCCGCGAAGTTACCTCGCTGGGCCTGAAGGAAGCCAAGGATCTGGTGGACGGCGCTCCGAAGGCCATCAAGGAAAACGCGACCAAGGACGAGGCCGAGGCCATCCGGAAGAAGTTCGAAGGCATCGCGACCATCGAGATCAAGTAGCCGGGGACTTGCAAGCACAGCCGGGACGCGCTACGATATTCGTTGCGCGTCTTCTCGGCCCATCCCGGTTTTTCAGGGAGTGGAGCGGGGCTGGCGGCGCGTACTGGAATCGAGGAGTGGCACGCAGGCGCCCGTTACCGGAGCAGGGCCAAGCACTCCGGCGGCGGGCACGAGGCGAGATTGAAGTGCCTTAGGGTCAATGGTTTACCTTGGGTCAGGCAGGCAATCCATTGACGAGTGGCGAGTGGTTGGCGAACCGCGGCAGAAGCGAGTTTTGGGATCGGCGAGAGCATTGCAAAAGAATTCGGATGGGAGCACAGGCGATGGGCCGCGCTCGTGAGGCATTGTGTCCTCGCGGGCTATCTGTGCGTCTCCGTCTCATCAGGTGGGACTATTAGCAGTCTCCATCTTGCGCATAGGTATCTTTGACGGGTTTACCCGTTGCGCTTGCTTCTCTCAGTTGTGCGCAGTCTAGCGCACTTGCCGGATGCGCGGCAATGCCCACGACGCGATTTTGACGCGACTCTCACGAAACACGCTTGGCATGGGTGACGTACCGGGACGCTCTCGGTCTGCTTCAGGAATCGACGAGAGGCTGACTGGGCGCATGGGTGAAGACTGGAATTGGGATAGGTTCTCCAGTCTGGATCTTCGGCTTTCTTACTGTAATACGCTGGCGCCCAAGAGACTCGGGCGCTGGCCCGAACCCTTGTGGGACGGGATCGACGAGTCTCAGGAGTTGACATGCCCAACGAGAAGCGCGCTATACGCAGCCGGCTCGATTTTTCAAAAATTCCCACCGCAACCCAAATTCCCAACCTGATTGAAGTGCAGCGGCGCTCCTATGAGCGTTTCCTGCAGATGGACAAGCTGCCCAACGAGCGGGACGACACGGGGTTGCAGTCGGTCTTTGTGTCGGTATTTCCCATCACCGATTTCCGGGGCATTTCGCAGCTTGATTTTGTTGACTTCGCCATCGGCAACTGGGAGTGCAAGTGCGGGCACCTGAAGGGGCTCCATCACCTGCGCACGGCCTGCGTGCATTGCGGAGCGATGGTGATTACCGATCCCTTCCTTCCCGGCGACGTGCTCTGCCAGAAGTGCGGAACATACAACAAGAACACGCCCGACTTCTGCAACAAGTGCGGCGACCCGGTAAGCCTGCAATTGAAGTACGACCAGCAGGAGTGCGAAGAGCGGGGCATGACCTTCTCGGCGCCGTTGAAGGTCACCGTGCGCCTGACGATCTATGAGAAGGACCCGGAGACCGGCAACAGGTCCATCAAGGACATCAAGGAGCAGGAGGTATTCTTCGGCGACATTCCGCTGATGACGCCGAATGGAACCTTCATCGTGAACGGGACCGAGCGGGTGATTGTTTCGCAGTTGCACCGCTCGCCGGGCGTGTTTTTTGAGACGGCGAACAACCGCACCTATTTTCTGGGCAAGATCATTCCCTATCGCGGCTCCTGGGTGGAGTTCGAGTACGACCAGAAGAACATGCTTTATGTTCGCATCGACCGCAAGCGCAAGTTTCTGGGCACCATCTTCCTGCGCGCGCTCGGACTGCGCTCGGACGAAGAGATTCTCAGGACTTTCTACACAGTGGACCGGCTGCACATTGCCGACGGCAAGCTGGAGTGGGCGGTGCCGCAGGACCTGAAGGCGAACACTCACCTGGTGGGCGCCAAGCCGGCGCACGCGGTGATCGTCAACGGCGAGGAGATTGCGCATTCCGGACGAAAGATTACGCCGCACTCGCTGAAGGCGATTCGCACCGCCGCTATCGACAGGATCGAGGTGGAGGCGGCCGAGCTGGACGGCGCGCTGACCGCGGCCGACGTGGTGGATTTGAACACCGGCGAAGTGGTGGTGGAGGCCAACGTCGAGCTGACGGCCGACCGGCTGCACAAGGTTCTCGCGAGCGGCGCGACGAGCTTCGACGTGTTCTTCCCGGAGCGCGACGACGCGGGCAACATTATCTCCAACACCTTGAAGCGGGACTCGATCCGCAAGACGGAAGAGGCGCTGATCGAGATCTACCGCAAGCTGCGGCCGGGCGATCCGCCCACTCTGGATACGGCGACGGCGCTCTTTGAAGGCATGTTCTTCGACCCCCGCAAGTACGACTTCTCGCGCGTGGGCCGGCTGAAGTTCAACATCAAGCTCTATGAGGGCCAGGATGCCACCGGTCTCGACCACCGCACGCTGACGCCGGAGGATTTCTACGCCACCATCCGCTACCTGCTCAAGCTGCGCAAGAACATCGGCATGGTGGACGACATCGATCACCTGGGCAACCGGCGCGTGCGCGCCGTGGGCGAGCTGATGGAGAATCAGTTCCGCATCGGATTGGTGCGCATGGAGCGGGCCATCAAAGAAAAGATGAGCGTCTATCAGGAGCTCTCCACGGCCATGCCGCACGACCTGATCAACGCCAAGCCGGTGATGGCGGCCATCCGCGAGTTCTTCGGATCGTCGCAGCTTTCGCAGTTCATGGACCAGACCAACCCGCTCTCCGAGATCACGCATAAGAGGCGCCTGTCGGCGCTGGGGCCGGGCGGCTTGTCGAGAGAGCGCGCCGGTTTTGAAGTGCGCGACGTTCACCCCACCCACTACGGCCGCATCTGCCCCATCGAGACGCCGGAAGGTCCGAACATCGGGCTGATCAGTTCGCTGAGCTGTTTTGCGCGCATCAATGAGTATGGATTCATCGAGTCGCCTTATCGCAAGGTGAAGGACTCGCGGATTCTGGACTATGTGGAGATCGTCAACGCCGGCGAGAGCGGCCTGCGCGTGGGCGATCACATCGAAAAGGACGAGGCGGCGCGGCTGAATGCGGGGCTGAAAAAGGCCGGCAAGCGGCAGATCGACAAGATTCCGTTCAGCTTCTATCTGTCCGCCTGGGAAGAGGACAAGCACACCATCGCCCAGGCCAACATTGAATTCAACGAGCGGGGCGAGATCACCGAGGATTTGGTGAACGCGCGCCGGCAAGGGAACTTCGTGCTCGTCAACCGGGCCGATGTGGACTACATCGACGTGAGCCCCAAGCAGTTGGTTTCAGTGGCCGCGTCGCTGGTTCCGTTCCTGGAGCACGACGATGCCAACCGCGCGCTGATGGGCGCCAACATGCAGCGCCAGTCCGTTCCGCTTCTGGTGGCCGAGGCTCCGCTGGTGGGTACGGGCATGGAAGGGGTGACGGCGCGCGACTCCGGCGCCGTGATTCTGGCGCGCCGCAACGGCGTGGTGGATTCGGTGGACTCGCAGCGCATCATCGTGCGCGTCGAGGGCGAGCATCATCCCACGCAGCTTTCGCGCGAGGTGGGCTCCGACATCTATACGCTCATCAAGTTCAAGCGGTCGAACCAGAACACCTGCATCAATCAAAAGCCCGTCGTCCGCGAGGGCGAGCGGGTGGTCAAGGGCCAGGTGATCGCCGACGGACCTTGCACCGAGCAGGGCGAGCTGGCGCTGGGGCGCAACGTGCTGGTGGCCTTCATGCCCTGGCGCGGGTACAACTTCGAAGACGCGATCCTGATCAGCGAACGCCTGGTGCGCGAGGACTACTACACCTCGGTCCACATAGAGGAGTTCGAGATCGAGGCTCGCGACACCAAGCTGGGGCCGGAGGAGATCACGCGCGACATTCCCAACGTCAGCGAACATGCGCTGCGCGACCTGGACGAGAGCGGCGTAATCCGCATCGGCGCCCAGATCGGCCACGGCGACATTCTTGTGGGCAAGGTCACTCCCAAGGGCGAGACTCAGCTTACGCCGGAAGAGAAGCTGCTGCGGGCCATCTTCGGTGAAAAGGCCGGCGATGTGCGCGACGCTTCGCTCACTTGCCCTCCGGGCATCGAGGGCACCGTGGTCGATGTGCGCATCTTCAGCCGCAAGGGGCAGGAGAAGGACGAGCGCGCCAAGCAGATCGAAGGCGAGTACGTGGCCAAGCTGGAGAAGAACCTGGGCGACGAGATTCGCATTCTCACCGATGAGCGCCTGAAGCGCCTGGACAGCATTCTGGGTCGCAAGGAAGTGCTGGCCGACCTGCACGACGAGCGCACCAACAAGCGCCTGCTGACCAAGGGCGCCATTCTGGATCGCGAGACCATCGAGCGCATCTCCACCAAGAACCTGAAGCGCATCCGCTACGCCGACAAGGACCCCCGCGTCAACGAGCAGATCGACGAGATCGAAGAGATGACCTCGCGGCAGATCGAAGTGCTGCGCAAGATCACCAACGAGAAGATCCTCAAGCTGCAGAAGGGCGACGAACTGCCTCCGGGCGTGATCAAGCTGGTAAAGGTCTATGTGGCCATGAAGCGCAAGCTGAGTGTGGGCGACAAGATGGCCGGCCGGCACGGCAACAAGGGCGTGATCGCGCGTATTCTTCCCGAGGAGGATATGCCCTATCTGCCCGATGGAACCCCGGTGGAGATTGTGCTGAATCCGCTGGGGGTGCCTTCGCGCATGAACGTGGGCCAGATTCTGGAGACTCACCTGGGCTGGGCCGCTCACGCGCTGGGCTTGAAGATCGCCGGCGTGCTCAAGTCCGAAGATCAGATGATGGCGCGTGCTCTTGAGCACGGTAGCCAGGCAAATGCTGTCCGCGCGCTCATCAAGGACGAGTTCGCGGGAACCGCGACGCTGCGCCAGTTGCTGGAAATGGACGACGCGACGCTGTTGCGCGTGGCCAGGGGCATGGAGCGCGGCATCTGGTTCGGGACCGCGGTCTTCGACGGCGCGCGCGAGGAAGAGATCAAGGCGCTGCTGGCCTCGGCCGGCTTGCCTTCGTCGGGCAAGACGCCTCTCTTCGACGGCATGACGGGCGAGCAGTTCGAGCAGCCGGTGACGGTGGGCTACATTTACATGCTCAAGCTCTCGCACCTGGTCGACGACAAGATTCACGCCCGGTCGATCGGGCCCTACTCGCTGATTACGCAGCAGCCGCTGGGCGGCAAGGCGCAGTTTGGCGGGCAGCGGTTCGGCGAGATGGAAGTGTGGGCCCTGGAGGCTTATGGCGCGGCTTACATCCTGCAGGAGCTGCTCACGGCCAAGTCCGACGATGTGTATGGCCGCACCAAGATTTATGAAGCCATCGTCAAGGGCGAGGCGGCGATCGAGCCCGGCGTGCCGGAGTCGTTCAACGTGCTGATTCGCGAGTTGCAGTCGCTGTGCCTGGACGTGGAGTTGATCAAGCGCGCGGACCTCATCAAGAAGCTGCCCGCGCCGGAAGCGGCGGCGGTGGCCGACTAAACGCAGCTATTAGCTTTTAGCTCATAGCTTCTAGCCCGATCTTGCTGCCAGTTAGTTCCGCGGCAATGGCGAGACGGCACGAAGAGAGCTAAAGGCTAATAGCCAAAAGCTAGAAGCTGTCGTATGGGGTTCTTCTTGAAAGCGGCAACCACCGCTTCCCGGGAAGGAAGAACCGGTAAATGAATCCCGGGGATACCGCGGCAGCGGCCGAATAGGCCCGCCAAGGAGGGTCGCCTTGTTCCGTTCGAACCCGTTTGAGCTTTCCGGTCCCATTACCGACTTTGACGCCATCCGCATCATGCTGGCCTCGCCGGAGAAGATTCGCAGTTGGTCGCATGGCGAGGTCACCAAGCCTGAGACCATCAACTATCGCACCTTCAAGCCGGAGCGCGACGGACTGTTCTGCGCCCGCATCTTTGGACCGGTCACCGACTGGGAGTGCCTGTGCGGCAAATACAAGCGCATGAAGCACCGCGGCGTGATCTGCGACAAGTGCGGCGTTGAAGTGACGGTGAGCAAGGTGCGCCGCGAGCGCATGGGGCACATCGAGCTGGCCTCGCCGTGCTCGCACGTCTGGTTTTTCAAGGGCCTGCCTTCCAGGATCGGCCACCTGCTGGACATTTCGCTCCGCGATCTGGAAAGCATTCTCTACTTCGAGTCCTATGTGGTCGTCGATCCTGGCGACGCGCCGGTCAAGGAGCGCGAGATCATCAAGGACGAGACCAAGTTCCGCGAGCTGGATGCTCAGTTCCGTCCCTCCGGCTTCAAGGCCATGATGGGCGCCGAGGCCATCAAGGAGCTGCTCAAGCGGGTGCAGATCGACGAACTCGGCATCGAGCTGCGCGAGCGGATGAAGACCGAAACCTCGGTGCAGAAGAAGATCAAGTATGCCAAGCGCCTGAAGGTGGTTGAGGCATTCCGCAAGAGCACCAACAAGCCGCAGTGGATGATCCTGGATGTGCTGCCCGTGATTCCTCCGGAGCTGCGCCCGCTGGTGCCGCTGGATGGCGGACGCTTTGCGACCTCCGATTTGAACGACCTTTATCGCCGCGTCATCAACCGCAACAACCGGTTGAAGAAGCTGATGGACCTGCACGCGCCGGAAGTGATTGTGCGCAACGAGAAGCGCATGCTCCAGGAAGCCGTGGACGCGCTCTTCGACAACGGCCGCCGCGGACGCGTGCTGCGCGGCGCCAACAACCGCCCGCTGAAATCCTTGTCCGATACGCTCAAGGGCAAGCAGGGACGCTTCCGCCAGAACTTGCTCGGCAAGCGCGTCGATTACTCCGGCCGTTCGGTGATCGTGGTGGGTCCGGAGTTGAAGCTGCACCAGTGCGGGCTGCCCAAGAAGATGGCGCTCGAGCTCTTCAAGCCCTTCATCTATCATCGCCTGGAGCAGACCGGCCACTGCACCACCATCAAGCAGGCCAAGGAGATGGTGGAGATGCAGGAGCCGGTGGTGTGGGACATCCTTGAAGAAGTCATCAAGGACCACCCGGTGCTGCTCAACCGCGCTCCCACGCTGCACAGGCTGGGCATCCAGGCCTTCGAGCCGGTTCTGGTGGAGGGCAAGGCGATCAAGATTCACCCGCTGGTCTGCACCGCGTTCAACGCCGACTTCGACGGCGACCAGATGGCGGTCCACATTCCGCTGTCGCCCGAGGCGCAGATCGAAGCCAGCGTGCTGATGCTGGCCTCGCACAACATTCTTTCCCCGGCCTCCGGCCAGCCCATCACCGTGCCCACGCAGGACATGGTGCTGGGGCTCTACTACCTCACCAAGGCCAAGAAGGGCGGAAAGGGCGAGGGACGAGTCTTTGCGAATACGGAAGAGATCCTGATGGCGCTCGAAGCCAGGGAAGTGGAGACGCTTTCGCCCATCCGCCTGCGCTTTACCGGCAAGGTGCTGGACATGACCACGGCCTACGACGACCAGGATCTGACCCACACCGAGGCGGTGGACTTCAACAAGGAGTACATCTCCACGACCGTGGGCCGTGTGATCTTCAACGACTCGCTCCCCTCGGGAATGCCGTTCGTCAACGGGCAGTTGAAGAAGAAGGGCATCGGGCAGTTGGTCAACTACTGCAACCAGAACCTGGGCCTTGAGGTGACGGTGGGAATGCTGGACCGGATCAAGTCGCTGGGCTTCCAGTATGCCACCCGTTCAGGGCTTTCCGTGGGCCTCGACGACATGGTGATTCCGGCCAGCAAGTACACGGTTGTCGAAGAGGCCGACAAGAAGGTGATCGAGGTTCAGAAGCAGTACATGGACGGCGCCATCACCAACGGCGAGCGTTCCAACAAGGTGATCCAGATGTGGTCGGCGGTCACCGACAAGGTCGCCGACGAGATGTTCGGCAACATGAAGCGCGCGGACGAGGAAGGAGCCATGAACCCGATTTACATCATGGCCGACTCCGGCGCCCGCGGATCGAAGCAGCAGATTCGGCAGCTTTCCGGCATGCGCGGACTGATGGCCAAGCCCTCGGGCGAGGTCATCGAGACGCCCATCACGGCCAACTTCCGCGAGGGGCTGACGGTGCTGGAATACTTCATCTCGACCCACGGAGCGCGCAAGGGCCTGGCGGATACGGCGCTCAAGACGGCCGACTCCGGCTACCTGACCCGCCGGCTGGTGGACGTGGCCCAGGATGTGATCGTGACCGAGTACGACTGCGGCACGATGGAAGGCATCTATGTGGGTTCGATCGTGGAGTCCGGCGAGATCATCGAGCCGCTGCGCGACCGCATCATCGGGCGCGTCTCGCTGGAGCGCATCAAGGACTACGACGGCAACGTGGTGGTGGATGTGAACCAGGGCATCGATGAAGACATCGCTTCCGCCATTCAGGGCGCGGGCGTCGAGAAGGTGAAGATTCGCTCCGTGCTCACCTGCGAGTCGCGGCGCGGCGTGTGCGCGCTGTGCTACGGGCGCAACCTGGGCTCGGGGCGCATGGTGGAGCTGGGCGAGACCTGCGGCGTGATCGCCGCGCAGTCCATCGGCGAGCCGGGAACGCAGTTGACCATGCGCACCTTCCACGTGGGCGGTACGGCCAGCCGCGTCTCCGACAAGTCGCGCCTCGACGCCAAGAACAACGGCTTTGTGCGCTTCATCAACCTCAATACGGTGGAGAGCCGGGACGGGACGCTGGTGGCCATGAATCGCTCCGGTTCGGTTGCCATTCAGGACGAGCGCGGCCGCGAGAAGGAGCGCTACCAGGTGGTCTACGGCGCGCGCCTCAAGGTGAAGGACGGCGAGCATGTGAAGCTGGGCCAGGTGCTGGCCGAGTGGGATCCGTACACCTACTCGATCCTGACCGAAATTGGCGGCGGGGTGCAGTTCAAGGACTTGCAGGAAGGCATCACGCTCAACGAAGAGGTGGATGAAGTGACCGGCCTCTCGCGCTGGGTGGTGGCCGACACTCCGGACGAGAAGCGGCAGCCGGCGTTCGTGGTCAAGAACGCAAAGGCCCACAAGCGCTATCTGCTGCCCCGAGGCGCCCACCTGATGGTGCAGGACGGCGACGAAGTGGGTCCGGGCGACGTGCTGGCCAAGATTCCCAAGGAAAGTACCCGCACCAAGGACATCACCGGCGGTTTGCCGCGCGTGGTGGAGCTGTTCGAAGCGCGCAAGCCGCGTGAGACGGCCATCATCAGCGAGATCGACGGCGTGGTTCGCTTCGGAGAGGTTGCCAAGGGCCAGCGCAAGATTTATGTGACTGCAGACAACGGCGACGAGAAGGAGTACTCGGTGCCCCGCGGCATCCATGTGAACGTTCAGGAAGGCGAGCGTCTGCGCGCCGGCGATCCCCTCATGGACGGCCCCTTGAACCCCCACGACATTCTGGCCGTGCTGGGCGAGAAGGAGCTCCAGGGCTACCTGGTGAGCGAGATCCAGGAGGTCTACCGCCTGCAGGGCGTGGCCATTAGCGACAAGCACATCGAGGTGATTGTGCGCCAGATGCTGCGCTGGGTCAGGATCGACGAGGTGGGCGATTCCAACTTCCTGCTTGAGCAGCAGGTCGACCGCTTCCGCTTCCGCGAGGAGAACGAGCGGGTGCTGGCCAATGGGGGCCGTCCGGCGATCGGGCGTCCGCTCCTGCTGGGCATCACCAAGGCGTCGCTCTCCACTGACAGCTTCATCTCCGCAGCCAGCTTCCAGGAGACGACGCGAGTGCTCACCGAGGCCAGCATCAACGGCGCGATAGACAACCTGCGCGGCTTGAAGGAGAACGTAATCGTGGGGCGGCTGATCCCCGCCGGCACGGGCCTCGAGTACTACCGCAACGTTCAGCTCTCGCCGGAACTGGAGGAAGCGGCGGCCCGCGTGCAGCAGGAGGTTACGGCGGAGATCGAGGCGGCCGAGCGCGAACTGGAGCTGATGCGCCAGGAGGGCGAAGCCGAGGAGATGGCGGCCGAGTAGAACCGGCCGTTCAGGCAGCGCTTCTTTCCCTTCACTCAGGAGGCCCGGTGCAAGCCGGGCCTCTTCTTTATGCCCGGTTTTCGCGGATGTGTTCGGAAATCGGCGTACAACTGGGAGCTACCGGGCTTCCTGTTTGGCGCCTTTTGCCACGTACATTTCGGCGTCGGCGGTATTGAGAAGCTCGTCCCTGGTGGCGCCGTCCTCGGGATAGAGAGCAATGCCGACGCTTGCTGAGCCGCGCAGGGTCTGGCCCTCGATGACAAACGGCTCCTCGAAGCAGCGTTCCAGGCGCTGCGCGATCTCCTCCACCTTGGCGCGATTGCGAACCCGAGGCAGAAGCGCGGCGAATTCGTCGCCGCCGAGCCGGGCCAGCATGTCCCCGCCGCGCAACTGCCGCTTCATCCGCAACGCCACTTCCTGCAGGTACAGGTCCCCCGCCTGGTGCCCGTAAGTGTCGTTCACGTGTTTGAACTTGTCCAGGTCGATGTAAACCAGCCCGAAGATGCCCGCATTCTGGCGCGCCTCCTCGATCTGCTGGTCCAGATACTTCTCCAGCGAGAAGCGGTTGTGAATGTCGGTAAGCAGGTCGAACTCCGAGCGGTGGCGCAGGTCGGAGTAAAGGCGCCGGGTCTCAATGGCCAGAGCGGTTAGCGCAACCGCCATGACGAGCGCCTCCGGCTCGTCGGCGCTGGGTTTGGCGAGCAGATCGAACCCGGCAAAGAGGGTGCCGAGCGGGGGCCCGCTGTGGGCGGGAATCTCGCTTTGGACGATGCGCAGGCCGGTGAGCTTCGGCGGGAAGTTCCCCAGCTTTGCCCCATCGGCGATCTGGCACCAGCAGGAAGCCCCGCGCAGCTTGAAGGAGACCAGTTCCGTGATCTCCTCGACGATCTCGGCCAGGGGCCGCGTGCCGTTGATGTCCTCGAGGATACGGCTGCGCCGCTGTTCGATGCAGGCCAGCGTTGCGCTCTGCCAGCGCACCCTGCGCTCGATGGCCCAGCCTCTGGCCACCACGAGGAAGACCACCGCGAGCAGCAAGCCGACGAGGATGATGAGGTTGCGAATGTTGAGCAGGGAGGGCTGGGCCACCACAGAAATGTCGTCGAAGGAACGCATCAGAATATCGAAGGCCACCTGGGCAGCGAATGGGTTGGAGTCTTCCGTGATGCATATTCCGGTAACCCGGACCCTGGAGCCTACCGGAATCTGCTTCATGGGAGGCAGCGCGGCGTCTCCGGACCGATGGCGGTAAACCGCGGAGAAGAGCTGGCCATCGGCCGTCAGGTCGTACTCGTCCTGCGAGGCGCCCCGGGCCGCCGACAATACCTGCCCTTCGACTGACACCAGATCGATGACATGGTGGCTGGCGGTAAGTTCCTGCCTGGTCGTCGGCAGCGGCGCAATAGGAGCATTTACGTGGCTATCCAGTATCTCGCCGCGGGTCAAGGCCAAAAAGCCGTTGTGCGACTCAGGGAAGCCGGTCGCGTCCACCACATCGCCCACTTGCAAGGGGTCGATGGTCAGCGTCGAGATCCACAGGCTTCTCTGGCCGTCCTGCAACACCACGGACAAGCCGGGCTGGTAGTAGGTGATGGTTCCATGCACACGCACCCTCTGCGTGCGATCTGTTATGTGCGAGCCGGCGATCACCCGATCCATGGGAGTGAGCGGCAGGGACCACAGACTGGTGGTTGCCTGTTTGAGGATCTTTACGCCCGTGGGAGTGGGGACGTTGATCTGAACCCCGTGCATCTGCATTTTGCCGTCGAATTGTCCTCCGGCAACTCCGGTGACTTCCACTTCGGCATCCAGCAGCTTTACGCGTTCCTCTGCTGTATAGAGGTCCGCAAGCACCGACACATAACCACCGTCGGTGAGCACCTCCATAAAGCCGGCAGTGCTATTCAAATCCGTATTCGACTTGTCGGCGGAGCGAACGATGCCGCGCACGGTGACCAGCATGCAGTCATCCTCGCCGCGGATCAACCCGTCGTAGGTGGCCGGCACGGGCTCGGGCAGGTTGCCGTGATGGAGCAGGGTGACGCTCTGCGCGCCCACCGTGGGGTGGAAGCTGGCATGGGTCTTGCCCCGGATCAGCACCCGATCGCCCGGAAGCAGGGGTACACTTGTGTCGGCGGAGACGAAGATGGCTGCGCCGCCGTCCTCCACAAAGAGAACGTGTTGCGGCTGGACGAAATAGGTCACCGTCGCTTCGAACGCGACCGTGAGAAGCTGGCCGGCATCGGCGTTGCTGAGGTCGCGAATGGCGCGCACCGTGGTCAATGGGGCGGGCGCGGCGGCCGATACGGCCGTGGCCCATCCCAAAACGGCGGCGAATGTGGGAATCAACCACTTCATGAAGGAAAATCCTGTGCTACAAGTCTCGTGTTATCTGGCCCCCAAGAGTATATTTCGGCACCCCCCCCCGATCCATCGCTTAGACGTGGAAAAGAAGCCGGTACAGCACCCACAAGCCCATACAGCCGGAATCTCTTTGTTCTCCATCCTACTCTCGCGGGAACAAGGCCCGCGGTCTTTCTCGCGGCAGGGAAGGGAGCCGATCGCGGGCGCGCTGTGCACATTCTGGTCCGGTCCATCCTTTCTCGGGTTCTACGTCGAGGTGTCAAGGAGTCTTGCGCGCTCCCCGCTCCGTCCCGATTTCATGTTTCGCGCTCTTTACCGCATACATGGCGGCGTCGGCGGCGCTGAGAAGCTCGTCCTCGGTGGCGCCATCCTCGGGATAAAGAGCAATGCCGATGCTGGCTGAACCCTTCAGCCGGTGTTCCTCAATGACAAACGGTTCGTCGAAGCAGCGCTCAAGCCGCTGTGCGATCTCCTCCACCTTGGCACGGTTGCGAACCCGAGGCAGAAGGGCGGCGAATTCGTCGCCGCCGAGCCGGGCCAGCATATCCAAGCCGCGCAACTGGCGCTTCATGCGCATTGCCACTTCCTGCAAGTACAGGTCTCCTATCTGGTGGCCATAGATGTCGTTAACCTGCTTGAACCAATCGAGGTCGATGTAGACCAGCCCGAAGATGCCCGCGCTCAGGCGCGCCTCGGCGATCTGCCGGTCAAGATACTTGTCAAGCGAGAAGCGGTTGTGGATGTCGGTAAGCTGGTCGAACTCCGAGCGGTGGACCAGGTCGGAGTAAACGCGCCGGGTCTCAATGGCCAGAGCGGTCAGCGCAACCGCCATGGAAAGAGCCTCCGGTTCGTTGTCGCTGGGCTTGGCGAGCGGATCGAACCCGGCAAAGAGGGTGCCGAGCGCGGGTCCGGTGTGGGAGGGAATCTCGCTTTGGGCGACGCGCAGGCCGGTCAGCTTCGGCGGGCAGTTTCCCAGTTTTGCCCCGTCGGCAATCTGGCACCAGCAGGGAGCGCCGCGCAGCTTGAAGGAGACCAGTTCCGTAATCTCTTCGATGATCTCGGCGAGCGGACGGGTGCCGTTGATGTCTTCGAGGATGCGGCTCCGCCGCTGTTCGATGAGCGCCAGCGCCGCGGTTTGCCGGCGCACCCGGTGCTCGATAACCCAGCCTCTGGCCACGACTACGAAGACCACCGTGAGCAGCAAGCCTACGAGAATGATGAGGTTGCGAATGTTGAGCAGAGAGGGCTGGGCGACGACCGTAATATCGTCCGGAGTGCGCATCAGAATATCGAAAGCCACCTGGGCGGCGAATGGGTTGGAGTCTTCCGTGATGCAGATTCCAGTAACCCGGACCTTGGAGCCCGCCGGAATCTGCTTCATGGGAGGAAGCGCGGCGCCTCCGGACGGATGGCGGTAAACCGCGGAGAAGAGTTGGCCATCGGCCATCAGGTTGTACTCGTCTTGCGAGGCGCCCCGGGCCGCCGACATCACCTGCCCTTCGACAGACACCAGATCGATGACATGGTGGCTGGCGGTGAGCTCCTCCCTGGTCGTTAGCAGGGGCGTGATGGGCGCGTTTACTTGGCTATCCTGGATCTCACCGTAGGTCAAGGCCAAGAAGCCGTTGTGCGACTCGGGGAAACCGGTTGCGTCCACTACATCGCCTACCCGCAAAGGCTGGTCCGTCAGCGTCGAGATCCACAGGCTTCTTTCTCCGTCCTGCAACACCACCGATAAGCCGGGCCGGTAATAGGTGACGGTTCCATGCACCCGGACCCTCTGGGTGCGATCCGTCACATGATATCGAGTGATCACCTCGCCCATCGGTGTCAGCGGGAGGGACCACGGACTGGCGTCTGCGCGTTGCAGAATCTTAATGTCAGCGGGCGAGGAAACGTGGATCTGAATGGCATGCATCTGCTCCTTGCCATCGAACTCCCCGCCGGCTACCCCAGTAATCGTCACTTCGGAATCCAGCAAACCGTCGAGTTCTTTTGTCGTAAAGCCTTCCCCAACCGCCTCCACATTACCGCCCTCGGCGGCCATCTCCAAGTGGGATGTGCCAATAGGCGATGACGAATCCACGTCGGCGGCGCGGAGGACGCCTCGCACGGTGACCATCACGCAGTCGTCCTGGCCGCGGATCAACTCATCGAAGGTGGCCGGCACGGGCGTGGGCGGATCGCCGTGATGGAGCAGGGTGACGCTGTCGGCCCACACGATGGGGTGGAAGCTGGCACGGGTCGTGCCCCGAATTAGGACGCGATCGCCGGGGACCAGCAAGAATTCCCTCTTGCGGGAGAGGTAGATCCCCACGCCGTCGTCCTGAACGAACAGCACATCCTGAAACTTCTGGTAATAGGTGACCGTTGCCTCGAAGGCGGCGGGCAGCTCCTTGGCCGCGTCGGCATGGCTGAGGGAGCGAATGGCGCGCAACGTCGTCAACGGGGCGGGCGCGGCGGCCGAAGCGGCCGCGGTCCATCCAAGAACGATCGCGAACAGGGCAATCAACCTCTTCATCGATGCAACTCTGCCGAACCGGCTTTGCAGTGTTCGGTCCCCCGTAACCCTCATCGGCAGAGTTCGATCCATGAATCAATCCGGTGCGAGCGAAAACCCGGAAGCGTGCGTTCAGAGGGACTCCGCCTGGAATCCGTGCGTTCCAATCCTACTCTCATATCGGCATGGCTGAATGGCCCATTCGGGGGATGGCTGCCAAAGTTGCCCCGCCCAGGTCGACAGGCCGCATCCGCGAGCGGCTCAAGGGAGCTCCCTGGCTCCAAGGCCGGGCACGGATGCCGGAGAGATCGTGTGCGGGGGCCACTGGGATATATTGGGTCCGTAGCCGAGTGGGTTCTCATTCCCAGCGGCGCGGAGATGCACGGTGAAGAATTGGCATGTTGTGATGGTCACAGCCTCATCGGCGCGGCAGGCGGGACTCTACCGCGATGAGATCGAGCGCCGGAGACTGTCTGGGATGCTGCCCGAAGAGACGGAGTTTCTGGTGATCCCCGATCCCGGCGACCGCAGGGTGGGCAGCGGCGGAGCAACCATCAACGCGCTCGGGGTTCTAGGCAAGGACCGGGAGTGGTGGGGCGGGCATCGCGCGCTGCTGATTCACTCCGGCGGCGATTCGCGCCGGCTGCCGCAATACTCGCCGGGCGGCAAGCTGTTTGGCGTGCTGCCGTCGCGCACCCAGCCGCGCGCAACCACAACGGTCTTCGACGAAACCCTGGCGCTTTCGGCGGCCTGGGCGGAGAGAATTGCGAACGGGCTGCTGGTGGCTTCGGGCGACGTTGTGTTGCGCTTCGACGCGAGCGAGGTCGAATGGAACCGGCCCGGCGTGACCGGCGTCGCGATGCGGCTGGATATGGAAACGGGCGGCCATCACGGCGTCTATGTGGTCGGGGCAAGGGACCAGGTTTATACGTTTCTGCAGAAGCCCACGCCGGCGGAGATAAGGGCCGCGGGCGGAGTCCTGGAGGATGGGCGGGTTGCTGTCGATGTTGGATTGCTCCGCTTTGACCCCGATCTTACGGCGGCGCTGACCGAGTTGGCGGGGTTCAAGACACTTCCCGCGGTCGATCTCTACGATCAGATCACGCGCGGGCTGACGGGGGAGTGGAAGCCGGAGAGCGATGCGGGGCTGTTCTGGCGCGAGTTGGAGAGAATCCTGCGCGCGCCCGAACGCCCGGCGGAGTTCCACTGCGCCGTGGTCGAGGGCGAGTTTCTTCATGCGGGAACGACGCGTTCGTTCCGGTCGCTGGCGGCGGGGTCGGGCGGAGTTCTCGACAGCGTGATTGGCGCCGGCAGCCAGGCCGGGCATGAAGCTGTGATTTTGGAATGCGATCTGAGCGGGCCGGTGACCGCCAGCCGCGGCGCAATCCTGCATGGGCTCACCGCGTTGAGCGGCCCCGTGGAAGTCCCCGAAGATACGGTAGTTCATCAGTTGCCGGTGGAGGCGGACGGCGGAAACGGCTGGGTCATCCGCGTCTATGGAGTCGAGGACGATCCAAAGCAGGCGATCGAAACTGCCACCTGGTTCAACCGGCCGATTGTCGAGACCTTGGAACGGCTGGGGCTGAGCGGCGAAGAGGTTTGGAGCGCGGAGGAGGCGCCCACGCTTTGGAACGCCGCACTCTTTCCCGTGACCACGCCGGACGATGCCTGGGCCTGCGCGCGCTGGATGATGGGCTACGCAAGCGAGTACGGAGCGGCCAGTTGGCGCGCGGCGCGGCGCATGTCGCTGGCCGTGAGCGCGCGGTGCGCTGACGGCAAGGCCCTGGCCGAAGCCCGTAACCGCCGCTTGCAGGGCATTTGGCAGGAGACCGTCGTCGAACTGGCTGAGTCGGGCGCTGACTTGCGGCCGCTGCTGGCCAACCTGCCCGGTCTGGCGCCGGCCGCCGCCGCTGGACGCACCCTGCGGATGCACGCCGAAGAATTGCGCCAAGGCAGCCCGGAAGACCTGACTCACGCGGCCAGCCACCTGATGCAGGCAGCGCGCTTGCTGGAGCGCGCGGGATTCGAGCGCGAGGCTGGGCTGGCGGAGGCCGAGGCCTTCATCTGCATCCAGGATGCGGTGCGCGAGGGGACTGCCGGCGAGGTCGAGCAGGCGCCGTCCCGCTGGCGGTTCGACCGCGTTCACGTCTCCGCGCCGCCGCGCATCGACCTGGGCGGCGGATGGTCGGATACGCCGCCGTTCTGCTTCGACTGGGGCGGCACGGTGCTCAACTGCGCGCTGGAAATCGACGGGGAGTATCCGATCGAAACCGAGATCCGGCGCATCGCCGAGCCCGTCATCCGCTGCCGCGCGGACGGTCACGCCGCCGTTGCCGAGTATCGCAGCGCCGAAGAGCTGCTGGAGCCGTGCGGGCCGGGCAGCGTCTTTTCCATTCCGTGCACGGCGCTGCGGCTGCACGGCCTTCCGGTGACCGGCCAGCCGCTGCAAGAGACTCTGGCCGAGCTGGGCGGCGGCCTCGAGATCCGCTGCCAGGTGCGGCTGCCGATCGGCTCCGGCCTGGGCACCAGCAGCATCCTCGCCGCAACGGTGATCCGCGCATTGGCCGCGATCTCCGGGCGGGAGCTGGACGAACATGCGCTCTCGCAGGCCGTGATGCAGCTCGAACAGCGCATGACCACCGGCGGCGGCTGGCAAGATCAGGCGGGCGGCATCTTCCCCGGCGCCAAGCTGTTGATCACCGGGCCCGGTCTGCGGCAGCGGATTCGCGTGCAGCCGGTGGCGTGGAGCGAGCGGCAAACCGAGTTCTGCCGGCACCTAGTGCTCTACAACACCGGCATTCAGAGGGTCGCCAAGGATCTCCTTCGCCAGGTGGTCTCGCGCTATCTGGCCCGCGAAACCGCCACCATCCAGGTGCTGCACAGCATCAAGACGCTGGCCGTGGAAATGTCCTACGCCATCTCCGAAGGCGATTGGAGCCATTTGGGCGAGTTGCTCGACCGCCACTGGCAGTTGAATCAGATCCTCGATCCGCACACCACCAACGCGCCCATCAACGCGATTCTCGACCGCGCTCGCCCATTTATTTATGGGGCCAAGCTGGCGGGCGCCGGCGGAGGCGGTTTCCTGATGATGGTGGCCCGCGACCCGGAAGCCGCCGCGGCTTTGCGCACCGCGCTTTCCCAGGAGCCTGCCGGGCGCGGCGCATTTGTCCCCTACCGCATCGCCGCTGAGGGCCTGCGCGTTCAGACCGGCGGCGCGGCGCCGCCTGCTTGATTCCCCTGGAAACCCGCCCCACAAATGCGGTAGACTTCAATCTCGGTCTGTTCTTCGCGCTCGTTGCTTTCCCCTGCATGGGTTGTGGAGTCGACAAATGCCCCTGAAACTGAAAGTCAACAATGCCGTCGCGACGGTTGACGTGCCGCCGGATACGCCCCTCCTGTGGGTTTTGCGCGACGTACTGAACCTCAAAGGCGCCAAGTACGGCTGCGGGATGGGCGTCTGCGGCGCCTGCACGGTGCTCGTCGATGGCCGCGCGGTGCGCTCCTGCATGACGCATGTGGGAGCCGTCGCGGACCAGGCCATAACCACCATCGAAGGGCTTTCGCCCGACGGCCTCCATCCCGTCCAGGCGGCCTGGGAATCCCTGGACGTGCCCCAATGCGGCTACTGCCAGGCCGGCCAGATCATGACCGCCACTGCGCTGCTGGCCCGCACCCCTCATCCCACCGACGCCGAGATCGATACGGCCATGAGCGGAAATCTCTGCCGCTGCGGCACCTATCCGCGCATCCGCCAGGCCATTCATGAGGCCGCTGGCGCAGTCGCCAACAAGTAGAAGGGAGGCTCGAACCGTGCGCATCGATCGCAGATCGTTTCTTCAGTTGAGCGCCCTCGCCGGTGGCGGCTTCGCGCTCGATCTTTATCGCTCACCGCTCGCCGCGGCCCAGCGCCGTGGCGCGCCGCCGCCCGATCTTGCGCCTCAGGCATTCATCCACATCGCTCCGGATGGCGTGGTGACCATCATGGCGCGCGCTTCGGAGTCCGGCCAGGGTATGCGCAACATGCTGCCCATGCTCATCGCCGAGGAGCTCGACGTGGATTGGAAAGACGTCCGCGTGCAGCAGGCCGAGCTGAACGAGAAGATTTACGGCCCGCAGTTTTCCGGCGGCTCCGCCAACACGCCCCAGGGTTGGGAGCCGATGCGCCGCGTGGGTGCGGCCGGCCGCCAGTTGCTCATCACCGCCGCCGCGCAAATGTGGGGCGTGCCCGCGGATGAATGCATTACGCAATCCGGCCGCGTGCTTCACGCCGCCTCGGGGCGTTCCGCGAGTTATGGCGAACTCGCCGCCAAAGCCGCCGAGCTGCCCGCGCCCGCGCTTAGCACCGTCAAGCTGAAGGACCCCAAGGATTACCGCATCATCGGCCACTCGCAGCCCGGCGTTGACACCCACGCCATCGTAACCGGCAAGCCGCTCTTCGGCATCGATGTCGAAGTGCCGGGAATGTTGTACGCGGCCATCGAAAAGGCTCCGGTCTTCGCTGGCAAGGTCAAAACCGCCAACATCGAGCTGATCAAGGCGTTGCCCGGCGTGCGCCATGTTCTGGTCATCCCTGGAGCCATAACTCCCGCGGCCTTCACGCCATGGGAGCCCGGAATGGAACCCGGCATCGCGATCGTCGCCGATACCTGGTGGCAGGCGCAGCAGGCTCGCAAACAGCTCAAGGTCGACTGGGACCTGGGCCCCGCCGCCGCGCAAAGCACAGAGGGCTTCATGAAGCGCGCTGAAGAGCTGCTGCTGGCCCCGCCCGCAACCACCGTCCGCAAGTATGGCGACGTGGACGCCGCCCTCAAGTCATCGGCCAAAGTGGTCGAGGCCGCCTACCGCTTTCCCTTCATCGCGCACGTCACCATGGAGCCGCAGGGCGCCACTGCCCACTGGAAAGACGGCAAGCTCGAGATGTGGTCCACCAGCACCCTGCCGGTCGATGGCCGCGGCCTGGTAGCCAAAACCCTCGGCATCGAGGAGTCCGCCATCACCACCCACATGGTGCGCTCGGGAGGCAGCTTTGGCCGCCGCCTCCAGAACGACTATCTGGTCGAGGCCGCATGGATTGCCAAGCGAATCGATGCGCCGGTCAAGCTGCTCTGGTCCCGTGAAGACGACATCGCTCACGACCCCTTCCGCCCTGGCGCAACCGTCGGCCTGAAAGGCGGCCTCGATGCGCAGGGCAAGCTCACTGCCTGGCGTCATCACTTTGTCACCTTTGGCGATGAGAAGCACTCCACCTCCGGCGGCGGCATCGGAGCGGATTCCTATCCAGCCGGTTTTCCCCCCGCTTACGCGCTCTACACCTCCGCGCAGCCGCTCATGCTGCGCACCGGAGCCCTGCGCGCCCCCGGTGACAACGCCTACTGCTGGGTGGCGCAGTCGTTCCTTGACGAATTGGCAGCCGCCGCCGGACGCGATCCCCTCGAATTCCAGATCGACCTTCTCGGCAACACGCGATCGCCCTGGTCCGCGAGCCAACGCGACGCCGTGGGCGACCACGAACCGACAGGGCCGTCCGTTCTCATTCCGGAGCGGTTCAAAGGCGTCCTTGAACTGGTAGCGGAAAAGTCGGGCTGGGCTCATCGCGCCAGGCAATCCGGCCGCGGAATGGGCATTGCCGCCTGGTTCTGCCACCTGGGCTACTTTGCCGAGGTGGCCGACGTAAGCGTGGACAAAAGCAACAAGGTCACCGTGAACCACGTCTGGGCCGCCGGCGACGTCGGCAGCCAGATCGTCAATCCCCGCGCCGCCGAGAGCATGGCATTCGGCGGCGTCATCGAGGGCCTCGGCCACTTGGGGCAGGAGATCACGCTCAACGAAGGCCGCGTTGACCAGAGCAACTTCCACAACCACCCGCTTATGCGCATGAGGCAGATTCCGCCCATCGAGGTCTTCTGGCGCAAGACCGATTACTCGCCCACCGGCCTCGGCGAACCCACCCTGCCGCCGATTCTGCCCGCCGTCACCAACGCCATCTTCGCTGCCACCGGCAAGCGCATCCGCACGCTGCCGCTCGCCCGCAGCGGCTTCAGTTTTGCATGATCCTGCAAGCGTCGGCCTTGTATCAGGGCACGACTTCAAAGCCTGCCCTGAGCCCGTCGAAGGGTGCCGTAAGCCGCTGAAAAAGGAAGGGCTTCAGCCCCTGAGGGAAGAACTCGATCCGGAGGGAGCAGGGGCCTTCAGGCCCCTGAATACAGCGGGGCAATGGGGGCCTTTAGGCCCGGGCCCTATTTCCCGCGGCCTGCTCGCTCCCGCTCTCCGGGCAGCGGCGCAGTCTCAGCGATACGGACAACTCGCTTCCAGCCCAGGCCACAATCAACTTTATTGCCGCTATGGCGACTTTTCGGGAGTAATCTGCCAGACTGGATTTCAGTCCGTTACCTCGACGATCGGTAGGGAACCACGCGCCTGTTCTTCCGGAGGCGTCTTCGCTCAAGAAACGCGGGTATCAGGTCCCACGCGACGGAGCCATCGAGCGGGCGAAAAGGAAGGAGGTTAAACGCGGCGACGCAAAGACTAGCGGCTCCCAGAATTACCAGAGCGATGTTGAGCGTCTCCCAGGGAGTGTAGCCAAAAGCCGCGACATACAGCGCGATAGGGAGGGAGACAATGGTCTGGGCAAGCACTCCGCCCCAGGCGATTAAACTTCGATCAAACCTGGAGCGTGGCCTCTCAAAGCGAGCGATCCCAAAGACCGGATAGAGTTCAATGCTCAACGCATCGTATCCACGGCGTCGCGCGATGATGAGGTGACCGGACTCATGGACGATCAAGATCGCTAGGTATCCCGTCAAACCCACGAGCGTCTGCAGCGGCTTTCTGACAGCACCTAAGAGAATCAGGGCGCCAATCAAGAAGGTGGACCAGTGCACGTAAATGTCAACTCGGCTGATCCTTGCGATACGGGTCAGCCAGCCCAGCTTGATCGATTCAGGCATTGTGAACTTACCCTGCCAAGAGTGCGGAATCTAGATTTTAACGCACTCTTGTCGCCCTTAGCAGCCCACTATCTTGTCGGTGCCGCGAGGCGCAGAGGTAGCCATCGTGGTCCCGAAGTCCGCTTTGAAGAGATCACGCCTGATAAACACCCCAGGCAACGGCGGTCCTCTCCAGCGATGGATCACTAGATCCCAGTCGCCATGGCGACTTATCAGGAGCCATACGTTCCGGGCATCTAGAGCAGGATCAACGTCATCCCCGGTCCCCAAAGCTAGGGACCGGGAAAACCTCGTTTCGGATCGCGAGGAACTGGCATTTTCCTTCGGCGTGGCTCATGCGGAGAATATGCATTGAATCGCGCAGCCGAGAAGACCTCTAGTTGCTCTGATTCTCGTGCTCTTGCTGCTTCTGCTTCGCTGCTTTTCTCTTCTCTTGCGCCTGAACAAGAGCAGCCTTTTGCGCCTCGCTTTGGATGTACTGGACGGAGCGGAAATGGCTTAATGTCCACCAATCCTTCGTAAGCCGCACGGTCTTTTGCTCAGAGCGGTGATTAGGCATACACCCGATCTGGACAAACACGATCCCCGTAAGGGTCGCCGCGAGGCAGGAGAAAAGATCGCTGATGTGATCAGCAGAAGAAATGAGTGTGATGCCCCTTTTCACCGCATCCGTGATCTCGTTGCGCCAATCATCATCGGCTACGGCTATTGAACTCTCCGTGGCGAGCAGGATAGCGTTGAGAAGCTTGATGGTGGAATCTTTCCAATCCTTCAAGCTGGCAGTCTCTTTCAAGCATAAATAAGCACGCTTGCCGAACAACTGCTCCATTACATCTTTCATTGAGTAAAACTGACTCATGTCATATCGAATGCCAGTTTCCTGCGACGACCGCTTGGATTTGGCGATCTGCCCTGATTCGACGAAAGTCACCTTCAAAGTCTTCAATTCAAATCCCCACGCGCTTAATCTCGTCGAAGTCTATATCGTCGTTCCTGCAGTCGTAAAGCCAGGCGCTGCTGATGTCCTCGTGTCCGGACCTCGGCCGCGAAGACCTACGCGTGAAATTCATCCAGTCAGAGAACTAGATGCGAACAGTGCGGCTCGGCATCAGTCCGCTGCGACGGGTGGCCCCTGCCTTTTCGTCCCGCACAAATCACGACGAGGGTGCCCGCGGTATAGTGGCGGATTTCACAGTTTTCAGATCAGGGCCACCCGCCATTTCGCACCGCTCCCCAAATATGAGGGACCAGTGGCACTCTCATTTGGGTTTGAATAGGAAGGGTTGTTCAATATCGGCGCTTAGAACTCTCACAAATGATGAATCGGCGGGTGGCCTCGGTCTCGACGCCCCAAGAAACTTCACCGAGGGTGCCACCGGTCCCTCGCACTTGGGGACCGGGGAGGCCGCGAACCTCAATTGGCAGCAAGAAGTTCGCGGTCTAGCAGGATCTGTCCCGCAAGAACGCCGTTGTGGCTCGAAATCGAACCGCTCAGGAGCGGCCGGCCACTCTGGAGCGGCGCCACTATCGCCCTTTGCGCAGAATTACCCTCCCTCGGCGCACAATGGATAGATAGAGGAAGAGCGTGCGAAGCCAATGTCCAATTCGTCAGGTATCTGCCCGGTCCGTACCCCGGCATGACCCCCACCCCCCTCCCACTTAGGAAGGCCCTTTTTCGACCCGGAATTCCACGTAACTCATGCAGAATGAGCATGTTAGTTTTTACGGCTATTCACTTGTCAGTAAACAAAACCGCCTGATTTTTTGCCGTTTTCAGGCTCAAAAGCTCCCGAAACCGCGCCAAAATCCCCCAAAGGTCGAGCCGGCGGCCGATGCGAGTATCCTTGAAGGGAGCAGTACAACTCTCATCCAAGACAAGGAAAACCATGGCGGAGATAGCCGTAGAGGCCACCGAAGTACCCGCGCAGTTGCCCCACGTCCGGGTGGCCGTTCTGGGCGCCGGCAAGATGGGCGGCATTCTGCTGCAAGCCTTCCTGAAGCAGAACCTCTTCAATCCAGACCTGATTCACGCCACCGTGGGCCACGCCGAGCGGGCGCTGGCGCTGAGCACGCAGTGGGGCGTGGACGTGAGCACCAATAACCTGGAGGCGGCCAGGCAGGCCGACCTGATTCTGCTGGGCGTGAAGCCCTATCAGGTGCCGGCTCTGGTGGAGGAGATTCGCCCCGCGCTCAGCAAGGAGAAGACGCTGATCTCCTTTGCGGCCTCGGTCACGACGCGGGCCATCGAAGAGGCGGCGGGGCTGGAGATCGCCGTCGTCCGCGCCATGCCCAATACGCCCGCGGCGCTGGGCGCCGGCGCCACCGCATTGTGCAGAGGGCGCTTCGTCTCCGCCGCGCAGATGGAGCTGGCCGAGCGCATCTTTGAGACCGTGGGCCGCGCGGTGACCGTGGACGAGAAGCACATGAACGCCGTGACCGGGCTCTCCGGCTCGGGGCCGGCCTACATCTACATCATCATCGAGGCGCTGGCCGAGGCGGGCGTAAAGGTGGGCCTGCCGCGCGACACGGCGACGCAACTGGCCGCGCAGACCGCATTCGGCGCCGCCAAGATGGTGCTCGAAACCGGCTATCATCCGGCCATGCTGAAGGACGCCGTGACCACCCCGGCCGGCTGCACCATCGACGGCATCCTGGAGCTGGAGGAAGGCGGCCTGCGCGTCACCCTCATCAAGGCCGTGATGCGGGCCACCGAGCGGGCGAAACAGTTGGCGGCGGGGTAAGGATGTTTCCTGAGGAGGAGCGATGAGCGTTGCTTCCGGGGCGAGAAGGATGATAACAGCGGGGCGATGGATGGTAATTGTCGCTTTGAGCGCCTTTGTGCTATGCGCGGGTTTGGGTGTCGTCCGTGCCTTTCTTCCTTTTAGCGAGCATATTTACGGCTTCGGACTGCTGCAGTTCGTTCCGCTGCTTATGCTTTTTTATCTCGGGGTTCCAGGAGCGGCTCTCTGGCTGGCCGGCTGGATTGTTGAGGGCTTTGCAAACGAAGATACCAAAGACGCACCTTGAAATCTGCATCTCAGAATCCGCGAAGCCCTAGCTTGCCCATCCAACGCCCAACCTGGCTGCCCAAGACACTGCCGGAACTCGACGGGCTGCGCGGGCTTGCGGTTCTGGGGGTGGTAGCGTACCACTGCCATCCGCGGCTTGAGGGCACGTGGGCTTCCTCCGCCAGCCTGTGGGGATGGGCGGGAGTCAATCTCTTCTTTGTGCTCTCCGGCTTTCTGATTACTTCGATCCTGCTGGATTCGCGAGAGAAGCCGCGCTACTTTCGCAACTTCTATGGGCGGCGGGCGCTGCGCATCTGGCCGCTTTATGTGCTCTTGCTGGTTGTGGTTTACTTGAATTCGGATTGGCTGGTTGGCGCCCCGGTGCTGCAAGCGGTCAAGGCCGCTCCCTGGCTGGCCTACATCTTCTTCTTCCAGAATCTTCTCCCCCCGTCGGCGATGCCCCCGGCCATTGGACCGACGTGGTCGTTGGCCATCGAGCAGCAGTACTACCTCTTCTGGGCGCCGCTGGTGCGCTACCTGCGCAGGCCGTGGATGCTGGCGAGCGTTCTCGTGGCCGCGCTGATCTTGTCTCCGCTTCTGCGCCATCTGAATCCGGTCTGGATGTGGAACCTTCCCACTCACACGTTCATCAAGCTGGACGGCATCGCCCTGGGCAGCCTGCTGGCGCTGGGGCTTTACACGCTCACGCTCAGCCGGCGCTGGTGGCTGTGGATGGGCCTGGGCGGTTTGGCGGCGGGCATGGCGGCCGCGGCCACCATAGCGGGCGGGACGTCGCTTCTCGATTCGGCGCTGTCTGTCGGCTTTGCCGGTGCGGTGCTGGCCTCCATCGCCTACACCGGCGCGCGCAATCCACTCAGCGCCGCGCTGCGCCGGGGACCGCTCGCCTTCTATGGCCGCATCAGCTACGGCCTCTATATGACCCACATCATGGTCTTTGTCTACTTCGGCTGGTTCGATCTGCACATGGACCGCTATGGAATTGCCGGCAACCTGGCTATCGTCGCCTTCCGGCTGGCGGCTACCACCGCGGTGGCCAGCGCGCTGTGGTACGGCTTCGAGTCGCAAGTCCTCAAGCTCAAACGATATTTCTAAAGCGCGTCAGTGCCTCTGTGATGCCTGCATCGCGCCGTCCCACCCTAGCCGCAAAAACAAAGGCGCGGCGAGGGTGGGGCACCCAGCGTTTGGGGACCTGGGCGAGCACGCTCTTCAAGTTTGCGCATGAGCGGCCGCAAGTCGGCCCTACCGGGGCCAGCGCCCGAAGATCACAAAGACGGCCAGCAGAAAGAGCGAAACTGCGGGCGCGGCCGACTCCAGGCGGCGCAGGTGATAGATGCCGGCAGCCACCATCAGCAGCGCAAGGCCGCCGGCCGCCAGCAGGATAAACAGGTGAACGGGCAGGTTGGCGGAAACAAGGTCGGCCGGCGTCAAAACGCCCACCGCTCCCGCAATCTCCAGCAGGCCAATTACGGCAGCCTGTCCGCGCGACATCCCGACTCGCCCGCTCTTCGATTGGCTCTCCAGAGTTTTCACGAGCTTTTCATAGGCAAAAAGCTTGCTGGCTCCCGTGAACAAAAACACGCCCGCCAGAATGATCTGCGCAATCCAAAGTAGGCCGTTCATCCTGCCTCGATTGTTCTTCCCCCCAGGGCTTCTTATTGCAAACCGCCAGGTCTTGGGCGGGAACAACCGATTGAACTCCGGAATCGAGGTCCATGTCAATACTCCTCCCGCATCATGCCGCCGCGGATTCCCGCTGAGATAAAACGAGCTTGCCGCATCCCATAAAATGGGCCGATGTCTCATCCGCCTGTGACTCGAATCACCCGTTGCGCAACCGGCGGCTGGTAGGCTTATCGTGGCACGGAAATCAACCATTGAAAGGTGCGGCATGACCGAAGATATGGGAAGCGAAACCGCGGGCAAAGCCCCCCTCAGCCCGGAAATGTTGGCCAAGATGGACGCCTACTGGCGCGCCGCCAACTATCTTTCCGTCGGCCAGATCTACCTGAAAGACAACCCGTTGCTGGAGCGTCCACTGACCCTGGACGACGTGAAGCCGCGGCTGCTGGGCCACTGGGGCACCACGCCGGGGCTCAACTTTCTCTATGTGCATTGGAACCGCCTGATCCGCGAGCGCAACCTGAACATGCTGTACATCATCGGCCCAGGGCACGGCGGGCCGGGCATCGTGGCGAACACCTATCTGGAGGGTTCCTACTCTGAGATATACCCCCACATCGAGCGCAACGCGGACGGCATCAAGCGCCTCTTCCGCCAGTTCAGTTGGCCCTACGGCATTCCCAGCCACGTGGCTCCGGAGACTCCAGGCTCGATCCACGAAGGCGGGGAACTGGGCTACTCGCTGGTCCACGCATACGGCGCGGCCTTCGACAATCCCGACTTGATCGTGGCCTGCGTGGTGGGCGACGGCGAGGCTGAGACCGGTCCGCTTGCCACAAGCTGGCACTCGAACAAGTTTCTCAATCCCCTGACTGACGGCGCGGTTCTGCCCATCCTGCACCAGAACGGCTACAAGATAGCCAACCCAACGATTCTGGCGCGCATTCCCCATGCCGAGCTGGAGAGCCTGATGCGCGGTTACGGCTACGAGCCCTTCACGCTGGAGGGCGACGACCCGGCCGTGATGCACCAGCAGGCGGCGGCGGTCTTCGATACCATGCTGGACCGCATCGCAGCTATCCAAAAGGCGGCGCGCGAGGACGGCTCGACGGCCCGCCCGGCCTGGCCGATGCTGATTTTGCGCACGCCCAAGGGCTGGACCGGACCCAAGTTCGTGGACGGCAAGCCGGTGGAAGGCACTTGGCGCGCCCACCAGGTTCCGCTCGCGGAGATCTTCGAGAAGCCGGAGCACCTGCGCATGCTCGATGAGTGGATGCGCAGCTACAAGCCCGAGGAACTCTTCAACGAGAAGGGCCACTTCCGCGAGGATTTGGCCCAGATCGCGCCCAAGGGCAATCTGCGCATGGGGATGAATGCCCACGCCAACGGCGGCCTGCTGCTGAAGCCGCTCAAGGTGCCCAACTTCCGCGACTTCGCAGTAAAGATCGAGGGCCGCGGGCAGGCCGACGTTGAATCGACGCGCGTTCTGGGTCAGCTGCTCCACGCGGTCATGCAAGCAAACAAGGACCAGAAGAACTTCCGCGTCTTTGGCCCCGATGAGACGGCTTCAAACCGCCTGCAGGACGTGATTACCGGAACCGGCAAGGCCTGGATGGCCGAAACTCTGCCGGTGGACGAGAATCTGTCGAAGACCGGCCACGTAATGGAGGTGCTCAGCGAACACATGTGCCAGGGCTGGCTGGAGGGCTACCTGCTAACCGGCCGCCACGGCTTCTTCTCCTGCTATGAGGCCTTCATCCACATCATCGACTCCATGGCCAACCAGCACGCCAAGTGGCTGAAGGTGACGCGCGGGATTCCCTGGCGCAAGCCCATTGCGTCTCTCAATTATCTGCTCAGTTCGCTGGTGTGGCGGCAGGACCACAACGGATTCAGCCACCAGGATCCCGGCTTCATCGATCACCTGATGAACAAGAAGGCCGACGTGGTGCGCATCTATCTGCCGCCGGACGCCAACACGCTGCTCTCGGTCGGCGATCACTGCCTGCGCAGCAGGAATTACATCAACCTGATCGTGGCCGGCAAGCAGCCCGCGCCGCAGTGGCTCACAATCGACGAGGCCATCGCGCACTGCACCACAGGACTTGGCGTGTGGCAGTGGGCCTCGAACGACGAGGGCGGTCCCGAGGTGGTAATGGCCTGCTGCGGCGACGTGCCCACGCTGGAGACCCTGGCCGCCGTCTGCATACTGCGCCAGCGCGTTCCCGATCTGCGCATCCGCGTGGTCAATGTGGTGGATCTGATGGCGCTGCAGCCTACCTCCGAGCATCCGCATGGGCTTTCGGACGAGGAGTTCGACCTGCTGTTCCCCGTCGGCACGCCGGTCGTCTTCGCCTTCCACGGCTATCCCTGGCTCATTCACCGGCTCACTTACCGCCGGCACAACCACGACAACATCCACGTGCGCGGCTACAAGGAAGAGGGCACCACCACCACGCCCTTCGATATGTGCGTGCTCAACAACATCGACCGCTTCCAGCTTGCGCTGGACGCAATCAAGCGCGTGGCGCGGCTCAAGCCGATGGCCGCGACAGCCGAGCAGTGGTACTCCGAGGCCATTCAGCGCCACAAACTGTACGTGGCGGAGAATGGCGACGACCTGCCCGAAATCAAGAACTGGCGCTGGCCGAAGGACTGACTTTCGCGGTATCCCACCCTAGCCGCAAGAGCAAAAGCGCGGCGAGGGTGGGGCACCCAGTTACTCTGCTGGGTGCCTCAGGTCTCGTCCGCCGAGGCGGAAGACCTGGGATTCCTCCAACCTACTCGCCGATCCGTTCGGCCCCAACTCAAGAGGTGTTCGTTCATGGCGTCTTTGCCCGTACTGGTTTTGAATAGCGGTTCTTCTTCCATCAAGTTTTCAGTTTATGAAGCCAGCAACGGCGAACGGCGCAAGCTCCACGAGGGCGCGGTCGACGGGATCGGCACCGATCTCGGCAAGTTCTGGATCAAGGACGCCGGCGGCAGCAAGCTGGTCGATGAAACCCCCGAACTGCCCACCCGCGCCGTGGCCTTCAAGCTGGTGGCCGACGCGCTTCACTCCGGCGACTTTCCCGCCCCGGCGGCCATCGGCCATCGCATGGTTTGCGGCGGCCCCACGGTGCAGGAGAATCAGCTCATCACGCCTGAGCTGGTGGACGAAATGGAGCGCTACACGGCCTTCGCGCCGCTGCATACGCCCATCGCCGTTTACATTATGCGCGAGTCGCTGCGCCTGTTTCCCGGCGTTCCCAACTTCGTTTGCCTGGACTCTTACTTCCACCGCACCATGCCCGAAGTGGTGACCCACATGCCCATCCCGGAGGAGTATTCGGCGATGGGCGTGCGCCGCTACGGGGCGCATGGAATCTCCTACGAGTCGATCGTTTACCAGTTGCAGCCCAACGTGCCGGAGAAGCTCGTCGTCGCCCACCTGGGCAACGGCGCCTCCATCACCGCGATCCGCAAGGGCAAGTGCCTGTCCACTTCGATGGGGCTCACGCCCACCGGCGGCATCATCAGCGGCACGCGCACCGGCGACATCGATCCTGGCGTGCTGCTGTTCATTCTGCGCAAGATCGCCGAGACGGCCAAGAGCGCATCGGAGGCCGCCGACCAGTTGGAAGCGGTGGCCAGCAAGAAGGCCGGCCTGCTGGGAGTAAGCAATCTGTCGAACGACATGCGCGACCTGCGCGACGCCATCAACGAGGGCAACGCCAAGGCGCGCCTGGCCGTGGACAAGTTCAACTGGACCATCGCCAGGTGGATCGGCAGCTTCGTGGCTGAGTTGAACGGGCTGGACATGATGGTCTTCACCGGCGGCATCGGCGAAAACGACATCGCCTCGCGGGCCGAGATCTGCGCCGGCCTGAGCGCGCTGGGCATTGTGCTCGACCCGGCGCGCAACAACGTCCGCGGCGAAGCCGTCATCTCGGCTGAAAACTCGCCGGTGATGGTGCGCGTGATTCCGCCGGCCGAGGATCTGATTATCGTGAACCACGTGGTGAGGCTGCTGGGCGAGTAACCGGCGAGAAGCGGCGAGGCGTTTCGGCGCCGGGGTTCCCGGTGCGCGGTCTTCGCTCACTGGGGTGGATTATTGGGTGACCGCGGTTCCGAACTCCCCGCCCCCGCTGACGAACAGCTTCTCAGCCTGGCCGCGAAGCACGCGATAGAGGGCGAACTGGCGCTGGGTCTGGCCGCGCAGCTCGAAGAGCAGTTCGCCGCGATTGTCGGCCATGGCGTCCACGGCGTCCACCAGCTTCATGCGCGGGGTCTCGTCCAGGTGTGCGCCATCGGTGACGTTCTTCAGCAGCACCAGCAGGTTGCCGTAGAGGTCCGGCTGGGCGATCAGGGTGACAAACTTCTGCTGGGCGAATGGGCCGCCAGTATGCGCCGTCAGAACCAGTGTGGCTCCGGAACCATAGGCCAGCTCGAAGACGCGAAACTGCTGGTCCAGGAGCGGGGCGGGCTGGGGTGGAGGCGCGGGATGGACGCTCTTGCGCGCCGCCTGCGTCGTGGTCCGTTTGGGCGCCGTCTTGGACGGAGGGGGATTCAGGCCCAGCGCGCCGCGGGCTATATCTTCCAGGGCCGACTTCATCGCCGCCTCGTCGTCTGGGTTGGCCCACGCATAGTCCCACGGATGCTCCGGGCGGTTCCGGGCGTCGGAGACGGCTACGGATTGGCGCATATCCGGCGGAAGACCCATCAGGCTGGGAACCACGTCGAGGTTGCCGCCGCTGGACTTGCCGCGCTTGAGCCGGGGCCGGTCGGGGTCGCTTACGTCGGGCAGCGAATCGACGTGCCCCACGTCCACCGCCTGCTTTTTCTTCTTCAAGGTGGGCCGGTCGGGATCGCCCGAGGAGGCGCTCGATTGTCCCGAATCGCTCCCGGCGTTTTCGCTGGATGCTCGCTTGTGAAGAGTTGGCCGATCAGGGTCGTAACTTGTATCCGAAGCCTGGCCGGAGCTTGCTGTGTTCGTGCCGGGGCTGGAACCGGCATCGCCGGAACTGCCGCTCGAGGCCTTCTTATGGAGCGTGGGACGGTCGGGATCGCTGGGCTGCGCCGGGCTGCCGGAGCCTGAATCGCTTCCTGAGCCGCCGTCGCTGCCAGTTCCTCCAGCGGGCGAATCGTCCGCATGGTGCTTGCGATGCAGAACCGGCTGATCGCTCTGCGCATCGTCGTCGATCTGCGTGCGCGCCAGTTCCTGCGCGGAGGGCTTGGGCCGGGCGGCGGGCATCGGCTTCCAGGTTCCATAGCCCACCCATGAGCCCTGCTCCTGGCCGGAGTTCTTGATGTCGAACAAGCCGATCGGCCTGCCGTCCTGTTCGAGCTCGTACTCCACCTCGCCGGCCAGCGCCAGCGGCTGGGGCCGGGCCAGGTAGATGCCGCCATCCTGGAGTTGGCCGCCGTCCAGCACCGCCACGGGAACCAGGCGGCTGGTTTTGGGCTTGCCCGCCTCGCCGGTCCACTCGAGGACGGCGATGGATCGCAGCTCGGGAGCGTCCTTGCCGGTCTTCGTCACCTGGCCGGGGTATTGCGCAACCGCCGGCAGCGTAAGCAGCAGACTAACCGCAGACAAGAGAACGGCTTTGAAAGGGCACGACTTCAGTCGTGCCGAAAACGCCGCGAAACGAAAGCGGGCTTTAGCCCCTGAGGTATGCGCTTCGTCGATTCCGCTCGTATTCATGCCCTTTTCCCTAAACAGCAGGACCGCCGGTCTCGCCGCTCCGATGAGTTCTTTTGCCCTGCGCAATGACATTTGCCGCCCACCTCGGGAATAATCGAACTTGATGGCCACCAAAGGCCCTCCATCCACAATACGAGGAATTTCCCCATGGAACTCAACGAGAAGGTCGCCGATTTTACCTTGCAAACCGACGAAGACAAAACCGCAAGCCTCTCCAGCTATGCCGGCAAGCCGGTCATACTCTTCTTCTACCCCAGAGCGGACACGCCCGGCTGCACCATCGAGGCCTGCGGCTTCCGCGACACCTTCAAAAAGCTCCAGGCGGCCGGCGCGGTCGTGCTGGGCATCTCCCGCGACACACCCAAGGACCAGGCCAAGTTCCGCGCCAAATACGACCTGCCCTACACACTCCTTGCTGATGTAGACGAGAAAGTATGCAATCAGTTTGGCGTGCTGAAGGAAAAGAACATGTACGGGAAGAAAGTGTGGGGCATCGAGCGAACCACCTTCGTGATCGGGCCGGACCAAACCCTGCTGCACGTCTTCCCCAAGGTTACGCCTGCCGGCCACGCGGAGGAGGTTTTGGCGCTGATCGAACAATGGAAGAAAACGCACAGATAGATCGCAGCGCGGTTGCATCCCACCCTTCGAGCAGAAAGCGCTCGAAGGATGGGGCACCCAGTTCTAGTAGGATGGGGTACCGAGCGCTCGAAGGATGGGGCGCCCTGCCTGGAATCCAGCTTCCGCGCGTCTTCTTTGAGGCGCCGCCGGAACTGGTGGCTCCGCGCTTGCTGGGCAAGCTGCTGGCGCACCGGACGGGCGGCTTGGTTTTTGCGGGACGGATCGTCGAGGCCGAGGCCTACCTGGGCCCGCACAACGATCCGCCCGACCCGGCCGCGCACGCTCATCGCGGCCCCACGCCGCGGAACCGCGTCCTCTTTGGCCCCGCAGGGCATGCGTATGTTTATGCGATCTATGGCCGCTACTTCTGCATGAATGTGACCTGCGAGATCGAAGGCCGGGCGGGATGCGTTCTGCTGCGCGCGCTGGAGCCGCTGGGCAGAACCGACGGCGCGGAGGTTGCCCAGATGATTCGGAATCGGGGCCTCGATCCGGGCGGGTTTTCTGCGGGGAAATTGGCCCGGCAGCTTGCGTCTGGCCCCGGCCGGCTCTGCCAGGCCCTTGGAATCACCCGGCTGCGCCACAACGGCCTCGACCTGGCCGATCCCGCCTCGCCGCTGCAAATCCGCGACGACGGCTACACAGTCACTGAAGTGCTGACGACGGCGCGCATCGGCATCCGCGAAGCGGTGGACTGGCCGCTGCGTTTTTTCCTGCCGGGGAACCGATGCGTCTCCGGCGCGAAGAACCTCATCGGCAAGCGAGTGCCTCTTTCGGTAGAATTCGATTGACCGGCTCAACCATCCCAACCCGCGAGGAAACTTCCCCTTGAGGCCTTCTTTCCCGTCTCTGCCTTTCGCCGCAACGGCTCTGCTGATTGCGGCTGTCTTTGCCGCCGCCACGGTTGCCCAGGCTCCACAAGCGCCACCGCAACCCGCCGGCGGCCCGCCGCCGCACGCCTATCCCGAGCCCACTAACCTAAAGGTGCTGCCCAAGAACCTGACCGGGCAGCAGGTTCACGAGATCATGGAGAAGTGGGAGGGGTCGCTGGGCGCGCATTGCAACACCTGCCACACACCCGATCCCACGAACATCGGCCCCAACGGACGCCCGCGGCTCAATTTCGCCGACGACTCCAAGCCGCAGAAGTCCACCGCCCGGCTGATGTACAAGATGACCGAGGATATCAACGGCAACTACATCAGCATGGTCGAAAACTCCGGCGCGCCCGTAACCTGCGGCACCTGCCATCGCGGCCACCTGGGCCCCGAGCCATTCGTCATTCCGCCGGACGATCACGACCACGATCATGAAGGCCCGCGCCCTGCGCAAGCACCGCCGCCTGCCGGGGCAATGCCGCCTCCGGCGAAATAAGAGTTGGTATAGGCGGCCTTTTTCCAGAGGATTGCGCCTAGAAGCTGTTTCATAACCTTCTGAGTACGATCATGAAGCAGGCGATGTGGAAGAAGGCCTCGTAGATTTGCAGTGAGCGGTCGTAGCGGACAACAAGGTGGCGGAAGTTGCCCAGCCA
>JBEKDB010000031.1:0-39689 GCA_050014575.1 Occallatibacter sp. | reverse complement strand
TTCGTGTACCGCTGAAACTCCGCCTGCCGAGCCAAGGTCAACTGCTGCATCTGTGATCCCCTTCCAAATACAGCTTCACTCAGAAACCATAAGGATCAAAGAGTTTTTCAGAGGTTCCCTAGTGCTGTGGGAACAGATCGAAATGGCCTCTGGAGAACGGTTACGCGGCTTACTCCGGTTGTTCTCGCCTGTCAGCGAGTTATTTCGACGGAAACTACGGATCGTGGCGGAAGTGCGATCACATTGTCAGCACCCAGCTGACCCAGAAGAGCGAAGCGTTCGGGAGTGTTTGGAAAAGTCGTCCGGTAGACACGCGACTGCCCATGGGCGAATTCCTGCAAATTTAGCTTGACGGTGTTAGATGCCTTAGGTGAAGGGTTGAGGGCTACGACGACCAGCTTGTCGCGGTTGGGGCTCAGATAGGCCGATATCTTGACTTCGTCGTTCGAGCTGTCCACGTCAACACGGCGATAGCCGGCATGAATAAAATATGAAAACTGCTTGAGGGCATAGTATCCGTCGGTATAGCTCCAGCCCCTGGGAGTCTTCCACTTCGATTGGTCAGCCGGGTTTTCGATGTTAATCAGCGTTCCATTTTCGCCCGGCCAGGTAAGCGGCCAATAGAGGTAGAGACTGACATCCTCAGTAACCAGGCTATTATGGATCATTTCCGCAGTAATAAATCCATCCGCTGTGTAGTATTCGGTTTGAAACCGGAGCTGGGCCGAATTCTCATTCTTCATCGCCTGCAAGGCCGGCAGGTAGGAATCCGGCTCAATCTTGTTGCCGCCCGTGTAGAGATGATGGGCAATTGCATAAATATGATTGGGGTTCTGCGCTTTGATGAAGGCTTGGACGGTGCCATAGCCGATGCCGGTGGTCTCCGGTCCCAGCAAATGAGGCGGTGAGGGTATTTTCTGAAAGGCCGCATAAACTGCATCGACAGCTTTGTCATAACCGGCAAAGCTGTCTCCGTTGAACAGAGCTTCCGTTGGGTTGAACCGGCAGCTCTCATAATCCGTCGTCATGTCGGGTTCGTTCTGGATGCTGACATAGATTGGATCGATGCCTATGGCTCGATATGCGAGAACCGCGATTTCCCAATATTGGGCAAAGCCCGCATAGTCGTAGCGGCCATCCTTCCCGATCAGGGTACCGCCATTCTTTTCACTGCCGTTGCTTTTCAGTTTGGCGGGTGGAGACCAGGAACTCATCATAATGGTGATAGGATTGCCGCGCAGGCTGTTGGCGTTCCTAACGATATCGACCGTATCGGGATCGAAGTTGGCGCTGCTCTGATAACGGAAGCTATTCTGCAGACGCAGGAAGTCGATGTTCAGGCCATTTTCCGGTCCAAAGAGGGCATCGTAGATTTCGTGCTTGAACGGATGATGCGCAAGATAGGCCTGAAAGTAGGCCTCGGAGCCTCCGAAACCGGCGATCTCCTGATGCACCTTCGACGTGTTCACGGTCGCGGTAACCACTTTGCGCGCCGTGGCTTGCGGCGCCAGCGTCAACAGGACGAGGGCGCCGGCGAAAGCGACAAGACAAATGCGCCTCGCTACGACTTTCTCTCGCCTGTGCGGTCCACTCCCCCGACTGCGTTTCGGGTTGCGCGAACAGGCTCCCCATGCGGAGAAAATCATGTTCATTGGCTCACTTTCTCAGTCGCGTGTTTTAGAGCAACCGCAAACTTGAATTGGGCAGAGGGAACCGATCTAGCACCAGTTCCGGCGGAATGCAAGACCCGGATTGAACAAGAATGCGGTTTTTCAATTGAGAAACCTGCTCTCAGGTGAATCGATTTATTTTCCATAGTAAATCGATTCTTCGATTCTTGACAACTTCTGTCTGCTAGGAATACAGTGATTTGGATTCAGCGCCAGTCCGTCAGACTGCAGCGTATTCTGAAGCGGACAAGTGTAAGCGTTTTCAGTTTGGACGAGATCGGCCCTCTGGTTGTGGAAAGGCATTCCGTCTCCCTCGCAGAAACTCGATTCCCAGCCGTTTTTTGGCCATTTGACTATCGATGAATGAGCAGTTTGGTCTCAGGCAGATCCTCTCGACTCTGCCCAGTGCTAGTGCGCCTAAGCAGTCAGCGAGAGGCCGGTTACACAGGACAGATTTCCTTGGAGCGAATCGATGTACAGATCCGGTAATGTGAATCGCAGAACATACGGGGGCACGTGTGCCCTTGTGGCTTTGGGCGCAATCGCATCGCTGTTTGCGGGCGCGCCGCTGACGGCTTTGTCGCAGGTTCCCGGCGTGGTCTTCAGCCAAGCCAACGGGATCGGCGGCATCGACGGCTACGGCGGAACCGTCAGCCACATCGCGGCCAACAGCCGCGGCGATGTGCTTATCGGCTCAGTGAATGGTTCCTTGGCCTCGATCGAAGAGTATCCCGCCGGAAGCGCCACCCCGGTGACCCTAGTCTCCCACATGTTCAATAACGGCTATGGGAACGGCAACGTGGGGGTTGCGGTCGACTCGTCCGGCAATGTCTACGCCGCCGATCCGGGCGATGGCTCGATCGTCTTCATTCCCTTTGTCAATGGGACGTATCCCTCCGGCGTGGCCTACACCACACTGTCGAACTGCGGCAACGGGAACTTTCCCTTTGCAACGCAAGGACTGACCACGGCCTGCAAGGGATTTCAATATCTTCCCAGCGCGTTCGGCTATTATCTCCAGTTCATCGACGTGGGTGTAGACGGGAGCGGTAATCTCTATGTGCTCTCGCAATATACGGGCGGTAGCGGCTCAACCTACGCGAACGGTCAGAACATGATCGTCGAGTGGTCTGCCTCGAACGGGAGCTACACGCTTCTGGCCGATAATCTTCCCAATCAGGGTGGCGCAGAGATCGCGGTGGATGCGGCGGGCGATGTCTACTATGTCGACGCGACTTCCCGAAGCACCATCCAATACATGGCCGCGGGCCTTACTTCGGTGACCGCCGGGACTACTACGAACAATTCGCTGCCATCGACCTTCGGCTCCGGCTTCACTCAGCCGACAGGCGTTTCCATCGATGCGGGTGGCAATGTATATGTCACCGACAAGGTCGCGATCAGCGGCAGCAGCAGCAACCGCATCGTCGAGTTCCCCAACATCAACGGGACGGTTAGCGGGACAGACCAATACACCCTGAGCAACGAGTTCAGCACTGGATACTCGAATCTGGGCAACACCAGCAACAACGAGTATGGACCCAGCACGGGCGTGGGTATCGACGGCTACGGCAACGTATATTATGCCGGAGCTTATCCGAACTCACTGAACTCCGCCGCCTTCGGCAGGGTGGCGCTGGGGACGACGGCGACGGGTTCCACATCTGGAGCGCAAACGCTGAATGTTTCGTTCACGGCCGCAGTCACCTTCGGCTCCTTCAGCATCTCCGGTCCATTTTCCGTCTCAGCGACCACATGCACCGCAAGCACTCCTTACGCTCTGAATAGTGTGTGCACGGTGAGTGTGACGTACACGCCCACCGCACCGGGCCCGCAGTCGGGCATACTAACCGCCTATGACAATAGCAATGACGTGTTGGCCACGGCGTATCTTTCCGGCGTGGGACAAGCCTCGGCGCTGGATGTGGACCCTGGAACCGTTGCTGCCATCGGCGCCACCTGGACTTCTCCCAGCGCCATTGCTGTGGACGTGGCGGGAAACACGTACGTTGTGGATTCTGTGACCGGCAAGGTCTACAAGACGGCCGCAGGGGCCACAACTTCGACCGCGGTGGCCAGCGGATTCTCCAGCCCGTCGGCGGTGGCGGTGGATGGCGGGGGAAACCTCTACGTGGGCGACTCGGGTAATGACCGGGTTGTGGAAGTGCCTTATGCCAACGGCGCCTATGGGAATCCGGTTGTGCTCGGAACCGGGCTGAGTGGCGCCTCGGGACTGGCGATCGACGATGTGGGAAACCTATATGTGGCCGACAGCGGGAACGCGCGCGTGCTGTTGCTTTCCAGTTCCGGCAACCGGAAGACCGGGAGCCTGGTAACGAATGTGGGCAGCGGCTTCTCCAAGCCGGTTGCGGTGGCTGTGGATAATGCCGGCCACTTATATATCTCTGATGCGGGGACGAACGATGTGGTGCAGTGGGACCTGACTTCCAGCCAGAAGAGCACGGTACTGAGCGGTCTGAGTGCCGCCGCGGGTGTGGCCGTGGACGCCGGAGGCAGCCTGTATGCGGCCGATAGCGGCGCTGGGACCATCACCAGGGTTCCTAATATTAGCGGGACGCTGGATACCAGCCTGAAGACCACGCTGGCGATCGTCGTGGCCAAGCCGGATGCGATCGCTGTGGATGAGATGGGCAACCTGTATGCAGCGGATTCCGCCGACGCCGCGGTGGCGGAGATGAATCGCACCATGGGCCTGCTGAAATTCGGCAGCCTGAATGTGATGTCCTCCAGCACCACCGTTTCAGCGGAAGTGTCCGACGGCGGCAACTCGGCGCTCGTCTTCAACACGCCCAACTACACCATCACCGGAGCCGGCACCGCCAGCTATGCCATCCAGGGGGCTTCCACATGCGCGAGCGGCGGCACGGTCAACCCCGGCGCCGTCTGCACGGTAGCGGCCATCTTTACTCCTCAGTCCAGCGGAGTAAAGACCGAAACGCTCACCTTCTCAAGCAACGCCGCGAACAACCAAGGAACATTGGAACTGACCGGAAGTGGAGCCGCCCTCACCGTGACCAGCGTAGGTCTTGGCGTGACCTCGCCCACTGGCACTCCCGTCGTTGGGCAGGCCGTAACGGTGACCGCCACAGTGACCCCTGCTTCCGGGCCCACGGGCACTGTCACCTTTTATGTAGATACGGTTGCGCAGACGCCTAGTGTTTCGCTTTCCGGCGGCATGGCAGCGATCACCCTTACCGGCCTGGCAGGCGGCCCGCATACCATCGCCGCCATCTACAGCGGCGACGCGGCCTATGCTAGCTCCAACTCAAGCCTTTCCTTGACTATTGCTACAGCGCCAACGGTTACGTCCAACGTGATGCTCTCCGCCAGCAGTGCATTGGCCGGCACTTCGATCGCCATGAGCGCGACTATCGCTCCTACACCCAGCGGCACTCCCACGGGAACGGTGACATTTTACAACGGAGCCGCGGTCCTGGGGTCTGGACCGGTGACTGCCGCGCAGGTGAATGGCGCGGCCGGAGGCCAGGCTTCCTTTACCACCTCCACGCTGGCGACCGGCAGCTACAACATAACGGCTTCTTACAGCGGCGATTCCAATTTCTCGGCATCTGTATCCGCGGCGCCGGTGGCCATGCAGATTGTGGCGCTGCCGCCAGTGCTGGCCCACGTAGTTTTTAGCCAAGCCAACGGCGTTTCAGGCATCGACAACTATGGCGGTACTGTCAGTCATATCGCCGCCAACAGCCGCGGCGACGTTTTTGTGGGCGTCAATGCGGGCGGAACAGCCATGATTCAGGAGTTTCCCGCGGGGACAACGACCCCAGTGACGCTGGTCTCCGGCATGGGTCAAAACGGCAGCATTGGCGTCACGGTCGACGCCTCCGGCAACGTCTATGCCGCCGATCCCGGTGACGAGAAAATCATCTTCATTCCCTTTGTCAACGGTACGTATCCGTCCGGCGCCACATTCTCCAGCTTGACCTATTGCGGCAGCAGCGGCAACTTCCCGTTTGCTTCACCCACACAAACTTCAGCGTGCACGGGCTTTCAGTATCTGCCCAGCGCATATGGCTACTACCTTCAATTCATCGATGTAGGGTTGGATGGCGCCGGCAACCTCTACACACTCTCGAAATACACAGGCGGAAGCGGCGCTACCTACGCGAACGGACAGAACATGATCCTGGAATGGTCCGCGTCAACCGGCAACAGCACTCTGCTGGCCGACAACCTTCCCAGTCAGGGAGGAGCGGAGATCGCCGTGGATAAGGCGGGCAACGTCTACTACGTCGACACGACTTCCCGAGCTACCATACAGTATCTGGCTGCGGGCAGCAGCTCGGTGACGCCCGGGACCACGACGAACAACACATTGCCGGCCACCCTTGGCTCAGGCTTCACGCAGCCTACGGGCGTTTCCATCGACGCCGGCGGCAACGTCTATGTTACCGACGAGGTACCCATAAGCGGCAGCAGCAGCAATCGCATCGTTCTGATCCCCAACATCGGTGGAATTGTCAGCGCGCCAAACCAATACACGCTGAGCAACCAGTTCAGCACTGGATTCTCCAACATCAATAACACCAGCAACAATGAGTATGGCCCGAGCACCGGTGTGGGTATCGATGGCTACGGCAACACATATTATGCCGGCGCCTATCCCAACTCCTTGAGCTATGCCTTCTTTGGACGGGCTGCTCTTGGGACGACTGCGCTCGGGTCCACCTCCAGTGCCCAGGTTCTGAACGTTTCGTTTACGGCTGCGGTCACCTTCGGTTCGTTCAGTGTTTCAGGACCGTTTGCGCAAACCACCACATGTAACCCGGCGGCATATGCGAAAGATAGTGTATGCACGGTCAGCGTAACCTATACGCCCACCGCGGCCGGCCCGCAATCGGGCACGTTGACCGCCTATGACAACAGCAGCAACGTGCTGGGTGTAACCTATCTCTCTGGCGTGGGCCAGGCGTCTGCGCTCAATGTGGATCCCGGCACGGTTTCGGCCGTTGGTGCCGGATGGACTGCTCCCAGCGCGATCGCCGTCGATGCGGAGGGCAATACTTACGTTGCCGATTCCGTTGCGGGCAAGATCTACAAGACCGCCGCGGGCGGCACAGCCTCGACTGCCGTGGCCAGTGGATTATCGAGTCCCTCGGCGGTGGCCGTCGACGGTGCGGGCAACTTGTATGTCGGCGACTCCGGCAACAAGCAGATTGTCGAAGTGCCTTATGCGAGCAGCGCATACGGGACGCCGATCGTGATCCAAACCGGCCTTAAGGGCGCATCGGGACTGACCATTGACGATGTGGGCGATCTGTATGTCGCCGACAGCGGAAACGCGCGCGTGCTGCTGCTGTCCCACGCAAGCAGCCAGCAGGCGCAGAGTCTCGTCAGTGCGGTTCCCGGCGCATTCACTTCTCCGGTTGCCGTCGCCGTGGATAACTTGGGCAATCTCTATGTCTCCGATGCCGGGACCAATCAGGTGTCGCAGATCGTTCTTTCAACAAGCAAGCAGACCAAGATTCTCAGTCCAACCGCCGCCGCGGGTGTGGCCGTGGACGACGGAGGCAGCCTGTATGCGGCCGATACCGGCAGCGGGACCGTCACCCGGGTCCCAAACGTCGCTGGAGCGCTGAACCCGAGTCTTCAGTCCACGCTGGTAACGGTCGTCGCCAAGCCCAATGCGATCGCTCTCGATGCATCGGGCAATCTGTATGCGGCGGACACCGTGGACGCTGTCGTCGATGAACTGAACCGCACCACGGGCCTGCTCAGTCTGGGTACGGTGAACGTGCTGTCCTCCAGCGCGACGATTTCGGCTCAGGTTTCCGACGGTGGTACCTCGGCGCTTACCTTCAACACACCCTACTTCACGGCGGCGGGGCCAGGTTCGGCTAGCTATGCCGTGCAGAATTCTTCCACCTGCGCGAGCGGCGCCTCGGTCAACCCGGGCGCCACCTGCACGGTCGCGGCCATCTTTACTCCGCAAGCGACCGGACTCCAGACTGAGACTCTCACCTTCGCGAGCAACGCGGCAAACAGCCCCAGCATCCTGGTGCTCAGCGGCAGCGGAGCCGCCCTCACCCCGACCACGCTTGGTCTCGCCGTGACGGCGCCCACAGGGACGCCCGCCTTCGGGCAGTCCGTGACAGTCACCGCGACGGTGAGCCCGGCTTCCGGTCCCACAGGTACTGTCACTTTCTTCGTCGATGGCATCGCGCAGCCTCCCAGCGTTGCGCTCGCCGCCGGCAAGGCATCCGTTACTCTCAACGGCCTCGCCGGAGGCGCGCATACCATTGCAGCGACATACAATGGCAACCCGGCCTATGCAAGCTCCAATTCGAGCCTGCCTCTCAGCATCTCCACGGCGGCCACGGTCACATCGGTTGTGAATCTTTCCGCCGTACCGCCGCTGGGATCGAATCCAACCAGCGCCAATCTCGGCGCCTCCATCACGATGAGCGCGACTGTAACCCCCTCTGTCTCCGGGACTCTCACTGGAACGGTAACCTTCCTGAATGGAGTTACGGTGCTGGAATCTGGCGTCGCTGTCACGCAAACAGCGGGTGGACCCGGTCAGGCTTCGTTTACAACCTCGACTCTGGGGGCGGGAGTTTATAACATCACGGCGTCCTACACCGGCGATTCCGACTACGCCGCCTCGGCATCCGCGACGCCAGCCTCCCTGCAGATCGTAGCTCCGCCGGCCGGCGCAACCACCGCGATCTTCACTAGCGCGGGCTACGTCTCCTCGGTGAACAGTGCGCCGGGGCTTACATCTAAGCCGGATTACCAGGGGTCGGCGGGGCACCTGGCGGCCAATAGCAGGGGCGATGTCTTCTTTGACGACGCGCCATATTCCTTCCCCGACACAGCATTTCTGATCGAGATTCCCGCCGCCGGAGGATCGCAGATCACTCTCCTAACCAACCTGGGCTATGGTGCGAGCGCCGTCTACGCCGATGCGGGAAACAACTTGTGGGCGGCAGATCCAAACAGCAATATCATCTATATCCCTTTTGTAAATGGCGGCTACGCGTCCGGATTGAATGCCAGTTCTCTCAGCGCTTGCACCATGCCGGTCTCCACCAATAATGTACCGTGCAAGTTCTACTGGCAGCTCAACCCGTCTGTCGGCTATTACGTTCAGCCCTCCGACCTTGCCCTCGATGGCAGCGGCAACCTCTACGTTGTCGACAAATACGACGGCGCAACCAGCGGCTCGCACAACCGGATTCTCGAGTTTGCGGCGGCAAGTGGCAATCTGACCATTCTGGTGGACAATTTGCCGTCGTCGGGTGGTGCGCAGCTTGCGGTCGATAGCGCCGGAGATGTCTATTACGCCGATGGCAATGGAGTCTACTATTTTACGGCAGCCAGCATGCCTACAACCACCGGGACCGCCGCGGCATCGAGCGTTGGCACCGGTCTGAGCGATCCCACCGGAGTTGCGCTGGACGCCGGCGGCAACCTGTACATATCCGATACGGGCAATTCGCGCATTCTCGAGATTCCTTATGAGAAGGGGGCGCGCAATACATCGAACCAATACACCCTGATCGACGGAGCGAACATAAGCTCCAGTCATGCGCAGAGCGGCGTGGGCATCGATGGGTACGGCAACATTTACTACGTAGGCAACTTCGGTAACTCGATCAACTACTTGGCCGTTGGCAATCTCTCTCTCGGTTCGGCAACCATTGGCACTGCTACCGGTGCTTCCACGCTTGCCCTCTATTTCATCTCTCCCCAAACCCTCAGCAGCATAGCCCCGGCCGGCGCGCCGGGAACACCTGTTCCTTTCGCGATCGGAACGAATGCATGTACAGGCGGTAAGACCTATGTTGCTGGTGCGTCCTGCACGGTGAGCCTAACCTATACCGCTTCGGCTGCCGGTTTGCAGACCGGCGTTATCCAGGCCTTGGGCCCATCCGGCCTCGTAGCTCAGGCCGAGCTTTCCGGTTCCGGTCAGGCCGCCACCCTCGATGTGGACCCCGGCGCAGTCGCTGCCATAGGATCGGGATGGGTTTCTCCGAGCACGATAGCCGTGGATGCCGGTGGTAACACCTACGTTGCGGACGGAGGCAGCATCTTTAGAACCCCTGCGGGCGCGGGCACGCCGTCCGCCGTTGCGACTGGATTCAGCAGCCCAACCGCGCTGGTTATCGATGGAGCGGGAGACCTCTATGTCGGCGACTCCGGCAGCGGCCGCATTCTGGAACTAACGTATGCAAACAGCTCGTACGGAGCCCCGATCGTCCTTCAGACCGGTCTGAAGGGCGCTTCGGGACTAGCCATCGACGCTCTTGGAAATCTGTATATCGCCGATAGCGGGAACGCGCGAGTGCTGTTGCTTTCACGATCCGGCAATCTGCAGGCGCAGAGCCTGGTCACCACAGTCGGTAGCGGCTTTACAACCCCGGTAGCAGTCGCCGTGGACAACGCACGCAATCTCTACGTCTCCGATGCCGGGACCAATAGTGTGGTGCAGGTCGCCATTCCGACCAGCCAGCAGACCACGATTCTGAGCGGGCTGACGGCAGCCGCGGGTGTAGCTGTGGATGCCGGTGGAAGCCTGTATGCGGCCGACAGCGGAAAAGGGACCATCACCAGGGTTCCAAACATCAATGGTGTGCTGAACAAGAATTTCGAGACGAGCCTTGGAGCTGTGGTTGCAAAGCCGGTTGCCATCGCGCTTGACAATACCGGCAATCTCTATGCGGCGGATAAGGCGGATGCCAAAGTCGCGGAGAGCAATCGCACCGCGGGCCTGCTTAACTTCGGCAAGGCGAATGTTCTGGCATCGAGTACGGCAGTTTCGGCCAATGCGTCGAATGGCGGAACCGCGGCGCTCGCCTTCAACACGCCATACGAAACCGCATCTGGAGTCGGAATGGCCAGCTTCAGTCTGCAAAACTCAACTACCTGTGCGGGCGGCGCCACGCTCAACCCCGGCGCGGCATGCAGTGTGGCAGCCATCTTTACTCCTGCGGCCGCTGGAGTGCAAAGCGAAACCCTGGCGTTCTCCAGCAACGCTATGGATAGTGCTTCACTTACGCTCACTGGCATCGGTACGCAACTGACCACGAGTACTCTTGCTATCGCCGTCACCTCGCCTTCGGGGACGCCGGCTTATGGCCAGCCAGTGACCGTCAACGCCACGCTCACACCGGCAGCCGGAGGCGTCGGCACACCCACCGGCACGGTCACCTTCTATGTCGATGCGGTCCCGCAAACGCCGGTCCCGCTCACAAAGAACGCCGCTTCCATCACCCTCACTGGCCTGACCGGCGGCCCGCATGTGCTCAGCGCAAGTTATAGTGGCGATAATAACTATGCTTCCAGCGCCTCTGCCAATCTGCATATCGCCATCGGCACTTCGGCAACAATCACGTCGGCGGTGAGTATTACCGCTCCTTGGGTCAATCCAACCAGCGCGAATCCTGGCCAATCGGTTACCCTCTCGGCAACCGTCGCGTTGACCGTTGCCGGGACGCCCACGGGTACAGTGACCTTCACAAGTGGCAGCGCCACGTTGGGATCCGCGCAGGTTCTGCCCGCGCAGGTTAATGGTGCGGCGGGAGGCCAAGCCACACTGACAATATCCACCCTGGCTATGGGCAGCTATAACATCGTGGCCACTTATGGCGGCGACCAGAATTCTACCGCTTCAACCTCTCTCTCCGCTGTGCCTCTGCTGATCTCAAACGCGACCATCACCATGGCCGCCAGCTCAACCGACATCACCGGGGGCGGCTCGCCGGTAACACTCGCCTTTGGCCCGGTTGCGGGCTTCGGGCAGAATGCCAGCGAACCCGGCACCGTCAGTCTGGCGTGCAGTGGCCTGCCGGAGTATGCTACTTGCTCCTTCTCGCCGGCCTTCGTCACCTTCCCCACAGGATCGACAACTCCCCAGACCGTCGCGCTCACCGTTGTCGTCAACCAGCCTCCTCCCATCGCGCCATCGGCCGCGGGCTTGGCAGCCATTCCAAACCTCCCCGGACGTCCCGGCCTGCAAGCGCTCATCGGTTTGTGCTTGTTCGTTCCTGGAGTTCTTCTGGGCCTTGCTAGGAAACGTGCCGGGCGCGGCCGCAACTCGGTATGGGGAACGACTCTGGTGCTGCTCCTCATGCTCGGCGCGTGCATCGCTGGAACGAGCGGCTGCGGCTCAACAAGTGGTACAGTGTTCACCACGCCAGCGGGAACATCCAATTTCACAGTTATCGCGACAATCACGCCAAGCACTGCGGCTCCAAACCCGCCGCCCGCTCAAACCCTGCAATTCACGCTGACGGTCAATTGACAGGAAATGCCTCATGGCGGCGATCGTTGCGGCGAGAGCCGCCATAATGAGATTCGGAGAACGAGATGAGAAATCGGAGGACCGACGCGATGGTTTCACAAGCTTTCATCCCGGCTGCATTTGCCAGTAACCGCGCGTCCGCAATTAGGGAGCACAAGGCTATGTCTTTCAGTGGGCTTAAGATGCTGATTCCAGCATTGCTGATCGTTGCGCTCGCCTCCGCGCCAGGCCGCGCTCAAACCATCTCGGCCACTCTTTCGGGCTTTGTTTTGGATCAGACTGGCGCGGTGATACCGGAGGCGAAGGTAACCCTCGTCAATCAAGCCTCGAACGACAAACGCACCACGGTGAGCAATGGTTCCGGCTATTTTACTTTTACCGCCGTTCCGGCCGCCACTTACTCCGTCAAAGTGCAGCGCACCGGGTTCAAGACCTTTGAAGAGAAGGATATCGAACTCCATCCGTCGGATGAGCGCAGCTTGACCAACATCCAGTTGCAGGTCGGCAGCGTCGATTTCTCGGTCACCGTGCATGCCGACGCCAGCTCGATTCCAACCTCCGGAGAGCGTGGCTCGCTGATTAACGCCGAAGACATCAAGCATCTGCCAGTGGAAGGCCGGGACGTCACTGAGCTGATCAAAACCCTGCCTGGCTTTGCCCAGATAGCGCAGGGCACTGGCGCCGATAACCTCGCGCCCGATCCCAGCACGGTGGGCGGCCAAACCGGCAACTACGTCGCCAATGGCACTCCGCCTGAAGGTATCTCCATCGTCAGCGACGGTGTCAACATTACCGATCCAGGCAACGGCGCCAGCTCCGACCAGGTCATCAATATGGACAATGTTCAGGAGGTCCAGGTTCAGACTTCGAACTTCGGCGCTGACAGCGCCAAGGGCCCCATCGTAATCAATGCTGTTGGTAAATCCGGCGGCTCGGAGTATCACGGCGGACTCTATGTCTATGGCCGCACCTATCAGTTGAATACCCAGGATTGGTTTAGCAAGCTCGATCACGATGCCAAGCCGCAGGATCGCTACATCTATCCCGGAGGCAATATCGGCGGCCCGGTTAGGATTCCAGGAACCAATTTCAACCACGCTGGGAAGCTCACCTTCTTTGTCGGAGCGGAAGACTATGTGCAGCGCGATGTATATTCGTACGGCAGCGCTGAGGCCGCCACGATCGATGCCCTTGTTCCCACGGGAAATATGCGCGCAGGCAACTTCAGCGCGACGGAACTTTCCAACTACTTCGGTGTCCCGGACAATAGCACGACATGTAGCTCCACGCCGGGCGCCGTCCTATCGCTCTACATCAATATCTGCAATCCAGCCAGCGGCCAGGCTCCCAATGGCGATCAAATCAATAGCAATCAGATTCCGGCAAAAGATCTCGATCCGGGGGCAGCGGCAATCATGAACAACCTTGTGCCCTTGCCCAACCGCGCGCCTTTTTTCTACAACCCTGGCGGCACCGCCACCGGCACACAGATAAGCCTGTTCAACTACCAGCAGGTTAACCTTCAAAACAATGACTCTTACCAATTTCGCACCCGCGTCGACTACGCGTTCTCCGACAACGCCAAGTTATATGTTGTCTATGATTTCCAGCACAGTAACGGGCGCAATCCGCAGCAAATATTCTACTCTCCTCAGCAGCCGTTTGGAGAAATCGATACGCCGGGCGGAATCCTGAATCAGGACTTCTCCAACACAGCCTCTGCCAACTTTACACGGGTGTTCTCGCAATCCATCACCAACGAGCTCTACGGAGGAGTCAGTCTGAATCTCGGCGGCAATGAAGTGGGCAAGCCGGGAGCAAATCTGAGCAGCACTATCGACTATCCTTATCAGGGAATCTATACCACCGCCTTGCAGCAGTACCCGCAGTTGTACGATTACGGCTTCGATGGTCTTCCCTTAGCCCTCTTCCCCGACTACTCCTCGCCGATCTTCCAGCACAAGTTCGTTCCCAATGGCGGCGATAACCTGACCAAGCTGTATAAGACTCACACCTTCAAAGTCGGTTTCTATATCGAGCGCGCCACCAACAATCAGACGGACCTCAACGTTGCTTCAAACGGCCAGATTCAACAGTATTACCTTGGACCGAACAACGCGCCGGGAAACATCTATGAGCCGAACAACGTTTCCTATCCCTCTCCCGGTAATTACTTGGCCAGTTTTTTCGAAGGGGAGATTCAGCAGTACAACCAATTCAACTTTCAAACCAATAGCGATCTGTACTATTGGACTGTCGACAGCTACGCTACCGACTCCTGGAAGGTCGACAAGAAGTTGAAATTGGATATAGGCTTCCGCCTGGGCCATGTTGGGCCCTGGGAGGATGCACACGGCTTGGGGATGGCGGTATGGAACCCGGCCCTTTACGCACAGCAAGCCTCTGTCTCTATTGTCAATAACGCAGCGGTAGTCGACTCCACTTCCGTCAACCCGGGCTATACCTGGCATGCCCAGAACAAGAGCATCCCTAACTCAGGCGCCGGTTCTACCTTTGCATTTTTCTCGCCGCGCTTTGGCCTGGCCTATGACATGTATGGAGACGGCAAGACCATGTTCCGGGGAGGCATCGGCGCCTATCGCTCGCACGATTCCTGGAACGACGTAAATCAGGAGCAAGCTACTTCCCAGGGGCAGACCTATGCCACGGTTGGCGGTGGCGGGTTGCTGCTCAAGGATGTACACGCGCTGGCAGAGGCGGGATACGCCGGAACCAGCGGCGGCAATTCCACTCAGGCGGGGACCTCCGGGGTGGGCTTTGGACTCAGCGCGGGAGACAAGGAGCAGCCGCTCACCTATACCTACAGCTTCGGACTTTCGCAGCAGTTCAGCCCAAGTACGCAATACGAGATATTCTACCAGGGCAGCCAGAGCAGCCACCTGCTTACCCAGTACGAGCAGGGAGCCTCCGGAGATCTGGAGAACATAAACGCGTTGCCGATTGGAACTCTTTACAAGCCCGATCCCCTGACCGGCGAAGTGAACACTCCTCAGGGCTTCAGCGGCGAAGAGCATGTAAATAACTTCCGCCCCTTCCCATATTATAGCCAGGTGAATGTCGCCCGTCATATCCTCTACTCAAACTACAACGCGTTGCAAGCCTCGTTAAAAAGGACGGAAGGCCACTTTCTCTACTCACTTAATTACACATGGTCTAAGAATCTCGGTGTTCTCGGTTCCTATAGCACGGGGAACGTGATTGACTCCACCAATATTCGCCCGAACTACGGTCCCTTGGCTTATGACAGATCTCAGATCGTTAGTGGAACTTACTCGTATGATGTTGGCAACCGGTTCCATGGCGGAAAGCTCCTTCGCGGCCTGGCGAATTCTTGGAATCTTTCTGGAATCGTGAACCTGCAGAGCGGACCGAATGCACAACGAGTGCTGAACTCCAACCTGGGACTCGGAGGCAACATCAATTTGCCGAATGGAATAGAATACGTGGTCAACAACCTCACATTTCTCGGCACTCCCGATGTTGTTCTGCAGCCAGAGCTTACCTGCGATCCCCGCGTGGGTTTGCAAAAGCATCAGTACATCAATGTTACATGCTTCCGTCTGCCGCAGTTTGGGGTCAACGGTCCGGCCGAATTCCCTTACATCCACACGCCCGGCTTCTTCAATACCGATGCGCGGCTCAGTAAGGATTTAAAGCTTAGTGAGAAACGAAACATGCAATTCCAACTATCTGCCTTCAATGTCATCAATCGCCCGAACTATAGCTTTTCGAGCAAATTCCCCACCGAGCAGACATTGCTGATCAATGGAAACTCCCTTAACTATGGAGGTGAAGCCGGTTGCCAGTCAGGCTCCGCCTCCGAGGGATACTGCTTCCCCTCTCAGTTTGGTAACGGTCAATTCCGGTTTGGCAGGCGCATTTCCGAAATCACGATCAAGTATAATTTTTAGGGCGGAGGATACCTCGCTCCAAAGGAATTGGAAGAATGGCTTTTGTTGCGCAACGCACTCTCTGTCTAAAGGAAATGTTTGCTCTGGCTGCGGCGGCAATCGCTCTCTCCTGGAGCGTGCCAGGTTCGGCGCAGACATCTGTAAGCGTGAAGGTGGACGTCGCCTCACCGATCAATGTGATGACGGTTCAGGCCATCGGCGTTTACACAAATCTGTATGATTCCGGCGTTGCAAAGCCTGTAGTTGCGCAGTATCTCCATGCCGCCGGCATTTACACAATTCGCTATCCTGGAGGATATGGTTCCTACCCCGACCTCTATCACTGGGCTACAAATACAGGCACGCGGTACGAGAACTACAAGCCCGAGAAAGAACATTTCTACGCGGCCGAGAACAACATGGCTCACATGGCGCAATTCCTTGACAAACTGGGAACCGCCGTGGTCACAGTAAACTATGGGTCCAATGTTGCCGGAACCGGAGGAGGTGAACCGGCCGAGGCGGCAGCTTGGGTGGCCTATGCCAACGGAGACCCAAACGATAACAAAGTCATCGGAAAAGATAGTACCGGCCAGGACTGGAAGACTGTCGGCTACTGGGCCAGCCTGCGAAGCCAGGTTCCGCTTCCCAACGACGACGGTTTGAACCAATTGCGTGCGGGTCACCCAAAGCCGCTTGGCATCAAGCTTTGGGAGATTGGCAGTGAGGTCTACAAGAACGGGTACTACTACGGCGATTACTACGGCGATCATCACGACAGTGAAGAAGATCTGCATGCTTCTTATCCCGTTGATGAGAAAGACAACAACAAGCGTAAGAAGAATCCGAACCTATCTCCAGCCTTTTATGGAGCGAGGGTAATAGAGTATTCGAAGGCGATGAAAGCCGTTGATTCGTCAGTATGGATTGGAGCATCGATGGTCTTGGCGCCCTTTGATTATCATTTTGCTCCCGATTGGAACGCTGATGTTCTTAAAACCGCCTGCGCCAATATCGACTTTATCTCGCTGGCATGGAGGCCCGGAGACACTCTTGCGCCGGATTATAAGGTCAGGGACGATGATTCGGTGCTGAGGGCTCCCGAGGAGCAACTGGGTAAAATATTGTCCGAGGTCATCTACAATAACAAGAAGTACTGTCCGGCAGATCATGCCCCGCGTGTCGCCTTTACCCAAATGGCGCCGATTGAATGGGCGAAGGTCGAGCATCCTATCGTGGATTCACTGTTTGCAGCCGACGCCTTCGCCCTTCTGGCTGAGTCTGGAACAATCAACAGCGATTGGATGGACCTGCACGATCCGTCCTTTCTGAACGATAACAATCAGCCGGGACCTGGTTATTACGGCATTCAGATGATGCACGTACTAGCCTTCCGGCCCGGCGACAAGTTTGTGGCGGCATCTTCGAACAATTCAAACCTGGCTGTTCACGCTACTCAACGGACTGATGGCAGCATCGGGATCATGCTCATCAACAAGGACGGCAAGAATGCTGTCGACGTGAAGGTGAGGATTGACGGGGGAAGTTATGCCTCCGCAGGCTGGCGCTTCGACTATGGCCAGGAGGCGCTCAAAGCCGCAGGACCGATAGCAAAGAGCCCAGTGAAGGATCTAGGGGCCACCTTTACAATCACCGTTCCGTCCCTGTCGCTGACAGACATTGTGCTTCCGAAGGCAAGGTGAATCCAGCAAGACATTTCGGCCTTCATCTGTTTGCATAGGAAAGGTCGTTTCTTGCGGTAATCGCGACGGCGGGAATGTTTCGCTCAACGGGTAGGGTCCGTCAACAAAGAGCAGCATGCTGACAAAAAACGAAAATGCGAAAAACTCTGGACACTACCTCGGCAGGTCTTCGTCGTTGGGGTGAGTTAATGGCGGGATGCCGTCACCGTTCGCACCCCGAGCCAATAGCGTCTGCCCACCGAAGGGGATGGACATAGTCATATGACTGGTGATATGACTATATGCGTGGAGGCAATTATGGCTTGGCAGGTCTACGACGCGAAGGCGCGCTTCAGTGAGTTCCTCGATGCGACAATCAAGGATGGACCTCAAATTGTCACCCGGCGCGGCGTGGAAACGGCCGTGCTTGTACCCATCGATGAATGGAAGCGGCTCAAGAAGGAAGCGCGCCCGTCCCTGAAGGATATTCTGCTCGATCCCGGCGGTCCCCGCTTTGAAGACATTGTGCCACCACGCGGGGAATACGAGAGCCGGCCTCCGGTTGAGTTCGAGTAAACCCTATGTACCTGCTCGACACCTATATCGTTTCGGAAACGCGGAAACCGCGTCCGCATCCTGCCGTCCTCGCATGGATTCGCTCCGTTTCCAAGAGCGAGATGTTCCTGCCGGCGGTCACTCTGGGAGAGCTGCAAAAGGGCGTGGAAATCACCCGGCGTCAGGACCTGCAGAAGGCTGCGGAGATTGGTCAGTGGATTGATCGCCTTGCTTCCGCTTATGAGATCCTGGCCGCAGATGAACTCATCTTCCGGGAATGGGCAAGGCTGATGAGAGGCCGGTCCAATTCCAAGTGGGAGGATGGCCTGATTGCGGCGACAGCGCGTATCCACCGCCTGATTGTGGTGACCCGCAACGCGCGGGATTTTGAGGGTTTCGGCGTGGAGGTCTTCAGTCCCTTCCCCACTGCCCCGGAGGGACAGGATTGACCAAAGTTCGATTGCCGCGCATCGGCGTATTGGCGATTCAAGGCGACTATGCCGCCCACGCTGAGGCGCTCGCCGAGGTGAGGGCCGAGCCCTGCGAGGTGCGCAAGCCGGAGCAATTGGCCGGCCTGGATGGCCTGATTCTGCCCGGCGGCGAATCCACCACCATCCTCAATTTTCTTAAGCACCGCTTCTTTGATGCTTTGGAGGAGTTCTGTGGAAGCCATCCGGTCTTTGGCACCTGCGCCGGAGCCATTCTGCTGGCGCGGGAGGTTGTGAACCCGGCACAACGCTCTCTTGGGCTGCTGGATGCAACGGTCGAGCGCAACGCCTATGGCCGCCAGATCGACTCGACCATCCTGACCGCCGAGACCACTCTCCCCGGCGGCCCGCTGGAGATGGTCTTCATTCGCGCCCCTCGCATCGTCTCCGCCGGCCCCGGCGTCGAGGTCCTGGCCCGGCGCGATGGCTTTCCGGTGCTGGTTCGCCAGGGCAGCATCATGGCGGCCACTTTTCACCCCGAACTTTCCAGTGACCGGCGAGTCCACCAGTTCTTTGTCCGGAGCGTGACCGGCGAAACGGCTTAACAGATCGCGATCACGTCTGGAGAAGGGAAGCGAAGGCTGCGTCTAAGCAAGATGCAGCAGCACGCGGCAGCGCTCGCCAAAGGTCGGCGCTTCCGGGCACTCAAAGTAGACCTGGCGGTTGAGCGCCATCAGCAACTGCACAGCCTGCAACTGCTCGTTGCGCGCGGAGAACGATCCGCCCCGATAGACAAACTCGTCGGTGAGGTACTCGATAGCGTGGCCCAGAATCTCAAGGGCGCGCCCCGCCTGGGGATCGATGTGACGGCGGCGCTGGGAGCGCAGGCCGACCGCGGAGGCGGCCGGCGCGGAAGCCTGAATCGGAAAGCCGGTGGTCGTGGAAGCTGCCATGCTGATGATCCTCACTCTCTTCTTCGGCGCGTGAGGAATTCTTTTCAGATAACGAAAGTACTGCTTCCCGCAACCGAACAGCGGATTGCGGCGTGCCACTCTGGGAATCCCGGCAACCGGGCATTCCGGCTTTGTGCGGCGATCCCGGCTGCACCGCCTTCCCTGGGGCGCGCCTTGACGGGATGCGGCTGAAAACCTAATCTCAAGCCAGCATCTCTTTGCCTGGGGGCCGCTGGCGGCGCGGGCAAAGGGGTCAGTTTTGGTGGACCTTTTGGGGGGACTGGGCGGCGATGATCCCTTACTACTGGCAGTATCTTCCGCTGTTGATGCAGGTTCTCGCCGCGCTCCTGCTTGGCCTGGGGATGGTTGTCGGCTCCTGGTTCGTTGGGCGGCATCGCAACTCGGCTACCAAGCTGGCTGCCTACGAGTGCGGAATCGTGGCCGTGGGCGACGCTCGCGGGCGCTTCAGCGTGCGCTTTTATCTGGTGGCCGTGCTCTTCATCCTCTTCGACGTGGAAGCGGTTTTCATCATGCCGTGGGCGGTGATCTACCACGAGCTGCCCGAGATTACGGGTTCCAGGCTCTTCGGTTTCTGGGAGATGCTGGTCTACCTGGGCTTTGTGGCCGTGGGGCTCTACTACATTGTTCGCAAAGGCATTCTGAACTGGAGCCAGGACAAGGCGGACCTTTAGGATGAGCGAGTCCACATTCATCGGCAGGGCGGCAGTGCTGGAGGGACTGCCAGAGCACCCCGCCGTCAAAGCCATATTGGCCTGGAATCCGCAGGCGCTGACCGACGCAAAGTTCGACCGCAATGAGCTGACACTTACCGTTGAGGCCGGCGAGATTCGATCCGCCGCCCGAACTGTGCAAGCGGCAGGCTACAACTTCTTCGAGGATATGACCGCCGTCGACTGGTTTCCTTCCGCGCCGCGCTTTCAGTTGAGCTACCACATTCTGTCGCACATCTATAAGGAGCGCATCCGGCTGCGAGTGCTGCTGGAGGGCGAGAATCCATCCGTCGAGTCCATCATGCCCATCTGGCCCGCGGCCAACTTCTACGAGCGCGAGGTCTTCGATCTTTTCGGCGTGCGCTTCGACGCGCATCTCAACCTCTGCCGCATCCTGATGCCCGACGACTGGCAGGGGCATCCCTTGCGCAAGGACTATCCGGTGGAGGGGTACCGCTGATGAGCGAGCTTGCAGGCATGCCCGTCCTTGAAGCGGCGCACGGCGCCAAAGACCAGCACATGGTCATCAATATGGGGCCGCAGCATCCCGCCACGCATGGAGTTCTGCGCCTGGTGCTGGAGATTGACGGCGAGATTATTGTCCGCATCTATCCGGAGATCGGCTACCTGCACACCGGCATCGAGAAGACCTGCGAGGCCAAGTTCTACCAGCAGGTGGTCCCGCTCACCGACCGCGTCAACTACCTTGACCCGCTGTCTAACAACCTGTGCTATTGCCTGGCAGTTGAAAAGCTGCTCGCGCTGGAGATTCCCGCGAAGGCCCAATGGCTGCGGGTGCTGCTGACCGAATTGAGCCGCCTCAATTCGCACCTGATCTGGCTGGGCACCCACGCCATGGATATTGGCGCCCTCACCATCCTTCTCTACACCTTCAGGGAGCGCGAAGGCATCCTCAGACTCTTTGACGCCGTGGCTGGCCAGCGGATGATGACCAGCTATTTCCGCATCGGCGGAGTGTCGATGGAGCCACCGCTGGACTTCTTCGACCGCGTGCAGACATTCATCTGGGCCTTCCCGGAGAAGATCGACGAGTATTCCAACCTCTTGACCGGGAATCCCATCTTCAGGAATCGGCTGAAGGGGGTTGGGATCCTCTCCGCCGCGGATGCCATTGCGCTGGGCGTAACCGGGCCGCCCATGCGCGCCTCGGGCGTGGACTTCGACCTCCGCCGCGACATGCCTTACTGCAGTTATGAAAAGTTCCAGTTCCAGGTTCCGGTATCGACGAACGGCGACTGCTGGGCGCGGTATGAAGTCAGGCTCATCGAGATGCGCGAAAGCGTGAAGATCATCCAGCAGGCGCTGGACGGCATGCCGGAGGGTGCGGTCAAGGCCGACGCGCCTAAGATCGTGCTTCCCGACCGCGAGAAGATGAAGACCCAGATGGAGGCGCTGATCCATCACTTCAAGATCGTCACCGAAGGCTTTGCGGTGCCCGCCGGCGAGGTCTATCAGGGCATTGAAGCGGGCCACGGCCAGACGGGCTACTATGTGGTCTCGGACGGTACGGCCAAGCCCTACCGGGTGCATATGCGCTATCCGTCGTTCGCCACCTTGCAGGCGCTTGAGACCATGTGCAAGGGGCGCATGCTGGCCGACCTGGCTGCGGTTATCGGCTCGATCGATATTGTGCTGGGGGAGATCGATCGGTGAAAGCGGAGGGATCATGGTTGATTACGCGAAACTCGCGGATGCGGCGAAAGTGAAACAGGATGCCGACAGATCGGCAGCCTACAGGCATGAACAACTGAGAGCGGACCCATGTGTCTTCTTTGGAAGAGTGAGGGTGCACCTACTGGAGGAGATGAAGAAGGCCAATGTGGAACTCCGCAAAAGGGGAGCGGCCTATCTTGACCAGAATCATTTGCCCGGCTTCCCCAACGAGATGTTCCTTACCTACGGAACAGATTCGCTCTGCAGAGTGGGACTTGGGATCATGGGAGGAGGATGCCGGGTCACGGCCATCATCAGCGGTCCGCCCAACGGGTACGAAATCTCGCGGAAGGTATATCTTTGCGATCAACCGGCGGCCTGCCATGAGGTGCGTCCGGACGGAGGGCGGGCCGTACCGTGCCGTCCCGACGAAATTGCTGTAGATATCATTTCGGGAATCCTCCTAGGCAGGTTTGACTGAGTGCTGCGGATGATCTGATTGTGGAACGCAAGAAGTGTCAGGGCACGACTTCAGTCGTGCTGCGATTGCAACTGAAAAGAACGCGGGCTTTAGCCCCCGAGGGAATATGGATAGTTCAGCCGAAGCGTCGGCCAGGGGGTTGATGCGATGAGCGATGAAACCATGAGCATCTTTTCGCCCCGGCTGGCGGCGCGCTTCGACGCTCTGGCAGATCGGTACCCGGTCCGCCGCTCGGCGCTGATTCCCATGCTGCTCTACGCGCAGGACGAGATCGGCTACCTCTCCGATGCGGTGGTCGCCGAGGTGGCCGCGCGCATCGGAATCCCGGAACTCGAGGTGCGCAACGTGGCCAGCTACTACTCCATGCTGCGCTTCAAGCCGGCGGGCAGGTTCAACGTGCAGGTCTGCACCAATATCAGTTGCATGTTGCGCGGCGCCTACGAGGTCTATGAGCGCTTCCAGCAGGAGTTGGGCATCGGGCACAAGGGCGTTACCGGGGACGGCCTCTTCTCGCTCGAAGAGGTGGAGTGCATCGGCGCCTGCTGCTGGGCGCCGGCCATTCAGGTCAACTACGACTTCGTCGAAGAACTGCATCCGGACCACGTGCCGGGCATTCTGGCTCATTATCGCGGCAAGGCTCCAGGCAAATGGAGGGCGCCCCATGCCTAGCCTGGTCTCCCATCCCGATGAGGTCAAGATCGTCTCCCGGCGCTTTGGCCTGGGCGCGGCCAACATCGACCGCTACCTGGAACTCGCCGGTTACGCCTCCGCCCGGAAGTGCGTGGAGCAAGGCCCCGACTGGATCGTCAACGAAATGAAGACCAGCGGCCTGCGCGGTCGCGGCGGCGCGGGCTTCCCGGCGGGCATGAAGTGGTCGTTCGTCCCCAAGGTGTCGGCCAAGCCCAAATATGTGCTGGTGAACGGCGACGAGAGCGAGCCGGGAACCTGTAAGGATCACTTAATCTTTTTGCACGATCCTCATGCAGTGATTGAAGGTACGATCATCGCCGGCTTGGCCATCGGGGCCAAACTGGGTTTCATCTACTTGCGCGGCGAGTACCGCTATCTTCTCAAGATCATGGAGAAGGCCGTCGCCGATGCCTACACGCGCGGCTTTCTGGGCAAGGGAATCTTCTTCTCGAAGACCGACTTCGATATCGTCACCCATACCGGCGCGGGCGCATACGAAGTGGGCGAAGAGTCGGCGCTGATGGAGTCGCTTGAGGGCAAGCGAGGCGTGCCGCGCATCAAGCCGCCGTTCCCGGCCGTCGTCGGACTCTACGGCGGTCCCACGGTCATCAACAACGTGGAGACCATCGCCACCGTGCCCCACGTGATTGAGATGGGCGGCGCGGCCTACGCTAATGTGGGTTCGCCGCGCAACGGCGGAACGCGCCTCTTCTCGATCAGCGGCCACGTCGAGCGCCCCGGCGTCTACGAGCTGCCCATGGGCTACAACCTGAAGAAGATGATCTACGAAGTGGCCGGCGGCGTGCGCGGCGGGCGCAAGCTGAAAGCAGTGGTTCCCGGCGGGTCGTCTACTCCTGTTTTGCTGCCCGAGGAGATCGACATCGGCATGGACTTCGACCAGGTGGGCAAGGCCGGCTCCATGCTGGGTTCGGGCGGCGTGGTGGTGCTCGACGACGCGACCTGCATCGTCGAGTTCGCGCTGCGGACCATCAGCTTCTATCAGCACGAGAGCTGCGGCTGGTGCATTCCCTGCCGCGAAGGCACGGACTGGCTGAAGAAGTCTCTCACCCGCTTCCACGCCGGCTTCGGCACCGCCAAGGACATCGACAACATTCAGTACCTGGCAGAGAACATGATGGGCCGGACGTTTTGCCCGCTGGGCGACGCGGCAGCCATGCCCACGCTGGGATTCGTAAAGAAGTTTCGCAAGGAGTTCGAGGAGCATTTGGGCGGGAAGGCGTGCCCGTTGGCAAGAGAAGGCGTACCGCAGTTGACAGTGATGTGAAGATGCATCAGGAGGATCGATTTATGAATACTCGACCTATGCAGCATGGTCAATGGATACAAGGCACTTTCGGGGCCTATACCGTTGCTGGAGTCAAATCGAGGATAGACGGAGGCGCCACCGGCTGGCTGTTTTCTTCTGACGTAAGTGGGAGCGAGGGAAATATTCACTGGTTCGCAGATGGCGTTTTTCATGACGCAAATTTCGAATCCCGCTGTGAATCGCCATTCAGATTCGATTTAATCATTGAGCATCAGGAAAGAGCGAGCGACCTTGAACCCGAACGGATGGACGCCCTGTTAGCCGCCTTCTCTGCCTGGGACAAAGACCCCAGAACGGACATACCAGAATCACTATCGGAATAAAAATGCCCGACGTAACCTTCATTGTCGATGGAAAGAAGCTGACGGCTCCCGCGGGGACGCTGCTGATCGACGCCTGCCGCAAAGCGGGCATCGAGATTCCGGCCTTCTGTTACTACCCCGGCCTCAGCTTGCAGGCTGCTTGCCGCATGTGCGTGGTGCGCCAGGAGAAGGTGCCCAGGCTGCAAACCGCCTGCACCACCACGGTCGCCGAGGGCCAGGTCTTCATCACCGAGTCAGAGGAGATTGCCCAGGCGCGCAAGGCGACGATTGAGATGCTGCTGGGCAACCATCCCCTCGACTGCCCGGTCTGCGATGCCGGCGGCGAGTGCGAGCTCCAGGACATGACCTTCAAGTACGGCGCGGGCGAGAGCCTGTACGCCGAGGCCAAGGAGCATCGCGAGGAGCGGCAGTGGTCGCCCGCCGTCTTCTTCGACCGTCCGCGCTGCATCCTCTGCTACCGCTGCATCCGCATGTGCGGCGAGGGCATGGACGTGTGGGCGCTGGGAGTGCAGAATCGCGGCGTCCATTCGACCATTGTCCCCAACGGCGGCAACCGGCTGGACTGCGAGCAGTGCGGCATGTGCATCGACGTCTGCCCGGTGGGTGCGCTGACCAGCGGCAGCTACCGATACAAGACGCGGCCCTGGGAGATGAACCACGTTTCGACGGTCTGTACGCATTGCGCCGATGGCTGCAAGGTGACGCTCGGCGTGCGCCAGACCAACGAGGGCTCTGAGATTGTGCGCGCCGACAACCGCGACAAGAGTGGCATCAACGGCGACTTTCTCTGCGCCAAGGGCCGCTTCGGCTTCGATTTTGTGGAGAGCCCCGAACGGCTCACGACGCCTCTGATTCGCAACTCACAAGGCAAGCTGGAGCCGGCCACCTGGGAGCAGGCGCTGCGTCTGGCAGCGAGCAAGCTGAAAGAAGTGCGCGACAGCAAGGGCGGCGAGGCTATCGGCGTCATCGGTTCCAACCGAACCACTAACGAAGAGAACTATCTGTTGCAGAAGTTTGCCCGCACCGTGCTCGGGACCAACAACATCGACCACATGCGCAGCGCGGACTACGCGGCCTTTGCCCGTGCTCTGGCCGGGCACGAAGGCAAGGCCGCCAGCCTGCGCGATATCGCGACATCGTCGGCGATCCTGCTGATTGGCGGCGATCCCACCCACGAGCATCCGCTGCTGGCGTGGCACCTGCGCACCAACGTGCGGCTGAACCGCGCCCGGCTTTACATAGCCAATGACCGGCCCATCAAGCTGGAGCGCCAGGCCACGGCCGCGCTGGAGTTGCCACCGGACGGCTACAAGGATCTTCCGGCTTTTCTGGACGCCAGCAATACCGATTTCAGCAAGGCTGTGCTGGCCGAAGAGTCGCTGGTGGTCGTCTTTGGCCAGGAGTATCGCGGCCGCTCCGTCGAGGCTCTGGTCGATTGGGGCCTCAAGCGCGGCAATGTGCGTCTCGCCTATCTCGGCGACCACTCCAACTCCCGCGGCGCTGCCGACATGGGGCTGTTCCCGCACCTGCTCCCCGGTTATGTTCCGGTGACCGCGCCCGACGCATTCGCGGAGTATACCGGCCTGCCGCCGACGCCCGGCAAGACACTGCCCCAGATGTTCGAAGCGGCAGCCAAAGGCGAGCTGGGCGCATTGCTGGTCGTGGGCGCCAATCCCGTGGCAAGCCTGGGCGTGGACCCCGCAGCGTTGAAGAAGACCTTTGTCATCGTTCAGGATCTGTTTCTCACCGAGACCGCTGCTCTGGCGGACGTGGTGCTCCCGACGGCCAGTCTCTACGAGAAGTCCGGCACGGTCACCAATGCATACGGCGATGTGCAACTGGTGAAGAAGGCTGCCGACCGCGCCGGCGTGAAACCCGATCTCGAGATTCTTGTCCGCCTGGCGGGCGCAATGGGAGTGGACGTGAAAGCCTTTGTTCCCTTCGGCAAAGGCGGCGTGACGGCCGACTTGGGTCAATCGCGCGGCGCGCAGGCGGGCGAAGCCGACCAGCACGCAGTGTGGCTCGCAGCCAACAACCTGGAGCCGAAACTGAGCCCCTTCGATCCGCTTGCCGTACTGGACGAAATCGAGCGTTTGGTTCCCGGCTATGCTCTGGACCGGATCAATCTCCTAAGCGGCAACGATGTGCGAACGGAGCCCGGCTTTGTGCCGGTCGCGGCCCTGACGGAAGCTCCGTCCGGCGCGGTTTCGCCTGCGCACGATGGATTGTTTACCTCTGGAACGCTGGGCCGCTACAGCCCCGCGCTCAAGGAACTCGCGAAGCATCAGGCGCGCGAGTTGGTGCAAATTGAGACGCAGTGAATGGCGCGGCAAGGTTCGTGGTTTCCCACCTTTTTCGGTCGCCGCGGCTCGCCGCGGCGACCGAAGAGGATGGGGCACCCAGTGATTTGCAAGGAGATGAGCGAAAGCAAACGCAGGTCCTTCGACTCCCCTTAGTCCGCCGCGGCGACTCAGGGTCGCTCAGGATGACAGAGCTGTTGGGAAATCTGAATGACAGCAAGAAGTTTGGCAAGAGAGGCTGAAGACCGGTGACGATACTGCAATTCTTTCTGTGGAGCTTGCTCAAGGTAGCAGTGGTGACGGTGGTATTACTGCTGGCCGTCGCCTACACCGTGCTGCTGGAGCGAAAGCTGGTGGGCCGCATCCAGAACCGCTGGGGCCCCAGCCGCGTGGGGCCGTTCGGATTGCTGCAGCCATTGGTGGACGGAGCCAAGTCCTTCCTCAAAGAGGACATCATCCCCGCCGGTGTCTACAAGCCGCTCTATCTGCTTGCGCCCATCCTCGCCCTGGGCTGCGCGCTGATCTCCATCGCCGTGGTGCCCTTCGGCGAACCCAACGTGGGGCCGGCCGGCATGCATCTCTTTGAGATCTCCGACGTGAACATCGGGCTGTTGGTGATTCTTGGCGTGACCTCCGTCGGCGTTTACGGCATTGCGCTGGCCGGCTGGTCCTCGAACAACAAATACTCCCTGCTCGGGTCGCTGCGCTCTTCGGCGCAGTTGATAAGTTATGAGTTGGCGCTAGGCCTCTCGCTGGTGGGCGTGGTGCTGCGCGCCGGCTCGCTCAACCTGCGCGTGATCGTGCAGCAGCAGTCAACCCTAGGCATGCTCACCTGGAACATCTTCGGCGGAATGCAGTTTGTGGCCTTCTTCATCTACCTGATGGCCGCCTATGCGGAGACCAACCGTTCGCCATTCGACCTTCCCGAGGCGGAGAGCGAGCTGACCGGCGGCTATCACACCGAGTACAGCTCGATGAAGTTCGCCATGTTCTTCATGGCCGAGTACGCCAATATGATCACTGTGGGCTGCGTCGCCACACTGCTCTTCTTGGGGGGATGGACCAGCCCCTTTGGCGACCTGATTCCTCCGCCTGAGAACATCCTGGTCCACGCTCTGTTTCCCATCTTCTGGTTCGTCGCCAAGGTCTTTTGCTTCCTCTTTTTGTACGTCTGGGTGCGAGGAACTCTGCCCCGCTTCCGCTATGACCAACTGATGAGCTTTGGATGGCGATACCTCATGCCGCTGGCCATTCTGAACATTGTGGCCACCAGCCTGTGGTTTGCGTATTACCCGCCATTCTGAACCCCACTGCTGCCGGGCTTTGGCCTGGCTGCCGCTGATTTACAATCGGGAAGGATTTCACGAAGCCGGAGACCCGGATTGAACCGTTTGGCTCCGTAATCCTTCCCCTAACCGGCCGGTTCCGTTCTGCCGGCTCTGGTCCGCACTCAGGGACGCGATGCACCTGATCCTGTTCTTCGTCTTTGCCGGATTCTGCCTGGCCGGAGCCATCAACCTCCTGCTCCAGAGCCATCCCATCAATAGCGCCCTGTCGCTGATTGTGGTGATGACTTCGCTGGCCGTGCTTTATCTTCTGCTGGGCGCGGAGTTTCTGGCCGCCGCGCAGGTCATCGTCTACGCCGGGGCCATCATGGTGCTGTTCACCTTTGTGGTCATGCTGCTCAACGCCGGACGCGAAGAGCGCACCCTGGGCAGCCGCACGGCGCGCTCCGTGGGCTTCCCCGCGGTTGTCGCCATCCTGGCCGTCATCGCCACCGTGATCCTCAAGGCGCAAGGCCTGGGCGTGGCGACGCTTGGCGAAGGCCTCAGCGATGCCAAGGGCAGCACCAATATTGAAGTACTGAGCCGGGTACTCTTCCACGAACTGCTGCTGCCCTTTGAAGTGACCTCGATCCTCATCCTGATCGCGATTCTGGGCGCGGTTGCGCTGGCCAGCCACGGCGACGGCCCCCACGGAAGCCGGGAAAGGATGGGCGGCGAATGAGTTTACTCCTGACGCAGGAAGTTCCCATCTCCTGGTATCTGCTGCTGAGCGCCGTGCTGTTTTCGCTCGGCGTCGCCGGCTTCCTCGTCAAGCGCAACCTGATTACCGTCTTCATGTCCATTGAGCTCATGCTCAACGCAGTGAATCTCTCCTTTGTGACCTTCGCCCACCAGTGGCATGCGGTGAAGGGGCAGATCTTCGTCTTCTTCGTGATGATGGTGGCCGCGGCGGAGGCTGCCGTGGGACTGGCCATCATCATCGCTGTCTTTCGCGCACGCGCTACCCTGGCCGTCGACCGCATCGACCTGATGAAACTATGAACGATTTCTTCTTCAAAGACTATCGTTGGCTAGGGCTCATCCCACTGCTGCCCTTCTTCGGATTCCTGTTCAATGGAATCCTTGGACGACGACTGCCAAAGTGGCTGGTGACTCTCGTCGCGTTAATAGCACCTTTCGCCTCCTTTATTCTTGTTTTATTCAGCATTGATCGTGCTCATAACTTCGCATTTTCAATACAAAAAGGGCATCCAATTCCTACCGACTGCTTCCCTCTGGTCGAGACGCTTCCCTTTCCCTGGATCAGCGCCGCCGCGCTGCACGTCGATTTCAGCTTCGTCCTCGACCAGCTTTCGCTGGTCATGCTCCTTGTCGTCACCGGCGTCGGCTTCCTGATTCACGTCTACTCCGTGGGCTACATGAGCCGCGAAGAGGGCTACGCGCGCTACTTTAGCTACCTGAACCTCTTCCTTTTCTTTATGACGGTGCTGGTGCTGGCCGGCAACGCTCTGGTGATGTTTATGGGCTGGGAGGGCGTGGGACTTGCATCGTACCTGCTGATCGGCTTCTGGTTCCAGAAGCGTTCGGCGGCGGATGCGGGCAAGAAGGCCTTCATCGTCAACCGCATCGGCGACTTCGGCTTTCTGATCGGCATGTTCCTGCTGCTGGCCAACTTCGGCACGCTCACCTTCACTGAAGTCGCAACGAAGCTCGGCCAGGATCCCGGCCGGCAGGGCGGCGTAGTCACGGTGATTGCTCTCTGCCTGCTGCTGGGCGCGGCCGGCAAGAGCGCGCAGCTTCCGCTCTATATCTGGCTGCCTGACGCAATGGAAGGCCCAACGCCGGTCTCCGCGCTCATCCACGCGGCCACCATGGTCACCGCAGGCGTCTACATGATCGCCCGCACGCACGTTTTGTTCGATCATTCGCCCTTTGCGCTGAGCGTGGTGGCCATCGTCGGCGCGGCCACGGCGCTCTTTGCCGCCACCATCGGCCTGGTGCAGAACGACATCAAGCGCGTGCTCGCCTACTCGACCATCTCGCAGTTGGGCTACATGTTCCTGGGCTGCGGCGTGGCGGCTTACTCGGCTGCCATCTTCCACCTGGTCACACATGCCTTCTTCAAGGCGCTGCTGTTTTTGGCGGCCGGCTCGGTGATCCACGCGATCGGCGGCGAGCAGGATTTGCGCAAGATGGGCGGCCTGTGGCGGAAGCTCCCGGTCACCTTTGCCGTCACCACCGTCGGCGTTCTGGCCATCGCCGGTTTCCCGCCCTTCGCCGGATTCTTCTCGAAGGATGCGATCCTATACGCCGCCTATCTGCAGGGCGCGAACGGCAAGGCGCTGTGGTTTGTCGGCCTGGTCACTGCGCTGCTGACCTCGTTCTATATGTTCCGGCTCTGGTATCTGGCCTTTCTGGGCAAGCCGCGCGGCGAGACTGCTCCTCACCACTCCACGCCCTGGTCGATGCTCGGCCCGCTGATGATTCTGGCCCTGCTCTCGATCTGCGGCGGCTGGATCGGCGTTGAGCGCTCGAGCGGCTGGATCCACTGGATCAACATGGAACGCTTCAGCGGCTTTCTGGTTCCAGCTGTGGGGGCAAGAGCTGCAGCGGGCGGCAGCGCGCAACTGGAGTTGATCCTGAGCGCCGCGGCCGTGGGCGTTGCGCTTCTCGGCTGGCTGCTGGCCCATCTCTTTTACCGGCAGAAGTCCCGGCTCCCGGAGCAACTGGCCACCGCACTTCCCGGCGGCTACAGGCTGCTGGCCAACAAGTACTACATCGACGAGTTCTGCGCCAAGGCAGTGGTCAAGCCGCTGCTGGCCATCTCGACGTACTTCCTGGGTTGGGTGGTGGACAAGGCGCTGCTGGGCGGCGCGGCCTGGCTGCTCGGAGGCGTCGCCACTTTTGCCGGTGCGCTCTTGCAACGCTGGCAGTCGGGCAACATCCGCTCCTATGCCGCATGGCTGGCAGCCGGCGCGGCGGCGGTTCTGCTGTTTCTCGTGGTTCCCTGGCCTGCTGTGCTGGCCAGTCTTTCGGCATTTCATCTTGGCGCGGCGGGGCATTAGAGAATGACCGCAATCGACAACTCGATTCTTACCTTGATCCTGCTTGGCCCGCTGGCCGGAGCGGTGTTGGTCGCGCTCGCGCCCGAACGCGGCAAGCTGCCCAACTGGATCGCCCTCGTGACGGCGCTGGCCACCTTCGGCCTTACGCTCCATTTGCCCGCGCACTTCGATATGCGCGCAAGCGGCTTCCAGTTCGCCGTCAATCAACCCTGGATCGAACGGCCCGCGATCTTCTACCACGTGGGCGTGGATGGCCTGAGCCTGTGGCTGGTGGTGCTTACCGGCCTCTTGGCCCCCGTGGGCATGATCGCCAGTTGGAACGCCATCGCCGAGCGGCGCAAGGTCTTCTTCATCCTCTTTCTCGTTCAGCAGACGGCCATGTTCGGCGTCTTCATCTCGCTCGACCTGATGCTCTACTACGGCTTCTGGGAGCTGTCACTGGTCCCCATGGCCGTGCTGATCGCCATGTACGGACGCAAGGACGGTCCCAAAGCCGCGCTCAAGTTCTTTCTCTTCACCTTCATTCCCTCGGCGCCGCTGCTGGTGGCGATCCTGTGGCTCTATAGCAAAATCCACAGCTTCGACCTCACCGCCATTCAAAACAACGTTGCCCTCGGATTGATTCCCGCAGGCCCGTTGTGCTGGGTGGCTCTCGCGTTTCTCTTCGCCTTTGCGGTCAAGGTGCCAGTCTTTCCGCTTCACGGCTGGCTTGCGGATACCTTCAGCGAAGCGCCGGTTGCACTGGCGATGGTGGTGGCCGGCAAGCTGGGCCTCTACTCCCTGCTCCGCTTCCACATCGGGCTCTTCCCGGTGCAGGCGCGAGCGGCGGCTCCCTATCTGATTGCTCTCGCCGTCATCGGCGTTCTCTACGGCGCGTGCCTGGCGCTCGCGCAGCGCGACTTCTGGCGGCTGCTTGCTTTTGCCGCTCTGAGCCACCTGAGCCTGATCCTGTTGGGCATCTACGGATTTACATTCACCGGCACGGCTGGGGCGGTTTATCAGATTCTCAGCCACGGCGTCGTGGATGGCGCGCTGTTCCTGCTGCTGGGCTTCCTCTACGATCGCTACTCGACCAGCCAGATCAACGCCTATGGGGGTCTGGCGGCCAGGCTGCCGCGCACGGCCACGTTCTTTGTCATTGCTTCCCTGGCCATGATCGGACTGCCCATGCTCAACAGCTTCGTCGGCGAGTTCCTGATTCTCTCCAGCACCTTTACCGGCGTCAGCAAGGGCTGGGCGATTGCCGCGAGCGTGGGCATGATTCTGGGCGCGGCCTACGTGCTGTGGCTGGTGCAGCGCATCTTCTACGGGCCGGAGAGCCAGGTGGCCGCATCGAAGCCTGGTGACGATCTTCACTTCCGGGAACTGGCCGTGCTGTGGCCGCTGGCCGCGCTGATGCTGGTCATGGGAGTGGCTCCGTTGTTGTGGCTGCCGAGCATCGAGACAGGCGTGCGTCTTCCGCAGATGAGGATTTCCTCGTATTCGCCTGAGCACGTATTGCCAATTCCCATTCTTCGGGAGGGCCAGCGGTGAATCCTGTTCCCGATATCTACCGCATCCTTCCCGAAGTCGTCCTCGCCCTGACGGGCGTGGCCGTCATGCTGATCGACGCCTCCTTGCCACCCGCCTTTCGGCGCCGCTTGCTGGGCTGGGTCGCGGCTTTCGGAACCACCTTTGCTCTCTGGGCCAGCCTCTGGCAGCTTTCCCTGCCCGCGGGAGCCGCCTACTTTGGAGCGAACGGCACGGTTGAGACCAGTCCCTTTACTGTTTTCTTTCACGTGCTCATCTGCGGCATCGTGCTGGTGGCCCTGCTGCTCTCGCTCGACACGCTGCCCGAGGACAGCCATCATCAGGGCGAGTTCTATGCTCTTGTGGTCTTTGGCGCGGTGGGCATGTGCTTGCTCACCGGCGCGGTTGAACTTCTGGTGGTCTTCATCGCTCTTGAAATCTCCTCCATCTCCACCTACATTCTGGCCGGCTACCGCAAGAACACCAGCCGCGGGCCCGAGGCGGCCATCAAGTACTTTCTTCTCGGCTCCTTTGCCACCGCATTCCTTCTCTACGGCGTGGCATTGATCTTTGGCGCCACCGGCACCACCCAGATCTACGAGATCGCCCGCCTGGCCCCCTCTGCGCCGAATCACGCTTTCATCCTGGCTGGCCTGGCGCTGATGCTGGTGGGCATTCTCTTCAAGGTTTCGGCTGTTCCATTTCACATCTGGACTCCGGACGTATACGAGGGCGCGCCAGCGCCGGTGGTCGCGCTTCTCTCCACAGCGCCCAAGGCCGCGGCCTTCGCGTTGCTGCTGCGCGTGGTCTATGAACTTGTTCCCACGCTTCATGCGCTCTGGGCGCCGCTGCTATGGATCGTGGCTGTCCTCTCGATGACCGTGGGCAACCTGGCCGCGCTCCGCCAGCAGAACGTGAAACGGATGCTTGGCTACTCCTCGATAGCTCACGCCGGCTACTTGTTGGCGGCCCTCGCCGGGGTGGGTACAACGGGCATTGCCGCCGCTAGCTTCTACATTGCGGCGTACGCGGCTATGAACGTGGGAATCCTCGCCGTCATTACCCTGGTGAGCGGATACGACGAGGAACTGCCGATGATCGAGGATTATCGCGGGCTTATCTACCGCTCGCCGCTACTCGGCAGCTTACTGATCTTCTTCCTCGCTTCGCTGATCGGAATCCCCTTCACTGGGGGATTCTTCGCCAAGTTCTATTCTTTCTCAGCGGCGGTGGACGGCGGAGCGATTTGGCTGGTCATCATCGGCCTGCTGAACTCGGGATTGGCTGCGGCCTACTACCTGCGGCTGGCCCTGGCCGCGTCCGGACGCCCGGAGAAGAAGAATGCCGAAGCCGCGGTTTCCGCGCCCCAGGTAGGCATTGCAGTGGGCGCAGCCTTGCTGTTCGCCGTTGCCGCCACACTGTTTCTCGGCATCGCACCCGGCGAGGTGCTGCGCGCAGCCGAGGCAGGAGCGCATACCCTGCAAGCGCCTCCCGCGGAGAACGCCGCTGTTGGGGTCAGTGTGCCGCGGGAACCAAAGCCGTAGTGGGCCCGGCCAGGTTTCGCCGCGTCGCGGGCGCCAGCAGACTCCTGTAAAACGCTGTGATCAATCCCAGAACGCGATCGTTCGAATAATGTTCAACCACCCACGCCCGCGCTGCTGCGCCCATGCGCTGCCGCCTCGCGGGATCGTTTAGCAGCTTGAGCACGGCCTCGCTGATGGCCTCCGGGTAGCCGGGCGGGATCAGAAGGCCGGTAACCTCGGGCACCACCGAGTCGCGCGATCCAGTCGCGATGGTGGTAACCACCGGAATGCCGGTGGCCGCGGCCTCTAGCACGACGTTGGGAAAGCCCTCCCGCCAGGTGGGAAGTACCATCACGTCCATGGCGCGATAGTAAGGCGCAGTATCGGCCACAAACCCGGTGCAATGAATGCGCGGATGGTTCTGGATACGGGTTCTCAGATCGGGGCATAGTGCGTCTTCCGCGGCATCGAACCAGCCCACCAGCAGCAGGTGCGCTGCCGGTTCCGCCTTGAGAATGGCGTCGAAGGCCTCCATCAGCTCGGGCAGGCCTTTGTCGCAGGTCAATCGCCCCACAAAACCTAGCACCGGGGCTTCCCGCGGAAGGCCGAGCCGGTCTCGCGCGTCGCTCGGACCGGGCGAAAACCGCTCCACATCGACTCCGTTGCTGCTGCCGTCCCCGAGCAGATTCAGCTTGGCCTCGGGCACCACGCCCAACGCCAGTGCTTCAGCACGCATGCTATGGCTATTGCACAGCACAACCTGCGCACAGGCTGAGGTCACCTTCTCGGCCGCCAGCAAAATGCGCCGCTTGAAGCCTTTTGTACCCTCAACCTTGAACCCGCGCAGCATATAGATGCGCGCAGGCACTCCCGCCAGCCACGCGGCAATGGTGCCCAGCAGCCCGGCCTTGGGGGTGCTGAATTCCGTCATCTCCGGCCTCAGCCGCAGCAGCAACCACCAAAGCCGCACCAGGGATACAAGATCCGCAATCGGCGCGATCTCCCGCTGTATCGGAATGGCAATCGACTCGACTCCCTCGCGCGCCGCTGTGCGCTCCAGCAGTTCGCCGGGGCTCGAAACGAGGGTCACACGAAAGCCCGCCTCGCGCAATGCTCGCAGGCGTCCAGTCAGAGTCAGGCAGGTTTGTGGATGGGTGATGCCCACGACGATGTGGGGCGCGGGCTGCGCTGCACGAACCTGCAACTCAGACACGAATAGGGGCGCTTCGGAAAGAAACATGGGGCGACCTGCACTCTCCGCAATCTCTGGGCATGCTTTGGAAGACTGCTCAGAAACTTGCTTTCAACGTAGAGGTGCGGTCCGTCATGGCGTTTTCCATGCAACCAGGTTAAATTAGGGCAACGGGGCGTCAGCCCCAAGAAAGAGTGCGCTCCGTGCGGTTTTTTTCGAGTCTGTGGGCAGTTTCTTAATGAATACAAAGATACTGTACCAGTTTTGCACACAATGAAACCAAGCTATGTAAACACGAAGGTATTGGGTACTGGGACCATCCACCCTGTGGAAAAACTCGTTCGGCCGGCTGGCCCGGGCTTCAGCCAGAATGTAAGTAGAGTGGAATCAAAGGAAGCCCTGCCTGCTCAGATGCTGTTCGGTGCAAATGGCTCGAGATTCTCCCTCTTTCCGCAGCCTGTATACTCACCTACCTGTGGAAAAGTCGACGACAATACGTCCCAGGATTCTCTTACTCGTCCCGCATCTTGGCGGCGGAGGCGCCGAGCAGGTGATTGCCTTGCTGGCGCGAGGCCTCTCCCGCGAGAAATACGAGCTGCACCTGGGGCTGATTACCCAGGCCGATGCCGCGCCGGAGGCCGTTCCGTCCTGGGTCCACATTCATGCCCTCGGCGCGCCGCGGGTGCGCTCAGGCGCCTTCAAGCTGCTGCGATTGATCCGGCGGCTCAAGCCGGATGTAATCCTCTCCGGAATGTTCCACCTCAACTTTCTGGTGTTGCTGCTGCGTCCTCTTTTTCCGTCTGGAACGCGCGTCCTGGTGCGGCAGAATGGGACTGTCTCCGCAGCTTTGGCCTTTGGAAACCTGCCCGCTTATACGCGCCTGCTTTACCGGCTGCTCTACCGCCGTGCGGACTCTGTGATCTGCCAGACTCCGGCCATGGCCAAAGACCTGGTTGCCGAGCTTGCCATTGAGGAGAATCGTCTCACCGTGCTGCCAAACCCCCTGGATGTGGATGCGATTTGCAGTGCAATCGACAAGAGTCCGGATACTTGGACCGGTCGCGGCTCGCATCTGCTGGCAGTGGGCAGGCTGTCGCGGGAAAAGGGCTTCGACCTGCTACTGCGGGCGCTGGCCATCGTCCGCGAACAGTTTCCGTACGCCGGCCTGGCGATCGCCGGCGCCGGCCCGGAAGAGGCGGCGCTGAAAGCCCAGTGCCGCGATCTGGGTTTGGAGGGCGCGGTGCGATTTGCGGGCCGCGTCTACCATCCCTCAGCGTACTTCCCCGGTGCGTCTGCATTTGTGCTTTCGTCCCGGCATGAAGGATTGCCCAACGCTCTGTTGGAGGCTGCCGCCGGCGGTTTGCCTATTGTTGCCTTGCCGGCATCGCAGGGTGTGGTGGACCTGCTGCGCGGCCAGCCCGGCGTCTGGCTGGCGAGGGAGGTCTCCGCCGATGCGCTGGCAAGCTCCCTGATCGAAGCGCTCCAGGCGCTCTCGCCAGGGCAGCGGTTCGACCACCCATTCATCGACCCGTTCAGAATCGACCGCGCCATCCCTGCCTATGAAGACCTGATCGACGCGGTCCTGCTCGGCAGGAAGCTTCCCGAGTCCGCGACGCAAGCCGGGAATAGCCGCGACTCCGGGATTGAGGAGCGCGGGCTTTGAGCCACGTTGCGCTGGTCATTCCCGGCCTGGACCGGATCGGCGGCGCCGAGCGTCAGGTCATTTTGCTGGCCAAAGGGCTGCAACGGCGCGGCTGGCGGGTTAGCGTGGTGGCCCTCTCAGGCGCGGGAGGCGATGCGGCAGCCGAGTTGACGGCAGTGGGAGCCGGGTTCCTCACCCTCCAGATGCGCAAAGGCCTGGCCGATCCGCGCGGATGGATTCGCTTCCACCACTGGCTCCGCCGCGAGTCTCCGGATGTAGTCCACGCTCATCTGCCTCACGCCGCCTGGCTGGAGCGCTGGTCGCGGCTGGCCGCGCCGGTGCGGGTGGTCGTGGACACGCTGCACAGTTGCTCGACGGGCAGCCTCGGCCGGCGGCTCGGTTATCGCTGGAGCGGCTGGCTTGTGGATCGCGTCACCGCCGTCAGCCAAGCCGCCGCGGCTGCGCACCTCTCTGCCCGCATGGTTGCCGAAAGCAAACTCGCCGTGCTGCCCAATGGAGTGGATACCGAAGCATGGCGGCCCGATACGCCGGTTCGGATAGCGATGCGCCGCGAACTTGGACTCGATGAGGAGTTTCTCTGGCTCGCCGCCGGCCGGCTCGATCCGGTCAAGGATTATCCCACGCTCCTCGCGGCCATGGCCTCGGTTCCGGAACCGGCAAGGCTCCTGATCGCCGGCGCAGGGCCGCTTCAAGATGAGTTGCTGCTGCTGTCCGCCCAGCTTGGATTGGAACAGCGCGTCCGTTTCCTGGGCTTCGAGCCGGATTTGAGGCGCTGGGTGCGCGCCGCGGATGGATTCGTTCTGTCGTCCCGCTGCGAAGGACTGCCGATGGGTCTGCTGGAGGCTGCCGCCTGCGCCTTGCCCGCGGTGGCGACTGATGTTCCCGGAACCCCGGAAGTCCTTGTGAACGGCGAGACCGGCTGGCTCGCGCCGGCAGGCGACTGCACCGCTCTCGCCGAGTCAATGACCAGAATGATGCGGACCACGCCGGAGGAACGCCACGCGATGGGTGAGCGGGCGCGGCAGTTCGTGATGGAGCGATTCAGCCTGGATGCGATTCTTGACCGCTGGGAGGCTCTGTACGGCGATCTCCTCCGGCGGAACCCCAGGTCCGTGCGCTGGGGCCACGCGGGTTGACGGCGATGCCAACCTGAAAAATCGATGAAGGTTAAGGCAAGGCAGAGAAGCAGCAAGGAGCGTTAAGCCTCAAAAAAGGCGGCCTTACGCGCGGAAAACGGCGGAAAAACAGCAGGCAATGATTACCAGTCAGTCAATGGGTGGATTCTTAAGCTACTCATAAGTATAGGCTTACATGAGGACCTGGAGTGGAAATATACCCCTATGGGGTATGGGGGGGTACCCTTTTTGGGGGGTACGGACCGGGCACGTTCCTGACAGATCGGGCAACGACATTGCAGTTCGTCCTCCATTTGACCATTGTGCGCCGGGGGAGCGTAAACATCTGTAAAAACGAGAAGAGCGCAAACGCCGCGGCGAGCTTTCCGAAGCCGTCTCGATGCTAGTTCTCAGCTTTCCGCTTCACTGAGGCGGAATGGCGGAGCCTGGTTGAACTTCGTTCCCCCACAATATTTCTGTTGCGGATATATCTGTGATGGATATATATTGTCTGCATGGCTACTGAAACCGCACCTGCCGCAGCCGTCTTCGCCATCTTGCTTTCGCTCGCGGAGGGCGACAAGCACGGTTACCACATCATGAAAGACGCCCGCGCGCCCCAGGGCGGCGGCATTCAAATGGGCCCCGGAACCCTCTACGGATCGCTGGAGCGCATGATGCGCGACGGCCTGGTCGAAGAGTCCGGCCTCTCCGACGACGAACGCCGCCGTTACTACCGGCTCACCAAACTGGGCCAATCCGTGCTTGCCGCGGAGCTGGAGAGACTGGACGCCGCCGTCTCCTCCGCGCACGCTCTGGGGCTGTTCCCTCACGGAGGCCGCTCATGAGGCAATCTTCGCCCTCCACCGACAGGCTCGACCGGCTTTACGCGCTGGCGCTTTGCCTTTACCCCGCGCCTTTCCGGCGGGGTTATGCGCCCGCCATGCGCCAGGCCTTCCGCGACGCCTTGCAAGACCGCACGCTCTCCCGGCGCACCCTCGTTCCGCTCGTCCTCCGCGACCTCGTCACTTCCCTTGCAAAGGAGCACCTTGCCATGCTGCGCGACACATTCGCACGCCCCGCATTGGTCTTCAACGCCGTTGTTCTCTCCGCCCTAGCCACCGGCCTGGCGCTCGCGCTCTACGCCATTCCGCAGCAGGTGCTGCGCCAGGGCGCCAACGATCCGCAGATCCAATTGGCCGATGACCTGGCCGCCCGCCTCGAACAGGGCATTGCGCCCGCCGAGGCGGTACCCGCCGGCTCGGTCGATATCGCTCGGAGCCTTTCGTCTTTCGTAATTGCCTATGACGATCAAGGCCGTCCATT
>JBEKDB010000030.1:0-77754 GCA_050014575.1 Occallatibacter sp. | reverse complement strand
CACTACAGACCCAATCCTGCCAAGCCGCCTAGACACACTCTTGAAGTGTCCACCAAAAAGAAGTGGACACTTCAAGAGATGGAATCTCTCTCAAGTCAAGAGGGGAACTCAGGACGCTTACATTTGGAGTCAAGAGTCCAAGAGTTCAGACACTATTCCTATATGTACCTCCCTCGATCTGCTGCTGGGATAACATTGCCCAACAACACACAAGCTGGCTTTCCCGGTACCGATCTGGCTGAAGGATGATCGGGTGTACGAAAGGCCCATTTGAGGGTATCTTAACGCGGATTGTACCGAACGAAACACCCCATGCGCCGTCGGCATCAACACTCTAGTTCGGTGGCGGCAGTGTGGCAATGAAAGTGCTCACTTCGCGCAGGACATCGGCCTCATTGGAGCGGAAGACATAGTGAGTCGCACGCGGGATTCGCACCACATGAGCGGAAGGGACTTGCCGCTCGAAGGCTGCGATCTGCGCCTCTTTGTTGCGTTTCATGAGCGCCTGTCTCAAGGTCAGGGCACGGGATTGAGGATCATCTCCGGATACGGGACCGAGATTGCCTCCGTCGGCGAAAATCACCAGGGCAGGTGCGTGAATGGTGGTGAAACGTTCCCGGCCTTCCATGATGGCGAAGAGATCCGGAGTCATCCTCAGGCTCACCGGGGTGGGGGGAAGGTTTCCCGCATCTTGCTGTTGCTCTTTGACCTCCCTCTCTACCAGCTGCAGATTGGCGATCAGGCTGTCGTAATCTTTCACCGGCTCCATGGAATAACCCTCGATGAACTGGCGTAGCTGGTTGCGTAGCTCAATGGAATCCAGTTCCAATTGGCCGTTAGCCTGATCGTAGAGAGCGTAGGAATAACCGGCTTCCATGTAGATGAGTCCGGCGACCTTTTCGGGATGATGCGATCCGATGTAGCTTAGCTCCTCGCCGGAAATGGAGTGCCCCGCGATTACGGGTTTGTTGAGATGCAGTGCATCGATCACGGCCAGCACATCTTCACCCAGCCTGTCGGCGGTATAGTTCGTAGCGTTGGGTTCCGGCGCACTGGAAGCGCCTCGGCCACGGCGAGTGATGCCATAGACGTGATAGCTGGGGGTAAGCTTCGGGGAGAACTCATCGAATATGTGAGCGGTGTCTCCCAGGCCCGTTAGCAGAACAAGAGGCCGCCCTGTACCTCCCCAATCGAGCACCTCCAGGCTGACACCTTTCTCCACGGGAACCATTTGGACCGTATGACGGGATGAATCGATCTTCCCCTGAGAATGCAGCATGGCTACCAGCAAAAAGGGAAGAACGAAGTGAACAGATTGTATTCTGCGGAATCTCATAGAGCGACTCCTATCGGGAATTTAGCGGCTGCATGATTGTAGTGGTATCGAGAAGCTCTTTCAGGGCCTTGGAGCGAGAATACCGTGCTGCATTGCGTTAGTCCTAATAAACGCCGTTGTCGCTAAACCTTGTCCGCATCGGGCGCGTCTCGAATGCACTGGAGGGTTCCGGTTTGCTAACAGGGGCCGATCCTTCGCTCATCGCACTTGCCCCGCCTGCCTTCGCCACCGCTCCCCGTTCACGCCCGCAATCAGCAGCCACAGCATGAGCGGAATCTCTCCCACCCCGCCTGCAATGTAGTTGTATGGGGAGCACATCTTCGACAAATTCGCCGAAAAAAACGTCAGCCAGCCTGCCCCGGCCAGCAACAGCAGTCCACCCAGGAACCGCGGCATGAACTGCGACCGGAGAATCAGTACTCCCAGCAGCGTGCAATAGAACCCGAAGAAGACGAGGCTGTTCACGTGGACCGGAAAGGGGTTGTACTTCCCGAGCGCCTCGTCGGCGCAGCCCAGGAGGCCGAAGATCGCCGCTACAGCTGAGAGCCCACGGCTGCCCGGCCGCAACAGAAGATAGAGCAGAATCACCACCGTCACATAGGCCGCAGTTGCCGTCCAGTTGCTCCAGGTCAGAACCGCCCCGCTCAGCTTGCCCGAAAAAGAGCTGAGCGAGGTGACCGTGTTCACCAGGTAGAAAAATCCGGTCAGCCTGGCCCACTGCTGTGGCGCCCGCGCCACCATCCCGTCCAAACTCGCTCCTTCGCCCATGCGAACTCTATCCTCCGTCCCTCTGCCTGCCCGCACAGCCGCGAAAACACGCAGCCGGCCAGCCGCCGTCATCTGATACGCAGCCCCGCCCGGAAAGTTCCTCGTGCCCTCAAGCTGCTCCCATTTACACTGGAGTGTTCCTCCTCCCATGACCCTTCGTCCCGAACTCGACCGCCAGTGGATGCAGCGGGCCCTGGAGCTGGCCCGGCGCGGCATCGCTGTCTCCTCACCCAACCCGGCCGTGGGCTGCGTGATTCTGGACCGCGCCGGTCAGGTAGCCGGCGAAGGATGGCACGAGTACGACCTCGTCGACCACGCCGAGGTGGCCGCCCTCCGGGTTGCCGCTCAGCACGCCGGCGAGCGCCTGCGCGGCGGCACGGCCTACGTGACTCTCGAGCCCTGCAACCACACCGGCCGCACCGGCCCCTGCACCGACGCGCTGATTGCGGCTGGCTTGGGTCGCGTGGTTGCCGCCACCATCGATCCCAACCCCGCCGTCGCCGGTCACGGCATGGACCGCCTGCGCGCCGCTGGAATCGAGGTAGCGCTTGGCGTCTGCCAGGCCGAAGCGCGGCGGCTGAACGAGGGCTTCGCCCGCTGGAGCCAGCACCGGCGTCCCCTCGTATTGATGAAGGTGGCCATGACGCTGGATGGCCGCATTGCGCCGCCGCCGGGAGTGCATCATGTCGTCGCGCCTTACTGGATCACCTGCGAAGCCGCGCGGCTAGCCGTGCAGCCGCTGCGCTGGCAGGCGGATGCGGCGCTGACCGGCGTAGATACGGTGCTTGCGGACGACCCCATGCTCACCGACCGCAGCGGATTGCGGCGGCGCAGGCCGCTCTTGCGCGTGGTGCTGGACTCGGCCCTGCGCATGCCGCTCGACTCCAAGATGGTGAAGACGGCCAACGAGGATCTCGCGATCTTCACCGTCTCCAACGACCAGGCCCGCATCGCCGAGCTGCGCGGGCGCGGCGTGCGCGTCGAGGTCTTGCCCGCCGAAGCTGGCCGCGTTCCGCTGGATAAGGTGTTGGATATGCTGGGCGAAGAAGGCATTCTGACGCTGCTGACGGAGACCGGAACGCGGCTGAATACGGCTCTCCTGGCCGGCGGCCTCGTAGACCGCATTCACCTCTTCGTCTCGCCGCAAATCATGGGTTCCGACGCCGTCCCCGCCTTCCGTGGGATGGCGCATGCCAGTCATATGGCCGAGGTCGAGGTCGAGCGCTATGAGAACGATCTGGGACTGTGCTCGCTGCTGAGGAATCCCTGGCCGGAAGACAGGGATCAGGGGTCAGAGATCAGGGGTCAAGGGTCAGTTGCCGGTGGCTGATCAGCGTTGGGGACGTGGTCCTGCCCTAGCGTTGCTTCGGGAGAAGCTCCGGATGATTTGTGCTCACGTAGCAGGATCCTGGTTTGCGTACGCATTGATCCGGGGCAAGCATCAACTCCTTACCCAGCAAGGGACCTAGCTCACGCTTTGCTTCAATCTGATCGAGCGTTTGCACAACGGCCATTGCTGCTGGATCGACTTCATACGCCTTGAAGGTACCAAAACTGTCACAATTGCTGTGATTGACGACCTCGGCGGCCACCCAAAGGTGGTGCGTCTTGCCAACCCAGCCAATTCCCGCCACATTGGGAGATTCCTCCCATCCGCAGCGAAACGGATGCCCAAACTCCCGATAGATTCTTTCGGTAATATCCCTGCCCTGCATCTTGCCTTCAAAAGTTCCTACTACGAACAAGTGATAATCTCCGTTCGCTCCAGCATTGCTGGTGGTGACAAAGAATGCCTTGGAGTCGGGCGCCCATAGAACCTCAGAACCCACACCTGGTCCAATATCCAAATGAAGTTTGCCCAATGCCCCTTCTAAATCCAGGACCACACATTCGTCTTTGTCTTTGCATCCGGCACCTTGCCACCTGGCGAGGACCCGCGAACGACGATCAGGGGAGGCGACGACAATGGGAGTGGGGGAGCCTGCAATCTCCTCCCACAGAGGAAGGGCTGCTCGGCTGTAAAAACCATGCTTCGCCTGTTGACCAAAACCGCCTAGCGACAAAGATAAAAGCAATGCGAACTGGATCGACTTACGGAACATGGCAGCAGCTTACCACTGTTCTCTGATCCCTGTTCCCTTAGAATGGAAGCATGTTCACCGGCATCATCGAACAGACCGGCACGCTGGTCAGCCTGGAGAGCCGGGGCGGGGTGCGGCGTATTACCGTCGAGGCGCCGGGGCTGGCCGGGCGTCTGCGCGAGGGCGACTCGCTGGGGGTTTCCGGCGTCTGCCTGACGGCGCTCGATGTGGACCCACAGTTTTTTCATGCCGACCTCGCCCAGGAGACGCTCGACCGCACCTCGCTGGGGTCGCTGGCTCCCGGCGCGAAGGTCAATCTGGAGCTGCCCACCGCCGCCGGCAGTCCGCTGGGCGGGCACATTGTGCAGGGGCACGTGGACGGAACGGGCACGATGACGGCTCTCGACCCGGTGATTCCGGAGTCGAGCGAGCGCTTCGACAGGAAGACCACCGACTGGACGCTCAAAGTGCGCGTGCCGGAGAATGTGCGCCCATGGATGGTGCACAAGGGATCGGTGACCATTGAGGGCATCAGCCTGACCATTGCGGATTTCGACGGCGAGGCTATTACCATTGCGATTCTGCCGCTGACCTACTGGCGGACGAATCTGCACACGCTTGCCGTTGGCGCACCAATGAACGTGGAGGCCGATGTGATGGTGAAGCTGGCTCACGCCCAGATGCAGGCGCAGAAGAAGCCGTCCTTCGAGTTAACCGAGGAATGGCTGGTGGCTAACGGGTACTGACCGGCATGATGGCCGGTCAAGCTTCAAACTGAAGCACTTGTCACCCCGACCTCTCGCCGAAACCAACCGCAGGTCCTTCGACTCCCCTTCCCCTTCGACAAGCTCAGGGTCAGGGTCGCTCAGGATGACAAGATTGATTGGGCGCTCATCTCTGCGGGTGGGGCAGCGGCCTACGGCTTTGCGGAAAGCTTAGGCGGATCGGTCACGTACTCGTCGCCGACACGGCCGAGGATCAGGACGCGGCGGTCGGTGAGCAGCTTGAGGCGCTTGGTCACTGCGATGAACTCCTTCCGCTGATCGGCGGTGAGGGGCGCGGCGGGCGGGTTCGCCTTGCTCGATTCGGCGGTCTTGTTCGCCTCGGTAGTCTTGTTCAGCTCGGCGATCTTATTCAGCTCATCGAGGCGGGCTTGCAGGCGCGGTATTTCGCGGTCGATCAGGATGGGGCGGATCACGGCGGTTTTGGTGCGGCCGCTGGCCAGCTCGTTGCGGTTGTTTTCGCCCCAGACGGGCAGAATGCCGACGTGGCCCAGCTCGACGCGCACGCCCGCCGGTCCGTAGTCCTTGCGGACGGCGGAGAAGAGGCCTATCATCTCGTCGCGCGGGTCGCCGTTCTTGTCCGGCATCAGGCCGTCGACGTACGTGCGCGACTGGTTCGACAGGAAGTTTCCCAGCGAATAGAAGATGACCGTATCGCGGCCGTCCTGGGTTGTGTATGTCTCCACTGGTTCCAGCACATGCGGGTGGTGGCCGACGATCACCGAGGCGCCGGCCTCGAGCATCTTGTGGGCCGCCTCAACGTCTTCGGGGCGCGGCGCGGGCGCGTACTCGATGCCCCAGTGGATCGACACCACCAGCAGGTCGCACTGGGCGCGGGCCTGCTTGATGGCCTCAATAACACCGACCTCGTCCATGCCGGGCGCGCCGCCGGATTCATTGGGATAGGGGAAAAAGTTCACATGCGGCAGGTCGTCCTTCTCGGGGTTGCGGTTGCCGTTGAGCCAGCGCGTCATGCCCAGCCAGCCAACCTTGATGCCGCTAGCCTCGACGACGACCGGCTGCCAGGCCTGCTGAGCGGTGTCGCCGGAGCCAACGAAGAGCAGCCCTTGCTCGCGCAGATGCTCGCGAGTCTCGGCGAATCCCGCCCAGCCCTGATCCATGACGTGGTTATTGGCAAAGGAAACGATCTTGATTCCACTGGCCTTCAACCCATCCAGCAGGGCGACCGGAGCGTCGAACATAAACGGTTTGGAACCATGGGAGTGCGCGGGGGCGACCGGGGTTTCGAGGTTGACGAAACCGAAGTCGGCCTTTTCGAAGACGTCGCTAACGTCGCTGAAGAGTGCGGCCCAGCCCTGGGCGCCGTCCCCGGCCGCGGCTGCGGCGGCGCGCACCTGCTCGTGCGGAATCACATCGCCAGCTACGGCAAAGCTGACCTGGGCAAGCTCGTGGGGATAAGGAACGACGACTGCCGCCGGACGCGCGCCGTGGGAGGCTGACAACAGCGCCACGCCGGCGGCTGAGCCAAGCAGCAGGGCGGCGACGCCGGCCAGACGCCAGTGCTTGCGCAGGGCAGAGCCGATCTTCGCCGCGGGCCCCGCGCCGAATTTCGAGCCGAACCGCCTTCCCTCGTTTACCCAATTCATTCGCTGCGCCAATCCGTATCCCTTCCCCTTCAATGAAAAGATGGAACGCAATCAGGATACAGGTTCGGCGGGAAACTGCGCCGGCGCGCCGCTCGCGAACAGGATCGAATTCTCTTTGCCGGTCAGAATATAGGCTTGCCGGCCAGCTACGACTTCGCGAAGGCAGCGGCCTCGCTCTCCAACTGTGCGTCCCAGTGCTTGGGCTGGTAGATGCAGCAGGGTTCCTGCGCCAGCGGGTCGCCCGTGACGGCGTAGGCGCGGGCGCGCGAGCCGCCGCAGATCTCCTTGTACTCGCAGGCGCCGCACTTGCCTTCCAGCTTGCTCGTGTCGCGCAACGACTTGAAGATAGGCGCGTTGCGGTAGATTTCGCTCAGCGGCGTCTGCCTCACATTGCCGGCGTGGATGGGCAGAAATCCGCTGGGGTAGACGTTGCCCACATGGGAGACAAACAGGAAGCCCTTGCCGTCGTTCACCCGCCGCGTGGCCCAGCTCGCGGTGCGGGTTTGGGCGTCGGCGGTGGGCGCGCCGGGCTCGTAAGCTTGCGCGGCGGCCGCGCTGTGCGGATGGCCGTGCCCGATGCGCCGCTCTTCCAGGTTGTGCTGCAAGAGGTAGCGCCGGTAGTGCATGGCCTCAGTAGTCTTGATCTGGAAGTTTACCCGGTGGCTCAGCTCGTAGATCTTGCCGAAGACCTGTTCGAACTCCTCGCCGCTAAGCAGGTCGCTCAACTGCCCCCGGCCCACGGGAACCAGGAAAAAGACGTTCCACATGACGATGGCCAGCCGCTCGAAGAGAGCGCACAAGTTGTCCAGATCGTGTGCGTTATGGCGGCTGATGGTGGAGTGCACCTGGATGGGAATGCCCGCCTCGTTGGCCCATTCGATGGCCTGGATGGTCCGCGCCCAGGCGCCGGGAAGGCCGCGGAAGGCATCGTGAATCTCGGGGGTCGAGCCGTCCAGCGAGATGCCCAGCCGGACGAGGCCCGCCTCTTTGAGCTTGAAGATCGCCTCGCGCGTCAGCAGCGGCGTGGCGCTGGGGGTGAGCGCTACCTGCACACCCTTGTCCGCCGCATAGCGGATCAGCTCGAATACGTCCTTGCGCTTCAGTGGGTCGCCGCCGGTAAACACAAAGATGGGCACATGCATCGCGGCGATCTGGTCGATCAGCGCCTTGCCTTCGGCGTTGGTCAGTTCGTCGGGGTGGGCGATGGGCTGGGCGGCGGCGCGGCAGTGCTTGCAGGCCAGGTCGCAGGACTGCGTGATCTCCCAGATGGCCAGGAAGGGCGTCTCGTCGAAGTTCAGCCCGCCGCGGGCGGGAATCGTGTGCATCGGCTGCATGCAACCTCCAGCGGAATCGCGGCTGGCCGGCCCTGAAAACGGGACCAGCGCCGGGGATGGAGCGATTTATCCAATTATTAAAGAAATCCAAGACTCTGCCGATAAGATAATTTCCCCGCGGGAGGAAACCACGTTGGAAGCTTGCGGCAGAGCCCCATGAATTGAAAGAAACCGCTCTTGAGCGCCGCGATTCCGCTTTAGAAGAACAGGCTCGGGGTTGCGCGGGATGTGATTTGAATCACATTATCTCGCTTGATCGACTGGCGCATTTTTGCCACTGGACAAATTGTGGAAAACGGAGGAGAATTCATCCATACTGAACCACGATTCCCCGGTTACCTGCATCTTTAACAATAGCAAGATGGTTTTCGGCACGCCGGAAACCGCACCTGATGACTTTCCGGCGCGATTCAGCGTCACACCAGGGTGTGCCGTCGGGCACCGCAAACCGATGGCAGATTTGTTATCCTTTTTTGCCGCAGCAACAGGAGGTTCCCATGGCAGCCGTCATCAAGCCAGGTTGGAGTAAACCCTCCACCATTCTCTTCGCCTCCGAGATCCCCGCCAACGAGAAGACCTTCGCCTTTGCTCTTGCGCAAGCCGCTGAGTTTGGCGCCGATCTCATCGTCTTTCACGCCTATGACACGCTGGTCGTATCCGAATCGGATACCTCCGGCCTCCGCTATTACGACTACGCCGCCGCCGCCCACTCCGAATTGAAGAGTCTTGAGCCTTTGGCCGAGCGCGTCCGCGAGGCCGGCGTCCGATGCGAAATCGTCGTTCGTCCCGGCCTACCCGCCGACCAGATACTCTCCTTCCTGCGCGAACGTCAGGTTGACCGCGTGGTGATGGGCACACACTCTCCGGGACCCGTCGGCAAGCTGTTGGTGGGCTCGGTAGCCGAGGCCGTCCTGCGCACCGCCAAAGTTCCGGTTTGCATCGTCGGTCCCGAGGTGGTCGACGGCGCGTATCGCAACTTTGCCACCCGCGCGGTCCTGTGCGCAATAAGCTTGCAGGAGGCCAGTCCCGTGGTGGCCGGCTTTGCCGCAGAGCTGGCGGCGCAGCACAACGCACGCCTGATCCTGCAGCACGTGATCCGGCCCCAGGAGCGCGCCGAGGTTCTTGCCGAACGCTCCATCGAGGATATCGAGACCGAAATGCTCACGATGGTCCCGCCCGAGCTGCACGACCAGATTGCCGTGCAGGCCATCGTCGTGCCCGGCGATCCGACCGAGGAACTGCTTTACCAGTGCAGGGCCCAGCAGGCCGACCTGATCGTGATGGGCGCCCAGGGCGCATCGGCCTTTGCCGCGATTACCCGCCACGGCGTGGTCTACAAGGTGCTGGCCCACTCGCACTGCCCAGCCATGACCATTTCCCCGGCGATGCTGGCCGAGTGCGGCGTCAGAGCAACGAAGCCTCGCCGTTCGGAAGCCTATTTGGCAGGCGTTTTTTAGGGCAACGATCGCTGGAGCACACTTCTTTGCTTCCCCAGCGATCGCTTCAACCGATTATGGCTTCTTCGCCTCGGCCGGGTGCTCCGCTCTGGGCTCCAGTCCCATTGTGCACTCCTTGCCGCCGCACAGCGCGCCGGTTATCCCCCGGCCCTCGGTGATGGTGTAAATCCGGTCCGCCGCGGGCAGTTTCACCATCTCTTTCGCGCCGGAAGGCCAGTGAATCTCAGCGGTCCCGGCGTCTTTGGCATCGCCCAAGCCGAAGTGGACGCGCATATCGTTGGATGAGAGATAGCTGCCGCCGCTGAGCACGTCGTCGCGCATGCGCATCCCGTTCGCATTCAGATAGACCGTCGCGCCGACCGCATCGCGCGGGCTCCTGGGGCCGCCGATGAGCCGCATTTCGACCCAATGGTGGTGGTCCGGATTCACGTTGCGAAGCAGCACCGGAACGCCGTCCATGTTGTTGATGACCACATCGATCTTGCCGTCGTTGAAGATGTCGCCGAAGGCGGCGCCGCGGCCTACGCTGACCACGGCAAGCCCGGTCCCTTCGACGGCGGGAACCAGCTCGAACTTACCGTTCTTCAGATTGTGGTAGAGCAGCGGGCGCTCGGCGTAGCTGGTTCCCCACCCCGGATGCCGATCCACCTCCGGATACACATGCCCATTCACAATGAGCAAATCCTTCCACCCGTCGTTGTCATAGTCGAGGAATCCGTCGGCAAACTTGACAAAGGGTATCGAAGCCGATGCCAGACCCGCCTCATAGCTGACATCGGTGAAATTCCCCTTTCCATCGTTTTGGAAGAGGAGGACATAGTCGTCGCCGAAGGTGGTATTCACTATGGACAGGTGGCCGTTGTTCTCGTAGTCTCCGGCCGCGATGCCCATATTGGCGACCTCGCGGCCGTCCTTGTTGAGCGCGTATCCGCTTTCGTAACTCTGATCCTCGAAGGTCCCATCGCCTTTGTTCATGTACAGATAATTCGGCGTGGAATCGTTGGCCACCAGCAGATCAGGCTTTCCATCCCCGTTCACGTCCACAAACAAAGCTCCAAGGCCGTAGTATCCGTTGGGATCGTCGACTCCCAGCTTCTTGCTGACATCGGTAAATGTGCCGTCCCCATTGTTGTGGAAGAGGTGATCCTGCTCGCCCTTCAAGCCGCGCGGGCCGCACATCACCGGCACGCCGCGATATTGGCAGAAAGCGGAGCCGGCCGTCTTGGAGCCGGTAATGGGAGGGTTGGCCAGGTCGATGCGGGCATAACCGGCGACGAAGAGGTCCAATCGTCCGTCGCCATCGTAGTCGCCGAAGGTTGCGCCGGTCGACCAAGTGCCGATCGTCACGCCGGCCGCCTCGCCCACATCCGTAAAGGTGCCGTCGCGATTGTTGTGATACAGGCGGTTCTTGCCGTAGTTGGTCACGTAAAGGTCGGGCCAGCCGTCGTTGTCGTAATCGCCAACCGCACACCCGTATCCCCACCGGTCGTTGGTTACGCCGGCCGCTTTGGTTACATCGGTGAAGGTGCCATCGTGGTTGTTGTGGAAGAGAGCGGCTTGCGGCGCGGCGGCCTTGCCATCGAGCGCATCGTAGGTCGAGCCGTTCACGAGATAGATATCCAGCCAGCCGTCGTTGTCGTAGTCGAGAAGGCAGACGCCCGGGCCTTTGGCCTCCAGGATGATGCGCTTCGCCAGTGTGCCCGCGGTGTGATGCCAGCGCGTAAGCCCGGCGGCCTGGGCAACGTCCTGGAAGACGATGGGGCCGGTCTTCACAAAGCCGCCCGCAGTGATGGGACGGTGCTGGCTGTCGAACTCCGCCTTCTGCGGACCGGCGTTGGCCATACCGCTCTGCGATGGCTGCATCCCGCTCTGCTGTTCGGATGGTGGGCTCGCCTGCGCCCCGGCTGGATGCGGCGCAAGGAACGCAACCGCGGTAAGCACGGCGAGCAGCCTGAACATGTGCCTCAAGTGGGACTCCTCCAAAACTTGAAGTGTATCGCAGTTGCCGCAGAAGCCGTTGAGTGCGGTTCGTCTGCTCCATTTGCGACAGACCGGCTCCGCGGCGCGGGCGTATGCTCAACGAACAGCGAAGTCACGGAGGCGAGGCGGATGAAGAAACCGGCAATCGAGGGGCCAATCGCGGTCCCAGGCGCGGTCAAGGACCGAAACGTTCACGACCACTTCGGCCGATTCGCGGCGGTGGCCAGCGGCTGGCTGGGTTCGACGTGGGCGTTTGCGGGCGCGGGCCTGGTGGTCGCGGTATGGGCCGCCGCCGGACCTGTATTTCATTTCTCCCAGACATGGGCGCAAATCATCGGCACGGGAACGGGCATTGCAACGTTTCTGATGGTCTTCCTGATCCAAAGCACCCAGAATCGCGATTCGCGAGCCATCAATCTGAAGCTCAATGAGTTGATCCGCGCCATGGATAGCGCCCGGAATCAACTGATCGATATCGAGAGGCTGAGCGATCTGGAACTGGACGAAATGCAGGCCACCTACGAAAAGATAAAGACGAACTGGACCGAGCGCCAGACGCGAGCACCGCGCCTCCGTGAATGACGATCAAAGCGCCGCTGCCGGGCAAAAGCATGACAATTGACCACTCGGATGAATTCCCGTGGCTGGGACGTGAAGCAATCTCCACCACGGTCTCTTACGCGCGCAAGCGGCGGCGCAACCTGAGCACGGGCTTTTCAAGCAGGAAATAAGATCCCAGCGCAGCCGCGACTGTAAAGGCCAGATTCTGCGGGAACGCGTTCACCCAAGCGCAGGAATTCCGGTTGAGAAACAGTTGCTGCCAGAGATAGAGCGAATAGCTGAGAACACCCACAAACGCAATCGGCTTCCAGTTGAGGACCTGTCCAATCCAGTCGCGGGAACAATAGACGCTGCGGTGAATGAGAATAGCCAGACTCAGGTTGACGACCGACGTACCGAAAACCCCGACCACCGTGTAGCCCATGTAGCGATTGATGAGCAGAATCAACGTCACCAGTCCGGCCGAACAGACTGGCCGGAACAACTGCAGATACCAGTTTTTCCCTTCGAGCCAGCCGCCGACCTTTGCCAAGAGACAACCCATGGCAAGACTGTCTGCGACCATAGGGAACATTTCCAGATCGCGATACGGGGTTCCTCTCAGAAACAGCCAGGCGCCAGAGCGCGCGACAGGCCCAAACAGAATCACCCCGGCGGCGACCCAACCCGCCCGCCGTGGCCCCAATACAACAAAGGTGCAAGGCCAAATCAGGTAAAACTGCTCTTCGACGGAAAGTGACCATAGATGTCCAATCTGCCATGATCTTCCCGGCAGAAAATTCACCGTGTACGTGACTGCGTGCCAGATATCAGTGGCCTGCAAATGCACAACTCCCGCCCACCACAGCAGGCAGACGCACGCGATGAATGCATACGAAGCCGGAAACAGACGCAGCGTTCTCCGAGCATAAAAGAGCCTGAGGGATACGCGCCCATTCTTTCTACGTTCTGAAAGCATCAAGCGGGTTATCAAGAAACCTGAGATCACAAAAAAGACGACCACTCCCAGGTGGGCGTAGTCCCCAACGCCCAAATTCAGTCTCCCAAAACCTCGCGTTCCGCTGAGATGACCAAGCAGAACAAGGGCAATCGATATGGCTCGCAATCCATCGAGAGACGGCAAATGGTCAGCCCTCACGGATTGCCTCTCGGGCAAAAGCGCACCCGAGGGAACAGACACGCTCACGCAACCCCCATCTTAGAGTGCCGCCGGCTAAGGTTGCTGAGGCCCATACGAAAGATGCTAACAGGTCGGCAAGAGAGCGGAACTAAGGCGATATCTGAGTGCGCGACCGATGGACGAGCTTCATTCATTTCATTGTCCACGCGGGAAGCAGGCACCATGAGATCGGCGTCATTATTAAGCAAAAAGCCCGCGCTGGGCACTTCTTGTGTCCCTTTCGATACTGCGGCCCGGCTGGGATTCGTAAGCAACTGAAGATCGGGAGCGTGAAAAAATGGACAAGGACAGAGTGAAAGGCACGATCAACGACGTGGCGGGAAGCGCCAAGCGGCATATCGGAAACTTGACCGGCGACACTGCAACCCAGGTCGAAGGCGCCGTACAACAGGTCAAGGGCAAGGTTCAAAACGCTTGGGGCAAAGCGAAGGACGCGGCCCGCGATGTTCAGGCCAACCTCAAAGCATCGAACGCGGCAAACGAGGAAGCCGCACGCGAAAATCGCGAAATCCTGGCCGCGGAAGATCGCAATCTGCTTTAGTCCGTACAAGAACCAAGCCGGCGGAGGGTTCGGAGCGGAAGCGCACTTCTGACCGTTGACCAGTGAAAACTGGCATAGGTCATCGCCAAATCCCCTGGAATCTCCCGCCGGGTCCGGGTATACTGTCGGCAAGGCGGCGCGCGATCAGCCGCGTTGACCCCAAGTGAGGTGCGTCTTCCGCAGGGACTCCGGTTCACTGACGTTCGACGTTCCACCATCGGAGACTTCCCGCTGGCGCGCAGTGGCCCGTGTGCTCCGAAGTCCCATGGACGCCTTGGGTTGCGCCCTCTTTCCCGCCTTCTGCGCTCTCTGCGGCTCGCCTCTGCCGCAGTTCTCCTACGTGCCAATTTGCGATGTGTGCTGGACTGAGTTTCCCGTCCAGAGCGGACCTCTGTGCGCGCGCTGCGGCGATACCTTGGCCGCGCCGGCGCAGGCCTCCAGTCCAACGCCCGCCGCGCTGTGCCGGGCCTGCCGGCTTGCGCCGCCGCCTTTTGTGCGGGCGGTGGCTTTCGGGGTTTACGAGGGCCGCATGAGGGAGGCCATCCAGGCGCTCAAGTATGGCCGGCTTCATCCGGCGGCCCGCGGGCTGGGCCGAATGCTGGCCCAAGCCATCGCCCAACTGGCAGCCGAGGCACCGGCCGAGATGCTGGTGATTCCGGTCCCGCTGCACCGGACCAAGTACGCCGAGCGAGGCTTCAATCAGGCCCGCTCGCTGGCCGTCTACGCCCTTGAAACGTTACGCAAGACCCACCCGGAGTGGCGGCTCACGCTGGCGCCGAGCACGCTGATGCGCCTGCGCGCCACCGAAAGCCAGGCCGGCCTCACTCCCCGCCAGCGGCGTTTGAATGTGCGCGCCGCCTTTTCGGTCTCCGATCCAGCCGCTGTCGATTCAAGGCACATTCTGCTCATCGACGACATTCTTACCACCGGCGCAACCGCCCGCGCCGCCGCACTGGCGCTGGTCCGGGCCGGCGCAGCCTCGGTGTGGGTGGCCACGCTGGCCAGAGCGCGCCGCAGGAGCGAATTCGGCCGTGGCGCTTTTTCCTTCTTCGAGGACGCAGACGACGAGCCGGATGCACTCATGATTTCGCCTGCCGCAACCGTGCGGCCGGCAAGCATTTTTTCATCGCAAGACCAACCATCTTTTTGACGAGGGGAAAAGAGATGTCGCTGGGAAAAGCCATGATTCATGCCCGCAAGCAGAAGTCCATCGCCAAGGCCGCAGCGCTGGCCGGCGACCACGCCGCAGGTCAGTACGTCGCGCAGCCCATCCACCTGTTGCAGATGCCCGTGCTGGTGCTCAACGCTTCCTATGAGCCCATCAACATCTGCGGAGCGCGCCGCGCCCTGGTGCTGGTGCTCAAGGGCGTTGCACGCACCGAGGAGGAGCACGGCCTCACCCTTCATGCCCAGCGCAGCCGCATCGCCATGCCCTCGGTCATCCGCCTCTTGGAGTACCGCCGCATCCCCTACCAGACCCGCGCCCTCTCGCGCAAGAACATCCTGCTCCGCGACCGCAACACCTGCCAGTACTGCGGCGAGACGATGCCCTCCAACGACCTGACGCTGGACCATGTGGTGCCCCGCTCCCGCGGCGGCAACTCCACCTGGGAAAACCTTGTCGCCTGCTGCCACGACTGCAATCGCCACAAGGGCAACCGCATGTTGCACGAAATCGACGACATGATTCTGCTGCGCGAGCCGCGCCCCTTCTCGCTGCACACCAGTCGCCAAATCATGCGCATGTTGGGGCGCGCCGACGACCGGTGGCGGAAGTATTTGTTCTATTGAGGGAATAGGGAGCAGCGAATAGGGCGCCCAAGGCGTGCGCGAACGTTGATCAACCAGTAACTGCCGGTTGGCGGGTCGTTCGGGCACACCTCGATAAGTCTGGTGGCTCTATTCCGATTTGGTTGTTGACGGCACCCGAATCCGCTGTTTACAACCGAGCTAGACGGGACTGTGACACTTCAGAAAGTGTCACAACCAAGTAATATTCCATCTATGGCTTCACCTATCGTAGAGAGATGATGACACGACTCTCCATCGCGATTGGATTCGCTGCCGCTCTTGCGACGCTCTCTCTTCTCCAGCCAATTCCCGCCGTCGCGCAAGTCGCCGGTACGCAATCTTCTGCGGAACCGGCATTGCCGGCGAATCAGTCGCAAATGCCAACGCAAGCGGAAGTGGATGGGGCCCTCAAGCAGGCGCAAGAGCAGGAGGGCCGAAAGCTCGCCCTAGTAACTCAGGCCGTCGGGTATTGGAACGATCCATCGACGGGACTCATGTGGGCCGCGAAAGATAGCGGCAAAGACCTCAGCTGGAAGGATGCTGCGAGGTATTGCCGCAACCTCCGCACCGCCGGTTACTCCGACTGGCGGCTGGCAAATATAGCCGAGTTGCAAGGCATCTACGACAGGAGCTCTTTTTCCCCTGGATTGGGAGCGCATGAGGTCTCACCGACAACGTGGCACGTGAAGGGGTATCTGCATCTGACAGCGTACGAATGGAGCAGCAACACGTCGCTGGATGACCGTGGGCGTCCGGGTGGATATGCCTATTACTTCAACTTCAACTCGGGCCAATCCAACGACGATCCTACTGGTTGGCCCTACGGCTACGAATATAGGCATGCTCTGTGCGTGCGCGGCTCTGGAGACACTCTCGCCGTTACGGCCGCCAACCATGATCCTGCGGCCAACACGCCCGAGAAGATAGCGGCAATCAACCAGGCCCTCGCAAGAAACGGCGACATTGGCGCAGCCTATGAACTCGGTCTGGCGTACCGGCAAGGCTATGGAGTGCAGGAAGACCTCGCACAGGCCGAGCACTGGTTCCAGGTCGTTGCAACCGACCCCGGACTCAAGTCCGCCATCGATCTCGACGCCGAAGCCCGCTTGCAGCCGCTCTACCTCTTTGAACTTGCTGAAACTTATCGCAAGGACACACCTCAGCAAACCGAAAGAGCCGAGAAAATGTACCTTTACCTGCTCGGGCAGACCGGCCATCCCGAGGTCCGCCGCGCTCAGATGGAGCTTGGCAACTTTGTCCTCGATGGGAAGTACACGGCAGGCAACGACTCAAGAGGACGGGCGCTGAATCTCGAGTGGGCACGCCTCATTGCTCAGGAATCGCTGGGCCAGGAAGAGTACAAGATCGCGGTCGACTATAAAATTGGCCGAGAAGATCTGCCGAGAAACTCAGCCATGTGGCTCCGATTCTGCAAACGCGCCGCCGCATACAATATTGATCCCGCACAAAAGTTCCTGGCCCAAGCAATTGCGGAGGGCACGGTGCCCAATCAAACCGGCTATGACGACGTAACCTGGACGCGCCTCGCCTCGGACAAACAGACCGATGAGAGTGCCGTGCTTGAAGCTATGGAATCCCGCATGACGCCGCAGCAACACCAGGCCGCCGACGCGGAGTATGCCTCGCTGGTGCAAACGCGCGCAAGCGATGGTGCTTACTACTCACCGGACGACCCGCTACGCAACCCGACACTCGCAGAAATCGCCGCCATGCCAAAGGATGATCCGGATGTCCAACTTCGGCGTGCCTTTGCCCTGGAGAAAGTCGCACAGACCAATAACGATGCATATCGGGAGGCGCTTGATCTCTATCGCACCGTTCGCGACCGCCGTGAAATGGATATACGCTTTGCCCTCGGACGCGACTACCTGAACGGAACGAACGGCCTGCCTAGAAATCTGGATCTCGCCCGCTACTGGTTCGATGAAGCTGCGGGTTTCGGATCGCAACCGGCGAAAACCCTGCTAGGTACTCTCGCCAGCGCCCAGCCAAACTGAGGCAGGACCATTTACCTACGCCGCTTCTCCGTCTCCTCGCACCTCTGCTTCGCCAAATCTGTAGCCAGCGCCCCACTCTCTATTTTTTCGGCGGCGCGGGCGGCTGGTTCTGGGGTTGTGCAACCTCCTGCCCCTCATAGATGATCTTGGTCGTCGAGCCGAACTGCTTGTAGTCGGTGTACTTGATGGTGTCGCGCATGTGCACGTCCTGGGCCATGTAGCCGGGGCCTCCGCTGAAGTGCAGAATCCCCTCGCCCTTGGTGTACACCGGGAACCAGTAGTGGCCGTCGACCTGCTGCCGCCAGGTCATGAAGGGTGGATGCAGGTCTTCGTTCCCCTTGCGCGTGTCGTCGGGAACCATTCTGCCGTTGGTCACCACGATCTGCAGGTCGGTAGCGTCCACCCAGATGCGGCCCAGCAGGTAGCGATGCTTCTTTTCAATGACCTTGGGGCCCACGTCGAAGACGTAGCAGTCCACCTCGTCCACCTTTTGCCGGCCCACGTACTTCACGTCGTACTGGCCGATCTCCTCGGCGGTCAGCACGAACGGGTAGCCGCGCTGGATGTCCTGAAGGTCTGAGGGAGACATGGAGACCCGCTGCAAGGTGTTCTCCGGCGCGTAGACCACCTTCTCGGTGCGATTGCCCGAAGGGTCGAAGATCACATCGTCCACCTGGTAGTACTCGCCATCCACCTTGTTGTCGTCGTCGATAGTCTGCACGCGGGCCACGCGGCGATAGGTGTAATGGTTGAGCGCCTGCTGGAACTCGCTCTCCTTGGCGGCAAACTGGCGGATGATCTCCTCGGGCTTCACCGCCGGCTCGGTGATGTCCATCGGCCCGAAGCCCGAGTCCAGCGGCATGGGCGTGAAGCTGTCCTTGCTCTGCCCGGCGGACGCCAGCGCGCATCCCGCCGCCAGCAGCATCGCCAAGCCCCATCGATTCGGCACTGTTCTTCTCCAGTCCATATCGATTAGACGCAGGGGCGCATCAGCCGGATGCTTCTGGAAGCCGGACCCGGCATGCGGGCGGCTATCGCGCCCGCAGTTGGATCGACGCGGGGTCGTTCCTCCAGCTATAAACCCGGTTATTGCGGAAATACACTACGGAGCCGCCGTATTCGAACTTGTCTTCGGTAAACGCCGTCGGGGTTCCTTGGACCACCAGCACGGAGTCTTTCGACGAGCCGTACGAAAAGAAGCTCAGGCCTGGGTCGACGGGAACTTCAGGCCATAGCTTGACTCGAATCGGGGAAGAAAGATCGATTCGCCAGCCGGTCACAACGCCGTCCTTGAGATACAGCTCCGACTTGCCGTAGACAAGCTTGTCTTCAGAGGATGCCGTCGGAGTTCCCTGCTGAGCCAGCACTTCGGCTTTGGTGGAACCAACCGTGAGATACGGCAAAAGCACGTGGCGGAGCGCGGACGGCGCCGGATGGGTTACAGCGCCAGTCTTTTCCGGAGGGCGGATAACCGGATTCCGGGGAGCTGGCAGCGTCAAACGGTATGCGGCGCGAGTCTTCTCTGCCTCGGAACTTTCCGCATTCTGGGGCGCGGGCGCAGCGGCTTGCGGTGCGGGCTGCGCGGCTTGCGGTGCGGGCTGCGTGGCTTGCGGCGCGGCGTCATAGGTCCTTAAGACCGTTCGGATCGATCTGCCCGTCAATAGCAGGAAGACAACTGCTGCAATCCCAAAGAGCAATCTGGTCCGCCTATAGAACAACTTGACCTTCTGCAAATCCTGCGCGGAAGGAGCGGGAGGAATCGCACTCGGGGTTGCGGCAGGCGCTGCAACAGCTCCAGACGCTGCAATGGTTGCGGCGGCCTCCGCCGGAATAGGTTGTGCAACGGTTGGCGCGGCCTTCTTTCCGGCGGGCTCCGCTATCGGCGCCTGCTGGAACGCTCTGTAGGGGGCCTCATGCTGCGGCCGGTCCGGCATGCCGCGCTGAATGGAGGTCGAAGTAAGAATCTCGAACGCGGAGTTGATCTCCTTCAGCTTTTCCTCCGCGGCCTCCTTCAGCTTCTGGTCGTCCTGGAAGCGGTCCGGCTGCCAGGTCTTGACGAGCAGGCGATAGGCGCTTCTGATCTCGGTCTCTGTCGTCTCCGTTTCAAGGCCGAGAACTTGAAGTGCCGCGCACCGGGGGCACTGCGTGCTCCTTTCATCTACCAACTGGCCGCACGAACAGGTATTCATCTCGCTCGATAGCCCTCGCCTTTCTTTACGGTTTGGGAGACGGCACGATTATATAGGAGCTTCTCGTCTTGTGGAGCGCTGCGATTCTGCGCGCGAGGAGTGGAATCCGTAGAATAGCCTTGTCGCTGGTTTTGCGGGCTCGTCTATGCTCTTGCGGGAGATGGATGGCTTTTACCGAACAATACGATGTGGCCGTGGTCGGCGCCGGTCACGCCGGGTGCGAGGCGGCGATGGCGGCGGCGCGCATGGGGCTGAAAACCGCGCTGATCACCATGAACCTTGACCTGATTGCGCAGATGAGTTGCAACCCGGCCGTGGGCGGCGTGGCCAAGGGCCACCTGGTGCGCGAGGTGGATGCCCTGGGCGGCATCATGGGCGAGGTAGCCGATGCCGTGGGCATTCAGTTTCGCCTCCTCAACTCGTCGCGCGGCCCAGCAGTGTGGAGTCCGCGCGCCCAATGCGACAAGCAGCTCTACCGCGTGAAGATGCGCGAGGTATTGGAGTCGCAGCCGGGCCTGCACATCCGTCAGGCCGAGGTGGTGAACCTGGTGTTGGACGACAGGGATCAGGGATCAGAGATCAGGGGTCAGGGATCAGGGGTCAGAGATCAGGGGTCAGAGATCAGGGGCCAGGGATCGGAGGTCAGGGGTCAGAAAACTGAGGAAGAGGATGGAAATCTGAGTGCCCCAAGTCCCGATACTGGAACCTGGGATCGGATGCCTTCGGAGGCGCCCGATGAGCTGCCCCTACCCGCGCGCCCCCGCCGCCGGGTGCTGGGCCTCAAGCTACGCGACGGCCGCCGCTTGCTGGCCGGGGCCACCATCATCACCACCGGGACGTTTCTGAATGGGCTCATCCACTGCGGCGAGGAGAGATATCCGGCCGGCCGCAGCGGCGAGCCGGCTTCGGTCCTGCTGGGCGAGGCCCTCCGGGCTTTAGGGCTTCGGACTTGCCGCCTCAAGACGGGAACGCCGCCGCGCCTCGACGGCCGCACCATCCGCTGGGATGCCTTTCAGGAGCAGCCGGGCGACGAAGACCCCACGCCGTTCAGCTTCCGGACAAAGAGAATCGTGCAGCCGCAGGTGAGCTGCCACATCGCCTTCACCACCCCGGAGACACTGCGCATCATTCGCGAAAACGTGCATCGATCGGCCATGTACTCAGGGCAGATCAAGGGCATCGGGCCGCGCTATTGCCCCTCCATCGAAGACAAGATCGTCAAGTTCCCCGATAAAACTCAGCACCAGTTCTTCCTGGAGCCCGAGGGCCTCAACACTCACGAGGTCTACGTGAACGGCATGTCCACCTCGCTGCCCATGGAGGTGCAGTGGCAGATCGTGCGCTCCATCCCCGGCCTCGATCAGGCGGAGATGCTGCGCCCCGGCTATGCCATTGAGTACGACAGCGTGGACGCCACCGAGCTCGACCGTACCCTGCGCGTCAAAAGCATGGAGGGCCTGTACCTGGCCGGCCAGATCAACGGAACCAGCGGCTACGAGGAGGCGGCCTGCCAGGGGATCATGGCCGGAATCAATGCCGCGCTCTGGCTCAAGGGCGAGCCGCCATTCACCCTGGACCGGAGCGAAGGCTACACCGGCATCCTGATTGACGACCTGATCTCGAAGGGCATCAACGAGCCTTACCGGATGTTCACCTCGCGGGCCGAGTTCCGCCTCCACCTGCGCATCGACAACGCCGACCGCCGGCTGACCCCGTATGGGCGGCGGCTGGGCCTGATCGGCGATGAGGCCTGGGCGGAGTACGAACAGAAGCAGGCACGCATGGCCGCGCTGGAGCGGTTGCTTACTGTGGATAAGGTGGATGGAGATCGGCTGGCCGCCGCAGACCTTGGCGAGCTGACGGCCACCGCCGGGTTGACCTGGGCGCAACTGCTCAAGCGGCCTGAGGTGACCATCGAGCCGGTGATGGGCGCAATGCGCGAAGCCCTGGCTCAGGAGCCGCTGCTTGCCGAGTCCTCCGCCGTGCTGGCCGGCCAGAATCCAGGCCGGGACGCGAGAGCACGGAGGGCGGTTCTGCGCAATGAGGCCCGCGCCGTCGAGACCGAGATCAAGTTCGCCGGCTACCTGGACCAGCAAAGGAAATCGATCGAGAAGCTGAAGGCCGCCGAGGCCGTCGCCATTCCAGAGTGGATCGATTACCGCGCCATCAGCGGCCTGTCGCGCGAGATGCGCGAAGTCCTGGAGCGGGTCCGCCCGGTCACCATCGGCCAGGCCAGCCGCATTCCCGGCGTCACGCCCGCCGCGCTCAGCCTGGTCCATGTGTCGATCCGGCTGCAGGGGGGCAGGCGGCTGGCAAGCTGACTGGCCGGCGCCGCGGTCTCGGCCGGTGCAAGTCGGCTGCTCTGCGAGAGAGATCCGTTCAATCCGGAATCGACCCCTAAACAAGCCGCACAAAAACGCAAGGCCCGTTCGCCGAGGCGAACGGGCCTGTCTGGGGAATCCGCAGGATCGGGGTAAGCTGCGGAGACTTGCGTTATTTACCGGTGTCCGCCACCGCCATGGCCGCCGCCACCACCGTGGCCGCCACTGAAGCCGCCGCCGGCATGACCGCCGCCGCTAAAGCCGCCGCGTGCGCCGCCACTGAATCCGCGAGCCGCTCCTCCGCCTCTCGGGCCTGCATAACCGCGCGCTCCGCCGGCATATCCGCGAGCCGCATACCCGCCGCGAAAGCCGTAGCCGCCACGGTAGCCGTATCCGCCCCACCCATGGCCGCCGTACCAGCCGTGCCGCCAGCCCCAGCCGTACCACGGTCCGGCGCCGATGAAGAAGCCACCGTAGAACCAGTTAGGCCCGTAGTAGCCGTAAGGGGCGCAGGCATATGGATAGTAGGCGTAATAGCCCCACTCGCAGACCGGAGGACCGTAAACATCGGGAGCGGCAACGACCGCGGGGCCGACTCCGACACCCACAGCCACTTGGGCCGTTGCCGTAGCCGCGAACGGCAGAGCCAAAACCATTGCGAACAGAACGAGGCCAAATCTCTTCATGACATCCTCCTTGTGCTGCCCCGTCCTTTTCGATCCGGACCTGGGACTCAATGTTCTCAGCACCCGCCGGCGTTTGGGCTTCTCTCGCCCCAACCGGCTTTCAACTATTCAGACAGCATTTCTTCGGTTAAGTTGCGGTCGCTTAAAAAAGAATCGCGCAGTGTTAGCAAATTGGCAAGGAGGCCTCGAAGATGGAGTGCCGCGCCTTCGAGCCGGCCGGTCGCCGCCCGCAGGCTCATTGTGAAGAATTATTCATAAACAAGATGAACTATCCAAGGCTAAGTATGTGTATCTAAGTAGATTGACAATGCTCTTCGTTTACCCCCGAGTGGCCGAGGTCAAGCGCACTGCCCAGTAGCAGGCGCAGGACAGTCTCTTCTATTAGGCGGCAGGCCGCGGGAAGAGCGGCGGTCGCCGCGTCGCTGAAAACCTCGCCCAGTTCCGTCGATCCAGCGCCGATGGTCACGAGCAGCGCATTCGAGGGCTGGGAACTGTAGATGTCGCGGCTCAGCGCCAGCAGCTCGGGTGCGCCCAGATGATGGGTGGCGAGTCCCTGCACGGCGGCGGCCGGCGCGACCGGCAGAAGCGCGACCGATCCGGGAGCGGAATCGACCGAGCAATCGATGAACAGGACGGACTGGGCGCGGGCGATCTCCTCGGCCAGCTCCGGAGCCCACTGCTGGCGGGCGAGCACGCGCACGTCGGCTTCCGCGCCGAATCGCTTCTCAGCCCACTCGGCAAGCCACGGCCCCACGCCGTCGTCCCGGCGCAGCGGGTTGCCGCAGGCGAGGATCAGGCAGCGGGGTTGGAGTTGAGTCATGGAGATCCCTACAAGAGCAACCGCAGGTCCTTCGACTCCCCTTCCCCTTCGCGATGCTCAGGGCCAGGGTCGCTCAGGATGACAGGCTAGAATGGGGTGCCTATCGCCGTGGTATCCCACCCTAGCCGCAAAAACAAAGACGCTGCGAGGGTGGGGCTCCCGGCATTGTAGCTTCCCTCCCTTTCCGCAGAAAGAAGCGGAAAGGATGGGGCACAAATTTGTAATTCTTTCGGAGCGGCCCCGCTAGCGGACCAGCCGGTCGACGACCTCGCCTTCGGCAGAGACCAGCGAGAGCACCAGCGGCATCTGGCCGAAGGCGTGCGTGGAGCAGCTCAAGCATGGGTCGAAGGTACGAATCACGGCTTCGACGCGGTTAAGCGCACCCTCGGTAAACTTGCCGTCCTTGACGTAGGCCTTGGCTACCTGGGCGACGCCCTTGTTCATGGCGTTGTTGTTATGCCCAGTGGCGACCACCAGGTTGGCCCAGGTGATGAGGCCGTTCTCGTCCACCTTGTAGTGATGATTCAGCGTGCCTCGCGGGGCCTCGATCTGGCCGGCGCCTTCCAGCCGGTTCACGCCGGCGGTGGCGCGCACCTGCTTGTCGAGGATGCGCGGGTCGGCGAGAATCCGCTCGATATTCTCAATGCCGTAGAGCGCCTCGATCAGGCGCGCGTGATGGTAGTAGAACGAGCTTTCCACCGGGCCCGCGGCCAGTTGCTTGAACTCCGCCAGCTCCTCATCGGCCTGCGGAGTGCCCATGGACTTGACGATGTTGAGCCGCGCCAGTGGGCCGACGCGATAGCTGCCCTCGGGATAGCCAAACTGCTTCAGGTAGGTGAACTTGGTGTAGCTGTAATTCTCGACCGCCTCGCCGATCATCTCGCTAAATCCGGCGGCGGTAACACCGTCGTCGAGTATCTTGCCCTGGGGATCGATCACCCGCAGCGCGCCGTCGGTAAACTCGATCGACTCGTCTTCGTTAATCAGGCACATGTAGTTCGACGGGAAGTTGGCGAAGACCTCGATCTCCCGCTTGAAGCTGCCGGCGATCTGCTTGTAGGCGGCGATCGCCATGCTCAGGTTGGCGTAGGCCTCGGGCAGCATCGACAGTATCTCATCGCGCTTGGCCAGAGTCAGCGGCTCGGTGACGCCGCCGGGCACAACCCAGCCGGTATGGATGCGCTTGCCGGAGAGCAGTTCAATGATGTGCTGCCCGAAGCGGCGCAGGGCTATGCCGGCGCGGCCCAGTTCGGGCTTGGCGGCCAGCACCCCGAAGACGTGGCGGGCACCGGGGTCGGACTCCATGCCCAGCAGCAGGTCGGGCGAGGCGAGATAGAAGAAGCTCAGCGCATGGGACTGCACCAGCTGGGCCATGTTCAACATGCGCCGGAGCTGCGCGGCGGGATGCGGAATGCGCACCGACATGATGGCCTCGCAGGCCTTGGCCGAGGCCAGCAGATGCGAGACCGGGCAGATGCCGCAGATGCGCGCCATCAGGCTGGGCATCTCGTAGAACGGGCGGCCCTGGCTGAAGCGCTCAAAGCCGCGCACCTGCGTGACGTGAAAGTGCGCGTCCTCCACTTCGCCCTTGCCGTTGAGCTGGATGGTGATCTTGCCGTGGCCTTCAAGGCGGGTAACGGGATCGATGGTGATGGTCTGGGTCATGACTTGGGCTCCAATGGGCTCAGGCTCCAAAGCGGGTGAGGGCTGAAATATCCACCGGCTCACCGGTTACCAGCGCGGTCAGCGCCGTGTGGAAGGTGTCGGCCGAGGGCGGGCAGCCGGGCAGAAATACGTCCACCTTGACGAACTCGTGAATGGGACGCACCACCCGGAGAAGCTGAGGCACAACGACGCAGGGAATCTGCTGCTGCGCGCTGGCGTTCTCGATGTAGGCGCGATCCAGAATGGCTTCCGGGCCGATGGGATTGCGCATCGCGGGAACATTCCCCGTTATGGCGCAGTCGCCCATGGCAATCAGGAGCTTGGTATGGGCGCGAATCTTCTTGATCTTCTTCTCGTCGTCCACCGAGGCTACGGCGCCCTCGACCAGTGCGATATCCACCTCGTCGGGGAACTCCTTGGTATCTACGATGGGGCTGTAGACCACATCGACAAGCTGAGCCAGCTCGATCAGCCGTTCATCCATGTCCAGAAACGACATGTGGCAGCCGGAACATCCGTCCAGCCAGACAGTCGCCAATTTCAGTTTACTCATTGCGCTCCCCTCATCAGGTTCAGGTAAGGAAGGAAATCGGGATACTTGGGGTGATCGGAGCCTACTTTGCTCTTGTCGAAGAGGGCTCCGGTGGGGCATACCTGCACGCATTTGCCGCAGCGGGTGCAACTGGAGCTTCCCCAGTTGTCGTGCAGATCGGTAATGACGATGGAATCGATGCCGCGGTTAGCCACATCCCACACGTGCGCGCCCTCAATCTCGGCGCAAACCCGCACGCAGCGGGTGCACAGGATGCAGCGATTGTGGTCCACGGTAAAGCGGTCGAGCGAGGCATCGACGGTCAACTCGGGGTTGCGATAGGGCAGGCGCACATGGGTCAGGCCCTGCTCCTGTCCCAGCGTTTGCAGTTCGCAGTGGCCGTTGGCCACGCACACCGAGCAGACGTGGTTGCGCTCGGCGAAGAGCAGCTCGAGAATCGTCCGGCGATGCTTCTGGAGCCGCTCGCTGTTGGTGCTCACGTCCATGCCTTCAAAGACGGCAGTCACGCAGGCCGCTTGCAGCTTGCCGGTGCCCTTGATTTCCACCAGGCAGAGGCGGCAGGCGCCCACGTCGCTCAGCCCCTCCATGTGGCAGAGGGTAGGGATGTAGATTTCGTTCTCCCGCGCCACTTCCAGGATGGTCTGGCCGGAGCGCGCGCTGACCTCCTGGCCGTCGATTTGCAGAGTTTTGACGCCCATGCTCTCATTCATGCCACCACCTCCACGGGCGCTTCCATTTTGCAGACCCCAGCCGGACAGCGCTTGTGCACGATGTGCTCGATGTACTCGTTCCTGAAGTACTTGAGCGTGCTGAGCACGGGATTGGGCGCGGTCATGCCCAGTCCGCACAGGCTGGTCTCTTTGATGGTCTCGCACAGACCCATCAGCAGGTCCAGATCGTCCATGGTTCCCGTGCCGGTGCAGAATCGGGTCAGCAGCGTGTGCATCTGGGCCGTGCCCGCCCGGCAGGGAATGCACTTGCCGCAGGACTCGGTCATGCAGAACTCGACGAAGAAGCGCGCCACGTTGACCATGCAGGAGGTGTCGTCCATGACGATCATGCCGCCCGATCCCATGATGGAGCCGAGCCGGACGAGGGCATCGTAGCTGACGCCGACATCGAGCATCTCGGCGGGGATGCAGCCGCCCGAGGGGCCGCCGGTCTGCACCGCCTTGAAGGTGTGCCCGCCGGGTACGCCGCCGCCGATGACCTCGATGATCTCGCGCAGCTTGATGCCCATGGGCACCTCGACCAGGCCGGTGTTGGCGATCTTGCCGGTAAGCGCGAAGACCTTGGTGCCTTTGCTTCTCTCCGAGCCCATGTTGGCAAACCACTTGCCGCCGTTGCGAACGATGGGCGCGACGTTGGCGAAGGTCTCAACGTTGTTGATGAGCGTGGGCTTGCCGAACAGGCCGCTCACGGCCGGGTATGGCGGCCGCGGCTTGGGGGTTCCCCGCCGGCCCTCGATGGAGGCGATCAACGCCGTCTCCTCGCCGCAAACAAAGGCTCCGGCGCCGAGGCGAATCTCCACATCGAAGTTGAAGGGCGTGTTGCAGATGCCGTTGCCCAGCAGGCCGCGCCGCCGGGCGTCGCGCAGCGCGGTGGTCAGCCGCGAGACGGCCACTGGATACTCCGCCCGCACGTAGATAAAGCCCTTGCTCGCGCCCACGGCGTAGGCCGCAATGGCCATGCCTTCGATGACGCGATGCGGGTCGCCCTCCATCACGCTGCGATCCATGAACGCGCCGGGGTCGCCCTCGTCGCCGTTGCAGACCACATACTTCAGGTCGCCCGCAGCCTTGGCTACCGTTCCCCACTTCAGGCCGGTGGGATAGCCGCCGCCGCCGCGTCCCCGGAGCCCGCTCTCGGTGATGCGGTGGATTACGCCGTTGGGCGTCATCTCGGTCAGCGCCGTCAACAGCGCCTTGTAACCGTCGCGGACGATGTAGTCGTCGATCTTCTCCGGATCGATGTAGCCGGCATTCTCCAGCACCACCCGCACCTGCTTGTCGAAGTGCTCGTTTAGATCGCACTGCAACTCGGGCACCGGCTGGCCGCCCAGGCTGGAGACGATGGCCTCCGCGTGGCCGGCATTCACATGGTGGTAGAGGGTCTCTTCGGGATCGACGCGCACCAGCGGCCCGGAGGAGCATGGTCCCATGCACCCGGTGCGGCGGACGAGCACGCTCTTGCCGGAAGCCTCGGCGGCCTTGGCGAGAGCCTCCCGCAACTGGCCCGCCCCCTGGCTCATGCAGGCTAGATCCATGCAGACGTTCACTTCAAAATCGTACTTGTCGTTCTCCTGGCTGACGGTCTTCGCTATCTGCTCAAGCTCTTCGATTGTCATTCCACCGCCCACCTTTCCAACTGCTCGAGCATCTGCTCCGCGGTCACCTCGCCGGCCACTTCGCCGTCGCACAGCACCACTGGCGCGCGGCTGCACGCGCCCACGCAGCGGGCCTTCATCAGGCTGATCCCGCCGTCCTTGGTGGTCTGCCCCTGCTGAATGCCGAGGCGCTTGATGGCCGCCGCCATCAGGTCGTCTGCGCCCTTGATATAGCAGGCCGTGCCCTCGCAGATCGTCATAGTGTGCTTGCCCGGTGGCTTCAGGCTGAAGTAGTGATAAAAGGTCACCACCCCGTAGGCCTGGCTCAACGGCACGCGCAGGGAGTGGGCGACAAACCGGATCGCGTCGTCGTCCAGGTAGCCGAACGCGGACTGCACGGTGTGAAGCGTCTCAATCAGCGCGTGGCGGGCAAAGCCATTCTTGCGCATGGTGCCGTTCACGATCTTCCATCGTTTGTCGTCGCTGGGCAGCGGCGGGGGTGTGAATGCTGGCACAATTCCTCCGTTGGCGGATCAAAACGCATGGCGATCGTGCTGCCGCACCTTGCTCCTTGTCTATCCATAGTTTTACCTGCCGGGGCCGTTATTCATTCGTGATAGTGGTCACTGGTATGGGGAAATGATCCCAATCAATGGCACGGCGCTCGACCGGTCCAGTTTTGGGAAGACCCTGCCGGCTGTCACAGCTCTCGCTCTTTCGGCTAGGGTGGGTTTGGCGCCGGCTTCGCTATCCCAGCGGCGGCAGGTGGTCGGAGATCCCAAAGAGGAAGATGACTCCGATAATGCAACTGTAGGCGGCGCCGGTCCAGGCAATGGCGTGGTAAAAGCGCGGGTGGTGATGGCCGCTGGCGCGGAAGGCTCCGCCCATCGAGGCGGTCATCACCGCATTCATGGCCACCAGGCCAACAGAGAAGGCCGCCAGACCCAGAATGCCGCGCGAGGTTCCACCCAGGTTGGCGGTGAGGAAGAAGAGAGCCAACTGGCTGGGGGTTTCAGCGCCGACGCCGTGCAGGATGCCGATGAGGAAGACAGACTTTCCGTTGTACATCCACTGAAAACGCTCCGGCTTGGGGGCCTCCCGGTTCCAGCACCGGCGCACCTGCCAGGCCAGCCAGAGGATGCCGTTGATGGCGATCGCCAGCCGGCTTTCGATGCGGCTGTGCGAGTGGCCGTGGGCGTCTTTCCTCAGGATTCCGGCGACCACGCCGATGCCCAGCACAATCAGAGTGAGGCCGATAAGGCGCTCGGTCCAGTGGTCGAGCCCCTGGGGCAGGCCCATGTGCAGTTCGAGCACGGCGATACCCAGGGCGGCCACCGTGAAGGCGTGGCCAAGGGCATAGGTCATGCCCAGCCGCAATCCGCTGCGCCAACTGCGCTGCACGGCCGTGATGTCGGAGATGGCCGCCAGGTGATCGTAGTCGAAGCCGTGGCGCAACCCCAGCAGCAGGCAGGAGCCGAGCGCGGCATCGAGTTTCCAGTCGCCCAGAAGTGAGGTCACGGAGCCAGTATAGAGCAGAAGCGGCGCGCTTGGCGCGGAGAACTGAATCGCGCCGCGGGAGAGGATCGGGCATTGAGAATGTCCGCATCTGTAGAATGTGCAAGGAGCATTGTCCGGTATGACCATGACCTACTTCGACCAGGTCTCTGAAGCCGCAGCCTTTGTGCGGGAAAGGCTCGGCTCGCTCACGCCCCGCATCGGCATCGTCCTCGGCTCCGGACTGGGCGAGGCGGCGGATGCGGTCGCCGAACCGGTGATCATTCCTTACGGCGAGATTCCCCACTTTCCGCAGTCCACCGTCGAGGGGCACTCCGGGCGGATCGTGGCTGGGCTGCTGGGCGGCGCGCCGGTCCTCATCCTGCAAGGCCGCATCCACTACTACGAGGGCTGCGCGCCGCGAGAGATTACCTTCCCGGTGCGCGTTCTCGGCTTGCTCGGCGTTCGCGCCGTCATCTTCACTAACGCGGCCGGAGGTATCGCAGACGGCTACCGGGTAGGCCAGCTCGTCGCCCTCGCCGATCACATCAACCTCATGGGCTTCAACCCTCTCGCCGGCCCCAACGAAGCGCGTTTCGCCGTCCGCCCCGATGCCGGCCTCCGCTTTACGGACATGACCGAGGCCTACTCGAAGCGCCTTCGCGCACTGGCCAGGGAGGCCGCATCGGCAGAGGGATTCGTGCTCGAAGAGGGCGTTTACATCGCCGTCAGCGGTCCCAGCTTCGAGACGCCGGCCGAGATTCGCGCCTTCCGGGCTCTCGGCGCCACGCTGGTGGGCATGTCCACCGTCCCTGAAACCATCGTCGCCCGCCACATGGGCATCGAGGTTCTCGGCCTCTCCTGCGTCACCAACCTGGCCGCCGGTCTGGGCTTGACTTTCCTCAGCCACGAGGAGGTCAATCAGACTGGCCGGCTGGTCGAGCGCCAACTGATCCGGCTTTTCGCGCGGCTTATACCCCGAATAGCCGCCGTTCTGGAGCCTGAACCCTGAGGCGGAGTGACGCGCCAGGCCCCGCGCGCACGTTCCCAGCGTGAGAATCTTTCGCCTCGGCTGCCAATTTTGGTTCAATTGCACAAATTTAACCGCATATTTATTCGAGTTTCCGTGTCTATATAAATAAGGTGAGGGAAATGATCAACAGATTCCTGGACTCGATCAAGCGCCACGCCGGCCTCTGGCTGCGCCAGGGCATCTCTCCCCGCCGCCTGGCCCTCACTCTTGCGCTCGGGCTTGCCGTCGGCTGCATTCCGGTAGTGGGCATTCCCACGGCTGTGTGCGCCGTGCTAGCCATTGCGCTGAAGCTCAATCTGCCCGCCATTCAAGCGGCGAATTACGTAGCCATGCCTTTGCAATTGGTGCTTATTGTGCCTTTTGTGCGGCTGGGCGGCTGGCTCTTTGCCTCCGGCCGCGGCGGGGCCCCCAGGGCAAGCGCTCTGCTCCACGCCTCGCCCCTCAATCTGTTTGAGCAACTGGGCGGCATGGCCGGCCACGCCATGCTGGCCTGGCTGCTGATCGCCGTCCCAGCGGTCGCGCTGCTCACGGCAGCTCTCACCCTGCTGCTGCGGCGCGTTCCGGCTCTGGCCGCGGCTGAGGCGGGCAACTAAACCCTGCCTACTTGCCTGCGTAAGGGTCGGGCACGGGCTTCGCGCTCTCCAGCCATGCCGAATAGATCATATCCCGCAGCATGGAGGCTCCGGCGGCCAGCCGTTCCGCCGTGAACTCCCGCGACTCAGCAGTTCCCGCTCCCACGAAGCCTCCGGCCTTTTCCAGTTGGTAGACCTTCTCCACGTAGGAATTCGAGTGCCGCAAATAGGCTACGTAACTCGTGAAGAGGTCGCCATCGATGGCCTTGGCTTCCGTCATCTTGGCGCGCACTTCTGGCTCATGCAGATTCGCGGCCACAAACGGCCCCTCGAACTGCCAGTGAATCTGGTGGCCGGTGGTATAGCCGTTGGGATTCGCACCAACCCAGCCATTGTATTGGATGGTGGTGTGCAGCGGCTGCGAGCCGTCGCCTACGTAGTGGCCCAGCCAACCGGCATAGAAGATCGCCGCAGCTTCCACGCCGCGCGTATCCTGCCCCGCGGCCGCCAGCCTTCGATACTCGCGCAGGGCCGCCTTCAGCCGCTCCCAGACCTCGGTGGCCTCCCAGGGCTGCAAGCCGATCTTCTCCGGCCGCTCACCGGCGGCAAAGACCTTGGCTTCGAAGTCCAGCCGCTGGCGCGGCAGGGGGCCCAGCGCGTCGGCCGGCTCCAGGTCGATGAAGTGCTCCGGAGCCTGCGCCGCGCTCAACTCCGGCTCCGCGGACGATCGCCAGCGGTCCGGCTCCGGGCCCAGATACTCAATCTCGTTCACTGCCGCCTCGGAACGCAGGAAAGCGGGAACGCCGGCCGGCAGGGAACTCGCCGCCAGCCGATTGATCATCCGGTGCCCTTCACTGCCCCAGGCGCGCGCAGCCGGGGGCGTTGTCACGACGCAAACCAATCCCGCCGCCGCAGCGGCTGTTCCAAAAAAACGAGAACCAAGCGATAGACGCAGCATGAGGCAAGTATACGGCCAGCCTGGTCAAAACCATGGTTGACGCACAGGCAAACCGGAGATCTTTCGGCCTGGCGGACCGCCTGTCTGCGAGCTGCCGGCCCGCGACTTTCGTACTCCATCCAGGGAAGCCCGGCTTCGATTTGCATACAGAGTTTGGAATCAAGTGCTTATACTACTAACAAAGCGCTCGCACGGTGCTTCGTCGGTTCGCGGGCAGAGCAAGGGGTTATTCTTGTAAGCTCACGGTCTGCCGATGGCTGGAAAGCCGCTGCACAGGTGCCGATTTGTCCAATAGTTGCCTTGGGGGCGACATGCAAGAGCAAACAACTGTTGCGGCAGAACAACCCGCTCGCAAGGTTCAAGGCGGCTCTTCCTACATTCAGCCGGCCCTGGCGGGGCTCGCGCTGGCCCTGGCAATGGGAGCGATTGCGCCCCGCCTGTTTGTCACTCTCCGGTACGATGGGCTGCTGATCTTTGCTGCCGGCGCCGCAGCCGCGGCCCTCGTTCTTCGCCTGATGGTCCAGCGCGAGCATCGCCAGGCACTGCAGCGGACGGTCAGCCAGATCGTCGGCGAAGACTCCTCCCCTGAAGTCGCGATCATACGCATTCTCGAGGCTCTCTGCGTTTCGCACGGCTGGGACGCGGCCCTCGAATGGAAGGTCAACGATCTGGGCAACCGGCTTGAGTTCCGCTCCGCATGGGGCGTACCCGGCGAGCGCATGCAGTCCCTCATACAGGAGAGCGCTGAGTTAACCCTGGCCGGGAGCGGCAGCCTCCCTGGAGCAGTCTGGCTGGAAGACCACCCGGTTTGGATTGCCGACCTCAATTCCATGCCCCTCGACCCCCACGCTCAATCGGCCTTGCGCCACGGGATGGTCTCCGGCTGGGCGGTCCCTGTGCGCGTCGGTAACAAGGTGGTGGCAGTTCTTGAATTCTATTGCCACTCCGCCATTCGCGAAAATCGCGAGTCCCTCGCCGCCGTGGAGACGGCGGCCGCCTCGCTGGGGCAGATGCGGGCGCGATCCCACGAACACGGCCGAGCCGAGGAACTATACCGCCGCCAAGAGATTCTGCTCGACTCCGTCGCCGATGGCATCTGCGGCATCGACCTTCGTGGCCTGGTCAGCTTTGCTAACCCTGCCGCAGCCCGCCTGCTTGCCGCCGAAGCTCCCAGCCTTGCCGGCAAAACGGTGCATGAACTGCTCCACGGCTTCGCGCCGTCCAGCTCGCAATGTGGCGCGGATTGTCCACTCCGCAACTGCAATGAAGACCACTTGGGCGACACGGGCGAAGACTCCATCTTCCGCTCCGACGGCAGCGCCTTCCCGGCCGAGTACGCGCTGACCCCCATCCTCGACCACGGGCGCTTTTCCGGCGCCGTGCTCAGCTTCCGCGACATCAGCCAGCGATTTGCCCTCGATCGCCTCAAGGACGAATTCATCTCCACCGTCAGTCACGAGTTGCGCACACCTCTCACCTCCATTCGCGGGGCCCTCGGGCTGCTCTCTTCCGGTATCCTCGGTCCGGTCAACGACAAGGCCACAAACCTGCTCCGCATCGCTCTCAGCAACTCGGATCGCCTGGTCCGCCTCATCAACGATGTCCTCGATCTGGAACGCATTCAGAGCGGCCGCGAACCCCTCGTCTTCCGCCCCCTACAGCTGGCCGACATTGTCCGCCAGGCCATCGACGGCATGGCACCGGTGGCCGATGCAGCCGGAGTGCAACTCATCCACGACGCCACCCAGGTTGAGATCGCCGCCGACCCCGACCGCCTCATCCAGATCCTCACCAATCTGCTTTCCAACGCCATCAAGTTCTCTCCACCCGGCTCTTCAATCTCCGTCACGCTGCGTCCGGGCGTCACCGGCGTCACGCTCTCCGTCATCGACCAAGGCCGTGGTATTCCAGCCGATAAACTCGAGGCCATCTTCGGCCGCTTCCAGCAGGTGGATGCCGCGGACTCCCGTCAGAAAGGCGGCAGCGGACTGGGCCTGGCTATCTGCCGCACCATCGTCCTGCAGCACTCCGGGCGGATCTGGGCTGAGCGGAATTCCGTTCGCGGCTCCACTTTCCGTGTCTTTCTCCCCTACCAGCCGGCTCCCGTCGCGGCTACGGATCCCTTGTTCGACCACAAGCCCTGCCAAGGGACGGTCCTACTGGCCGGGGTAAACGCGGCCATCCGGCCCCAGATCTCCGCTCAGTTGACCCGCCGCGGCTACCGCGTGGTTGAGACGGCCACCGTGCAACAAACCTTGGCCGCGGCCCACCAGGGCCTCGGAGCCATCCTGCTCGATACTTCTCCCGACGGCATGAATGGCTGGGAGATTCTGCTTCTTCTGCGCCGCCTGGACCCGGAGGCTCGCACTCCCGTCGTTCTGTTGAGCGTTGAGAACCGGCAAAAGCCGGAAAGCCCAGGCGTCAATACCGAGGCTCCCGTGGCCAGGCCGCCCAATGACGATGCCTTGCTGGGCGAACTGGCCGGTGTTCTCCGCGGGCCCGGCGAAAAGGCCCGCATTCTGGTCGTCGAGGACGATGTCGATCTCGCACGCATCATCGGAGATATCTTCTCCACCGACTTCTTCGCCGTCGAGCTTGCCCATTCCTTCCACCAGGCTCAGGAAGTATGGCTCGCCTTCCAGCCCCACTTGCTGGTTCTGGACATTGGCTTGCCCGACGGCGACGGCTTCAACTTGGTGGACTGGCTGCGCCAGCACGAGAGCCTCGCCCGCTTGCCCTTGGCTATATACTCCGGGCACGATCTTTCCCCGGCCGAACGCCGCGAGATGATTCTTGGGCCTACCCACTTCCTTTCCAAGGTCTGCGTCCAACCGCAGCAGTTGGAAGCGCTGGTCTTGACGATGTTACGCAGTTCACGTCCGATAGAAGAGGCCGCTCCGGTGGAGTCGCCTGTCGGCAAATCTTGATTGAATGGAGAGGAATCGGGCGGCATTTTGCGGCCCGTCAGACTAAGTTGTTTGTTGCTCGAGGAGTTCATTGCTGGAAGGCGTTCCCTACCGTGGGCATCGACAGAGCCTTTCCAACGTTCCAGAGTATCCACGGACGGATTGCCGGCTCGCCCACCCGCAAATTGGAGGTTGTTTCCCTATGTCCCACCGCATCCTGATCATTGACGACGAAGAAGACATTCGCGAGGTTGCCGGCCTCAGCCTTGAGACCGTGGCCGGCTGGGAGGTTTTCCTTGCCAGCTCGGGCGCGCAGGGCATCGCCCGCGCCATCGAACAGCAGCCCGACGCCATTCTTCTCGACGTCATGATGCCCGGAATGGATGGCCCGGCGACCTTTCGCGAACTGCGCGGCAATCCCGCCACCGCTCACATCCCGGTGATGCTGCTTACCGCCAAGGTGCAGAGCACCGATCAGCGCCGCTTTGCCGACCTCGGCGTCGAGGCGATACTCTTCAAGCCCTTTGACCCGCTCACCCTCTCCACGCAGATCGCCGGCGTGCTCGGCTGGGACTGAAGGGCATACTCACACCGTGAAAGGCGCTTCGACCTTTGCAACCCCATGAACAGGACGCACTCAATCAAGCCCTCGATGGCCTGTGGGCCAAGTTCCTCCCGCTGATCGAAGACCGGGTCGATCTTCTGGAATCTGCCGCCGCCGCCTGTGCCGTCAACCGGCTTTCGAGCGAAGAGCAACAGGCCGCCTTCGCCGCCGCCCACAAGCTGGCCGGCGTGCTCGGGACCTTTGGCCTCACCGAGGGTACCGCCCTGGCCCGTGAATTGGAGATGCTTTACTCCGGGCAGAGCGCCTTCGACCCTGCCCTCGGCGCGCGCCTCGTCTCGATCGCCGCCCAGTTGCGCTCGATCGTCCAGAACCGCAAGTAGGCTCCTGAGTGCATCGGCGCCTGCCGCGCCCGCCTCTCGGCCTTCCCGTTGAAGAGGGTATGTATCATAGTTGCAGAGGCTGCGGTGGTGCGGGCCGGAGATTCCCGCAAGTGCTCAGCCGTTCCTCGCGGACCTGCCTGGCCGTCGTGGGGTCCGGCTCTTTGGCATTCGTAAGCTGTCGATTCCAGGCGCCTGAAACTCATCATGCCCATCACTCACATCTCGGTGCGCGGGGCGCGCCAGCACAACTTGCGCGATATCAATGTGCGCATTCCCCGCAATACACTCACGGTGGTTACCGGGCTCTCCGGCTCGGGCAAGAGTTCGCTTGCCTTCGATACGATCTATGCCGAGGGACAGCGCCGCTACGTCGAGACGCTCTCCGCCTATGCCCGCCAGTTCCTCGACCAGATCGAGCGGCCCGACGTGGACTCCATCGAGGGCCTCAGCCCGGCCATCTCCATTGAGCAGAAGACCACCAGCCGCAGTCCCCGCTCTACCGTCGGAACCATCACCGAAATCTACGACTACCTGCGCCTGCTTTACGCCTCGGTGGGCACGCCCCACTGCCCCAACTGCGGCCGGCCTATCTCCCGCCAGACCGCCGACCAGATCGTCCAGCGCATTCTGGAGCTGGGGTGGGGCGAGCGGGTTACCGTCATGGCGCCTATCGTGCGCGGCCGCAAGGGCGAATTCAAAGAATTGTTCGACCAGTTGGACAAGCAGGGCTTTCGTGCCCGCGTGGACGGCGAACTCTGCGACCTCTCCGAGCCGGTCCCGCTTGACCGCCGCAAGAACCACACCATTGAAGCCGTCATCGACCGCATCCTGCTCAAGCCACCCGCGCCCGGCGCGCCTCCGCCCCCGCCCGGCAAGCCGTCGGTGGAAAAGCGCCTCGACCTGGCCATAGCCAAGGCTTTGCAGTTGGCCAACGGCCTCGTTCTTGTGGCCGTCGCCGGCAGTGAGGAACAGTTGTTCTCCTGCTCGATGGCCTGCCCCGATTGCGGCCTCGACGTGCCCAAACTGGAGCCGCGCAGCTTCAGCTTCAACTCCGCCTTTGGCGCCTGCCCCGAGTGCCATGGCCTCGGCTCGCTCTACGATCTCGACCCCGCCAAGGTCATCACCGACTGGTCCAAGCCCCTGCTCGATGGCGGACTTGGTCCCGGCTCCTCTTCGCAATACCTTCTCAAGCTCATTCACGTGGCCGCGGACCGCTACAAGATCGACCTCACGCTCCCCTTCGAGGACCTGCCGCCGCGCCAGCAGCACATCCTCGTCTATGGTCCGCCCAAGATCGAAGTCCCCCGAACCGGCTTCCACGGCATTCTCGCCTTCCTGCGCGACTCCATCGAAGAAGCCCGCAGCGACACCTATCGCGACTACATGCTGAACTTCATGTCGGCTACGCCGTGCCCCGTTTGCCGCGGCAAGCGCCTGCGCCCGGAGTCGCTGGCCGTCAAGATCGGCGGCCTCTCCATCGCCGACTTTACTGCCCTGCCGCTCAACCGCGCGCTTTCCGCCGCCATCAACCTCAGCTTCACGGCGCGCGAGTCCCTGGTTGCCGAGCGCATCCGCGGCGAGGTCGTCGAGCGCCTTGAGTTTCTCTGCGCCGTCGGCCTCAACTACCTTTCGCTGGATCGCAACGCCGCCACGCTCTCCGGCGGCGAAGGCCAGCGCATCCGCCTCGCCACGCAGATCGGATCGCGGCTGCGCGGCGTGCTCTACGTCCTCGACGAGCCTTCGATCGGCCTTCACCAGCGCGATAACAACCGGCTCATTCAAGCCCTCGAGAAGTTGCGCGACCTGGGTAACACCGTTCTGGTGGTCGAGCACGACGAAGAGACCATCCGCCGCGCCGACTACGTCCTCGACCTCGGTCCTGGCGCGGGCCGGCTGGGCGGTTGCGTTGTCGCCCAGGGCACGCCGGCTGAGATCATGGCCTGCCCCGAGTCGCTCACCGGCCGCTATCTCTCCGGCGCCGCCACCATGCTGCAGCGCGCGCGCCCGCGCCCGCTTACCGGCAAATGGCTCACCGTCATGGGCGCCCGCGAGCATAACTTGCAGGACGTGACCATCCGCATTCCGCTGGGAGTCATGACCGTGGTCACCGGCGTCAGCGGCAGCGGCAAAAGCACGCTCATCAACGACATCCTCTACCGCTCCCTGGCGCAGAGCATTTACGGTTCCCGCGAAGAGCCCGGCGCGCACGAATCCCTCAGTGGCGCGGAGCAGATCGACAAGGTCGTCCGCATCGACCAATCCCCCATCGGTCGCACGCCGCGCTCCAATCCAGCCACCTATACCCAGGTCTTCTCGCCTATCCGCGACCTGTTCGCCATGCTGCCCGAGGCTCGCGAGCGCGGCTACAAGGCAGGCCGCTTCAGCTTCAACGTCTCCGGTGGAAGGTGCGAGGCTTGCCAGGGCGACGGCCAGCGCCGCATCGAGATGAACTTCATGCCCGACGTTTACGTCCAGTGCGAAGTCTGCAACGGCCGCCGCTACAATCAGGAAACCCTGGCCGTCAAGTTTCACGGCCACTCCATCGCCGACATTCTCGACCTCACCATTGAAGACGCGCTCCCGGTGCTGGCCGATGTGCCCCAGGTGCGCCAGAAGCTCTCCGGCGGCGAGGCGCAGCGCATGAAGCTGGCTCGCGAACTGAGCAAGCGCCAGACGGGCCGCACTCTTTATCTGCTCGACGAGCCTACCACGGGCCTCCACTTCGACGATGTGCGCAAGCTGCTCGAAGTCCTCCATCGCCTCGTCGATCTCGGCAACTCGGTAATTATCATCGAACACAACCTCGACGTGATCCGCAACGCCGACTGGATCCTCGATCTCGGCCCTGAAGGCGGCGAAGACGGAGGCCGCCTCGTAGGCCAGGGCCGCCCCGCAAAGATCGCCGCCACGCCTGGCTCCTATACCGGCCAGTTCCTCACCCGCTATTACGCCTCGACCAACGGACGTCTTGCCCCGCTCGCACCTGACGATGAATCCGCCTTTACCCCTCCAAACGACTGTCATCCTGAGCGAGGCCGCGTCGGCGAACGAGTCGAAGGACCTGCGGTGACCAGCGCCCTCGAACTGGGTGCCTGGGTTTCCGCTTCCTTGGGTGCCCCAGGTCTCGACTCTGAGACCTGGGAACCTGCTTCATTCCCGAAGACGGTCAAACCCAAGCGCGCCCGCCGAGCCACCCCAGCCGAAGAAGACCTTGCATCTACGCGAGCAAAGGCGGAGCGCCCCGCTCAAGTCAAGGCCTCCTCCGAGCACGGACCTCGCAAGACGAAGACGGGGCTCGCATGAGCGAGAACGACAGCTTCGAACAAGGTCCGGAACAGCCCGCGGAAGAACTCGGTTCGTTGAGCGGTACCGGCATTACAGGCTGCGAAGAAAAGCAGTCGAGGCCGCCTGATGTGTCAGGGCACGACTTTAGTCGTGCCGTAAGCGACGTGGAATCAACGCGGGCTTTAGCCCCTGCGGGAAATGCCAGCCGGCCCGAATGTGCGGGCAAACTGGAACTGCATCCCGAACCGCATGGTTCGGATCAATTCACTCCCGCCGAACCCTCCGAGCGCCTCCTCTTCCAGTCCTTCACTCAGCCCGCAATCGTTCCGCCGGCGCGCATCCCCCATCTCGGCCATCTCGCCCTTCTGGTCGCGCTCGCCAGCATCGGGCTTCTGTGCAGTACGATGCTGGTGCTGGCCGGCGTGCATCTTCATCTGTTCGGAGTCGCTACCTTAGATCAGGCCAAATCCGATGTTCATTACACGCTGGGCAGCACGGCGGCTCTTTACCTGGCCACATTCGCCGCCGCCCTGTTCGTCCTTCCTCTGGTCTGGCACAAGAGCTTTTTTGCCGGCATCCAGTGGAACGGGGCGACGGCCCTGCGCCTGCGCTGGCGTCTGTTTAGCGCAGGAGGCCTCTGCTTTGTGCTCGCCTTCCTCGACGAAATCCTGCTGCCCAGCCCGGCCAAGGCGCCCATCGATGAGATGTTTCGCTCGCCAGGTGCGGCATGGCTGATGCTCGCCTTCGGCGTCACCATTGCGCCCTTCTTTGAGGAGATCTTCTTTCGCGGCTTTCTGCTGCCAACGCTCGCCACGGCCTGGGACTGGGCCATCGAACAGGGCACCGGCAAGCCCGCCCCTCCGCTCGGCGAGCACGGCCATCCACAGTGGTCCATCTTCGCCATGGTCGCCGCCTCCATCTTCACCAGCCTTCCCTTTGCCGCCCTGCACGCCGACCAGCAAGGCCATGCGCTCGGCCCATTTGTCCTGCTGTTCGCCATCAGCTTGCTGCTGTGCGCGGTGCGCTTGCTCACCCGCTCCCTGGCCTCCAGCGTCCTGGTCCACGCCTCCTACAACTTCCTGCTCTTTGCCTTCATGTTCCTGGGCACCGGCGGCTTCAGGCACCTGGACAAGATGTGAGAGCCCGCGGGCCTGCACGGTTACAATCAAATCCGATGACCACCTCGACCAACACGCGAAAACTGCTCTCACTACTGGCCCAAAAAAGCTATTCTCTCGGCCATTTCAAGCTCTCTTCCGGTGCCACAAGCGACTACTACATTGACTGCCGCATCACCACGCTGGACGCTGAGGGAGGTTACTATATCGGGCAAGCAATCCTTGAGTTGCTCGAAGAGCACCACATCGATGCCAAAGCTGTCGGTGGACTGACTATGGGTGCAGATCCCATCGTCTCGGCGGTCGCAATCGCCACCGGATGGCGCGCAATCGAGGCGGTCCAGCAGGGCAAGCCACAGCCGCAAGTCCTGCACGGCTTCCTGGTTCGCAAGGCCGAAAAGGCCCACGGCACCGGCCGCCGCATCGAAGGTTTCAGCCGCCCCGGCGCCCGCGTGGTCATTGTGGACGACGTCTGCACCACCGGCGCCTCCACCATCAATGCCATCGAAGCGGCCCGCGAAGCCGGCATGGTCGTCGCCGCCGTGGTTTGCATCGTCGAGCGCCAGGAAGCGAACGGCCGCCCCGCCGTCGAGGCCGCCGCGGCCGGCGCGCCCTTTCTTAGCCTGTTCACCGCCGCCGAAGTCCGCGCCGAACACATCCGCCAGCAGGAGACGGAATGAACATCGCCTCTAGCGCCCAGATGACTTGCTTTCCACTGACCTCTGATCCCTAACCCCTAACCCCTGTTATGGACCTCCACGAGAAAATCCGCAGCCTCCCCACCCAGCCCGGCGTTTACCTCTATAAGAACGTCGAGGGCGAGGTGATCTACGTCGGCAAGGCCAATAACCTGCGCTCCCGCGTCCGCTCTTATCTGCTTGAGGCCTCGCAGGCCAACGCCAAGACCGGCTCGCTGATGCGCGAGGCCGTCGATCTGGAATACATTCTGGTCGCCAACGAGTCCGAGGCCCTGGCGCTCGAGACCAACCTCATCAAGCAGCGCCGGCCGCGCTTCAATATCCTGCTCAAGGACGACAAGAGTTACCCCTACGTCAAGCTCACCCTGGCCGACCGCTTTCCCAAAGTCTTTGTCACCCGCCGCCTGCTCAAGGACGGCGCGGCCTACTATGGCCCGTACTTTCCCGGCAGCCTGGCCTGGCGCGTCGTCGAGCTCATCCATCGCAGCTTCCTCATTCCCAGTTGCAAGGTCGACCTCTCCCGCTACCATCCGCGCGCCTGCCTCCAGTACTACATTCACCGCTGCCTCGGCCCCTGCGTCGAGGGCCTCACCACGCCCGAGCTCTACAAAGAGGCCGTCCGCGACGCGCAGCTCTTCCTCGAAGGCCGCCACGGGGAACTCGAGCGCGCGCTCACCGCCCGCATGATGGCCGCCGCCCAGGCCGAGCAGTTCGAGGCCGCCGCTCGACTCCGCGACCAGCTTTCCACCGCCCTCCAGCTTCAGGAGAAGCAGCGCGCCGCCACCGCCGAGCTGGACGACGACGCCGACGTCTTCGGCTTTCACTTCGAAGCCGGCTCGCTGGCCGTCAACCTCTTCCACGTCCGCGCCGGAAAGATCGTCGACCGCCGCGAGTTCTTCTGGGAAGACATGCCTGACCTGCCAGAAATCGCGGGCTCCGAAGGGGTCCCTGGAACCACAGACGCGCCTTTCCACGCCGGCGCAATCTTCAGCGCCCTGCTCAAACAGCTCTATATCGACCAGCGCTACGTCCCGCGATCCATCCTAGTCCCCGTGGACTTCGACGACCGCGAGGCCCTCGCCGCCCTGCTCACCGAGCGCGCCGGTCACCGCGTCGAACTCGCCGTCCCGCAACGCGGAGAGAAGCGATCGCTCGTCGATCTCGCCGGCCAAAATGCCAAGCAGTCTTACATCCAGCGCTTCCGCGTCCTTGAGCCTTCGCGCAGGGCCATTCAGGACGCCCTCGCCGACGCTCTCATGCTCCCCGAGCTGCCCCGCCGCATCGAGTGCTTCGACATCTCCCACATTCAGGGCGCTGAAACCGTGGCCTCGCTGGTCGTCTGGGAGGACGGCAAGATGAACAAGCAGTCCTATCGCAAGTTCAAGGTCATCACCGTTCTCGGCGTAGACGATTTCGCCTCCATGCGCGAGGTCGTCCACCGCCGCTACCGCCGCCTGCTCGACGAAGCCAAGCCCCTGCCCTCGCTTATCCTCATCGATGGCGGCCTCGGTCAGCTCCACGCCGCCGCCGAGGCCCTTGAATCGCTCGACTTCGCCTCCGCAGGCCTCGCCACGCCGCCGCTGGCCTCCATCGCCAAGCGCGAAGAGATCATTTACCTATACGGCCACGAGCAGGAGCCCATCGTCCTCGACCGCCGCTCGCCCGTCCTCCATCTCGTCCAGCTCATCCGCGACGAGAGCCACCGCTTCGCCGTCGGCTACCATCGCCAGCGCCGCGCCATGCGCGACCGCGACTCCGAATTGCTGGCCATCCCCGGCGTAGGCCCCCAAACCCGCCAGCGCCTGCTCACCCACTTCGGCAGCCTCCGCGACGTGCAGCAAGCCACCGCCGAATCCCTCGCCTCCGTGGTCACCCGCAAGACCGCCGAAATCATCTGGCAGCACTTCCATCCATCCCAACCTGCAGGTTGAGCGATTCCTCGCTGACATGCCTCATCCTTCTTGGCCTTCCCGCCCCGTCACTTAATCGGCGCTGTGGGGCATTGATTTAGAATGATCGCAGAAATTCGTCTCGCTTTCGCTGGCTCGCTGCCACACCTGTAAGACTGCGCAATTCTCCGGCTGCAAAACCGTTGCTTCAGCGGAGAAATGCGCGTGCGTGCTGCCAACTCTAATCCATCCGGCGGCCTCGATCGGCCCAGCAGTTCCGATCGCGCCTATCGCTCCGACATCGATGGCCTGCGCGCGCTGGCGATTCTCGGCGTCGTGCTCTATCACGCCGGCGTGCCCGGCGTCACAGGCGGCTTTACCGGCGTCGATATTTTCTTCGTCATCTCCGGCTACCTGATCGGCGGCCACATCTACGCCGAACTGCGTGCCGGCTGCTTCAGCTATTTGAACTTTTACCGGCGGCGCGCCAAGCGCATTCTGCCCGCCTATTTCGCCGTGCTGGCCTTCATTCTGCTGGCCGCTCTGGTTCTGCTGTCGCCGATGGAGGCCGCTCAGACCGCGCGTTCGGCCTTTGCGGCCACGCTCTCGGCCTCCAACGTGCTCTTCTGGGCAACCGCAAACTACTTCGCCGCCAAGACCGAATTGAATCCCGTGCTCATGACCTGGTCGCTGGGCGTGGAAGAGCAGTTCTACGCCGTGATTCCGCTCTTGATGGTTTTGCTGGCGCGCATCCGCCGCAACTGGCTATTGCCCGCGGTGCTCGCCACCTGCGCCCTTTCGTTCGTCTTTGCCTGGAGCCTGTTGGGCCGCTACCCGATGATGGTGTTCTATACCCTCCCCGCGCGCGCCTGGGAGCTTGGCGCGGGCGTGGCCTTGGCGGCGGCGGAGTTGAATCGCAAGCGCCGGCCGCTGTCCGTCCCAGAAGCGTCCACCCCGGAGTCGTCCCACCCTAGCCGCAAAAAGTCGCCGCGGCGACCCGCGGCGAGGGTCGGGCACCCATTGCAGTCCACTATCCAGAGAAGTGCTTTGGTCGAACTAACCAGCCTGACCGGGCTGGCCTTGATGCTCGCTCCCGTCTTCCTGCTCACCCCGGCAACTCCCTTTCCTGGCCCGGCTGCCTTGCCCTCGGTCCTGGGCACGGCTGTGCTGATCGCCGTCCCAACGAGTTGGATCAACCGCCACCTGCTTTCCCTGCGGCCGCTGGTCTTCATCGGCAAGGTCTCTTACTCGTGGTACCTGTGGCATTGGCCGCTGCTGGCGCTCGTGCGCATCCTCTACGACGGGACTCCGCCGCGGGCCGCTTCGCTGCTGACCGTCGCCGCCGCCCTGGCCGTGGCGGCGCTCTCTTACTCCTTTATCGAGCAGCCCTTCCGCCGCTCCACACGGCCGCCCATCCCGCTGCTCATGCGCTACGCCGCGGTCAGCCTCGTCCTGCTGGCGGCGTGCGCCGCGATCTGGCTGGGGCACGGCTTGCCGCGGCGGTTCCCTGCTCTGGCCAAGATGGAAGCGGCCGGCGAGGCCCTCAAAGCCGACCCCTGCCTGGCCGGCGAAACCGACCGGCCCAACCTCACTCCGGCGTGCTACGACGCTTCGGCGGCGCGGCCCTCGGTGGCCTTGTGGGGAGACAGCCACGCCGCGGCCCTTGCTCCCGCCCTGCGCTCGGCGGCAAACGCGCAGGGGTACGGCTTTGTCGAGATGGGCAAGAACTCCTGCACGCCGCTCGCCGGCGCAACCCACTACATTCCGCGGCTTCCGCTGCTGGCCGCTGAGTGCCTGCGCTTCAACCGCACCGTCCTCGGTCTGATCGCGGGCGATCACCGCATTCGTGTGGTGATTCTGGCCGCCGCCTGGGCCGCGCCACTCTATCGAAGCTGGATGGACGGCTGGCTGAGCGCCGACCTGGCCCGCGAACCCCAGGTTCCCACGCCGGAGGCCACGCGCCGGCTCTATCTGGAATCGCTGACCGCCTCGATCCGCGCTCTTGAGGACGCCGGCAAACAGGTCATCGTCCTTGAAGACACGCCCAACTTCGACTTCGATCCCATGCTGAGAGTCCGCACCGCCCGCATTCCCGCGCGCCGCGCCCTGACGCGCTGGCTGGGCATTCAAGGCAACCCCGACCCAGGCATCGCGCTTCCCGCCGGAGATGCGAACATCGCTGCTTCCGTTTCCGTGCTGGAGGAGGCCGCCGCGCATCTTCCCGGCGTGGCGCTCCTTGACCCCAAGCCCAGTCTCTGCGAGTTTTCCACGCAGTGCGCATATCGCGATGGAGAGAGCCTGCTCCTCATCGACAGCAGCCACCTTTCGCCCGACGGCGCGCGCCGCGCCCTCCGCAACCTGCAACTCCCCGCGCCAGACAGGTAGTCCCGGCGCTGTTTTCACGACAGAGCGGCACAAAGTCGAACAGAGCCTGCCGTGATATAGAATGCTCGCAGAACTCGCTCCGGCCTTGGTTGGCGCCCTGCCTCACCTGTGAAACTGCGCATTCCTCCGACTGCAAAACCGTTGCTTCAGCGGAGGAGCGTGCGTGCGCGCTGCCGGGTCCAACCCATCCAGCACTCCCGATCAATCTGCTCGGTCCTATCGCCCGGACATCGACGGCCTCCGGGCTCTGGCGATCCTGAGCGTCGTGCTTTGCCACGCCAATGTGCCTCGAATCACCGGCGGATTCACCGGCGTAGACATCTTTTTCGTTATCTCCGGCTACCTGATAGGCGGCCATATCTACTCTGAAGTGCGCGCCGGCAGCTTCAGTTATCTGCGCTTCTACCAGCGCCGCGCCAAGCGGATTCTGCCCGCCTTCTTCGTCGTGATGGCCTTCACGCTGCTGGCGGCCTTGGTCCTGCTGTCGCCGCTCGAAGCTGCCAAATGCGCGCGCGCCGCCTTCGCCGCCACGCTGTCGGTTTCCAATCTTCTCTTCTGGCACAGCGCCAACTACTTCCAAACCAAGAGCGACCTGATTCCACTGTTGATGACCTGGTCGCTGGGCGTGGAAGAACAGTTCTACGCCGTGATTCCTCTGCTGATGGTCCTGGTGGCGCGCATCCGGCGCAATTGGACGCTGCCCGCGATTCTCGCCGTTTCCGCGCTTTCGCTTCTGCTGGCCCAATACCAGCTCGACGGCCATTCGCAGAGGGCCTTCCAGGCGGCCTTCTATCTGCTCCCGGCGCGCGCCTGGGAACTCGGCGTGGGTGTGGCTCTAGCGGTTGCCGAACAGAGAGGCACGCGCAATCCCGCCGTCGCACGCTTCTCTCTGGCAATGAGCTTGACTGGGGTGATTCTGATCGTCGCGCCGCTGTTTCTGCTCGATTCGCATTCGCTGTTTCCGGGCGCGGCGGCGCTGCCTTCCGTGCTGGGCACAACCATGCTCATCGCGGTTCCCGCCAGTTGGATCAACCGCCGGCTGCTTTCCCTGCCGCCAATGGTCTTTGCCGGCAGAGTTTCCTACTCCTGGTACCTGTGGCATTGGCCGCTGCTGGCCTTTCTTAGCATTCTCTGCGGAGCCAGGCTGCCGAGGGCAGCTCCAATCGTGGCCATTGCGGTTGCCTTTGCGGCCGCGGTTCTCTCGTTTTACTTCATCGAACAGCCCTTCCGCGCATCGACCCGGCCGCCGCGCCCGCTGCTGCTCTGCTACGCAGTGGCCAGCGCTGCGCTGCTCGCCGTCTGCGCCGCCGTCTGGCTCAGCCACGGCCTACCCCAGCGCTATCCGCAACTGGCGCAGATGGAAGCCGCGAACCCCGGCCTCTCCGCCGACCCTTGCCTGATCGACACCGACGACGACCAGCCCAACCTGTCGGCGCGCTGCGACAATCCAGCGGACCATCGACCATCGGTCGCGCTCTGGGGAGACAGCCACGCCGCGGCGCTTGCTCCGGGGCTGCGTTCGGCGGCCGGCGAGCAGGGATATGGCCTGGTCCAATTGAACAAAGCCGCTTGCCTGCCGTTGAGCGGCGCGCTGCGATACATTCCATGGATTCCCGCCCAGGCCGCGCGCTGCTTGAGCTTCAACCGCAAGGTTCTCAGCCTGCTCCAGTCCGACGGCCGCATCCGCATCGTGATACTGGCCGGCGACTGGGCCGGCTGCCTCGATCGCACCTGGAAACGAGGCTGGCTCACCGCCGATCCCGCGCACGCGAGCGCCATACCCTCTCTCGATGCGGTGCGCGTGCTCTTCCTCCAGTCGCTCACGGCGCAGATTCAGACGCTGAGGGCAGCGGGCAAAGCCGTCGTGGTGCTGGAAGACATCCCCAACTTCGGCTTCGACCCGCTCGATAGGGTCCGAACCGCTCGCATCCCCGCCCGCGGCATTCTGACCGGATGGCTGGGAGGGGCGGATGCCGGCGATTCCGGCTTCGCTCCCAGCGCCGTTGCCTCCGTCGACGCACTCGCCGGCGCCGCGCTGCGCCAGGCGGTCCCGAGCGAGGATGGCGTGGAACTGATCGACCTGAAACCGGCCCTGTGCACCGCCGCCGACCGCTGCGCCTACCGCGACGGTGACCGGCTGCTCTATGCCGACAGCGGCCATCTCACGCTTTATGGCGCCCATTATGCGGTGCGAAACCTGCGGCTGCCCGCGTTGACATCCGGCCCGTAGCCTATGCGCCGACGCCGGCGCGCCGCTTTCACGCCCGCCGCCGCGCCACTTCTTCGTACACCGCCGCGTACTCCCGCGCCGGCTGCTCCCAGCTATAGTTGCGCGCCATGCCATTCCGCATCAGCTTCTTCCAGCCTTCCTTATCCTCAAACGCAGCCAGCGCCCGGTCGATCGCCTCAAGGAGGTCCAGAGAGTCCAATCTCTCGAATTTGAAGCCCGTCCCCGTGCCCAGCTTAGGATTCCACTCCTGAATCGTGTCGTCCAGCCCGCCGGTCGCCCGCACCACCGGCACCGTTCCGTACTTGAGCGAGTAAATCTGGTTCAGCCCGCAAGGCTCATACCGCGAAGGCATCAGAAACATATCCGCTCCCGCCTCAATCTTGTGCGCCAGCGCATCGTCGTAGCGGATCTTCACGGCCGCCTGCCCCGGATTCCTGAAGGCCCAATCGCGGAAGAACCTCTCATAAACCGGCTCGCCCGTCCCCAGCGCCACCACGGCCAGGTTCCGATCCGTCAACTGGTCCGCAATCTCCGCCACCAAATCGAGACCCTTCTGCTTCGCAAGCCGCGAAACAATCCCTATCACCGGCGTGCTCTCCGGCACCTTCTCCAGTCCAAAGGCGCGCAGCAGATCGGCCCGGCACTTCCGCTTACCCGCCAGATCATCCAGCGAATAGTGTGCGGCGAGGCCGTCGTCACTGGCCGGGTTCCACTTGGCATAGTCCACGCCGTTCAGAATTCCGCGCAGGTTCGTCGCCCGCCCGCGCAGCACGCCGTCCAGCTTCTCTCCAAACTCCGCCGTCTGAATCTCCTCGGCATACTTGCGGCTCACCGTGGTCAGAATGTCGGCGTAAACCAGCCCGCCTTTGAGAAAGTTGAAGCGATCGAACTGCTCCACCAGGTCCATGGTGAATATCTCCCACGGAAACAGCAGCCGCTGCGTGGTAATCGGCGGAAACAGCCCCTGGTAGGCGGCATTATGAATGGTCAGCACCACCCCGGCACCCTTCAGCATCGGATCGGACTGGTAAACCGTGCGCAGGTAAACCGGAATCAGCGCCGCCTCCCAGTCGTGAACATGGAAGACCTGGGGCACGCCCAGCAGCTTCGTTGCCTCCAGCACCGCGCGGCAAAACAGCCCAAAGCGCTCCCAGTTGTCGGGATAATCCGCTGCCTTGGTCCCATAAAGCCCCTGCCGGTCGAAAAGCTCCGGGCAATCCACAAAGTAGTACCGCACACCGCCCCGCATGCCCCCGTCCACGATCCCCGCAAACCGGTTGTAGTGCTCGAAAGGAATGGTGATCGACCGCGCCGCGTACTTCCACTCGCCTTCGATGTGCGGTTTCACCGCCGCATACAGCGGCAGGTAGACGGTAACTTCGTGCCCCAGCTTCACCAGCTTCGGCCCCAGTGCGCCCACCACGTCGGCCAACCCGCCAGTCTTGACAAACGGAACACACTCGGAAGCGGCAAAGACAATGTGCATCGAATCGATCTCCCTGGCTGGTTGTCCGGCTCCCCGAAAAATGTCCCTGCGGAATCTGCGGCATCCAGTTTCAGTTTTCAATCAACCCGCCTAACCGCCGCACGGTTTCAGTTACATCCAGACTTGGGTTACCGGCCCCCGGATGAGGAATCACCTTTCCGTAAGATGCGGATGGCAATTACGAAAGCGGTGACCGCGAAAGCTATCATTAAACCAACCACGGTCACTCCGAGAATGTTTCCGGGAGGAATAATAAAGGCAAAGCCTATTGTGGGCAAGCACAACACAGCCGCCACTCCAAACACAGTTGAGGCCCTATGCATAGTTCTATAGGAGGCATACCCAAAAACAAGAATACGCGTAGTTGTCCACAACACCCAGAACGTTCCAAGATATGCCACAACCCCAAAAAGCACCACGAAGGCGAGATAATGAATTACGTCTGCCACATTAGCAGGGTGCTCAATCCCTGGCGGAAGCGTCAGAACCGCCGCGCAAACGCACATTTGTGAACAGAGACGCCGATCTGTGTCTTTTGAATCAGTACCCAACAGCGGCATGACATCTCCTGCATTTCCCTCAATCAGTTCACTTCGATCTGCGGCTCTTCCGGTTCAATCGTCTGGCCTTCGGCTTCCGGCGAAGCGACCGAGCCGGCTTCCGCGCCAACAACCGGACCAAGCAGCGCATCGATGCGATAGCCGGCGGCCTCGGCCGTCGCCAGGGCCTCCTCAATGGTTCTGCTCACCTCCTCGACAGCGGCGCGGCTGGGAGCAGTCTCGCCTGCGAGGTGAAGCAGAGACGGCATGAGGAGCCACCAGAGCAGTTCCTCATACGGCTCGCGAACCAGGTAGGCGTGCCCTTCCGCTTCGTGGACGCCGGTCAGCCAGCGCACATCCGCATCGAGCCACAACTCCGGCGCAAGAGCCACTCTTTCGTCTCCCGCCGCTTCCGGCTCGAACGGGATATCGTCGCCCGAAACAGCACTAGGAATCGCCGGTTCAGCTTCGACAGCCGCTTCCGCCGCGTCTCCAGGCGCAACCGCGGCAGGCGCTTCCATACCTACCGCGGGCTCGGCTTCGCTTGTTGCAGCCTCCGCCTTCAAGACGCCGGAAGCACTGAGCAGCAAAACCTTGATGCGGGCTGCGACGCGCCAGCCCTCCTCGCCCTCAAATCCGAGAGCGCCGAAGGCCTGGGCGAACGGCTCACGCAGCCGCAGCCGGTCAAACAGGTCCAGCGCCACCCGCTGCGGCGATTCCGCGTCGATCGATTCCGCCAGCAATTCCAGCGCGCACCAGCCGAGCACCGGGCCCCACATGGCGGTCGCGGTGAACTGCGGACTGGAACTCGGCAGCACACGGCGGGCAGCCGCGGTCCACGGAGCCGGGAAGAGCGATTCAAGCGCCGGAACGCGCATGGCGGCGCGCAGGCGCTCGCGGAAGACCGGGGCCAGCGATGCCAGCGTAGCCGGATGGGCAACGTGCCTCGGTTGACCGAGCCGCGAGGCATAGGCCGTCTGCGCCGCGCGCAGAAACGCCTCGCAGCGCTTCCACGCCTGCTCGAAAAACGCATTGCGCTCCTGCTGAATCTTCTTGTCCTTCGCGGCGACAGCGAGCCCGGAGGCCAGCGCGTGTGGGTGCTCCGCAACGCCGGCCAGCAGGCGCACCAGGGCCGGATCGAGTTGCTGGCGCAGCGCTTCATGCACCGGCCGCAGCTCCAGATTCACCAGCGCATCGTCCAGGTTGGCGACGCCGCTCCCATGGAGCTGATCGCAGAGCCGGTCCCAGGGCTGCTCCCAGGTCGAGCGCAGCTCGCGCCAATCGATGAAGACGTGGCACTGATACGCGTGCAGATTGAGGGTCAGCCCTCGCTCGGCAAGGTCGGAGGCCCGGCGCAGGTATTCGAGCCCAGTGAGCGAATCGCGGAAGGCGAGAACGAAAGCGGAGTCTCCCGTCAGTCCCAATCCTTCGCGCAAGCGCTGCTGGCGCAGTTCGCCCGCGCCCTTGTCGGCGTAGGCCGCTGAAAGGTCGATGGTGCCGTGCGCCGTGCCATAGCGATTGTTGTAAACCACCAGGGCGCGTTCCCCTCCCTTTCGGTTCGAATAGGCGAAGACGTTCTCGTCCACCGAGCCCGAGGCCTCAAAGAAATCGTAGAGCAGAAAGTTGCTGCTTTCGGCGAAGAGCCAGCGCCGATGCAAGAGCGGAGCGATCTCCCGCTCGTGGCGCTCCACCAGCCAGTGGTCGGCATTCTCGTCGTAACGCGGCCACTGGTACTCCATCCCATACTTCTCTGTAAATCCCTCGATCTGGCCATGCCCGAACATCGGCAGGCCGGGCAAGGTGGCCATCACCACCGCCACGCCGAAGCACTTGTCGCCCTTGCCAAACTGGTCGATGGCCGTGCGCTCGTCGGGATTGCTCATGAAGTTCACGTAGCGCTTCATGATGTCGGGATCGAACTCCAGCGTGTTCTTGATGACCGAGCGGTACTTGGCGTTTTCCTCGTCGCGCATCATGTTCATGAAGGCGCTGTTGTAAACGCGGTGCATGCCCAGCGTGCGAACGAAGTAGCCCTCCATGAGCCAGAAGGCCTCGGCCAGCAGCAGCGTGCCGGGAACTTCGGCGGCCACGCGATCCACCACCTCACGCCAGAACTCCTGCGGCATCTGGCGGTCGAATTCGGCTTGGCTCATGCCGTATTCCGCTCGCGACGGAATAGCGCCGCTGGCCCCCGGACCTGGAAACCACAGCCTGTGGAAGTGCCGCTTGGCCAGCGTCATCGCCGCGTCGAAGCGAATCACCGGGAACAGCCGCGCCACATGCAGAATGGTCTGGATCACCTGTTCCCGCACCGCCGCCTTCATGTAGTCGAGCTGCGCCGTGTCGTTCCACGGAAAGCTGGTGCCGTCGTTGCCGTGATAGATGTAGCGCGTCTCGCCGCTGGCCCGGTCGCGCCGGCTGAAAACGACCGCCGCGTCGCTCTGCTCGTAATAGCGGTCCTCGATCTTGATCTCCACCCGCCCATCGTGGGAGAGATCGGGGCCGTTGAAGCTATAGGCTGGATAGGGCACATCCCGCCGCGACATGAACCAATCCGGGTGCTCGATCACCCAGGGCGAGTCGATGCCCATGTGGTTCGGCACCATGTCGCTGGCCAGCCTCACGCCGAGCCGGTAGGCCCGGTCGCGGAGGTTCGTGTAAGCTGCCTCGCCGCCCAGATCGTCGGCGATCGTGTAGTCAAAGAGCGAGTAGGCTGAAGCCACGGCGTCGCGGTTGCCGCATAGCAGCTTGATCGTCTTCGACGCGCGGCTGCGCTCCCACACCCCGATCAGCCACAGCGAGTTGAGCCCCCGCCGCGCCAGGGTGGCAAGTTCCTCGTCGGGAATCTCATCCAGGCGGGCAATTCTGCGGCCGTACTGCCTGCTGAGCTGCGCCAACCACACATAAGTGCTCTTGGCGATCAGCACCGTGCCCGGCATCCAGGCCGTGTCGGCGCTGAACTTCTCGTATTCATGGGCCGAATCGCCGAATGTCGGCACCTCGGAAGGTCCGGCGGCCGCGGGCCATTGCTGGCGGCCGCCCCGCGCCCCCGGAGGATGGAACTGCATCCAGATGGCCAGCTCTTCCTCGTGCAGAATCTCGCCGGCCAGCTCCAGAAGGCGCTCCAGGCTCTCGCCCAGCAGCGGCTTCCAAAGGCTGCGAATGATCTCAAGCTGCTCGCGGAGAGAGCGGGGCGATCTCAAAGCCGGCGCGCGCAGCAACTCCAGCAGGTTGACGGGCTTGGCGTCAGGCAGCGGGATCAGCGGGCGCGTGGCAAAGTACTCCGGCAACTGCTCGGTCACCTGGCGATACACGGTCTTCTCGGCCAGGGGCGCGTCCGCAAAGAGTTCCTCGAAGGGCAGAAAAGCCTCATTGCGGTTGGCGATCCACAACAGCGTCAACTCTTCCAGGGCGGCGGCCCGGTGCGGGGTTCCATCGGTTTCGCCTGCCAGCCATTGCCGGGGCGTCTCCAGGCCGCTGCTCACGCTGATCCCCGGAAAATGCTCGACGAAGGCCAGCAGCAGATTGTCCAGCGCCTCAGCGCCCACCCGCTCTGAGAACCAGCCGAGGGCGCCGGTCATCGCGTCGGGGTCGAACCGCTCGCGGTAGCGCGCAATCAGTACGTGGCTGGCCTCGTCGATCAGGCCCACGGCGTAGAGCGACCCGGCATGGACCGCCCGGTCGGGATGCTTTTCAACCTCGCGCACCTGGTTCATGCGCTGCGCGAACTCGCGGCACGCGCCTAGATTTGCAAAAACGACGTTTCCGGTATAGGAGAAGAGAGACTCCGCGAACTGGTAGCGTTCACGCGCCTCCCGAGAAATATGGAATTCCATCATTAGAAACCCTGCTCCCGATCTCTCAAAGCCAAACCACCAGAAGGCGTCGCACTCCGGAAGATTCCCCCCCGCGCCGGAGCGGATCTGTCGCCCAATTCCGCTCGCCTTTTCAGCACCATCCCAGCCCGCAAAAAAGCGCAGCCAAAAGGGTAAGGTATCACCAATGGAACGCGCAGAGTATCACCCATGGGAGCCAAGGCGCTGGAACATTCAATTCTAGCCTCTCCGGGGCATGGTTGGCCGGTGAGCGCCCCCACCCCCGCTTTCCGCGCCGCCTCAGTCCAGCGCCTTGTGGAAGCGGAGAATGGCGATCGTGAGCAGGCTGACTGCCATGCTCGCCATGGCGGCCATCTGCGGCCAGAGAATTTCCATCCCGACGCCTTTCAGATAGGTTCCGCGCAGAACGATCAGAAAATAGCGCAGCGGGATCAGATAGCTGAAGTATTGCATCCATTGCGGCATGGTGCTGATGGGAAATCCGAACCCGGAAAAGCTGATGGCCGGCATGATGAAGAAGAACGCAGTTACCATGGCCTGCTGCTGCGTGGACGAAACGGTTGAGATCAGCAAGCCCACGCCTAACATGCAGAGAAGAAACAGAACCGATCCCGTGAGCAATACCAGGATGTGACCGCGGAATGGAATTTGGAACCAGAGTGTCCCGACCGCCGCAATCAGCGAAACATCGAAGAGGCCGATCAGAAAGAACGGCAGCGTCTTGCCGAGAATGAACTCGGCCGGACGGATGGGCGTGACCATGATCTGCTCCAGTGTGCCGATCTCCCGCTCGCGAACCACCGCGAACGCCGTCAGCGTAATCACCAGCACCAGCGTCAGGCTGCCGATAACTCCCGGCACAAAGAACCAGCGGCTGCTCAATCCCGGGTTATACCATGGCCGTTGTTCGAGCTCGACCGATGGAATCTCTTCCACCAACTGCGGCGCAATCCGGTAGATGCGGTCCTGCTGATAGTCGCGCGCAAAGCCGAGCGCGATCTGCGAAATGTAACTCGATGCGATCAGGGCCGTGTTCGAGTTGGTCGCATCCACAATTACCTGCAGCGGCGCGGTCTCGCCCTTGCGCAGCTTCTCGGCAAAGCCGGCGTCGATCTCCAGGCCCACGGTAGCTTGTCCGCTATCGATGAGATCGCGAAGCTGGCGCGAGTCCGTCAGTTGCCTCTGGACGTCGAAGTAGGGGCTCGACGTGAAGCGCGAGATCAGCTCGCGGCTCTCCTGGCTGTGATCCAGATCCAGCACAACCGTGGGAACATGATGAATATCGAAGGTGGCCGCGTAGCCGAAAATCAGCATCTGGACGATGGGCGGAACGAAGAGGATGACGCGCGTCCGTTTGTCGCGGAACACCTGGATGAATTCCTTGATCAGCATCTGCTTCAGGCGCCCAAACATTGCTGCTCTCCTTTACTCCAGCCGCTTGTGAAATGCGCGTGTGGCCAGCAGCGCCAGCATGACTGCAAAGACAGCCAGCGGTATCAGATCGGCGTAGAGCATGGCCGTGGGCGTTCCCTTGAGAAATATCTTCTTCAGCACCGAGACGTAATAGCGCGCCGGCAGAATGCGCGTGATCCACTGCAGCGCAACGGGCATTTGATCGATTGAAAACAAGAATCCGGACAGTAGAAAGGCGGGCAGAAAGGTCACCAGCAGCGCGATCTGGCTGGCGGCAAACTGGCTCTTCGCAATTACGGAGATAAAGAATCCCAGCGAAAGCACGACCACCATGAACAAGGCGGAACTGGCCAGCAGCGTGAGATACGATCCGCGAAACGGCACGTGAAACCAGTAGATGGCGATCGCCGCGCAGACAATCACATCGAAGATGCCGAGTACGAAATAGGGAGCCAGCTTGCCCAGCATGATCTCCATCGCGCTCACGGGAGTCGAAATCAACTGTTCCATCGATCCGCGCTCCCACTCGCGCGCGATGGTCAGCGAGGTGAGAAACGCGCCGATCACCGACATCACCAGCGCAAGCACGCCGGGCACGATGAACGCGCTGCTCTCCAGGTCCTCGTTGTACCAGGTGCGAGTCTCCACGCTCACCGTTGCGGGTTCGATCACCTGACCGCGCTCGCGAAGCCAGTTGATTTGAATCTCCGCCGAATAGCCCTGGACGACCGCCTGCGCATAGCCGATCAGCACGTTGGCCGTGTTGTCGTCGGTGGCATCGACAAGCGATTGAACCTGAACGGGACCGCCTTCGCGCAACCGTGACGAAAAATCCCACGGAATGACAATCCCCATCTTGGCGTGGCCGTCGTCGAGCGCCCGTGTAATTGCCGGATAACTGTTCACCACGCACGCAACATGAAAGTATTCGCTGGCCTGAAAGCGCTTCAGCAGGTCCTGGCTTTGCTGGCTGCCGTCGCGGTCGTACACATAAATCGGCAGCCCCTTCAAATCCAGATTGATGCCGTAGCCGAAGAGCAGCATCAGAGTTACCGGCATGATGACGACAATCATCAGGCTGCGCGAATCGCGAAGTATCTGAATAACTTCCTTCCTGGCTATGGCCATCAAGCGGGTAAGACTCATGGTTTGCGCTCCTCCGCCACATTGCCTGCCGCTGTGAGAGAGACAAAAACATCTTCCAGGCTGGGGCGTATCTTCTCGATCCGGCTCACAACGATTCCGTTATCCGCAAGATACTTGTCGATCCTTGGCATAGCCGCGGCGGCATCCGCCACAACCAGGTGCAGTGCGTTGCCAAAGACCGCGGCATCCGTCACCTCCGGCGCCGATTGCAGCGCTTCAACGGCCTTGCCCAGCGACTCGCACTCGATCAGCAGCAGTTCGCCGCGCATCGAGTCCCGCTTCAGCTCCGAGGGCGTGCCCAGGGCTACGATCTTGCCGCGAAAGATCAGCGCCAGGCGGTTGCAGTATTCAGCCTCTTCCATGTAATGCGTAGTTACAAAGACAGTAACTCCCTCTTCCGCCATTTGGTGAATCAGATCCCAGAACTGGCGCCGCGAGATGGGATCGACGCCCGAGGTCGGCTCATCGAGAAAGAGGATAAGCGGCTTGTGCAGTACCGCGCAGCCCAGCGCCAGCCGCTGCTTCCAGCCTCCTGGAAGCGTGCCGGTGATAAGATTCTCCTGGCCTTTGAGGTTCGCCATCTCGAGCGCCCATTCAATCCGCTCTTGCAGCGCCTTCGAGGGCACGCTATAGAGGCCGGCGAAGAGGCGTAGGTTTTCTATCACCTTGAGATCGTTATAGAGAGAGAACTTCTGCGACATATAGCCGATATTCTGCCGCACCGCTTCTGGCTCGCGAGCTACGTCGTATCCCGCAACCAGCGCGCGGCCCGAGGTAGGCTTGAGCAGCCCGCAAAGCATGCGAATCGTGGTGGATTTGCCCGCTCCGTTCGGCCCGAGAAACCCAAAGACCTCGCCTTTGCTAACTTCGAGATTGATCCGATCGACGGCCACAAAGCCGCCAAATCGCTTCACCAGGTCCTCCATTGCGACTGAGGTAACTTGCTCAGGCATGGGGCGCCGCTCCGCTCTGGACCGCATCCACAAAAAGGTCCTCGATGGTTGGCGCCACCTGCTGAATCGCATCGTAGGGAACATTCGCGCTCTTCAGCCGCGCTTCAAACTCCGGAACGCGGCGCGTGGCATCGTCCACCACCACGTGCAGTCCATCGCCGGTCAGCACAAGGCTAGATATTCCATCCGCGTCTTCGAGTGCGCTCCGCAGCCCGCGCGGCTCCGCCGATGTAACCGACAAAACGCCCTTGCCCATCCTGGTCTTGAGGTTCGCCGGCTCATCGCAAAACAGCAACTTGCCCCGATCGAGCAGCGCCACGCGATGGCAGCGCTCGGCTTCATCCAGGTAAGCGGTCGAGGTCAGAATCGCCACTCCCTCCGAGGACAGTTCGTATAGGATGCGCCAAAAGTCGCGGCGAGAAACAGGATCGACGCCGGTCGTCGGTTCATCCAGCAGAATCACCTTGGGGCGATGAATAAGCGCGCAAACCAGACCTAGCTTCTGCTTCATGCCGCCGGAAAGCTTGCCGGCAAGGCGCTTGCGAAACTCGCTCATTCCCGCCGCTTGCAGCAGTTGCGCGGAGCGAGTTTCGCGCTCGGTCTTTCGCACTCCGAATAGGTCCGCGTAGAAGCGGATGTTCTCATCCACAGTCAGGTCTTCATAGAGCCCGAAACGCTGCGGCATATAACTCAGTTCGTGTTTGGCGCCCTCGGGATCGCGGACCACGTCGAAGCCGGCGACCGTGGCATTGCCCGCATCGGGAGGCATGATGCCCGCGAGCATTCGCAGGGCGGTCGTCTTCCCTGCCCCGTCGGGACCGACCAGGCCGAATATCTCTCCGCCGCGCACATCGAAGCTCAGCGCATCGACGGCGCGCACGCCTGGAAAGCTCTTCGTGAGCCCCTCGGCCACAATTGCGGACTGAAGCCGATCGGTCATTGATTTGCCGGCACGGTCCCCGCAGGCTGGGCCGCGGCCAGCTCGAGGTGAGCATCCGCGGGCATGCCCGGTTTCAATTCGCGATTGGGGTTATCGATATCGATCTTGATCCTGTAGACAAGAGTTACCCTCTCCGTATAAGTCTGCACGCTCTTCGGCGTAAACTCCGCGCTGGACGAGATAAACGAAATGCGCCCATGATATTGCTTGCCGGGATAGGTATCGGTAGTGACCGTGGCCTCCTGGCCCCAGTGGATACTGCCCAGATCCGTCTCGGCGATATAGGCGCGCAGCCAGACATGATCCAGGTCGGCGAGCGTAACCACCGGAGAACCCTGCGCGACCACTTCTCCCAGTTCAGCCTGGCGCACCGTAATTACTCCGGCGGAAGGCGCGTGCAGAACCGCATAATCCAGGTTCACTCGCGACAAGCCAAGGTTCGCATTGGCCTGGTTCAGATTGGCGCGCGCAATCTCTATATCTTCCTTGCGGCTGCCTTCGACCGCCTCGTTGTAACGCTGCTGCGCGGCCTTGAAGATAGCCTCGGCGCGTTTCAGCGCGGTTGCCGCCTGGTCGCGGTCCTGCGCGGAGATCTCATCCTTGCCGAAGAGCTGACGCGCGCGATCGTTGTCCAGCTTCTTCTGCTCGAGATCGGCCTGCGCATCGATCATGGACTGCTGCGCAGCTCTTACCTCCTGCTCGCGCGTTCCGGCCAGCGTAAGCGCAAGGTCGGACTCGCGCACGCGCACGCCCGCCTCGTCAATCCGCACCTTCTGCCTGGAGTCGGCGTCTTCCAAGCGCGCCAGCATAGTGCCTTGCTCAACTTGCTGGCCCTCCTCGACAGGCAACTCGACGATGCGCCCCGGCACCTTGAAACTCACCAGGCTCTCATGCGCTTCAATGTTGCCGGAGAGCGTGAGTTGATTCACTGACGCCGGCTTCTTTGTCAAACGCGGGTAGAAATAGATGCCGGCGGCAATCGCCGCGGCCAGCAGAATCCACACAGGAATAACTCTCTTCATAGCATTGAACCTCGCGAACAGTAACATCGAGCGCAGAGCGGCCGGCAAGACCGCTTATGGATTCCCTGCAAATTGCACAATATTCTTCTCCGTATCTCCCATGGCGCGGGCGAGCGCGAACTTCGCATCCACATGGCTGGAAACGGCAAGGATATAGTTCTCTTCGGCGCGGGCCAGTTCGTCTTGAGCGGTCACAACCTCCACATTGTTGGCCGTTCCCGACTGAAAACGATCCTGCGCGAGTTCCAGTTCCCGCTGCGCCAGATCCCGGCCTTCCCTGGCGACAGTCACCTGCTCGGCCGCAGAGTCCAAATTGAGCAGCGCCTCGCGGATATCCTCATCGATGCCTCGCCGCAGATCCGCAATCTGATCGTCGATGCGCTTGACGCGGCTGGCCAGTTCCTGCGCCTCGCCGTTGCGGTCGCTATCAAAGACCGTGAAATCGATCTGGCCTTGAACCAGGCCTGTGGGTTGCACGCCGCCGATGCTGCGGCCAATCGCTCCAAAGTTGCCATTGATGCTGAGCTTTGGATAGAAGCGGGCCTGGCTGGCGCGCTGCTGCTCCACCAGGCTCTGGCGCTGGCTGGAGAGCGATAAATAGTCGGCACGAGAGAGCAGCGCCGCGGGCACAAGCGACTCGGAGTCTGGCTGGCTCAGCTCCTGGTAACGGAGCGGCTCGGCGAGCTCCAGCGGCGTGTCTGGGCTCATGCCCATGTTCCGCGCCAGAGTTAGCAGCGACTGCTTCAGTTGGTTCTCGGCCACGAGCTTTGCCTGCCTGTCGTTGGCCAACTGCACCTCGGCGCGGAGCACATCAACGCCCGTCGCCGTTCCCGCGTCGTGCTTGTCTTTGGCCAACTTGAACAGGGTGCTCGAATCCTTCACTCGCGATTGCGCGGACTCCACCCGCGCCGCGGCGGACTGCGCATTCAAATAGAGGCTCGCAATCGAGCGAACGATCAGGTCGCGCGCGTCCTGCAAATCCATCCTGCCCGCATCGAGCGCCCGCTCGCTCGCCTTCAACCCGCGATAGCTCTCCAGATCGACAATGTTCTGTTGCGCATAAATGCGGAAATCGTAATTCGAGAATGGTCCCACAACTTCAGGCAAACCAGGAGCCGAAATTCCGAAGGCGCGCAGGTCGCGGTTTTGCACGTTTGCGTAGGTTTGCGCATTGACCCGCGGCAGCAGCGCTGCCGACAAGCGGCGCTCACGCGTGCCCTCGGCCTCGTCGACGCGCGTACCGGCGACAAGCACGCTAAGGTTGGCCTGAAGCCCCTTCTGAATCGCATCCTGCAACGTCAGGCGATACGGCTGCGCTTGCTGAGCCGCGCAGATCGCGTCCGGGGTCGAGCCGCCGATCGCGCCCGCCAGACCCAGAAGAACGCCAATGCGGAATATGAATTTCATGGTTCCTGCTCTCGACCGGAGTTGGCAATCGATCTCCAGAAGTGCTGAAAGCTGTCTTCGATCCTTGCTTCAAGCGCCGGCTCCCCATGCAGCGACCATAACAGCACGGTTCCCATGCACGTTTGCAGAAGCTGGATCGCAACCTTATCCTTCTTCAACCGAGGGTCGATCTCGTGGCGCTCTTGCCCCGCGGCCACAACTTCCCCGATCATCTTGAGGCCCTCGCGCATATTGCTCCCAATGATGCTGCGAACGCCCTCGCTGGTCTGGAAGGAGGAGATGAAGGCGCGCGCCAGGCTGGGACTGCGTCCCGGTTCTTCCACTAGGCGCAACATCAGATGGTGAAGCACTGAGTGTATGGCCCGCTTGCTGTTCCCACCGAGCAGCAAGGCTTCTCTCATCTTGCGAAGCTGAATCTCCGCCATCACACCCAGCACATGATCTTTGCTCTCGAAATAGTTGAAGAAGGTTCCCTTGCCCACGTCCGCCGCTTCGGTGATCTGCTCCACGGTGACGTTGGAGAAGCCGCGCTCCGCAATCAGTTGAAGAGCGCACCGAAACAATTTTAGCCGGGTCTCCGCGCCGCGGCGTTCCCGTCGCCCGATGCCTGCCCGCTGGGGCGCATTGCCAGTTATGGGGGCATCGGAGAGAGCAGCTGGGAGCGATAAATGACTGATATTCATAGATGACGATTCACCGTGTCTGACTGATGGTCATATGTTCGCACCGTCTGCTGAATCTGTCAACAGGGGTTTTGCGCCGCGCTGGCAGCTCCGGAAGCGGCCTTGTGCGCATGGCAGGGGTCTCAGGATTCAATAGGCCAACAGTTGCCAATGGGAGTAGCGGAGATGTATAAATCGTTGCGTGGCGGTTCATGGCGAAGTCTGCCTCGAAAATGCCGGATCATCGCCTCGGTCCTCACCTGTTCATGGAGCCCTCATGTGGCGCATTCTCCTTCTCGCTCTGTTTGCCGGCGCGCTCGCCAGTCATTCACAGACGTTCGTCTGCGGCCGTGCCCACCGCGGTTCCATCGAGCTAACCGCAAGCTCTCTTTATTCGGCAACTACGCCGGGCTTCGATTTGAATTCGGCTCCGGAGGTTGCGCCAAAGTCCTGCTCCAGCGATAAACCCTTTTTCTTCTCCATTGCGCTGCCTGAAGGAAGTTACAGAGCAAAAGTGGTCCTTGGCGCTGGCCAGCCCTCCACAACAACCGTTTGGGCGGAGGCTCGGCGGCTTATGCTTGAAAAGGTCTTCGTCAAGGCCAATGCCTCGGTCACCCGCGCCTTCGACGTCAACATCCGCGTGCCTGAGATTGCCGGCGATTCGACTCAGCTAGTGCGGCTCAAACCCCGCGAGATTGGCAACCTGGACTGGGACGGAAAACTGACTCTCGAATTCAACGGCGACCACCCCAGTTTCCGGTCTCTCGCCATAGAACCGATCAAGGAGCCTACCATCTATCTCGCGGGAGACTCCACCGTTGTGGATCAGGACGTGGAACCATGGGCCGCCTGGGGCCAGATGCTTCCACGCTTCTTCCGCATCGGCGTCGTAGTTGCCAATCACGCCGAGTCGGGTGAAACCATCCGAAGCTTCGAGGGCGAGCGGCGATTTGCCAAGGTCATGTCCCTTATCCAGCCCGGTGACTATCTCTTCATGCAATTCGGCCACAACGACCAGAAGCCCAACGCCGTCTCCATCGACGACTATAAGAGACTGCTGGCCGAATACATCGCGCAAACTCGCGCCAAGGGTGCGACGCCGGTACTTGTTACCAGCATGAACCGGCGCACTTTCGATGCCGATGGCAGAATAACTAACTCACTCGCCGGCTATCCCGATGCGGTCCGCGAAATCGCGGCGGCTCAGCGCGTTGCGCTCATCGACCTCAACGCAATGAGCAAGACTCTCTTTGAAGCTATGGGCCCGGAAGCCTCTATGAAGGCATTCATGCACTACCCGGCCAACGCCTTCCCCAACCAGACCCAAGCAATCAGCGATGACACTCACTTCAACACGTACGGAGCCTATGAACTGGCGCGCTGCATCGCGCGTGGCATCCGCCAAGCCAAGCTCCCGCTTCGCAAGTTTCTGACCAAAGACTTTTCAGACTTCGACCCATCTAAACCAGATTCGCAGGCAGACTTCAACCTGCCCGCGACTCCCATGCCACCCAGGACCGTGAACGTGATGAAGGTTCCGCAGGTTTGAAATGGGTAACCATTTAGCTCCTTCTTGCCGCTTGCGCCGGGGTGGCTTGAGTTTCTCTTGGGATCGGCTGACAGGAGTAACTTTATGACCCATGAGCTTCGCTTATCCACTCAATCGGGCCGGATTCCGCCACTCCGCTTGCTTGCGGGCCTGGCGCTTTTCTTCTCGGCCTCCGCCCTTCTGCTTGCGCAAGGCTCCACTCAGGATTTGCGGCAGGGCTTCCTCAATCCGCTGGACGATGCAAGGCCCATGATGCGCTGGTGGTGGTTCGGTCCGGCCGTAACCAAGCCGGAACTCCAAAAGGAGCTGGAAACCATGCGCGGCGCGGGCATCGGCGGCGTGGAGATTCAGCCCGTCTATCCCTTGATGCTCGACGACGAAGCAAAAGGCATAAAGAACCTTCAATACCTATCGCCCGAGTTTCTTGATGATGTTAGTTTTGCCAATAAGACCGGTTGGTCGCTTGGTATGCGCGTCGATATTACCCTTGGCAGCGGCTGGCCTTACGGCGGTGCCAAGACCACACTCGCTCTTTCCGCGGGCCGCCTCAAGGTCATCTCCCTGCCAATCGGCGATGCGCCAGTCGCTTCTCCCCCGCTTGCGGATGGAGACAGCATGATTGCCGAATTTGCGGTTTCAGGTACAGAGAAATCCTTCGACCCGGCCTCAGCGGTGCGCATCGATCTAGCCACCGGTTCCATCCCGCCGGCGGCAGGGACTCGCACCGCTCTCTTCTTTATTGCAAGTCACACGCTACAGCAGGTCAAGCGCCCGGCCGCTGGGGCAGAAGGCTATGTGCTCGACCACTTTTCTCGCGCCGCCATCGACGCGCATCTGGCCAATGTGGCTACTCCGTTGCTCAACGCGTTCGGCGAACAGCCTCCCCACTCCGTCTTCTCCGATTCGCTGGAGGTTTACGCGGCCGATTGGACTCCGGACTTGCCGGCCGAGTTTCAGCGGCGGCGCGGCTACGACCTTATTCCCCACCTTCCCGAGTTGCTCGCCGGAGGCACGCCGCAAGCGGAAGCGATCCGTCACGACTGGGGTCTGACGCTTTCCGATCTTATCCGGGATAACTATCTCGCTCCCATTACGCAGTTTGCCGAGGCCCACCGCACTCTGTTCCGGTCGCAGACCTATGGAGAGCCAGCGGTTACTTTGGCCGACGAGGCCGTTCCCAATCTTCCCGAAGGCGAAGGCCCGCAATGGAACACCTTCTCTTTTACACGCTGGGCAAGCTCCGCGAGTCATCTGTATGGCCGCAACCTCACCTCCGCCGAAACATGGACCTGGCTTCATTCGCCCGCTTTCCGTGCCACTCCGCTGGACATGAAAGCAGAAGCCGACCGCATGTTTCTTCTCGGCGTAAACCAATTTGTCGGGCACGGCTATCCGTATTCCCCTCCGGGAGCCGGCGAGCCGGGCTGGTCGCTTTACGCGGCCGCGGTCTTCAATTCGCACAACCCCTGGTTTCCGGTCATGCCCGATGTTACAAGGTACTTACAACGAGTCAGTTGGCTTCTGCGCCAGGGCAAGCCCGCCAACGATATCGCTATCCTATTGCCGGAAGACGACGCCCAAGCCGCCTTTACCCCCGGCCACGTTTCCGTGACCGATGAAATGAGAAGGCGGATCGCGCCTGACCTAATGGCGGCGATTCTCGATTCCGGCTATAACATCGATTACATCGACGCAGCCACGATCAACAAACTCGGTGTTATTCCCTACCCCGTCCTGATTCTTCCCCCGACAGACAGGATTCCTCTGGGGACTTATAAGAAGATAGAGGGCTACGCGGCGGGGACCGGCAAGGTAATCGCGCTCGGGAAGCTCCCCTCCCTGGCTCCGGGCCTGCTCGAACAGAGCGATTCGCCGCAAATTGCTTCTATTTCCGCAAAGCTCTTTCGCGAGAGCGGTCACCCAGGCGTTCTCGTCGATTCGCCGGCGAGCCTGCCCGATGCTCTTCACGGCGCGCTGCTGCCCGATCTGGATGCAACCGGGCAGACCTCCGGCCTCGGGTTCATTCATCGCAAGCTTGCCGCCAGCGACGTTTATTTTGTAGTTAACACCGGCAATCGGCCAGTGGATTTAAGCATTCAGTTTCGCTCTTCTCGTCCCGTCGTTGAGTCATGGGATCCGGATAGCGGTAACATTCTTCAGTCCGCTTCGCAAACCGCTGGAGCCCGTATTCCCTTGCAGCTAGCTCCGTACGAGTCCCGGGTCTTCATCTTGAATGACGGCACTGAAGCCGGGAGCAAGAAATCGAAAATGCCTCCGGTGCAATCTGCGGATTCGACCAAAGAGCTTCTAGCTGACCTGACCACCGGCTGGCAGATTCAGTTTGCGGATAGCGCGGCGCCGCAGGCACTTGCCAGTCTGACTTCCTGGACCGAGGTTCCAGGCAGGCAATTCTACTCCGGCGAGGCTGTCTACACGCGCGACGTCTCGATCGGCCACGCTCTCAAGCCGGACACACACATCGTTCTCGACTTTGGCACTGGAACTCCGATCACCGACAATCGACGGCCTCATGCTTCCGGCATGAGCGCTCTCCTCGATCCGCCAATCCGGGAGGCAGCCATCGTTTTTGTCAACGGTCAACGAGCGGGATCGCTCTGGCACCCGCCGTACCTGATCGACATTTCCAAATCCGTTCACAGTGGCGAGAATCGGATCGAAGTTCGCGTCTATAACACTGCGATTAATCTGCTGGCCGGGCAGCCGCCGCGTGACTACACTGCGTTGCGAGCGAAGTATGGCAGGCGCTTCGATCCCCAGGACATGGACAACCTAAAGCCCATACCTTCGGGCCTTTTTGGCCCCATTCATCTTGAAGAACTGAGGAGCAAATGATCACACTAACTCGATGGGTTGCCGGCACTGTTCTTGGGTTGCTGACCGCTGGCTCAGCCTCCGCCGTGCCCAAGGCTTTCCAGATCAACGACTATGGAGCCAAGGGAGACGGCGCGGCTCTCGATACATTGTCGATTCAGAAGGCCATCGATGCGGCAGCCGCCGTTGGCGGAACCGTGACGATGAAGCCTGGAAATTACTTGACCGGCTCGATCTTTCTCAAGTCGGGTGTAACTCTCGACGTGCCGGATGGCGCCACGCTAATAGGTTCCGAGAAGCTGGAAGATTACCCAATGCTTCCCACGCGCATCGCGGGCATCGAGATGACCTGGCCGGCGGCACTAATCAATGTGCGCGACCAGCACAATGTCGTCATTACCGGCAAAGGCATAATCGATGGCGACGGGCCTATCTGGTGGAAGTCCTACTGGGATCTTCGCGCCATCTATGAGCCCAAGGGGCTGCGCTGGGCCTCCGATTACGACGCGCGCAGGCCGCGCTTGATACTGATTCAAAACTCGTCGGACATTCAGCTTGGCGGAGGGATTCTGCTCAAGCGATCCGGCTTCTGGACGGTGCAGATACTATACTCGCACGATATTCACGTCGACGGCGTCACCATCCGCAACAACGAGGGCGGGAAAGGGCCGAGCACCGACGGCATCGATATCGACTCTTCGCGGAAAGTGCTGGTGGAACACGCAGACATCGACGTGAACGACGACGCCCTCTGCCTCAAGGCCGGGCGCGACTCGGACGGCCTGCGCGTCAACCGCCCCACCGAAGACATTGTGATCCGCGACTCCATTGTGCGCCGGGGGGCAGCGGCCATCACCATCGGCAGCGAGACATCGGGAGGCTTCCGCAATATCGAGGCCTATAACATCACCGCGTTCAGCGGGGTTCCATCCGGCGTCCTTTTCAAGTCGGCTCACACGCGCGGCGGCTTTGCGCGGGACATCCGCATCCACGACCTCACGTTGGAGGGGGTCGCCATACCGATTCACATCACCATGAACTGGAACCCGAGTTACAGCTATGCCACTATCCCCGGCGGCGTGAAAGATATCCCTTCCTACTGGGTCACTCTTACCACCAAGGTCCCGGAGGAGCAGGGGCTTCCGCATTTCAGTAACGTTCACATCTGGAATATCAAGGCGACCGGTGCCAGGAGCGCCTTCAACGTCGCTGCCTATCCCAACGCCACGCTCGACGACTTCCGCCTCGACCATCTGGACATAGAGGCCGCCACCGCGGGAACTATCGCCAACTCCAAGAACTGGACCCTTACCGACAGCAACATCAAGACGGCGGATGGAAGCAAGCCGGTCTTCACGGACTCGACGGTGAAGGACCCGAAAGACATACCCTACGGCGAACCGAGGTGATTCCGCAGTAGATCCTCTCAGACGATCCCTCGCAGACAAAGGACAAGCCGCAAGGCCCAACTCCGGCATGTGAAAAGCTGTGCCGGAGCTGCCGGATAAGTCTCATCTTCGCGCGGAATGGCCATTCATCTGCCGTATCTCGCTGCCCGCCAGCAGAAAAGCGCCCACGCCGTAGGTATAACTCGCGGATTCCCTGAAGGGCGCCGGCGCCGCGCCTGTCTGCTGGATGCAGCCCAGCCGCCCGTCGGCATACACATGATGCAGCATCCCGGCCCAGGCCTTGTCGATCACGGGCCGATAGACCTTCTTATCCAGTATTCCTTGATTCACACCGGCGGCTAGTGCATAGGTGAAGAAGGCTGAGCCCGAGAGCTCCGGCAGATCGTAGTCGCCGGGGTCAAGCAGACCCGAGCGCCAGAGCCCATCCGGCCCTTGAAGCTGCGCCACCCGCGCTGCCATCTCCTGCAATTGAGTTACATATTTAGCGCGAGCAGGATCGTCCTTGGGCAGGTATGGGAGGATCCGGACGATTCCACCCATCACCCATCCATTGCCGCGCGACCAGAACATCTTCTTTCCATTGGCCTCGGTCCGGGTCAGAAAGGCGGAATCCCGCGCATAAAGATGCTCCTGGGTGTCGTAGAGACGGCCGGAAGTCTTGGCCCATTCCTCGTCGAGGTAGTCGATGTACTTACGGTCGCCGGTAGCGGCATACATCCGCGCCCACACGGGCGGCGCCATGAACAGCGCATCGCACCACCACCATGCAATCTCCTTGCCGGGGATCGCGGAGGTCCTTGGCGCGGCCAGGATCGCATCCAGGGTGCCCTGCGCCGGCCGCATCATTGCGGGGTCCCTCTTGAGGAGATATAACTCGAGATAGGTTTGCGCGATGCTCTGATCGTCGGCGTTGGGCAGACGGCCGCGCAGTTGCCAATCGAACTTCTGGCTCATTGCCAGCATGGCATCACTATACTTTGGGTCGCCCAGCGAGTCGGAAGCGGCTATGAATCCGACATAAAGCGCGCTCCACGTCCAAACCCGGTCGAAGTAGGACTGAGATCTTTCGAGCTGCCAGTCGGCAACCTTGCGCATGGCCTTGGCTACTGCCGCGGGTTTGGTCGAGTAGGACAGGTCCGTGGCGATGGGGCCGGGGTTATCTGGGGCGTCGCCAAAGTGCCGCATTTCGTTGTTGGCAATGGTGGCCTGTTGTTGCGCATTGGGCTGGTGCTGTGCCAATACCAGGCTTTGTTGCCCCAAAAAGCAAATGCCCGCCGCCATGGCGAGCATGAGTATCTTACCTTGAATCGACATGCGGTTTCCTCAGCCACAAACAGGAATAGGCCCGGCAGCGCCAGTTAAGGCGCGTGGCTCATAAGTCACACTTGAATGTGTGCGTTCAGCCGGGGCGGGAGGTTTCGTCCTGGCGCATCCGCCGCGATGAACTGCGGCGGATGCAAGCCGGGAGGTTGTTAGAAGGTGATGTGGCCGGCGAACTGCCAGTCGCGGTTGCCGGAGGCGCTGCCGATGGTGCCGAAGGCGGTGGAACCGGCAGCCCAGCCGGCGCTGGGACCGCCGAAGGTCACATGGTTCCAGGTATTCAGGCAATCGGCTTCGAAGACGAACTTCAGGTTTTCGTGGATGGGGAATGTGCGCTTCAAACCGGAGTCCACATTCCAGGAGTAGGGATTGCGCAGTTGGAGCGCCCTGGTCCGAGGCGCGTTCCCGAGCAGATACTGGGCGGTACTGTTCGAGGAGATGTTCTGCGGAGCGGCGAACGCATTGACGGAGATGTACGGAATCTGGGTGCAGCCGGTTTGACCGATTACGTTGATGCCCAGGTTGCAGGTATTGTATCCGTACGGCCCCTTTCCATAATGTCCGTTGATGCGGGCGCTATTGCTGCCGAACGCCGGGTTCAGGTCCGGTACAGCCTGTCCCTGCCCCGGATAGGTCGCCGAAGTACTCCCGCTCCAGGTGACTTGAACGGGTGTCCCCGATATCCAGTTATAGATGCCGGAGAGCTGCCATCCGCCCGCTGCCCAGCGGACCAGGCGATTGTCGTTGCCAATATGCCCCTGCCCGAAAGGCAGGTTCCAAACGCCGAAGGCCTTCAGGTTCTGGGGAATCGAGATTGCCGTCCAGGAACGCTCGATGCGGTCCATCTTCCAGGCCGAGCTGGAGCGCGAGACCGCGCCGGCCGGAATAGCGAAGCCGCTGCGGAAGTTGGTGTCGTCGCCGATGTTCTTCGAGAACGTGTAATTCACGTTGAACGTCAACCCCTGGCTCAGGCGCTGGTTCAGTGTGACCTGGAGGGAGTTGTAGCTGAAGTTGTCGCTGTTGCCCCAGGTATCGGCTACTGTGGTGTATTGCGGGAACGCGACCAGCATCTGCTCGATGGTGGCCTTGCTGCTGACCGCCCCGGCCTTGGTAAAGAATGTGGGAGCCGGAGCGGTGGGTATGGCCGCTGTGACTTGAGCGACCGTGGTGGCGTTCGCTTGCGCATTCAGGAGCGGCCCGCCGGCTCCGCCGCCGGTACCCTGCGCCGTAATGGGACCGAGAATGGCAAGGTACATGGGATTCAGCTGGTTGAGCCAGTATCCGCGGCTAGTCGACGAGTCGGCGTTGCCGGCGCCTGAGTAGTCGAGAAGAAAGTGACTCTCGTTACCCACATAATTGACTGCCAGCGTCATGTTTTGAGTGATTCCCCGCTCAAAGCCGGCGTTGTACATCTCCAACTCCGGAGCGCGCCCGGCAAGATAGAAGTCCCCGTAACTGACCGAGCTGGCGGTCGCCATTGTGGTGGGCGTGCTCAGATAGAAGCCGGTGCCCAGCTCCTGAGCCGCGACGTTCTGCGCCGGCGCCGAGGGATAAGCAAAGCCCGCCCCGAAGAGCGAGGCATTCGCCATTCCCGCGGCGGTGAAGCCGGCGCTGGTGTTCAGAAAGAAAGAGGGCGCAGCCGATGCGGTCGACGTGCTCTCGGCAGGGCCGATGGCGCTCACGTTAAAGCCGGTCTGTCCAGTGCCGCCGGAGGCGCCGCCGCGTCCGCCGACGCCGCCGCCCTGCGAGAAGACCTGCGCATAGCCTGCCCGGAAGACTGTCTTGGGGTTCAACTCATAGGCCGCCGACACGCGCGGTCCATAGTTCTTCCAGTAGGTCTGCACCGGCGTGTTGCACATGCAGGATACGCCCGGTCCGCCCCAGCGGCCGGCGAATTGCAACATGCCGGGCGTATTGGTAAGCGGGTTGGTGATGTTTGGATTGAGGAATGTCCAGCGATTCTGGACTTCGTGATACGGTGGCAGGTAGTCCCAGCGAAGTCCGATGTCGAGGGTCAGCTTCTGCGTTACTCTGAAGATGTCCTCGGCATAGGGCGCAATGGTCAAGAAGCGTCCTCCCACTTCGCTGACAGGCTGCAGACCGAGGGTTGGCGTGCCCCCGACCGCGCCCAGCAGATAGCTGGCGTATGCAAACCCGGAGGGACCGGTAGTGGCGGCGGTGGCTCCCAATTGGCCCGCATAGCCCGTACCGCCCGTGCTGATCGCGTTCGTGGTGGTCCCAGCGGTGTTGTTCCAGCCGTAATTGGCCGTCGAGTTGGCGTTGTAGGACAGGGCGAGAACGCCGGTGTAAGTGGCCGGGTTGGCGTTATTGATGTTCTCGAACTGAAGCGTGCCGCCGAAGGTCAGCGCATGTTTCCCTCTCAGCCATTGGACGTTGTCCGTGAGGGCGTAGTTGTTCGGCGTCGTGAGCTGGGTAGAGGTCGAGTTGGAGCCCCCGGTCCAGCCGCTCAGCCCGCTATTATAGGCCGCCGTGGTTCCGAAGCTCGCGCCAGGGAACTCCTGCCCGGCCTGGCCCGCCGGAAGGTTGGTGATTCCGAAGGTCCCCACCTCCCATGCCGTCACACCCTGCGTATCGTCGTAGATGTTCTGGAAGAACCTGGTGTAGGAGTACTTCAACTGGTTGACCAGATTCGGCGAAACGGTATACGTGTCACCGATCACATAGTCCTTGGGGTAGATGGCGGCATCGTCGCCGCCTACGTACGGCTGGGGAAGATACGGAGAGCCCCAGTTGTTGAGGTAGCCATAGGTGCCCATCACTCCCACCGAGGAGATCCGGTGCTTGGCGCTCATATCGTAATCGACGCGCCAGTTGTTCACATGGTTGTCCTTGCCGGTTGGAATGCTTCCCAGATAGTTGTTCACAAGAACGCCGGGGTTGGTCGGCGCAGGCATCCACTGCTGCATGGCCTGGGCGATGGGAGACAGCAAAGCTGACGGGATGACGTTGTTGGTCCCGCCGGACGAAAGTGGCTGCCGCGTGCAGACAGCGCCAGTGCCGGGGCAGCTATTGGTCAGCGGATTGTAGAGCCATGCCGGATTGTTGGCCCCTGCTCCGGTTTGTCCCGAGACCGGATTGCCGGTGGGGTACGCCGCGGTTTCCGTCAATTCGGTAAAGTTGCCGGCCAGCATCAGCGGGGTCGGAATGGTTAACAGCGAGGGGTTGACCACCGCACGGTAATGGTACCGGTCGTAAGCGTAAAAGAAGAACAGCTTCTTGCCTGTATGCGGAACATAGCCGCCGACGGACGCCGACAGCTCATTCTGATGCTCCCAGGGCTTGGGAGCCGCGACGGTCGCGCCAACCGAATTCTTGATCGTGGCGGCCTTACAGGTAAAGCACCATGTATCGAATACCGTATTGCGCACAAACTCCGACACCTGCCCGTGATACTTGACACCGCCGGACTTCATCGTGAAGTTCTCCGCGCCGGCGCCCATGTACTCCGCCGGTGGCGAACTGGTCAGCAGTTGGAACTGATCCACTGCGTCCAGATTCATGCCCTCGGAGATCAGCCGGTTGTCGCCCTGTTGGCTCACCGTTTCCGCCGGCATGCCATCCAGATAGAGCTGGCCCAAATAGCCGCCCGTTCCACCGATATTGGGCAAGCGAGGTCCGCTCTGCGCTCCCGGCGTCAGAACTCCGAACGCCGTGGGGTCGCGCTGATTGCCGCTGGCCATCTGGACCGGCAGGTTCGCATAATCGGCGTTCTCCATGGTCAGGCCCAGAGTTGCATTCTCTGTCTCCAGCACTGGAGGCGCCGCGGTTACCGTGATGCTTTGCGTCTGAGCGCCGACGACCAGCACAGGATTGAACCCCAGGGTCTGCAAGGCATCCAGAACCAGGTTCTCTTGTACGAGCGTCTTGAAATCGGTCGCCGTTACCCGAATGGTGTAGGTGCCCGGCGGCAGAGGAGTGATGGAGTAGAAGCCCGCGGACGACGAAGTGCGCGTCGTGGCTATATTTGTGGCCTGGTTCGTTGCAGTGACTTTGGCGTTGGGGATGACCGCGCCGGTGGCATCCTTGACCGTGCCCACTATAGCGCCTTCGCCAGCTGTTTGCGCCGCGGCCTGCGTGGCCGCCCACCCCAGGCAAATCATCAGCCCGAGTAAGATTGCAACTGCGTTGGCCCAGCTTCCGCTGCGCTTGCGCCTGACATGCATTGTGTCGGCAAACTCGTTTCTGTTCATATGTCCGCTTGGAAAGCCTCCGTGAGTGAGTATGGGTGGTGCAACATTCTCAGCGAAGTTCAAACCCCGAATTTGAGCAAAGCCCAAATCAACAGTTTGACCTCCGCGAAAAGTTAAGTCATTTGGGCTACAAATGTCAATAGAAAAATTATTTATTCTTATGCAACTTAGGTCGCATTGCTTTTCCTTGAGGCGCTCTATTCCTGAACGCGCTCCCCATCATCGATGCCTTGACCCACGAAGCCGGACCAGAGTGCGCCAAGTACTTCAAGATAAGGGACTTAAGTCAGCAAGTCTGGAAAGGAATCTTCACCCCCCAGGTCAGAGGACGAACGCTGTGCGAGCTGAGCGAATCCGCTTTAGAATGCGCGCGCCAGGTGCGAAGGATTGCCGGCAACAGCCGTGAGTCTCGCATCGCCGCCGACCAAACCCGCCGCCGAGGCATGAACCTGGATGCTGCCCGACGAGGCGGTTGCACGGAGGATTGCGATTGCCCGGCCTCCAAAAAGACGGCGGCGCGGCAGCAGGAAAGACTCGTGACCGGCAGTGTCGCCGTTGTCGGTGGCCAGGATCTCGGCTGGACCCGAGACCGTGAACTGGACCTCATTGTCCGCGGCCGGAACCGGCAGGCCTGCATCGTCCGCCGCGGTGGCGACGATGACAACCGCATCCTGACTGCCGGCGGAAACCGTGGCGCGCTCCGCCGAGAGCACGATGCGTGCCGCCTTCCCTGCCGTGCGGAGTTCATCCTCGGCCACAAGGCGCCCCCGGTTGTATGCCACGGCCTTCAGCGAGCCGGGCGCGTAGGGCACGTCCCAGGTGAGCGGAGAGGCGTCGGGGTGCAACTTCTGGCGTCCCAGGGACCGGCCGTTCAACAGCAGCTCGACCTCATCGCAGTTGGTATAGACCTCGACGGCTTCAGAGTGCGCGGCAGTGCTCTGAGGCGTCCAATCCAAGTACAGAGCTTCCCGCGGGGCCGGCTGAACCGGCCTGGAACCAGGGTTGATTGTGGATTGCTCAGTGGAGGCAACGCGCCGCGCGATGTGCACATTAGGCGCCTCCGCCCACCAGCTCTGCCGTTCCCACGCGCGCGGGTAAGGCAGAGCAGTGCGATCAAGCAGTCCCGTTGGCCGGCTGATATTCGGCCATTGTCCGGCCTCTCCCAGGTAGTCGATTCCCAACCACAGGAACTGGCCGGAATAGGGCGGACTATCGCGCAGAGCCAGCCAAGCCGCGCGATCATGATGGTTCTCCGTTCCCAGGATGGCGCGTAAGGGCTTTTGCGCGTGGGCGGCCAGGAGCTCGTTTTCACGGTAGTTTTGTCCCACCACGTCCAGCATGTCAGCCAGTCCATTGTCGTAGTCGTGACTCACGTTAGGACGGAAGAGAGCTTGCGTCACCGGGCGCGAGGGATCGTTTTCGTGGAAGATCGATAGCAGCCTTGCGAGGATGCCCTTCGCAAGCTCTGCTTGAGGCGTGTCGCGGATCTCGTTGCCGGCGCTCCAAAGGATGATGCTGGGGTGGTTGCGGTCACGGCGCACGGCATCGCGAGTATCGATCGACGACCATTGCTCGAAATCGAGGTGGTAGTCATAGGGGTTCTTGCCCACCGTCCAGCAATCGAAGAGCTCCTCCATCACCAGAAAGCCCATCCGGTCGCAGAGGTCGAGAAACTCCGGCGAGGGCGGATTGTGCGCGATGCGGATGGCGTTCACGCCCAGGGCGCGCAATGCCGCGAGCCGACGCTCCCAGATTGCCGTGGGCACGGCGATTCCAAACGCGCCTCCGTCGCCATGGATGGCGACGCCTTTGATCTTGAAGTTGCGCCCATTGAGCCAGAAGCCCGTGGCGGCATCGAAATGAAACTCGCGAATGCCGAACTGTAACTCTTCCTCGTCCAGGACTTCTACCCGTTTGCCGTCTGCCGGTCCGGTCCGGACGCGCGCAACAACGCGATAGAGCGACGGATGGTCGAGATCCCAAAGCTGCGGCGCGGGGACGGATATCTCCGCCGTGAAGGCCGCGCGTTCGCCCTTAGCGATCGTCTGCTCCGGAGTCACGATGAACCCAGCGGGACGCCCGTCCGACCCGGTCAGCGTTATCTCCAGCGCGATCCTTTGCGGCGCGCCGGATTCGTTGACCACCGTGCTCCCCACGTGGACCATCGCCTTGCCCGCGGCAACCACCGGCGTGGTAACAAACGTGCTCCAGGGCTCCAGATGCACATCCCGCATGAGGACCAGCCGGACGGGACGATAGATTCCCCCGCCCTCGTACCATCGCGAGGCAGGTTGCTGAGAGGTATCGCAGCGGACGGCAATCACATTGCGCGCGGCCGGCCCGAATTGCACATGACCGGTAAGATCGTAGAAGAAGCTCACATAGCCGTTGGGACGGTGGCCCAGGTGGAAGCCGTTGATCCAGACGTCGCTGTTGGCCATCACCCCGTCGAAGGCAATATAGACGCGGCGACGGGCGTCTTTGGCGGGCAGCGAGAAACTCTTCCGGTACCAGGCGATTCCGGTGGGAAAGAAGCCTCCGGCGGGACCGCTGAGATTCTTTGCGTCAACGGGGCCGGCGATGCTCCAATCGTGCGGCACCGTGACGGCGCGCCAGGCGGAATCGTCAAGCGCCGCCGCTTCCGCATGGGCCACATCCCCTTGAAAGAACTTCCAATCGGCATCGAAATCGACGATGGTGCGCGCGGGCGCCTGCGCAGTCGCGGTGAACGGAGCAAAAGTCGAGAACGCAAGCACTGCAAACAAGAAGGCCCGATTGAGATTCATCATGGAAAACACTCACGCTCCGGTTCCAGGAATACTATATCCTTTTCAAATCCCTTCAAGATCGCGGCTCGCCGATGGTCGCGTCGATTTCCACTTAAAGAACAGAACATCGGTCCTGAAGACTCAAAGAGACTGGTAAACTCGTTCCGATAGCAAACACGATTTCATCGAGGAGCCGGCCCTCTCCGAACCCAAGGCGCGGGGCGGCTTCCGCGAAAGGCGCTTTCACAATGCCCAAGTTGAACCGCGCTCTCCCTGGCCTTCTGCCAGCCGCGCTAATCTTCGCATTATCCCTCGCCCATGCGCAGACGGCTGCCGGAACCTCGACGCAGCCCCCGCCCACGCCTGTGCAGACTTCCGCCGCCGCGGCGATTCCGCTGAATCCAGCCTTGCCGACGGTCTTCATCGTCGGCGATTCGACGGCCAGCAACCAGGCCGATCTTGGCTGGGGCGATCACCTGGCTCGCTACTTCGATACCGCGCGCATCAATGTAGCCAATCGCGCCAGGGCCGGGCGCAGCAGCCGGACGTTCATCAACGAAGGCTCCTGGGACAAGGTGCTGGCGGAGATCAAGCCGGGCGATTACGTGCTGATCCAGATGGGCCACAACGACGGTGGCGATCTCGACGGCCGCAAGCCGCGCGGTACCCTCAAGGGGCTTGGCGAAGAATCAAAGGACGTCACGCTGCTGGATGGCCGAGTCGAGACTGTGCATACTTACGGCTGGTACATGCGCAAATACATCGCCGGCAGCCGCGCCAAACACGCCACTCCCATCCTTCTCACGCTCACCATCCGTAACATCTGGACGACTGGCGTCGATGGCAAACAGCACATCGAGCGCGACATGGGTTACGATGACGCGATTCGCCAGCTTGCCGGCGCCGAGAAAGTCGAATTAGCCGACATGGCCAACGTTGAGGCCGACCGCCTGGAAGCCATCGGCCCGGATAAGTCGGCGCTCCTCTTTCCCATGGACCACACACACACCAGCGCCGAGGGCGCGGACCTCAATGCTCAATCTGTAGTCCGCGCGCTCCGCGCAACGCAATCCCCACTCAAAGCCTACTTGGCGTATAACTCTGGGACGGAAGGCGAGGAACACGCCAGGTAATCTTTTCCTTGGTCGGCAGGAAGCTCCGAAGCAGGCTGCGGGCGATCGAGGACGGCGCGGGTATCGCGGCTTCTTGCGCGGCAATGCTCAGAGCGGGTTCTCGTGCATCACCAAAGCCACGGCGCTGCGCAATCGAGCCTTTTTGCCTTCGTGAGCGGCCCGAATGATGGGAACTCTCACCAATGGGTTGCGGCGCATTTCGGCCTCGACCAGGGGACCTGCCAAATCCCAGAGCGGCGTAATGTCGCCCACCACGACGATCTCGCTTGGCGCCAGGGCGGACGCAATCGTATGCATCCCGCGGCCGAGCGCGGCGCACATCCGTTCGATCGCCGCCTTCGCCGCCGGATCTCCCGCCTCGACTAACTCGAGCAGAGCGTCAAACGACGTCAACGGTTTGTTTGCTATCTCCGTGTAGTAACGCATCCCGGCGCGATTCGAGGCAACGGTCTCCCAGCATCCCCGGCTTCCGCAGCCGCACGGCAACCCATTTGGATCGACCTGCACGTGACCGAATTCACCGGCCGAGCCTGCTTCTCCGCGGATAATCCGGCCGTTGGCAAAGATGCCGGCGCCGATTCCTTCCGAGACATTGACTACAACCAGGTCGTGCATGCCGTCGCTGTCGCCAAACCAGACCTCGGACAATGCACAGGCGTTGGCGACGTTGTCCACCACCACTGGCAGCCCGGTGGCCTGTTCCACACGGGACTTGATGCGTTGAATCGGCCAGGTTACGTTGGGCGCAAAGACGAATCTCTCCAGGTGAGGATCGAAGCGCCCCGGCAGGCTGATGCCAATGCCCTCGAAAGACCGGTCGCTATTGGCGATTATCATCTTTCGAATCGCATCCACTATGGCGCTGAGAACCTTCTGGGGATTGACGGGAAGCTCGATAATGTTCTGCGCGACGATCTTGCCGCCAAGGTCGGTCACGGCCAGCGTGGTCTGCGACGGATGGATATCCAAAGCCAGCACGCCTCGCTGATCGTTCAGATGCAGGAACGTGGGCCTTCTGCCGCGAGGCAGCCGGCCCATCGATCCCTCGACGATCCATCGCTCGGCAATCAACTCCTCCACGATCAGCGAGACGGTGCTTCTCTGCAAGCCCGATGCCCGCGCCAAATCGGCCCGCGAAATGGGCTGCTTGATGCGTATCTGATTGAAGATAAGATTTCGATTGATTTGCCGGGGGACCTTATTCGACGCGCTGAATCTGTTGGTAAACGAGAAACGCGGCGTCGGCATCTTGGCCATTTCCATCTCCAATTGGGCTCTTGGGAGGTCACGCGCACAAGGCACTCTGAGGCGTCGGCGCGAACGCATTCGATTCTATCAGAGATGGTCAGCTTGCAGCCGCTTCGAACCAAGGCGGCTTCCCTTCGCGCTCAGCGCGCCCGCGATCGCACAGAAACACCGATGCCGCCGAGGGTCTCCTTTCCGTGGGAGGAAGCCGCTCGGCGGCGCCGGCAATTGCGCGTGTATTTCAGCCGGAGACTTAGGGAACCTCTGAAAAGCGCCGAGTTAGAAGAGTCCGTCGCCGGTATTTTTCTGCAAGGGCATGAAATCGGCGCATTTTCGTATGTCCGGCAGGTCGTTTAACCCGCCGGAAGCCGCCT
>JBEKDB010000029.1:0-39601 GCA_050014575.1 Occallatibacter sp. | reverse complement strand
TCTTCTAACCGATACCCACACCGCATCAGGAAAAGACGAAACGGACTGTCATGGCTGAAAAGAAGAGTCTCTGGAATACGGAAATCATCGGTCAGGCGCTTTTGGACTCGGTGCGCAAGCTCGATCCCCGCTGGATGGTCAAGAACCCGGTGATGTTTGTCGTTGAAGTCGGCAGCGTGCTCACCACGGCGCTGCTCATCGACAACGTTGTCCACCATCGCCCCGGGTTCGGCTTCAACCTTCAGATCACCCTCTGGCTGTGGGTAACGGTGCTCTTCGCCAACTTCGCCGAGGCTATGGCCGAAGGCCGCGGCAAGGCCCAGGCCGACACGTTGCGCAAGGCCAAGGGCGAGACCATCGCCAAGCGCTACACCGCCGACGGCAACTTTGAAGAGGTCGTCAGCGGCCTGCTGCGCCTGGGCGACATCATCTACGTTCCGGCTGGCAGTTACATTGCCGGCGACGGCGAGGTCATCGAGGGCGTGGCGTCAGTGGACGAGTCGGCAATCACCGGCGAGTCGGCCCCCGTCATCCGCGAGGCCGGCGGCGACCGCTCGGCCGTCACCGGCGGGACGAAGGTTCTCTCCGACTGGATCAAGGTCCGCATCACTGCCAATCCCGGCGAAACCTTCTTAGACCGCATGATCGCCCTGGTCGAAGGCGCCTCCCGCCAAAAGACCCCCAATGAGATCGCGCTCAGCATCCTGCTCTCCGGCCTCACCATCGTCTTTCTGCTCGCCGTAGTCACCTTGCAGCCCTTCGCCATCTACTCCAAGGCTCCGCAATCCGTCTTCGTGCTGGTGTCGCTGCTCGTCTGCCTCATTCCCACCACCATCGGCGGTCTGCTTTCGGCTATCGGCATTGCCGGCATGGACCGCCTCGTCCAATACAACGTGCTGGCCATGAGCGGGCGCGCCGTCGAGGCCGCCGGCGACGTAAACACCCTGCTGCTGGACAAGACCGGCACCATCACCCTGGGCAACCGCCAGGCAACCGAGTTCTATCCCGCCCCCGACGTCAGCCAGGAGCGCATGGCCAACGCCGCGCAGCTTGCCTCGCTCTCAGACGAAACTCCCGAGGGCCGGTCGATCGTCGTCCTGGCCAAGGAGAAGTACAACCTGCGCGGCCGCGACCTGGCCGGCATTCACGCCGAGTTCGTTCCCTTCACCGCCCAGACCCGGATGAGCGGCGTCAATCTGCCCGGCACCCGCATTCGCAAAGGCTCCGTGGACGCCATCGCCCGCTTCCTCGAAGAGCAGGGATCGCAGTTGCCTCAGAAAGTCCGCGAACAGGTGGAAGAGATTGCCCGCGCCGGCGGAACGCCACTGGTGGTGGCGGAAAACGCCGCCGCACTGGGCGTCATCTACCTCAAGGACATCGTCAAGGGCGGCCTCAAGGAGCGTCTGGCGCGGCTGCGCGCCATGGGCATCCGCACCATCATGATTACCGGCGACAATCCGCTGACCGCCGCCGTGATTGCCCGCGAGGCCGGCGTGGACGACTTTTTGGCCGAGGCCAAGCCCAAGGACAAGATGGACCTGATCAGGCGCGAACAGGGCAAGGGCAAGCTGGTGGCCATGACCGGCGACGGCACCAACGACGCTCCCGCCCTGGCTCAGGCCGACGTAGGTGTAGCCATGAACTCCGGCACTCAGGCTGCGAAAGAAGCCGGGAACATGGTCGATCTGGACTCCAACCCCACCAAGCTGATCGAGATCGTCGAGATCGGCAAACAACTGCTGATGACGCGCGGCGCGCTGACCACCTTCTCCATCGCCAACGACGTGGCCAAATATTTCGCCATCATCCCGGCCATGTTCGCCGGAGTCTTCCCGGTGCTGAACGCGCTCAACATCATGTTCCTGCACTCGCCGCAGTCGGCCATCCTTTCGGCGGTCATCTTCAACGCGCTGATCATCGTGGCCCTTATCCCGCTGGCTCTCAAGGGCGTCAAGTACGAGCCCAAGGCCGCCGACATTCTGCTGCGCAACAATCTGCTGATTTACGGCGTGGGCGGCATCATCTTGCCCTTTATCGGCATTAAGGCCATCGATCTGTTTCTGGTAGCCGTGCATCTTGCGTAAGCGAGCTGCTGAATGCCGGTTTTTTGAAGGGGCGCTGCTGGTAGGTCGGGACTTTAGTCCTGACAATGATTTCAGGGTTGAAGGGTACGGGCTTTAGCCCGTACATCAGCCCGCACAGATAAACGAGGGCTTTAGCCCCTGAGGGTTGTTCTTAAGGAGAAATACAGTGCATTCCGTCTGGAAGACCTCGATTCGCTTTACCCTCGTTACAGCCGTCCTGCTGGGCATCGGCTATCCGCTCCTCGTCACCGGCATCGCCGCCGTGATCTTCCCCCACAAGGCCGCAGGAAGCCTGATTCAACTCAAGGACGGCACGGTCATCGGCTCGGAACTGCTCGCCCAGAGCTTCACCTCGGACAAATACTTCCATCCCCGGCCCTCGGCCGCCGGCAATGGCTACGACGCCACCGCATCCGGCGGATCGAACCTGGCCCAATCCAGCAAGACCCTGGTGGACCGCATTCAGGGTTCCATCGACAAGCTCTCCGCCGAGAACCCCGGCAAGCCCGTGCCCATCGATCTGGTTACGACATCCGGTTCCGGGCTTGATCCCGACATCACGCCGGACGCAGCCTACTTCCAGGCGCCGCGCGTCGCCAAGGCCCGCGGCATCTCCGAAGACCGCATCCACGAGTTCATCGAGCAGCACATTGCCAAGCGCCAGTTGGGCATCCTCGGCGAACCCCGCGTCAACGTTCTCCTCCTCAACCTCGACCTCGACAAGCTCGCCAAGTAATCTTCGCCCAGGCCGACTTCCCCGCCCGGCTTCCCCGCCCAGCTCCCAAAAACACGTTGGCCCTTCCCGAAGGAAGGGCCAGCGCGCCGCGTTTGTTTGCGCGAACTAATTCACGGTTTCACGGTTACCGTGAAAGTGGTTGACGGCGCCGCGGTAGTGAACGATGGGTTGCTGGTTGGGGTCACCGTAAATGTGTAGTTGCCTGCCGTGGTAGGCACATTGTTGACGGTAATCGCGCTCGTGCCGCTTCCGGAGTAGTAGTTCGTGTCGCCGCTGTAACTGGCCAGCAGAGTCACGCTCCCGATGGTGGTGAACGAGTTGTTTGTGCCGGACGTTCCGGGAACTGTAAACGAAGCGCTTCCTCCCGAAAGCGCCTCCTGCGGGAGGTTAACACCGCCTCCGCTCAAACTCACCTCTCCGGTCGGCGTCCCAGAGGATCCAGTGACGGAGACTGTGATGGAAAGCGGGCTGTTGACAGCCACGCTGGTTAGGGACGGCGTCACGGTGACGGTCGGAGTTGCCTGCGTGGATCCCCCGCCGCCACCCCCTCCGCCTCCACCGCCGCAGCCCACGCCCGCGAAGGTGACAGCCGCCATCAGCAGAAGCACGCTGAGCATCTTTCTCCACTTCCGGGAGCCTCCCGGTATCAGAAAGAGGAACAAAGCGGCGAGAGCGGTTCCACCGGCCGTTTCAAACCAGCCCGAACCGTTCCGTCCCGCGGCGTGAGTGTCCGCTGAGCGGCTTGCCAGGGCCAGGGCCGGCCCGCTGCCCGCCTGCCGGATGTCCCCGCCAACCTTGGGCAGTTGCAGCTCCGCCAAAGGCGTGGTTGTCCCTGTTGTGCTCACCGTGTAGGTGACCGTCCCGCTGACCGAGCCGTCCGTCACCGTCACCACCCCGTTCCCGGTAAGCGAGCAGCCGGGTAGGCTGATAGCCCCGCTGGGAGACGAAGTCAGCTTGCACGAAGCGGAGGTAAAGGTCACGGTGCCCGTGTAGTCCGTCGGCGAAGTCACCGAGACAGTGGAGGTGGTTGTCGATCCGGGAGCCACGGCAGCCGGTGTCGTGGCCGAGAGCGAGAAGCCCGACTGCGTCACGGTTAGCGTGGTCGAACCCACCGCTTGCGCGTAGGCTGGGTCTCCCTGAAAATTCGCCGTGAGCGTATCGCTTACAGTGGTGGTGGGACTTGACGCCAGCGTGTTGGCAGGAATGTTGAAGGTAGCTACTCCGTTCGCAAGTGTCTGCGTCGTCAAAGCGTAACCACTGCCCGTCAGACTCACCGTCCCGGTAGGTGTGGGGTTCGGCGGCGTAGCGGGCGGGCCGGCCACGGTTACCGTTACGATCAGCGGCGAGCCCGAATCCACCGTCGTCGATGCCGGCGTCACCGTCACCGTCGGGTTCAGCACAGCAACATAGGTCACGTTGACCGCTGCCGATCCGGTCGCTGCGTTGTAGTTGGCATCCCCGCTGTACTGAACAACTAGATTATCGGGGGTTCCACCAGGGAGCGAGTTCGGCGTAATGGTTACCGAATAACTCCCGCTGCTCAGCGTGGCCGCCGGTGAAGTGTAAGTTCCGTACGAGACGAAAACCGTTCCCGTCGGCGTCGGCCCGGTTCCCGTCACCGTTCCCGTCACCACCAGCGTCTGGTTGGAATTGATGCTGGCGGGCGCAGGCGTCGCTGAAACGGTTGCCGTGAGCTTGGTCACCGTCACGCTCCCGCTTCCGCTCGCCGGCGCGTAGGTCGAGTCTCCGGTATAACTCGCCGTCAGGGTATCGGGTCCCCCGTTCAGGCTGCCGCCGGGAACCGTGAAGGTGTAACTGCCGCTGGAACTGAGCGGCTCCGCGCTCGATGTGTAGCTGCCGCTCGAAAGCGTAACCGTTCCGGTGGGCGTCGTTCCGCCCGAAGGCGAGCTGGCCACCGTCACCGCTACGCTCAGGCTCTGGTTCACCGCGATGGTCGCCGGCGTCGGGGTCACCGTCACGGTCGCCTTGTTGGGCCCGATGGTCGAGGTCCAGTTGTTCACCACGTTGGCCACGTTCAGCGATCCCAGTCCGGTGGCCAGGTCGTAGCCCGTGCCCGCGTTGTAGCCCGGCGTGCCCGCGGCAGTGCCGATGATGCCAATCGTATCTCCCGAATGCAAGATGGCGCAGTTGGGCGACCCGTCGCCAAAGTCGCAGGGAACGGCGTTGCTGTACGGCGGCGTAAAGGAGCCGCCATCGATGTCGTTGAAGTAGCAGGTCGTGCTGCTAGCGGTCACGGTTTCCGCGCTGCAACTCGAATATCCGGGGCTGGCGGCCTGCTTGGCCCCCAGAATGTAGAGTTCCTTGTTGGGAGATCCCTGCGGCTTGCCGCTCTTTTGATTGATCAGCGCCATCACACCGGCCATCGCCGGAGTCGCCACCGATGTACCGCCCACTTCCTGCGCAAACGGCTCGGAGTTATTGGAGTAGGTGCAGGAGTAGCCGCCCTCGGAGACGCAGATCAGGTAGGCGCTGCCCAGGAACCCGTCGGACGCGAAGAAGCTGACGTCCGGTATGTCGCGCACCCCGTCGGACGGGATTCCGGGAACGCCCGCTTGCCACGGCGGCTTCACCCAGCCGTTGTTGAAAAGGGGGATTGAGCCGTTGGCCGCGCCGGTGCTCGTTGACCCGGCTGTGCAGGTTCCCGACTGGGTGTCGGTCGAGGTGCTGACTACGCATCCGCTCGCTCCCCCGCTGCCGCCGATAATATCTACGAGATACGCCATCTCGTAGCCGCCGTAGTCGTAGTAGACCTCTCTGTCATAGTAGGAGTCGGCAGCGAAGTTGCACCCCAGCTCCGCGTCGTTCACGCCGGGGACTCCAATGTCAACCGCGATCTCCTGGGCAATCTGGAATCCGAAGGTGCTGGCGCAGGTATCGTTCCAGGGAACCTCGGGCACGTAGCCCTTGGCGCTGGCCTGGGTGGTGGAGCTGTTCGACGTGTTCCAGTACTGCGCGGCCGATGAAGTGCAGGTTCCGTTAGACTGATTTGGGATCGAGCACCAATACAGATCCGTGCCGCCCACCGCCGTGTTGTACGGCGTGGAAGCAATCCCGCTCACCGTAAGCCCGTATTCCGACGCGTACGGCAGGAAGCTATCCATTCCATCGTCGCAACTGGCCGAGCCGGAGTCGCCCGACGCCACAAAAACGGCAATCCCTTCGCTGGCCGCCAACGACCACAGGTTGTAATAGCCCACGTTGCCCGCGGTGCCCAATCCCAACTCGCACTCACCGTAGCTCACGTTCAGAATCGGCGCAGTCTTGTTCTCGATGACGTAATTTGCCGAATCGTAAATGGGGTCGTCGGTTGCCGATTGAGCGGCAGAAGTGACGAGAACGATCTGCGCGTTCCTGGCGATCGACCCGGACCACTCCACATCCAGCGAGTTCTCGATCAGATCGTCGATTGTGCAGCCGAACAGCGTCAATAGCGTAGTGTTGGTGCAAATCCCGGGGTCGCTGCCGTTGGCGCCTTTGATTTGTTGCACGGGCGGACCTGCCGGCAGCCCAAAGTCCGATCGGAAGGCCGCCACGTCGCTGGGGTTGATATCGCTGGTCCCGGCGATGGCGATCGTCTGCCCTGTTCCGTCGATCGGCGTGCTCGCATTCCACAGGGGAAGCACGTTATAGATGGTGGCAAAGTCGTACGGCGCAACGTCTTCGAGGAGGTCGCCATACTGATCGGTCGTCTCAAACTGCGGCCGCGCCGATCTGGACGTGCCGGACGCACTCGCAGACCGCTTCCACCTTCCCGAAGCAGCGTCCCGTTGCACCACGCTGCCCGTCCGGTGAAGCGGCCGGGGGAAGAAGTTGTGCAGCGCCTTCACGCCTACCACCGCCGGGGCAAGCGCTGCGGGAATCTGCGGATCGCTCATGTTGCCGATATGCGCCACGCCCTTGACGCTCAGGTTGTGAATCTCGGTATGGAAGGTGTTCTCAACCTGCGAGGCCGTGCCGCTGAAGCGGATTGCCAGGCGATCCTTGGTCACTTCGGCGACGGTGAAGCCATGCCCGGTCAGCCAGTTGGTGACGGTCGCGATGTCGGTTTGCGAGGGGCCGAAGTTCTCGCCCACCTGCTCGGGAGTGAGCCACTGATGGAAATCGGGCGAGTCGGGGTCGTACTGGCCGGCGAGAAACTTCTCAAATGCCGCCTGCTGCTCAGGACTGCGGCTCAGCACCAGAATCAGGTCGGTCATGGGCAGGTCGGGGCTGACCCGGCCAAGATCGTTCCTGGCGTTGGCCGCGGGGTGGGTGTTGCCCCTGAGCGTCACTAGCTGGCTTTCGTCGATCTTGTCGACGATCCGTACGGTGGGTGCGAATTGCTGGGCCATCGCGGCTGGCGAGCAGAACAATGCGCCGGCCAATGCACAAAGAGGGAGCGAACGCATCAGATGCATAGTGGTTTTCCTGGACCCTTCCTTCGGAGAAGACCCCCGAGCACGCAAGAAGTTGCGGTTCCGATTGAAAAACATGGACCTACCAGCTTTGGGGACATTGGGGAAAACTCCCGCCCCGGTTCCCGGCCGCGCATCCCTTGACCGCGGCGGGGGAAACTTGAAACCGCATCGAAGAGCTGTCGGAGAGCCGAACGCTCGCCGATGCGGCCGGCGAGAGCAAACACTCTGATTAGACGCAAACCACGGGGGAAGGTTGACCTGCGCGAGGACCGGCGCAACGGCGGGTCAACGGCTTCCCGCAGAATGTGGAACAGGCTCATTGTAGAACGCATGCCTGGGTCATGGCTGGTCCCGGATTCGGCTTTTCCAGGGCAAATGCAAGTGAAATTGCATCGCCAAATCAACTTAGAGGCGTTAACCCCACAAAAAACTTAAATGCAATAGACAAATCGTGTCTCTATCGAATACCATACAACCTTTGAATCGTTATCCTTCTTGAGTGACCTATGCGCGTATCGCTGTTCATCACCTGCTATAACGACACCCTCTTCCCGGAGACGGGGAGGGCGGTGGTTGGCCTGCTCGAAAGGCTGGGGGTCTCAGTGGATTTTCATCCCAAACAGACCTGCTGCGGCCAGATGCACGCCAATACCGGCTTCCGCGGCGAAGCCTTTTCCCAGGCCAAACGCCTGGTTCGCCTCTACCAGGACGCCGAGACCGTCGTCATTCCCTCCTCGTCCTGCGTTGCCATGATGCGCGAACAATACCCTGGGCTGATCGAGGAGCTGGGCAACGACTCGCTGCGCAAGGACTTTGCCGCCCTGCTGCCCAGGGTCTTCGAGTTGAGCGAGTTCCTCATCGACCGCCTCGGGGTGGAGGATGTGGGCGCCTGGTTCCCCCATCGCGTCACCTACCACGCCAGTTGCCACGGCGTCCGCGCGCTGCACCTGGGCGACCGTCCCTATCGCCTGCTTGCCAAGGTGCGCGGCCTCCAACTGGCTCCGCTGCCCAATACAGACCGCTGCTGCGGCTTTGGCGGGACGTTCTCGGTCAAAAACGCCGAGGTCTCGTCCGCCATGCTGGCCGTAAAGCTGCAGGATGTGGTCGCCACCGGCGCCGAGTATTGCACCGCGCTCGATAATAGCTGCCTCATGCACCTGGGCGGGGCCATGCACCGCCAATACGCGGGCATGAAGACCATCCACATGGCCCAGATTCTGGCCAGCAACGAAGCCTGTCCCGCGGAGGGGGTTCTATGAGCCACGCCGCCCTGAACCAACCCGTGCTCGACCCCACCCTGGCGCCTCCTTTCCCACAGGCCGCGCTGCCGGTTCTGCGCAATCCGCAACTGCGCAAGAATGTGGCCCACGCCATCGACGTAATCCAGGCCAAGCGCGCCAAACTGGTGGCCGAGAAGACCGACTGGCAGGAACTGCGTTCGGCTGCGTCGGCCATCCGCATGCACACCCTCGAGAACCTGGGCGCCTACCTGGAGGAGTTTGAAGCCAAATGCACCGCCGCCGGAGGGGTCGTTCACTGGGCCGCCGACGCCGCCGATGCCCGCCAGATCATCCTCGATATCCTTCGCCAGGAAGGCGCCGGCGATGTAATCAAGATCAAGACCATGACCTCGGGCGAGATTCAATTGAATCCCTTCCTCCAGGCCGCGGGAGTAAACGTCTTCGAGACCGACCTGGCGGAGATCATCCTGCAGTTGGGCGAACAGGAACCCTCCCACATTGTCGTCCCGGCTCTGCATCTCAATCGCGGCCAGGTGCGGGAGATCTTCGCGCGGCGCATGGGCCTCAAGGATCTCTCCGACGACCCGCAAGCCCTCACCGCCGCCGCCCGCACCTATCTCCGCCAGAAGTTCCTCACCATCCCCACCGCCATCAGCGGGGCCAACTTCTTCATCGCTGAAACCGGCGCCGTAGGGGTGGTCGAATCCGAGGGCAACGGCCGCATGTGCCTTACCCTGCCCCGTACCATGATCACATTGGCCGGCATTGAAAAAGTGCTGCCCCGCTTCCAGGATCTCGAGGTCACGCTCCAGTTGCTGGCCCGCTCCGCCACCGGCGAGCGCATGAACCCCTACAACTCGATCTGGACCGGCGTTACCCCCGGCGATGGACCGCAGCGCTTTCATGTGGTTCTGCTCGACAATGGGCGCTCGTCGATCCTCGCCAAGCCAAAGCAGCGCCAGACCCTGAAGTGCATCCGCTGCGCCGCTTGCATGAACTCCTGCCCCGTCTACCGCCAGACCGGCGGCCACGCCTACGGTTCGGTTTACCCCGGCCCCATCGGAGCCATTCTCACTCCGCAGTTGATGCAGATGCACCACGCGCAATCGCTGCCCTTTGCTTCCTCGCTGTGCGGCGCCTGCTACGAGGTCTGCCCGGTGAAGATCAACATTCCCGAGGTGCTGCTCGAACTGCGCTCCCAGGTCGTCAACCAGGAACGCAGGGATCTTGCCCGCTTCCTCGACCCCATGTACCTGGGGTTGCGGATCGCCAACCTCCTCTTTGCGTGGGCCTGGCTCTTCCATGCCTCGCAATTTATGGGGCGCATCGGAATTCGTTTCTTCACGCGCAATGACGGATGGATTCACTCTCTGCCCAGCGTGGGAGGCAAGTGGACCCAAACCCGCGACCTGCGCGGTTTTCCCAAACAGACCTTCCACGGCTGGTGGGCAGCCCGCGCCCGGCAGGCCGGCCCGGCCTTGGCCAAGGAGACAAAATGAGCGCGACAACCCCAGCCCCTGGCCAATCCCGGCAACAGATACTCGACCGCATCGGCGCCGCGACCCAGGCCGTCAAGAAGAACGCCTCTCAACTGGCGGATGCCTATCGGGCTTTGCCCCGCGCCTACATCCGCCGGGGCGCGCTCTCCAATGCGGCCTGCGTCGAGCTGATGATCGAGCGTTTGCGCGAGTACGACGCCGAGGTCGTTGAATCCACGCCCGCGGCCCTGGCCGCCACCATCGCCGCCCAGCTCGCCGCCAGCGGCAAGCGCATCTTTGCCGCTCCCGCGGGCCTGCCCTCCGAGTGGCTCGCCGATGGTTTCGACTGGAAGATCGATGACAGCCTCGCGACCGCGAAGATCGAAGAGGCCGAAGGCGTGGTCACTGCGGCCACTTGCGGCGTTGCCGACTCGGGAACGATCGTCCTCCACCACTCTCCGGCTGAAGGCCGCCGGGTGCTCACCCTGCTGCCCGACTGGCACCTATGCATTTTGCGCGCCAGCCAGGTAGTCGAAACGCTGCCCGAGTACTTCAACCGCTGCCAGCACCCCCCGGCTCTGGTCACAACCATCTCCGGACCCAGCGCCACGGCGGACATTGAAATGACACGTATCAAAGGCGTTCACGGACCACGATTCCTCCATGTGATTCTGGTGCGCGATGAGAACTGATTCGCTACGAACGTTGAATTGAGACCGGCGCATGCCGGCTCGGCAAGGGGTAAGATGCCATGAAGCATTCAGAGTCCGCAAACTTCGATCTGGCAGTGAAAGCTCTGGATTCCTTCCAGATTGAGATTCCCTCCTGGGGATTCGCCAACACCGGCACTCGCTTTGGAAAGTTCGTGCAAGCCGCCGCCGCCTCCACTATCGAGGAGAAGTTCGCCGACGCGGCCGAAGTCAACCGCCTCACCGGCGTCACTCCCACCCTCGCCCTGCATGTGCTCTGGGATCTGCCCAACGGCGTTGACGACGTTCCCGAGGTCAAGCAACTGGAGCGCCGCTTCGGCATTCATGCCGGCTCCATCAACCCCAATCTCTTTCAGGACCAGGAGTACAAGTTCGGCTCCCTCTGCAACCCCTCGGCAAAGATCAGGGAGCAGGCCGTGAACCACATCCTGGATTCGATCGAGATTGCCAAGCGCCTCGGCTGCCGCGATCTCTCCATCTGGCTGGCCGACGGCTCCAACTATCCCGGCACCCAGAGCATCCGCAAGCGCATCGGCTGGCTTGAAGAAGCCCTGCGCGCCACTCATGACCAGTTGGCGCCGGGCCAGCGCCAGCTGATCGAATACAAGCCCTTCGAGCCGTACTTCTATCACACCGATATCGCCGACTGGGGCATGTCCTCCCACCTGGCGCGCCAGTCCGGCCCGCAGTCCCGCGTGCTGGTCGATACCGGCCACCATTATCTCTCGCAGAATATCGAGCAGGTTGTAGCCTGGCTGCTGCACACTGGCCTGCTTGGCGGTTTCCACTTCAACGACCGCCGCTATGCCGACGACGATCTCACCCTCGGCTCCATCGACCCCTACCAGATCTTCCGCATCTTCCATGAGATTCACTCCGCCCTTGCCGAGACCCCCGATCTCGAGATCGCCTTCATGATCGACCAGAGCCACAACCTCAAGGGCAAGATCGAGGCCTCCGTCCAGACCGTGGTCACCGCCCAGGAACTCTGGCTCAAGGCCGCCCTCGTCGATCGCGAGCAGTTGGCCGTCCACCAGCAATCCTGCGACCTGGTCGCCGCCGAGGAACTCTTCCGCGGCGCCTTCTGGGCCGATGTCCGCCCGCTCGCCGCGGCCTGGCGCGAGGCCCGCGGATTGCCCGCCGACCCCTTGGCCGCCCTCCGCGCCGGCGGCTATGTCGAACGCGTTGGCCGCGAGCGCGGAAGTCGCCACTCGACTGTTAACAGTTACGCCTGAGAGGCGTTATGCTATATAGGCACAATTTCGCTATTGGAATTGCGCGTTGGGAGGCAATCAATTGCCGAAAGCGAAGATCAAGCGGCTGTATCTGATTCCGATTCTGTCCAAAGCGCTCGACGTTCTCGAACTGCTTGAGAACAACAATGCCCCTGTGGCCCTCGAGGACGTCTATCAGAAGACGCACATTTCCAAGACCAGCGTCTACCGCATCCTCAAGACCCTTGTGCATCGCGGCTATGTGGCCCAGTCGCAGAACGGCCTCTACCGGCTGGTTTCGCGCCCCCGGCGTCTGCGCTTCGGCTTTGCGGCCCAGAGCGGCGAGATGCCCTTCTCCGTGGCCGTGGCCCAAAGCGTCGCCAACGCCGCCGCCGCTTCCGGCGTCGAATTGCTGATCCTCGACAATCATTACGACCCCGACATTGCCATTCAAAACGCCGAAGAGTTCGTGGCCAAACGCGTGGACCTGGTGATCGAGTTCCAGGTCGAGGAGCGCGTGGCGCCGCGCGTCGCTCACATCTTTAAGAAGGCGGATATTCCGCTGGTGGCCATCGACGTGCCCCATCCCAACGCCACTTACTTTGGCGTGGATAACTTCGAGGTGGGCGTCGAAGCCGGTTCCCTGCTGGCGCAGCACGCTCTGCGCAAATGGAAGGGGAAAGTGGACTTGGTTCTCGGCGTCGGATTCGCCGAGGCCGGCAGTTTTGTCCAGAACCGCATCACCGGCGCCTTCGAGGGAATTCGCACCCGGCTCAAGGATATCCCTGCCGACCGCTTCGTGACGATCGAAGGCCGGGGCATGCGCCAGCCCAGCCAGTTGGCCGTCGCCGAGTTCCTTCGCGATCAGCCGAAGGGCCAGCACATCCTGGTCGCCGCGGCGACCGATTCCAGCGCCCTCGGCGTCCTCGATGCGGCACGCGAGTCGGGCCGCGAAGCGGACTTCGCCATCGTCGGACAGGACTGCATTCCCGAAGCCCTCGAAGAGATGGCCTCGGGCTCCAGCGCCCTCATCGGCTCCATCTCCCACGAGGTAGAAAGCTACGGACCACGCCTCATCCAGCTCGGCATTGCCCTGCTGCGCGGCTACACCGTGCCTCCTTACAACTACGTGCGCCACAAGACGGTAACCCCGGAAACGCTCGGCGTCGAGGAGGAAACTCTAGCGTCTTCGTGAAGACCGGCGCAGGATTCAGACGGCCTCGCAAGGATGTCGCGATACACTCCAAAGGATGAGCCCCGCCAAGAAGGCAACGCCGAAGAAGATTGCGCTAAAGGCCTCCAGGCCAAAGGCCGCTGGCCGCGCGGCAGATCGCGACCTCGCCCCGGACCGAATCGCGGCCATCCTGAAAGGCCTGGACGAGGCCTATCCCCAGGCCGAGTGCGCCCTCAACCACCGCTCTCCATGGGAACTGCTGGTGGCCACCATTCTCTCCGCACGATGCACGGACGTTCGCGTCAACATGGTGACGCCGGAGCTCTTCCGCCGCTTCCCCACCCCGGCAGCGATGGCCAAAGCGACGCTGCCTGAACTCGAAGCCCTCATCCGCACCACCGGCTTCTTCCGCAACAAGGCCAAATCCATCCAGGGAGCGGCCCGCAAGGTGCTCGAGGAATTCGGCGGGCAGGTTCCGCAGACCCTCGCCGAGTTGACGACCATTCCCGGCGCGGCCCGCAAGACTGCCAGCGTCGTTCTTGGCGTCTGCTTCGGTGAGGCCGAAGGTGTGGTGGTGGATACGCACGTCTTTCGCATCGCCCGCCGCCTCGGGCTGGCCAAGGGAGACACACCCGAAAAGGTCGAGCGGGAGCTGATGCGGATTCTCCCGCAAAGCCGCTGGATCGATTTCTCCCACCAGATCATCCACCACGGCCGTCAGGTCTGCGACGCCCGCAAACCCAAGTGCGACCGCTGCAACCTGGAGCCCATGTGCCGGGCGAAGGATAAGACGTGGAGCTCTTGAAAAACCGCACGGAGCAATATGAAGTCAGATGCTTGGCGGCACCGGGACCGCGATTTGGGGTAGGTCCAAATTCCTGGAGTATTCGGCAATCTTTACCCAATACACGATCCACAACACGAGGTTGGCCAATCCGGCAAATATGCTTAGAAATGGAATAATGCAGCAGCATGCGCAAATACTCATCGCCAGGCCTAAAGGTTGACCCGGGGCCGGCTCGGGGCTCGGCTGCCCACGCCTTGCATATTCATTCGACACCGACTTCGCGATACTCATCACCACGAAGAAGTTCCAAACCAGATTGAACAAGGGAACAAGCAAGAGCCAGACCATTCCCGGTTCCATCGCCCTTGACGTTGGGGCGCACTTGTTCAAGACGTTCTGAAGTGTGAGCAGGTAGAAGATGGCCGGAACGAGGAAAAAGACACCGAAGACGAAGAAAAGCACCAAAATGTGCCAAGGCTGAAGCAAGTCGCTCATTTCTTCACTCCCCAAAATTCATGGTGGATTTGAGTTGGGCAAATTGTAGCGCGGGATGCCGAATGCCGTCTACGAGATAGATGCCGGTGGAAAACCGGCCAGGCAACTCGCAATCCCCCTGCGTCAATTCTTGCCAAGTGAGCGGCCGATCGCTGCAACCAGCCCCGCAATATCGTGCGGATTCGCTTCAGCGGCCGGCTCCCAACCCAACTCCCGCAGCGTCCGGCTGGTGATCGGCCCGATCGAGACCGCCGGAACCCCCGCGAGCGGCCACGCAGTCCCCGCCTGACGAGCCGCCTCGGCAAGATGAGTTGCGCTCGATGAGCTGGTGAAGGTTGCGGCATCGATTCCTTGTTCAAGAGCCAAGCGAAGCTGGTCCGGCGCGGCCTCCGGCAGGACGTTCCGGTAGGCGTCCACCACATCTACCTCGGTGCCCGCCTCGCGCAACGCGTCGGGAATCACATCGCGAGCAACGGCCGCGCGCGCCAGCAAAATTCGCTGGCCGGGAATCTGGCCCATCAGTCCCGCAACCAGACTCTCGGCCACGTAGGCATCCGGAACAAAACCGATCTGCAATCCCGTCTTGCGCGCCGCCGCCGCCGTCGCTTCGCCCACCGCGGCAACCTTCAGGCCTTCCGGCTGCGCCAGTTCAAGACCCAGCTCCGCGGCACGATCGGTAACCGCTCGCACGGTATTGGCGCTGGTCAAGATGAGCCAATCGTAGTCGCCGAGTTTGCGCAGAGCCGCGTCCAGGGGCTCGAAGCTGGCCGGAGGGCGAATCTCCAGCACCGGAACCTCGACCGGCTCGGCCCCCAGCGCCCGCAGCCCGTCGCTAAGCTTTCCGGCCTGGTGCACAGCGCGGGTCACCAGGACTCGCCGGCCCGCCAGCGGGAGCGCCGTCACCGCAAGCCTCCGCCCGCCGCTTCAAGCAGCGGACCCGCTCCGGCCTCGATCAGCAATCGGGCCGCCAGCCGTCCCAACGCCTCCGGATCTGAATCGCCCCGAGGCGCACGATGAGCGATGCGCACCGCCGCACCTGTATTCTGGTCCGCGACAACCGCAAATATCTCGACGCTTGGTCCAGCCCAACCACGGTTCTCCCGCTCCTGCTCAGGCGGAGCTGGGCGGCAGTGAACACCGATCGGCACCTGGCAGCCGCCGCCCAGCGCGGCCAGGGCCGCCCGCTCGGCGGTCACGGCAAAACGGGTTGCAGCATCGTCGAGGAAGGCTACCGCCGCAATCGTCGCCGCATCGTCCTTCCGGGTCTCGATCCCCAGCGCTCCCTGTCCGGCAGCGGGGCAGAAGTCCTTTGGCTCCAGCCGTTCCCGCACCCACTCTGTCTTCTCCAGGCGGTCCAGGCCGGCGGCAGCCAGCAGAATCGCCTCCACTTGCCCTTCGGCCAGCTTGCGCAGGCGCGTATCCACGTTGCCGCGAAACTCGACGGCCTCAAGGTCGGGCCGGAGCGCCCGCAACTGCGCGCGCCGCCGCTGGCTGCTGGTTCCCACGCGCGCGCCCGCCGACAGTTCCGCCAGGCTCCCATACTTAACCGAGACAAACGCATCCCTCGGGTCGACCCGCGGAGGCGTGGCTGCCAGCGCGAAGGGCTCGGGCAGTTCGGTTGGCAGATCCTTGAGCGAATGCACGGCCAGATCCACGCGGCCCTCGGCCAGCGCCTCTTCGATCTCCTTGGTGAACATGCCCTTCGATCCTACCTGGGCGAAGGCGACTTCTTGCAGCCGGTCGCCGGTGGTCTTGACGATCTCGATCTCGACGGAATGGCCCCGGCCGCGCAGCAGCCCGGCGATGTGGTTGGCCTGCCACAGGGCCAACTGCGAGCCGCGGCTTCCAATGCGCAGGTTCACTGGCGAGTCTCCACGCCGGCTTCGGCTTGGTTCGCCGCTTCACCTTTCTCCGGTACAGATACCTCCGGACCAGCCGCGGCCTCAGGCTCCCCGTCGTGGATCGCGGCGGCAGTGACCGACCATGTCTCGCACAGCGCATCAAGCCGGGTGGAATCGTTCTCGCGCGCGGCCTGCTTCAGGGCCTGCATCGGCGGGTGGAGAAACTTGTTCACCAGTCCACGGGTCAGCGCTTCCACGGCTGCAACCTGCTCGGCGCTGAGCGAGCCCAGGCGAGGCTGCGCGCGCTTCAGTTCGGATTGGCGAATCTCCTCGGCCTGGCGCTGCAAGGCGACAATCGCCGGGGCGGCATTGACTGTCCGCTGGCGTTGATGGAAGCGTTCCACCTCAGCGGCGATCAGGGTCTCGGCGTCGCCGGCCTCGCGGCTGCGTTCGGCCATATGGGAGGCGGCCACCGCCTGCAGGTCGTCGATGTCGTAGACAAAGATGCCTTCCAGCTTGCCCATCGCCGGGTCCACGTCGCGGGGCACGGCAATGTCGATGAAGAACATGGGCCGGTTGCGGCGGCGATGCAGAAAGGCCTGCCCGTGCTCGCGGCGAAAGATGGGGTGGGGCGCGCCGGTCGAGCTGATCACGATGTCGGCTTCGCTGGCCGCTTCATACAGCTTCTCAAATGGAATCACGCGGCCCTGAAACTCGTCGGCCATGCGGCGGGCTCGCTCCTGGGTGCGGTTGGTCACCAGGATGGCCCCGGCTCCCTGCTGAACCAGGTGTCGCGCGGCCAGTTCGCTCATCTTGCCCGCGCCCACCAGGAAGACCGTCCGCCCAGCAAGCGATCCGAAGATCTTGCGAGCCATGTCCACGGCCACCGAGGCGATAGAGACGGAGTTGGAGCCAATCCCAGTCTCGGAGCGGACCTTCTTGGCCGCCGCGAAGGCGCTCTGCAGCAGATGTTCCAACTGCCCGGCCACTGTGCCCGCGGCTCGCGCCACGGCGAAGGCCTCTTTCACCTGGCCCAGAATCTGCGGTTCGCCCACCACCATCGAGTCCAGGCTGGCGGCCACGCGGAAGAGGTGGCGCACTGCATTCCGGTCGTACTGCGCATAGAGGTGCGGCCTCAGCAGCGCCGGGTCCAGGCCGAACTGCCGGTGCAGGAAACCGGCCAGGTCGGCGTCCGGCGAGTCGACCGCAGCCAGCAGCTCGACGCGGTTGCAGGTGGAGACGATCATGCATTCCAGAACCCCCGGCACGGCGGCCAGGGCGCGCGTGGTTTCCGGCAGGTCCTCGCGGCTGATGGCGATGCGCTCGCGCAGCTCGATGGGCGCGGTCTTGTGGTTGACTCCAATGAGCGCCAGCGTCATTGCGCACCGAACCTGTGGACGTGGCTGAAGAGGTTGGCAAACCATACGGCGGCCACCACCACAAAGACGGCGGCGGAGAGATACGCCGCCTTGCGGCCGCGCAAGCCCGCGCTGCGCCTCACCAGAAGCAGCAGGACATAGAAGACCCAACTGACAAAGGCCGCAATGATCTTGGGATCGAGAAAATAGGATGCGCCGAGCGGCGTCTCCTGGGCCAGCACCGAGCCGATGACCAGGCCCACGGTCATGCAGGGGAAGCCGAATTCGAGCGTGGCGTGGGCGATGCGCTCCAGGGTATCGAGGGGCGGCAGCCACTCGAAGGGCGCCCACCAGGAGTCCTCGCCCGGCCTCGGCTTGGTCTTGATACGGCGTTCCTGGATGAGGTAGAGCACGGAGGCCAGCAGGCTGAAGCAGAGCGCGGCGTAGGCCACCAGCAGGGCGGCTATGTGGGCCACCAGCCAACTGGTGCGCACGCCCTGGGAGGGGAATGTGTAGCGATCCGGCCCCAGCGCGGGCACAAAAACCAGGAAGAATGTCGCCGGCAAGGCAAAGATTCCCAGGGAGACAGCGTCGTAAATCCACCAGACAAGAAAGAAAAGCGCTGCGACGGCCAGTCCCAGCAGCGACTCCACCTCGCGCGCGCCCACCGGCACCCAGCTGTGCGCCTGCACCAGCATCTCGACCGCGGAGACGAAGTGGAAGAAGAGCGCCATTCCGCCCAGGTGGACGCAGGTCTTGCGCCAGCGCGGCAGCCCGTAAAGCACGGCAGGGAACACAGCGACACTCGCCGCCGCATAGAGGATCGCCGCAACTCGGAGCCAGAAGAGATACATTTCGATCTTCACCTTACGGGTGCAAATGAACAGTATACTGTGATGCAAATCACTAAAAACAGGGATCAGAGGTCAGGGATCAGGGATTTTTCGTGACCGGATCAGCGTCAGTCTGCGCGACTTGATCCTTCCCTTGTTCTTCCTTGGCCGCCCGCACCAGGCGAAGCGTCGTCGGCCATGTTGTCTTGACTGGAAGCGGTCGGCCCAATTCGAGGGCAGGAAAGGTGTGCTTGCGGGTGCGCTCAAGACTGAAAGAACTGGACAAAAGCGCGCAAGAAGGCACCCTTCCGAGTCTGGGACCGGCCGGCTCTGGGCGCCCGCGAAAGCTACAATCCGGCGTTCAGCACGTCGAGGCCGGCTTGGGAGACTGCGACGTCGTCATCGGCCGAGGCGCCGCTGAAGGCCACGATCGCGCAGCCGGTTTTCACGCGGGCAAAGAGGCCGCCCCGCCAGCCGAATTCGCCAATCATGGGCGGGCGCTTGGCGATGCCACTGTTCTCCAGCGTGTCCGCCATCTCGGCGGCTTTGGCGTAGGCGATGGCCAGGAAGTTGGTGCCCTTGCCGGTTGCCGAGGGGGCGATCTTCATGCGGCCCACCACCGCCATCTTCGAGGTCCAGTCCTGGACGCTGTCGCCCTGGGCATAGGCCACCACCGCGACTCCGGTGATGTTGAGCTCGGCGGCGCGGCTTTTTATGGCTGCAAGAGCCGCGTCGGTCAGCTCATCGATCTTCCTGGCGCTGACGGGTTTGGGGGCCCTTGCCGCGGGGACGGCTGCTTCGCCGGCGGCGACGCTCGCCGCGAGAGGCATTTCTGTTGCAGGCTGATCTGTCTTCATTCGCTTGTCTCCATGGGCCAAGTTGCGCTGCGATTCGCGCCTGGGTCATCCTTGCAGAATTCTACTCTGTGTGCGCTGTTTGCTTCTGCGCGAGTCGTCGATCAACCTGCCCTTTTCGTCCGAAATCTCGCCTAACCGCGCCCGGAAGACTGTTGTCTAATCTCTTAAACAGCCGAGAGCGATCGCGATCCCGTTCGTGGGCCGCACCCGGCTCACCGGCCCAGACGGGAATCGAACGGGCAAGCACGAGGAGGAATCATGGTCAGATCGCGTATGGTTCTGGGTGCAATTCTCTTGGCATTGCCGCTGGCGGCGGCAGCTCAGGCCACGGCGCAGGCAGTCGCTTCCACGCCTGAGCACGAAAAGAAGGCCTCGGCTACGGAACAGCAGGGTGATCAGCTCAGGTTGGAGGTGCGTCGCGTGCCCGTAGACGTGGTGGTGACCGATAAGCAGGGAAACGCCGTGCGGGGCTTGAGGAAAGCAGACTTCGTGGTTAAGGAGGATAAGACGCCGCAGACGGTTCTCTCGTTCGATTATTTCGACGGCTCCAAGCCCAGCTTTGTTCCTCATAAACTGCCCGCGCTGCCTCCGAATACCTATATCAGCCTGCCCGGCGAGCCGGAGCGGGGACCGCTGTACGTGCTGTATTACGACATGGTGAATACTTGGCAAGACGACCAGATGTCCTTCCACGAACAATTGCTCGACTTTGTGGATAAAGCGACGCCGGGAACTCGGATGGCGCTTTTTGTCAACGCTGCCGGGCTGCATCTGATTCAGGGATTCACCAGCGACCATGCGTTGCTGCGCGCGGCGATTCTGTCGAAGGGGCCCGGTCCGCACCTGCCCAAGGTCTTTTTGGGAGGAGTGACCCGATGGGGGCCCGGTGAATTCGGGGGATTGGACGCCGTCGCCGCGCTTTCCAACCTGAAGTTTATTGCCCAATACCTGAACGGGATACCGGGCAGAAAGAACTTGCTCTGGCTTTCGAGCCTATTCCCCATTCCCGTTGGCCCCACTTCAAACGCCCTTACCTATCTGCTTAGCGAGAGCATCCAGGAAACGTACGCAGCCCTGGAGGCCAGCCAGGTCGCCCTTTGCCCCGTGGACGTGCACGGAGTGGACAACAGTCCTGCCAAATACGATATCGAGCGTGAAATCGCCAAGGCGGCCGGCGGTCATGCGTACTACGCCAACAACAGAGCCACCCAACTGCTCGACAAGGCCGTGAAAGACGGCGAGAGCTACTACTCGCTGACCTATTCGCCGACGAATATGAAATACGACGGCTCGGAGCGCCATATCGAAGTTACGCTGGCCAAGAAGGCCAGTTATACCCTCACTTACCGGACTCTCTACTATGGCGTTCCGGATGACGCTCCCCGGCCCTCGGCTCAAAAGTCTAAAGTCCTGCAGGCACGCTTTGTGGCCGCCAAAGCCGCGGACACGCTCTTTGCCAACATCGAGCACGGGGCGCCGATGCTGCACGACCTGATCTTCAGCGCCCACCTGGCGGCTGTTGGAGAGCCCGTGCTGGCAACCGCGGAACAGATGGCGCAAATGGAGGACTCGCCCGCCTTCTTCCGCACCCGCCACAAGGACCGCCCGCTGAAACCCCTGCCGCCGGTGATGCTGCAGAAGTATCAGATCGATTATGTGGTTATCGACCCGAAGCTGAAGGAGTTGGCCGCGCGCGCCGGAAAGCCGCCGGCGCTCGAGTTTGCCGCTGCCGCCTACGATGACGACGGACTCGGGCTCAACAGCATGTGGAATCTAGGACTGGCCTCGGCCGAGCCCAAGGCGAACGGGAAGGCCGGAGCGCTGTTCCGCGCGGAGCAGGAGCTGGAGGCGCCGCCGGGAGCGGCCTGGATCAGACTGGCGGTCCGGGACACGTTGAGCGATCGCACAGGCACGATCGAAGTCCGGCTGCCCCTGAAGCCCGAACCGATCACGGTGGCGGCGAGCACGAGCAACTGAATTCCCGAGGCGCGAGCGGCGAATCGCCCGTCGCGGGCGGATATTGCCGCCAGCTTCTGATCGCCCGCGCGCATACTTTTGTCATAAGCCGGATTGCCGTGGCGGCGAAGCGGTTCAAACGGGAGCCGCTCCGCCGCCTGTAAAGCCATTACCCCAAAAGAATTAGATACACCGGCGCCGCGCGCGGCGTACACTCTACAACAGTTCTTTTCAGCTTTCTTGATGCCTCTTGAGGGACATCCCGGCGTTTGCCGAAGAACAATGCAGAGACGTTTCATCGGAAAGAGATTGCGCCGTGAGGTATTGCAGGAAGATGGGCACGAATGGGGCTTGCTGGGCCACGCCTTTAAGAGTGAGATTATGCCATGGCGAAGAGAGCGTCACCGGATTCAGGAAATGCCGAGATGCATGATCAGGTTGAAGCCAATCTTTCGGCCTTGATCGAAAGCACCGACGATCTGATCTGGTCTGTCGACCTGAACTATGGGCTGTTGACATTCAACCAGGCGTTTCAGCGGCATGTGGAGCGCAATTTTGGCGCCTTGGCGGTGATCGGCAAGGGCCCCCAGGATCTGCTTCCGCCGGAGAGGGCCGCCGTCTGGCCTCCGCTCTTCGAACGGGCGCTGTCGCAGGGCGCATTTAGGGCCGAGCTTCCCTTCGCCGACGGCCGCACTCTTGAATTGGCTTTCAACCGCATCGTTGTCGATGGCGAGGCAACCGGCATCTCCGTCTTCGGCAAGGACATCACGGAGCGGAAGCGGGCCGAGCAGGCGCTGGCTGACAGCGAGGCCCGCTTCAGGATGTTCTTTGAGGAAAGCAGCTCGGTCATGCTGCTGGCGGATCCGGCAAGCGGCGAGATTGTGGCCGCCAACCAAGCTGCCTCCGCCTTTTACGGCTACCCTATGGAGCGGCTGGTGGGGATGAACCTGAGCCAGATCGACACCTTGGCGCCCGAGCAGCTTGCCTTCGACCGGCAGCGGGTGCTCAGCAAAGAACGCGGCTTCTTTTCCTATCGCAGCCGGCTTGCCTCCGGCGAGGAGCGGGAGATTGAGGTCTATTCCTCGCCAATCGTCGTGGACGGAAGACTGCTGCTTTACGGCATCGTTCACGACGTCTCCGAGCGCAAGCGGGCGGAGGACGCGCTGCGCGAGAGCGCAGAGTCTCTCCGCGAGTCGCAGAGAATTGCCGGCTTGGGCAGCTATGTCCTGGAAATCCGCACCGGGACCTGGAGCAGCACCGAGGTCTTGGATGCTATTTTCGGCATCGATCCGGCCTGCGAGCACACCGTGGAGCGATGGGTAGCCCTCCTCCATCCCGATGACCGCGCCATGATGGCCGCCTATTTCGCCGAGGAAGTAATAGGCAAGGGCCACGCATTCGACAAGGAGTACAGGATCGTCCGCCAGTCGGACGGGGCGGTGCGCTGGGTGCATGGGCTAGGGCGGCTGGATTTCAATGCCCAGGGGCAGCCGGTGAGGATGCGTGGCACGATCAAGGACATCACCGAGCGCAAGCAGGCGGAGACGCGGTTGCGCGAGAGCGAGGAGCGCTACCGGGCTACCTTCGAGCAGGCCGCGGTGGGCATCGTCCATGTTGGGTTCGACGGCCGCATCCTGCGCTGCAACGCGCACTTCGCTGAGATTCTCGGTTACACCACCGAGGAGCTTACCAGCCTCACCATCTGGCAGGTCTCGCTGCCGGAGGATCACGCGCAGAGTACTCGGACCATCGAACAGGCCGCCAAAGGCGCCGCGCCGGTCGTTGTTGAGAAGCGTTATGTCCGCAAGGACGGCAGCCTCACTTGGACGAAAATTACAGTCTCAGCGCAACGCGACGCAGAGGGACACCCAATGCACTGTGTTGCCCTTGCAGAGGACATCAACGACCGCAAGATTGCGGAGGAGCGCCTTGCCGCCACTCAGGAAGCGCTGCGGATCAGCGAAGAACGCCACCGCATCGCATTCCAGACCAGCGCCAATGCCGTCAGCATCGTCCGCCTGGACGATGGGATGTATCTCGACGCAAATGAGGCATTCCTCAGCGCCATGGGCTTCGAGCGCAGCGAAGTCATTGGACGGACCGCGCGGGAACTCGACATTTTTGCCAGTCCCGGCGATCTGCAAATCGTAGCCGATTCGTTGCGCGGGAATTCGGTCGTCCGCGGTGAATTTCAATTCAGGAAGAAGAGCGGCGCGTTTCTCTGGGGCCTGATGTCGGCATCCCCGTTTGAGCACAACGGCGTTTCCTGCGCCCTCTGCGTCACCCAGGACATTACCGAGGCCAAGGCGGCGGAACAGCGTCTGGCAGCAACTACGGAGGCGCTGCGAATGAGCGAAGAGCGCTATCGCACTGCCTTCGAGACCAGCCTGGACGCCACCAATATCAACCGGCTGGACAATGGGATGTTTATCGAATGCAACAGGGCATTCCTCGATATCACGGGATACAAGCGCGAGGAGGTCATAGGCCGGACATCTGAGGAACTCGATATCTGGGCGGACCATCGCGATCGGCAGAGATTGTTCGAGATGCTCCACCAGAACTCAAGTTGCCGGGATTTGGAGGCCCGGTTCAGAAAAAAGAACGGAGAGGTATGTTTAGGCCTGATGTCGGCATCCGTGATAGATATCGATGGTGTTCCCTGCATGATCTGCATGACACGGGATATCTCCGCCGCCAAAGCTGCCGAAGAGCGCCTTGCGGCGGCCGCCGAGGCGCTGCGGCTGAGCGAAGAGCGCTATCGCACCGCATTCCAAACCAGCCTGGATGGCATCAATATCAACCGCCTGAGCGATGGAATCTACATCGAGTGCAACAAGGCATTCCTCGATATCACCGGTTATGAACGCGAAGAGGTCGTGGGGAAGAGCTCGCAGGAACTGAATATCTGGGCGGACCATCGCGACCGGCAAAGATTGGTCGAGATATTGCGGGAGAATTCAAGCTGCCGGGATATGGAGGTCCAGTTCAGAAAGAAGAGCAGGGAGGTTTTCTGGGTGGTCGTTTCGGCGGCGCTGATTGAGCTTGACGGCGTTCCTTGCATCCTTTCCGTGATCCGGGATATCTCCGCAGCCAAGGCCGCGCAGGACCAGATCAGAAATCTTGCCTTCTACGACTCGTTGACGGGCCTGCCCAACCGCCGCCTCCTGGTGGAACGTCTGCGGGAAATCCTGGCCTCCAGCTCCCGCAGCCGCCGCCGGCAAGCACTCTTGCTTGTCAATCTGGACAACTTCAAGATGCTGAACGAGACCATCGGCCATCAATCCGGGGACTTGCTGCTGCAGGAAGCCGCCCGGCGCCTGGTCGTCTGCCTTGGAGACGCCGGAGCGGTGGCGAGATTGGGCGGAGATGAGTTTGTGGTCACGCTCGACAACCTGAGTGCGACTCCCGAGGAGGCCGCCTCGCAGGCCAAGACGGCCGCCACGGAAATCCTCGCCGCCATCGGCCAGCCCTATCTGCTTGCAGGCCGCGCATGCCGCAGCACCGCCAGCATCGGGATCACCATCTTCAGCGATGGCCCGGAGACCGCGGAAGAGATCTTGCAACAGGCCGACATTGCCCTGGATCAAGCCAGGACGATAGGCCGCAACACCATCCACTTTTTCGCTCCCGCCATGCAGGCTGCCGTCAATGCCCGCGCGGCGCTGGAAGAGGATCTCCGCCAGACCATCAAGACCAACGAGTTCGTGCTCTACTATCAGCCGCAAGTGAATCGCGGCCAGTTGATCGGCGCCGAAGCCTTGATCCGATGGAATCATCCCAAGCGCGGCTTCTTGCTCCCCGGTGAGTTTATTCCCCTCGCCGAGGAGACCGGGCTTATCCTGCCCTTGGGCGATTGGGTTCTGGAGACAGCGTGCAAGCAGATTGCGACCTTGGCGGACCGGGCCTCGACTGCCCATGTCGTGATTGCGGTCAACATTAGCGCTCATCAGTTCCAACAGCCGGACTTCGTCCAACGCGTGCTCGATGCCCTTGAGCGCACCGGCGCCAACCCGCGGAACCTGGATCTGGAACTCACCGAGAGCATGCTGGCGGAGAATATCGAGGAGGTCATCGCCACGATGACCGAACTCAAGGCCCATGGAGTGAGGTTCTCCCTGGACGATTTTGGCACCGGCTACTCTTCGCTGGCCTATCTCAGGCGCTTGCCCCTGGACGTGCTGAAGATCGACCGCTCCTTCGTCCGCGACATTCTAATGGATGCCGGCAGCGGCGCTATTGCGCAAACCATCCTCTCCTTGAGCAGCGCGATGGGCTTGCCGGTGATCGCCGAAGGCGTTGAAACCGAGGAGCAGCGGGAGTTCCTCACCCGCATGGGCTGCCATTCGTTCCAGGGCTACCTGTTCAGCCGCCCGCTGCCACTGGAGGAGTTTGAGCGCCTGTGGCTGGCCTCCGCCACCGGCCCTGCCCCCATCCTCCAGTAACGGCGCAGCGATGCGGGCGCAAAAACACCGCGCCCCCGGCCTTTTACCCTCTTTCGGAGGAAAGGACCAGGGGCGCGGTGAAATCGGAAGGTTCAGGCGCCTATCTTGCGGCGCTTCCGCAAGCCGCCCGCCAGGGCTGCAAGCCCCGAAGCTATGAGGAGGGTGGTATTCGGCTCGGGAGTCGCTGTGACCTCACCCACATTGACGGTAAAACCCGCCGTGGCAAGATTGTCGAAGGCGTTTGGGTCTGTCCCGCCTTGGATCGTATACGAACCGCTGTAACTTCCGGAAGGCGTCGCGGGATCGACCGTTACATCGATGAAGGGACCGGTATAACCATCACCTGGCGATAGAAACAGGGGCGAATTGTTGAAGAAGGGCGAATCGTCGACGGTCAGGTCGGGGTACGGGAGAATAACCACATCGCCGTTCAGATACAGGTCGGCGTCTCCTGTATTCGTGAGGGTCCCCGCAAACTCGACAGTACCGCCAGCGGCGGTATCGAGGGTCGGGGGAGTTAAATCGAGGATCGCGTCCGCGCGCGCCGCACCCGCGAACGTCGCCGCGATTGCCAGCGCGAGGGTGCATTTGCATAGTTTCTTCTGCATCGATTCCCCCAATCTTCTTGTTCTTACAGTTGCGAAGCAGACACTTGACCGCACCGGCCCGCCGCGGTCAAGCGGCGGATATGCAGGGTGTAGCCCCAGCCGGGGCTATAAAACAACTTCCAGGACAGAGGGCTTCCCTTATCCGCGATATTCCGCGTCAACCTTTGGCCATTCGGACCCTGGACAACTACATCCCGCGACACTGGGGCGGCCATCTCAGCCAACAACATACTCAGAAGAGAGCGCGCCGTCACGTCGGAGCCGGATATGGTGGTTTTAGTTTGTGCTTGGAGCGAGCCCCCATTGAACGGAAAGTCCATTTCCCCAACCGATATCCCCGTGGCCTTGGTCAAGGACTGGCATATCTCTTGGAAAAGGCCGAGACGAGTACGCTGCCTCGGCAGGATCGTTATCTTTGTATCCAGGATGGGCGTCAATTGCTGGAGCTTTCCTTCTTTATTCAAGAAGTTGATCGCGACCACGTGAAAGATTCCCTCTTCTTTTGTGACGGTAAACGTCTCGGGACCACCCGAGGCGGCGTAGCCATCGAGCACGCTCGATAAAGCGTTGGCCACTTCCGCTTCGGCCTCTGCCCCGGTTTGACTCGACCCGCCTGAGGGCGGGGCAGCGGGCGGCAGCTTACAGGTAAAGGAAATGGTTCTTGGCTTTATACCCATGATTCTGTGGGACGGATCGGGGGTGCGCTGGACCTGCTCGGTAACATCCTCCAGCTGACTCTCGTTGACAACGGTTGTGTCTTCGTAAGTAATAGGTAACCCGTATATCCCTTCGATTATCTCGACTGCTTTTGCGACGGGTTGGCCGTCCGCGACCTCGAAGGTTCTTGATTGGGCATAGGCCAGTTGGCAGAGCGCAAGGCTGGAAATCAGCAGAATGTTTCTGGTAACCGTGGTGGTCGGTCGTGACATCAGTACCTCCTTGTGGCTGTGCCGCCAGCGCGCACAGATGTTACGGTCGTGGCTGTGATGATTGACTGCAGAGTGTTGACAGGGCCGTAGTTGTGCCAGGCATCGTCTGAACACCTCATCTGCATCTGTTGATGAACTGTGATTTCACACGGGACTCTGTTCTGGGCCCGGTAGTACGCCACTGTCTTAGGCAGCGACCCAACATAGTCTTCACCCCAGGTGTTGCCATCCTGGACCATCCATTCACCGCCTGTGACCGTCGTCGTCGGAATGACGCCGTCCTGGTTGGGGAACCAACAGGCATCCACCCCACCCCCCGCGTCGGTTTCCTGGACCGCAAAGCCGAAAAAGTTGTCGCCGCCTGGATCCGATACGGTCTGTTTCCACATCCCAACCGAGGGTTCGGAATCGGCAGCATCCCACCCGTCGAACGCCGTGGTTTCTTGCGCTGGAAGGGCGCAGGAATAAGCCGCCGACGTGTGCGCCAGATACCAATATTCGGGAGCGTCTATGAAGACTCCGGGCGATATCTCCTCCTCACTTGGAATATTCTGGGCCGCGCAGGCGCCTCCCCTTGCGCTGCATGTCTCATCGACGGCAATAGACGCTGTATCGCTCGGATAGGAAGGGGTAGCTGGCCACGGATAGGCATAGTAGCCCAGCGGATCGGAAAAGCAAGCCGCGGATCCGTATTGGCCGCATGCCGTGCCAAATGGATCGAGATTGAATTCGAGCGCGTGTGTGGAGTTAAGGGTGTAGGTGACGTTCGGCTGGGGTTGGAAGGTTATGGCACACTGCCCCGTTGGGTTCCCATAGGGAAACTTGAGTACCGATCCATTAGAGCCACCAGGACACTGCGCAGAGGTGATCGCGGTTCCAGTGGATGGGGTTACGGTGCAAGACGCGAGGAACGTGCTGTAATCGGTCGCTGCCGCGGAAGGCGGCTGCACGGGGTTATTTGGTTCTGCAGCCGATGTGGCGCAAGTAGCTATCTCGTGGTTGCCATCCGGCGCCACCGTGAATTCAGAGGATACCCATATCTGGGCGCTTGCGGCCTCAGGCAGAGCGAGGAAAATACCCGCGAAAATCAGCAACAATAGCGGAACGGCGTGAAGGAATGGCCCTACAATTGCCCCCCCAATTTGCCCCAGAGCTTGCGCATGGGTGCGGTCCTTTCAATGGTTTGGCTACTTGCCAAGTCGATGATGCAGGTCGCTGGCCAGTATAGCTATCGCGAGCCAGACGGCATTCGTTACGAAAGGACAAAATACTTTAGTAATGCCAGGAGCAGCGGCGATGTTGGCCGTGGGGTCGAACAGGCTGCCGTGTAGCCCTTCTGAAAGGGGGTCGAGGCTGGGCGCCCAGCGCTCGACTCTGAAACATGGGAAACTACGCATCAATCCATCGACATGCTCAACTGGTGGCGCACATCCGCGCCGCGAATCCAGAAGATCACATCGGTGGCGATATTCGAAGCGTGGTCGGCGATCCGCTCCAGGTGCTTGGCGACCAGGATGGCGCTCATCGCCTGCCGGGTAAACTGCGGCTTTTCCTCGATGAGCTTGAGCAGATCGTCGTGGGCGCGCCGGTTCATGCGGTCGATCTCATCGTCCATCTCGCGAATCGAGTCGGCCAGCCGGGCGTCGCCGTCGAGCAGCGCCTGCACCGCCGAGCGGATCATGCGGCCGGCAAATTCGCCCATGGCGGCAAAATCCACCGGCAAATCGACCTCCTCGACCTTGAGAATCTCCTTGGTGCGGCGGGCAATACCCATCGACTGGTCGCCGATCCGCTCCAGGTCGCCGTTGATCTTGATCACCGCCAGGATGAAGCGCAGGTCGATGGCCATGGGCTGTTCCTTGGCCAGCAGTTCATAGGCCATCTCGTCCAGCTCCTGCTGGGCGGCATCGATAGCGGACTCGTTCTGCTTGACGTACTGGCAGAGTCCCTTATCGCGCTGCAGGAAAGCATCGACAGCGGACTCGACCGCCTGCTGCGCCAGGGCAGCCATGGCCAGGAGCTTGTCCTTGAGTTCGGCGAGTTGGAGCTGAAAATGAATTCGCGGCACGACGGATTCTCCATTATTAACGATTGTGCATCATGGAATGTTACCGCAGTGCGAATTCCAGGCTGCGCACCAAAACAGTCACGTCCCGCGGCATGTTGTCCCGCTTTGGACCCGCTCCAGATTGGATGCGCCGCCGGCAAGAAGGATGTTCTAGCCTATCGGTATGGACGCCGCAAGCTCTTCCCGCAGCCCGATGCTCACTTTTTACCCGGCCGATTGCAAGATCCACGAGATTTACAAGCTGCTGACCGGCATCGTCGTGCCCCGGCCGGTGGCGCTGGTTTCCACCATGGACCGTGACGGCGTGGCCAACCTGGCGCCCTTCAGCGCCTTCTGCCAGGCAGGCGCCAATCCTCCCGCGGTGCTCTTCTGCCCGGCGCTCCGGGTTCCCGACAGAGCGGCGGAGGATCGGCCCCGCGACTTGCGCAAGGATACGCTGCGCAACATCGAGGAGACGGGCGAGTTCGTGGTGAACACAGTGAGCGAGGCCATCGCTGCGGCGGCCAATGCCGCCTCAGCCGAAGTTCCGCCAGAGGTGGACGAGTTTCAACTGGCCGGGCTCACACCGCTGGCGAGCGAGGCCGTGCGCCCGCCGCGGGTGGCCGAGTCGCCGGCGCAAATGGAATGCAAACTGCTTCAGGTCGTCTACGTCAGCCGTGCGCCGGGCGCGGGCGTCATCGTGGTGGGCGAGGTGGTTCGCTTTCACGTGCGCGAGGATCTGGTTGAGAACTTCCGCATCGACCCGGCCGGCCTGGACGCCGTGGGCCGCATGGCCGGCAACACCTGGGTCCGCACCCGCGACCGCATCGAGCTGATCCGGCCTCGGTAGATGCTTCCCGCTTCGGGAACTGGCTGGCGCTTCGCCAGGGGGCGAGCCCGGCCGCGGTCAGGCAGGCTTGCGCGCGGCGGTGTATACGAAATACAGTGCTCTGGGGTGACCATTCCATGCGCTTCTCCGCTCGTACCGGCTGTTTCGCTCTCGCTTGTCTCGCCGCCACTACCCTTGCCGCCTTTACCGCGCTCTCCCAGGCCGTCGCTGTTGAAGCTCCCCATCTCGTCCAAAAGGATGGCCGCTACGCCTTGCTGGTCGATGGCCGCCCCTTTCTGATTCTTGGTGGGCAGATTCACAACTCCAGCGCCTGGCCCAGCGAACTGCCGCAGGTGTGGCAGTCGATGGCCGCCCTGCGCGCCAACACTGTGGCGACGCCGGTCTACTGGGAGCAACTGGAGCCGCAACAAGGCCACTTCGACTTTACTAACGTGGACCAGATCGTGGAGGGCGCCCGCGCCCACGGCCTGCATGTCATTTTGCTCTGGTTCGGCACCTGGAAGAACGGCAACATGCACTATGTGCCCGCCTGGGTGAAGGGCGACCCGCGGCGCTTTCCCCGAACCATCCGGCCAGACGGCGAGCCGATCGACGTGCTGTCGCCCAACTCGCGCAACAACCTGGAGGCCGACAAGACGGCCTTCACGGCCCTGATGCGCCACCTGAAGCAGATTGACAGCGAACAGCATACGGTTCTGATGATCCAGGTCGAGAACGAGTCCGGCAACGTCGGAAGCGTACGCGACAACTCGGCGGAGGCGAACCGCGAATTTGCCGGCGCGGTTCCGGCCGACCTGCTGGCCGCGACTCATAAGCAAGCCGGCACATGGAGCCAGGTCTTCGGCTCCGAGTCCGATGAAATCTTCCAGGTCTATCACCAGGCCAGGTACATCAATGAAATTGTCGCGGCGGGCAAGGCCGAGTTCAATATCCCTTGCTACATCAACGTGTGGCTCGACTATCCGCCGGCGGAGTTGCCGGAGCGGCAGATCGATACGCCCGGCATCGCCTACCCCAGCGGCGGCGCGGTGCAGAAGTACGTCGGCTTGTGGCGGACCCTCGCGCCCTCGATCGACATGATCGGCCCGGACATCTACGCCGACGACTCCCAGTTCTACCGGGAGACGATGCGCGCCTATCTCCGTCCGGACAATCCATTGTGGATTCCGGAGACCGGTCGCGACGATGCCTATGGCAAATTCTTCTTTTACGCGCTGGGCGAGGGAGCCATCGGTTTCTCGCCCTTCGGCGTGGACCAGGCGGGATGGAACATTCTGGGCGACCAGCCGTGGAAGGCGCACGCCAGCAACTATGCACTGATCGGGCCGATGAGCCGCGAGATTGCTCAACTTGAGTTCGACGGCAAGCTCAAGACTGCCGTCGAAGAGCCGGGGCAGACCGCGCAGGAGCTGGACTTTGGCGCCTGGCAGGTTACAGTCGCCTTCGGGTTTCCGCAGCCCGATGGACGCCGGGCCCCCGGCACCAAGGATGCGCACGGAGCGGCGCTGGTGGCGCAACTGGGGCCGGATGAGTTTCTGGTGACCGGCGTGGACGCGAGCGTGAGCTTCCATCTTCCGGGGCATCTGCCATGGATGCGCAGCGAGATTGTCTCTGCCGAGCAGGGCGCGTATGAGAACGGAGTCTGGAAACCGCTGAAGCTGTGGAATGGCGACGAGAACGACCGCGGCCTGAGTTTCCACGGGAACCCGGAGGTGGTCCGGGTGCGCATGGGGAAGTTTTAGGTAGCCGCCGTCAGGAGGATTCCGCCGGCGGAGACACGCGGCTTTCGCTCCCGCGGTCGACGAGAGAAAAGCAAGGAAGCGTGGGCCAGCCGCCTATGACTTCAGAAAGCCGTCCCAGGAATCCCGTTCTTCCTGCGCGGTCTTTTCCGGCACGAAGACTTCACTGGCCTTATGCCACTGGCCGGATTCCTCAGGGCCGCTGTCTTTCGGGACGACTTTGTAGGCGCACGGCCCATTGTCGCCTTTTGCCCGCGCGAGAATGACGCCGTTGAAGGGGATTGCGTTGCCCGTGATCACCACGACTTTCTGGCCTATATCGAACATCGCCCATCCCTCCGCACGTGCGTTCTGTTTGGAGTCCCAAGCTCTCCGCCGCGTCGGACGAGACCTGGGGCGCCGTCGAAATCAAGGGTGCGCCACCCGCCCTAGAACGACTGGATCTGGAACGAATTCAGGAATTGCGAGGCCTGCGTCGCGGTCGCGCCCTTAGCGGAGACGACGAAGAGTGTATAAAGGCGGGATCCCTGCAGGAACAGCCGCACGGTGTAGTTCGATTGATCGTCGCTTGCCTTATACTCCCGCCCTGGAATGCCGTTGAGGTCGATCGCCTTGTCCGATAACATCGTCTTGCCCTTCATGAAGGTGTCGCGCCGCGCTACCAGAAAGTCTTGCGGCGCGCCCTTTGTGTAGCTGGGCGGGAAATCTTCGTAAATCACCGCATACTCGACGAGGGACGCGGGGCCGCTTCCCACTGCCACTCCCATCTGGTGGACCGTCTCTTTATCGGCGCCTTGCAGGGGAGTTTCATCCCTTGACTCCCCGATTTCGCCCGCCGGGAAATCGACGGTGAACCGGCCAACGATGGACGCGATCGTCTGCGTCTGTTGCCCCGCCGCGGAGGCCGCGCCCACAACCAGCAAAACCACAACCGCTAACCAAACGTGGAACTTGCGCATGTTCTCCCTCTTTCTGTTCCCGCTCTCCCGGCAGAGCGGTCATGCCTGTCCGGGTGAAAACCAACTGGGAAGCAGGTTCATTCCATCGGAGACGCAGGCCGCTGTCAACCGGAATCGCCTTTTTCGGGTCCGATTTGCTGGAATTGTACCGCCTCTGAGGGGAATTGGATGGCCAAAGCCGCAGTTTCGGTCGAAAAATCGGCTGGTTCCGCTATGAACCGACAGAGTGCCGGGCACCCGGCGATCTCAGATTGCGATTCTGGTTTCGATGGCGTCGTAGTCGGCGCGGACCCCTTTGGAAGTGGCATCGAGAAGACCGGCGGACGCGAGCGCCTTCACGTCGGCATGGACGTTGCTGTAGTCGCGGTCGAGCGCGCTGGCCAGGCTGCGAATGCTGGTCACGTTGTGATGGCGAACGTAGCGCAGCAGTTCCATCCGCTTGCCGGTGAGGACGCGGGCCAGAGCATCCCAGCTTTCAAAGGCCAGGTGGCGTTCCTGGAAGGTCTCGCCGCGCTCGGCGCGATGCCACGCGTCGATGAAACGGCGCGAGGCTTCGTCCTCCATCCCGCCTCCGACTGTAAACTTCACATCGCTCATCGAATCCCTCGCAATCTCCGCACATCGGACCAGAAATCGGCCATCAACTGCTCGACGGTTGTAAACGCGTAGGCAGTCTCGACGCCGTGAAGGTGCCGATGATCGCCTTTGCCGCGCTCATTGTCGTACCCGACCTCCCGCACGCCAGGACGGCCGTAGAACAGTGAATACTTCAGGCCGTGTGCTGACGGCGGGACCGTCGACGGAACGCGCCAGAGCACCATTTCAACAATCGCACCATCGTCGTAATCGATCCGCTGGTGAAAGAGCAGTTCGGCCTTCATTTCGCGCTCATGATGGTATTATATACCATATGGTTTTGTTTGTCATATATCATTCGGAATTGAAATGGCGGAGCATGAGTTGATTCACTCCCAGGTTTCACCCGCCGCGGCGGACGGGACCTGGGGTCACGCGCCGTTCCCGTTCAGGTTTTTGGGGAACTGGAGACGGACGGTCGACGGTCGTGGTATCCCACCCTTTCACGATAGAACTGTGAAAGGATAGGGCACCCTCATTGGTTGGGAAATCAAGGGTGCGCCACCCGCCGTTATAATTGAAGTATGAGCGCAAAGAGGAACGGTGCACAGTTCATCGAAGTGAAGGCATTTCTCGCCGAACAACGAGACTGGCGAGTATTCAGTTTCGTGATTGACTTCGCGACGTTCGACCGCATCGCGTTCGTAAGCCGTCGCGACGATGATAAGGACGCCGGATACCAGCGGAACCTGTCAAGGCAGCGCGCAGCCGACATTGCCCACTACATCGACAGGGAGGGCGGCTGCACCCCGAACAGCATCCTCGTCAACCTAGAGGAGGGTGCCACATACGATCCGGAGACCCAAACCCTACGGATACCCAATCTGCCGAAGGCCGCCTGGGTCATCGACGGCCAGCACCGAATGTTTGGTCTCAGACAGGCCAATACGAAGTACGATCTTGTCGTCACAGCATTCCTGGGTATCGACGTTGCTGAGCAAGCGAAACAATTCAAAATCATCAACTCGAAGCAGAAAGGTGTCCCGACGTCGCTGCTCTACGACTTGTTGGACCTGACGAAGGACGGAACATATGTCCAACAGCGGGGCCACGAACTCGCGACCAGGCTCAATGACGATCCAGAGTCGCCCTGGTATCGGCAGATCGACCTGACCGGGTCTGGAGACGGTCTCATAACTCAGACCCGAGTGGTCTCCGCCGTAGAGAACCTCATCTCAGAACGCGGAGCCTTGTTCCAGTACACAGAAGAGGAGCAATACGGAATCCTCAAGAACTATTTCACTTCAATCAAGACTGTCTTCGCCAGTGATTGGGGGAACAAGAGCAGCGTGATTACGAAGGCTCTCGGCTTCTCTGCCTGGCTGATCGTCCTTCCGCAGGTGTTCGGTGTTTGTGTACAGCGGTTCGGGAATTTCACCGTCAAATCAGTTCTCGATGTATTGACCCCGATCAAGACATACAATTTTTCCGCTGAGCACCACAAGGGATGGGCGGGACACCCCGGCGAGAATCGGCTTGCAGGCGCCCTCGCCGAAGCACTCAAGAATAGTGAGCCAAAAGATACCGCGAAGAAGGGCGCTCTCCAGCTTGTTTGAGGGACCACCGTGACTTTCTCGGATTTGGAAATCGCAGTGTCTCAAAGCTCTCGCAATTTTGGATACGTTCGGCACAATATTATTGCTTCGGTCTGGACGCCAGGTGCAGGAGCGAAGCAGCAGTGTTATTCTCGTGAGGTCGCGGGCGCAATGCTGCGCGAGGCCGACGAGTTCTTTGACCGAGCATTGGTACTCTATCTGCTCCGCACCCGGCTTCGCGAATTCCAAGCGTCTACGTGGGCCGGAGTGGCTGCCTATTATGCGAATTACTTTCTTGCATTGAGCTTCATTAGACTCCACAGGAGAGCGGTTACTCAAGTGTCCCCCGGAAGCGTATTTGAGATAACACCCGATGACGACCGACTCCCACAATTTACAATCCGGAAGGTAGCAGGCCGACAGCGGCACGCCGAAGTCTGGAGGACCTACTATGACGTGGTAACGCAGATGGCTTGGCCTGATGCGACAACGGCGTTGGGTTTAGCCCCAACTCTTCAAAGCCTTCGTTTCAGAGAACAGCTATATCGTGAGCGAATCAACTATCGACCAGGCGAGGGTTTCGAGGAGATCTATCAGACGCAACCGCGCTACCTTCGTTCCCTCAAGGCCACGCTGAAAGACGATGGCATCGAAGCAACGCTTTTATCTGAGGCCGCCTACACAGACAGAACAGCTACCGATCGACTGGCGCACGTTGCAACCCTCCTCCGCAGGCTTAGCGGCTCCCGGATCGACGTTGAGTTAGAGGTCTCGTGTTGGCAGAGACGTGAAGAAATTGTCAGGAGGTATGCCCGCAGCCGAGTGGACCAGCGGTTCGGGGCGTCTCTGGTATCCTCCGGGAAATGACATCGCCGAGCTTTGGGAAGAGCTCGATTCGAAATCCGCGCAACTGCCGGAAAACTGTATCGGCAGATCCTCGCCGACTCCCGCAGTGGCCAACTCTGTAACCTCTCCCGCCTTCGCTTATTGTTCGCCTTTGAGGTATAATCTTGGCATGGACTTTCAACTGGTGACGAGCTACAAGCCGAGGGGGGATCAGCCGCGGGCGATCGACGAGCTGATGGAGGGCCTGGCGGCGGGCGAGAAGCAGCAGGTGCTGCTGGGCGTGACCGGGTCGGGCAAGACCTTCACCATGGCCAAGATCATCGAGCAGTCGAACCGGCCGGCGCTGATTCTGGCGCATAACAAGACCCTCGCCGCGCAGCTTTATCACGAGTTCAAGCAGTTCTTCCCCGGCAATGCGGTGGAATACTTTGTGAGTTACTACGACTATTACCAGCCGGAGGCCTACATTCCGGCCGGCGACTTATATATCGAGAAGGAAGCGACGGTGAACGAGGAGCTGGACAAGCTGCGGCTGTCGGCCACGCGCTCGCTCTTCGAGCGGCGGGACGCGATCATCGTCAGCTCGGTGAGCTGCATTTACGGCCTGGGCTCGCCGGAGGCTTACTACGGGATGCTGCTGCTGCTGGAAAAAGGGCAGCGGATCAGCCGCAAGGACGTAACTCGCCGGCTGGTGGAGATACTCTACGAGCGCAACGACACGGACTTCAGGCGCGGGACATTCAGGGTTCGCGGCGACACGATCGAGGTCTTTCCGACTTACGACGAGTCGGCGTACAGGATTGAGATGTTCGGCGACGAGATCGAATCGCTGTCGCAGATCGACCCGCTGTTTGGGACGGTGAAGCAGCGGTACGCGCGGCTGCCGATCTATCCCAAGAGCCATTATGTGGTGCAGCCGGAGCGGCGGGCGGAGGCCATCGACTCGATTGTGGCGGAGCTGAACACGTGGGTGCCGGAGCTGGAGTCGCAGGGGCGCATGGTGGAGGCGCAGCGGATTCATCAGCGGACGCGCTTCGACCTGGAGATGATCAAGTCGATGGGCTACTGCCACGGGATCGAAAACTACTCGCGGCACTTCAGCGGGCGGCTGGCGGGAGAGCCTCCGCCGACGCTACTGGATTACTTTCCGCGCGACTTTCTGCTTTTTGTGGATGAGAGCCACGCGACCATTCCGCAGGTGCATGGGATGTGGCACGGGGACCGCAGCCGCAAGCAGAACCTGGTGGACTACGGCTTCCGGCTGCCCTCGGCCATGGACAACCGGCCGCTGAAGTTCGACGAGTTCGAGGAGCGAATCTATCAGACGATCTACGTTTCGGCCACGCCGGGGCCGTATGAGCTGACGCGCTCGGCGGGCGTGGTGGTGGAGCAGGTGATCCGGCCGACGGGCCTGGTGGACCCGGAGGTCGAGGTGCGGCCGGTGAAGGGGCAGATCGACGACCTGCTGGGGGAGATTCGCGACCGGGCCAAGCGCGGCGAGCGGGTGCTGGTGACCACGCTGACCAAGCGCATGGCCGAAGATCTGGCCGGATACTACACCGAGGTGGGGGTGCGCTGCCGCTACATGCACTCGGAGATTGAGACGCTGGAGCGGGTGAAGCTGCTGGCCGGGTTGCGCAAGGGCGAATTCGACGTGCTGATCGGCATCAATCTGCTGCGCGAGGGGCTGGATTTGCCGGAGGTCTCGCTGGTGGCGATTCTGGACGCGGACAAGGAGGGCTTTCTGCGCTCGGCGGGATCGCTGATCCAGACCATGGGGCGGGCGGCGCGGCACATCGAGGGCAGGGCGATTCTCTACGCCGACCGCGTGACCGACTCGATGCGGCGGGCGATAGACGAGACCGACCGGCGGCGAAACGTGCAGCGGGCCTACAACGAGGAAAACGGGATTACGCCGCAGTCGATCATCAGCCAGGTGGATATGGGACTGGCGCAGATTTTGAAGGCCGAGTACGGCGAGGTGGACGCGGAGGAGACGGCGGGGCTGCCGGAGGGGTTTGCCACCCAGGCGGAACTCGACAGTTTCATCGCCCGGCAAGAGGCGGAGATGCGCGAGGCGGCCAAGAAGTTCGAATTCGAGCGGGCGGCGCGGCTGCGCGACAGCATCAAGGAGCTGCGCGAGAAGGAGTTTCTGTTCGGGTAATGGCGAAGCGATTCCGGCCCACGCAGATTGCGCGAAGATGAAACATCCCTCCGGGGCTAAAGCCCGTGTTGGTTTTGCGGGGCTCATGTACGGGCTGAAGCCCGTACCCTTCCCCGAAAAGGGGGTCCGGAACATCCAGAGCGGGGCTGCCCAGGCCGATGAGGAAGCGCCCGCGGGCAACCGAATCCGGCTGCCTCTCATCCTAGTTACTTAGTTGTTAATGGATGGCGGCTGGCCCACCCCCAGGGCCGCCCAGGGTTCAGGGGCTCATGGCGACGATTCTGTTGGTAGACAGCGATCCCCTCCAGGCGCATCAGCGCAGGTCGATCCTGGAACGGAGATTCCCGGATGTGCGGCGGGTGGGCGATGCCGCCGAGGCGCTCTGCCTTGTTGAGCAGCCGCAGTTTGCAGCCAATCTCGGCCTGGTCATCTCAGGACAGCACATGCAGGGCATTGGCGGGCCGGCATTTGTGGCCGAACTGCATCTCCGCATGCCCTCGCTGCCGGTTCTGGTGCTGGGCAGCAACGGCGAGGCCGCGGACGACTATGCCGGCGAGTTTGCGCGCTTCCTTCCTGGGCCTGTTACCGACCAAGAGATGCTGGCTCTGGCAGGCGAGATGCTTGCAAAGCATGAGTTCGAGACAGTCTGAGCGGCGGGTGCCCTCCGCGCTGCAACGCCGCCGCCAATCTCCACCCGTAGTGTGAGGCAGATCACATGCCGAGCGTCTATGATGGATGGAGAACTGCGTGGCCGGCAGGCCATCCAGATCCCCGCCCGCGTGCGAGAATCGTTGTGGAGTCCCGATGGCTGCGTTTGGCAGTTTTGCCCTTCTCATCGCTTTGGCGCTGGCCGCCTACAACCTGCTGGCCGGAGCGCTGGCGCTGCGGCTGATTGCGACTGGGCAGCCGGCGCCGATCTCGCCCGAGCGGCTGGCGGATACGGCGCGCCGGGCTGGAATCGCCAGTTTCGTGGCCGTCACCGCTGCCGCCTTCGCACTGGTTTGGTCGGTCTTTACCGACGATTTCTCCATCACGTATATTCTGGAGCACTCGAACCGCGCGTTGCCCGCAGCGTACAAGTTCTCGGCGCTGTGGAGCGGCCAGGAGGGCTCGCTGCTGCTTTGGGCCTGGCTGCTGGCAGCTTACGGATTTGTGCTGCGCCTGACGCACAGGACGGACGTCAAGCTCTACGCCTACGCGGGCACCATCCTGGCCGGAATCCAGGCGTTCTTCCTGGCCATCCTGTGCTTTGCCGCTCCGCCTTTCGCGCTGTTTCAGGGTGCGGTTCCAGACGACGGCAACGGGCTGAATCCTCTGCTCCAGTACCCGGAGATGGTGATTCATCCGCCCATGCTTTACCTGGGCTACGTGGGCTTCTCAGTTCCCTTCGCCTTTGCGCTGGGCGCGCTGATGATGCGCTATCCGGGCGAGAGATGGATCAAGATCACGCGCGTCTGGACCATGGTGACCTGGCTGTTCCTCACCTGCGGCATCTTTCTTGGCATGCACTGGGCCTACGCCGTGCTGGGGTGGGGCGGCTACTGGGGCTGGGACCCGGTGGAGAACGCCAGTTTCATGCCCTGGCTCACCGGCACAGCCTTTCTTCACTCCGTGATGATGCAGGAGAAGAAAGGCATGATGAAGAGCTGGAACGTCTGGCT
>JBEKDB010000028.1:0-40079 GCA_050014575.1 Occallatibacter sp. | reverse complement strand
TCAACCGAACACCATTCGCAGGTCGGCCTATAGCTTGCCGCCCTGACGATCTTCTCCATCCTATAAAGGAGGCCGCCGAACATCCCGCTCAAGCCAAGTTCCTTACCGCATTGCCCCGGCATAAGCCGGGCTGGTTGCTGTTAACCGATCGGTTAACGGATAGAAATCCTATCCTGCTGATTCGGAGCTACTTACAAGCAGACACGGGGTGAAAACGGGGCTCCCGGAGGGGTAGGGGGGAGGGGGTGGTTCCCGGTTCGCCCTGCTTCTCCGGCCGAAGAGAGGCTTCGCGCGCTTCTCATCTATCTGCCAGTGTGCGCCGATGGTGGGTAATTCTCTGCAACCACCTGTGGTGGGGCAGGCGCCTGCGGCTCGGTGAACGCTGGCGGTCTCCCACCCTTCGCCAGAAAAAAGGCGAAGGATGGGGCACCCAAATTTGAGGGAGGGTTAACAACCCGAAAAACTTAGGGTGCGCCACCCGCCTTCATGATCGTACTCAGAAGGTTATGAAACAGCTTCTAGATTGAGGTCGGCTGCCTTGGCTTTGGCTTTACCGACCGCCTCAGCCGCTTCGGCTTTGGCCCGCTCGATTTCCCTGGTGCTATCGGCCTTCCTTTTCTCGGTGTCCTTTCTGACTCGCGCGGCCTCTTCGTCGAGCGAAAGAACCGGTTTGAAGCGGTTAACCAAAGCTTGGTACTTCCGACCGAAGAAAACGGCCGCTGCAATCGAACCTAGGGCGACGCAAATGAGCAGGGCTTCCACGCAATTGCCTTTCGACTTTGTTGGTGCATCAATTCTATGCCGGGACCTCCTGCGGTGGAAGGGGCTTTGTGCCCATTCTTCGCCGGATGCTCCTTCTTTGCGGCGTGTTTCAGTCGCAAGGGCGGGAGGCCGGCGAGTTCCGGACGCTCTTTTTCGCATCTCCAGGTAACCTGACCACTGAGGCGTGACGGTTTCCGCCCTTTCCGCAAAGGAGGCGGAGAGGATGGGGCACCCGGCCCGGGCCTAAAGGCCCTCAATCAAGCCGTTTTATCCAGGGGCCTGAAGGCCCCTGCTCCCTCCGGGGCACGCGACAATATGTCGACGTCCGGTGAGGAGCAACCGCAGGTCATTTGACTCGCGACGCTCGCTCAGGATGACAGTCGATTTTGATTTCTGCTCAGGATGACGGTGGGGAGGGTGGGAGACCGGCAGTCGAGAGGCGACGCGATCGATGCCCGGCGCTACTCGTTTACCACGTCGATGCTCAACCACCTGCCGCTCTCCCAAAACGCTGTCATCCTGAGCGGAGGTCGCCGCGGCGACCGTAGCCGAAGGACCTGCGGCTGCATTTCGAGAACATGTTCAATTCCTGCTCATGCGATTGCGCTATGCTGTCTCCATGCGCGAGGGGAGCTACTTTACATACATCGTGGCCAGCCGCAGCCACACGCTCTACGTGGGCATGACCGGCGACCTGCACAAGCGCGTCTTTGAGCACAAGGACGGGGCATACGGGGGATTCTCGTCACGGTACAACTGCAACCGCCTGGTGTGGTTTGAGAGCTTTGACGATCCGCGTGACGCGATCGACCGAGAGAAGCAATTGAAGGGGTGGCGCCGGGAGAAGAAGATCGGGCTGATTGAAAAGGCGAACCCGACGTGGCAGGATTTGAGCGCGGGATGGTACGACCTGGACCCGTCGCTCGAGCGAAAGTACACGGCGGTGTCGGACGAGTGAAAAGCAGCCTCAGGTCCTTCGACTCCGGTCGCCGCGGCGACCTCCGCTCAGGATGACAACTTTGTGAGGGTGGGCTTTGTGAGAACGGGCCTTCGCGACGACAATCGAAACGGGGCGATTCCTACTGTTCATCGTGCATAATTTAGACACGATGGCTCTATTGTGGAATCCCGAGAGTTGGGCGCAGCGGCTCAAGGAGCTGGAGGCGCAGGCGGGCGAGCTGAAAGAGGCTCCGCTGAGGCGCGATGTGCGCTCGCTGGGCACACTGCTGGGCGAGGTGCTGCGCGAGCAGGCCGGCGAGGAGCTGTTTGCCCACGTGGAGGCGCTGCGGCAGGGGACCATCCGGCGGCGCGACGCCGAGGGCCGGGGCGACACGGACGAGGCCGCGCGCCTGGCCGCCGCTGCGCTAGAACTGGTGCATTCGCTGCCCGTGAAGCGCGCGATTCTGCTGACGCGGGCCTTTGCGTTTTACTTTGAGCTGATCAACCTGGCGGAGACCAACCATCGCAAGCGGCGGCGGATTGCGCTGCGGCTGAGCGGCGGGGCGGGGCGGCAGCGCGGGTCGCTGGCTGGAACTTTGTGCGAGATGCGGCGCGTGGGAATAAGCGCGGACGAGGCTCTGGAGTGGCTGAGGCGCGTGCTGGTGGTGCCCGTGTTTACCGCGCACCCCACGGAGGCGGCGCGGCGGTCGGTGATGTTCAAGCGGCGGCGCATCGGCGAGTTTCTGGAGGCGCTGGATCGCATTCCGGTGCCCGAGCAGGAGATGGCGCGGCTGGAGCAACTGGTGCTGGCGGAGATTACCGGCCTGTGGCAGACCGACGAGGTGCGATCACGGCGGCCGACGGTGTACGACGAGATCAAGATGGGCCTGGACTACTACGACGTTTCGATCTTTGAGACGCTGCCCAGCCTGTACCGCGAGATCGCAGAGGCGCTGCGAGCGGCTTACGGATTGGAGATCGAGACTCTCGAGCTGCCGCAGGTGCTGTGCTTCGGTTCGTGGATCGGCGGCGATCGCGATGGCAATCCCTATGTGACGCCGCAGGTGACACGGGACGCCATTCAACTGGCGCGCGGCCACCTGCTGCTCTACTACCAGCGTCGGCTGGATGAGATTACCGACCTGCTGACCTCGAGCGCGCAGCAGATTGGGGTGAGCGATGCGCTGCTGGAGCGGCTGCGGGCTTACGTGGCGCAGGTGCATACGCCCGAGGCGCAGGTTTTCGGGCAGCAGTACGAGTTCGAGTACTATCGGCGGTTCATCATCTGCCTGAAGGCTCGGGTGCAGCGGACGCTGGCCCAGATGGATCATCCGGCCACCAGTGGGGCCGTGCTGCCGGTGACGCCTTACACGCTGGCCCAGGGACAGGAGAAGCTGGCTCACGCACTGCCCGCCTACTGCTCGGTGGAGGAGTTCATCGCCGATCTGGAGACGCTGCGCGAGTCGCTGGAGGCCAACCGCGGGGTGCGGATTGCGCGGACGCTGATCGACCCGCTGATCTTGCAGGTGCGGACGTTCAGGCTGCATCTGCACGCGCTGGATATTCGCCAGCACGCGCGGGTTCATGCGGCGGCGCTGCGGGAGGCTGTAGCCGACACCAGCGGGGCGGCGCTGCCGAGCGGCTTTTCGGATGAGACGGCGAGCGTGCTGGAGACCTTTCGCGCCGTGGCCGCGATCAAGAGCGGGTGCTCGCCGGAGGCGATTCGCCAGTATGTGATCAGCGGGGCGTCGACCGTGGAAGACGTGCTGGCGGTGGTGCGGCTGGCGCGGCTGGGCGGCGTGAGGGTGGAAGGATCGGGGTGTGGGCCGGGAGGTGATCCGGGGCTGATGCCGGTGCCGCTGTTCGAGTCCATCGACGACCTGCGCCGGGCGCCGGAGGTCTGCCGCGAGCTGTGGAGCCGGCCCGACTATCGCAAGCTGATGGCCACCTGGGACAACTGGCAGGAGGTGATGCTGGGCTACTCCGACTCGAACAAGGACGGCGGGATGCTGACCTCGACCTGGGAGATATTCCGCGCGCATCGCGGGCTGCATGTGGCGGCGCGCGAGGCGGGCGTGAAGCTGCGACTCTTCCACGGGCGGGGCGGGACGGTGGGCCGAGGCGGCGGACCCACGCATCGCGCCATCTTCGCGCAGCCGATGGACGCCTTCGACGGGCAGTTGCGCATCACCGAACAGGGCGAAGTGCTGAACTTCAAGTATGCCGACGAGGTGCTGGCGGAGCGGAACCTGGAACTGATGATCGCGGCGTCGCTGGATGCCCTCGCCAGGCCCAATGCGCGCGACCCGGAGGGCCACTTCACCGGTGTGCTCAAGCCCGAATGGGAGGCAGCTCTCGACGAGCTTTCGGCGATTTCGTTCGGCTATTATCGCGAGCATATTCTCGACGATCCCGGAGTGGTTGCTTACTTCGAGCAGTCTACGCCGGTGGGCGAACTGGAGAACGCCAAGATCGGCTCGCGGCCCGCACGGAGGAGGGACTCACCGTCGCTCGCCGACTTGCGCGCCATTCCGTGGGTCTTTGGGTGGACGCAGTCGCGGCTGCTGGTTCCGGCCTGGTTTGGCGTGGGGTTTGCCATCGAGAAGTACCTTGCCCGGCCGGGGTCGCTGGAGTTGCTGCAAACGATGGCGCGCGAGTTTCCGCTGTTCATCGACCTGATGCGCAACGTGGAATTGGCGCTGGGGAAAGTGGACCTGGCTACGGCGCGGCTTTACTCCTCATTGGTCGAGGACGCGCAAATGCGCGAGCGGGTCTACGGGCTGCTTGAGGCGGAGTTCCATCGCGCCGTGCGGGCGGTGCTGGCTGTGACACAGCAGACGGAACTGCTGGAGTCAAACCAGGTGCTGGGCCACTCGATCAAGCTGCGCAACCCTTACGTTGATCCCATGCACCTGATTCAGGTGGACATGCTGCGGCGGAAGCGGGCCGGCGAGGATACGGCGGAGGTCAATCGGGCGATTGCGGCGACAATCAGCGGGATTTCGGCGGGGCTGAGGAATACGGGGTGAGGCTTATTGCCGATTGGCGGCTGGAGACGGCTTGCCGGATTCCCCGTGGCTGGTCTGGCGATCGATCTCGGCCAGGGCAACGCTGAAGTACTCGGTGGCCGCCTGAATGAGAAGCTGCGGATCCTTCTTGGAATGGTACTCAAAGATTCGAAGCTCCTTCCCGCTCTCATCCGGCGAAACGCGGGGGTAATTGATGCGCGGGCCGGCCCCGCCTTGGGGTGACTTCGTCACCTTGATCGCAAAGAGTTCATTGAATTCGGACTCGTCGATCTCACCGCCGAACCATTGTGTCTCCGGTTCGAGGTATACGTCGAAGCCGGGGAATGGCCAATAGGGGTTGTCGGTCCGGCTGCCGTAGGGCGAGTGCTTGCCTTGAGCGAGAATGAACCTCCTGATTCGAGCGTAATTCGCGACGGTCAACACCGGGTTGGAACCATCGGGGACGACGGCAGTCGAAATCTCGACCCCGTTCCCGCGAACTTGCCAGCCGAGGGCCAACGCCAAAAAGACAGTTCCTCCGATTAGGGCGCTCATTGCCTTCTCCAATTCAACTCTCATTTGTACTCGCTTTACCCACAGGGGTTGCAACTCGACAGCGCAGTTCCCCAGGAGCGGAGAATCTTTTCTCCCGCCTCCCTTGCCATATCGAGGGCTTCGGGGCTACTCTATCTTCATGCGTCGATGTCGCTAACACCGTCCTGGTGACAGCCCGATGCGGACGTGCGCTCCATGCGCGCGTTTTTCCCCACCTTGATAGCTCCACCGTCAACTCAAACCCTTGGTAATCGAGGATATGGGCCTTTGGCCCGCAAAAAGGAGAAGATCATGGCGCGCATTGCCGCGGATGTAACTGAACTCATTGGCCGCACCCCGCTGGTGCGGCTCAATCGCATAGCGGCGGGACTGCCCGCTACCGTTGTAGCCAAGCTGGAAAGCCAGAACCCCGTCAGCAGCGTGAAAGACCGCATCGGTTTCGCAATGATCGACGCCGCCGAGAAGGCAGGCAAGATCAAGCCCGGCCAGACCGTGCTCATCGAGCCGACCAGCGGCAACACGGGCATCGCGCTGGCCTTTGTGGCCGCGGCCAAGGGCTATCGGATCATCCTCACCATGCCGGAGACCATGAGCCTGGAACGCCGCACGGTGCTGCTGGCCTTCGGCGCGGAGATCGTGCTCACGCCCGGACCGAACGGCATGAAGGGTGCTATCGCCAAGGCCGATGAGATTCTGGCCAAGACGCCAAACGGCTACATACTCCAGCAGTTCAACAACCCCGCCAACCCCGCAATTCACCTGGCAACCACCGGCCCCGAGATCTGGAACGATACCGACGGCAAGGTGGACATTCTCATCAGCGGCGTGGGCACGGGCGGCACCGTGACCGGCGTGGCCAAGTACATCAAGCCTCTGAAGCCGGGGTTCAAGGCCATCGCGGTCGAGCCGACCGACAGCCCCGTACTCTCGGGCGGCAAGCCTGGACCGCACAAGATTCAGGGCCTCGGCGCGGGGTTCGTGCCCGGTGTGCTCGACATGAGCCTCGTCGACGAGGTCGTCCAGGTCACCAACGACGAGTCGATCGAGGCGGCGCGCAGGCTGCCGCTTGAGGAAGGGCTGTTTGTGGGCATCAGCTCGGGAGCGGCCGTGGCAGCGGCGCTCAAGGTGGCCGCAAGGCCGGAGAATGCCGGCAAGCTGATCGTGGTGGTGCTGCCCGACTTCGGCGAGCGCTATCTGTCGAGTATTCTCTTCGAGTCGCTGCGCCAGAAGGCGCTGGCGCTGTCTGTCGAGGCGATTGCGGTGTAGGCAAGGCTCAACGTCTCCATGCGTTGAAGGGGACGGGCTTCAGCCCGTCCACCTTGAGAGGCAAGGTCTTGCGGCTTTAGACGCTGAGGGACTGCAAAGTTCCGGAGACGGTTCACGCAGGGGCTAAAGCCCAGCACCGTTTTGCAGTTGTTGAAGTACGGGCTGAAGCCCGTACCCTTCAAGGCAATCGAGCGGTTGACCTATTCAGAGTTTCCTTCAGCCGACTCTGTTACCGTTGTTGCAAGACTCGAACGCAATGTCCTTGTACGCCCGCATCCGCGACGACATCAACTCCGTGCTGGAGCGCGACCCGGCCGCGCGCTCCCGCCTGGAGGTCTTTCTCTGCTATCCCGGCCTGTGGGCGGTGTGGATTCATCGCGTCTCGCACGCTCTTTGGCGGGCAAAACTGCGCCTGCTGGCGCGGCTGCTCTCCCAGGTTGGCCGCTTCTACACCGGCGTGGATATTCATCCCGGCGCGACGCTGGGGCGGCGGCTGTTCATCGATCACGCCACCGGCGTGGTGATCGGCGAAACCGCCATCGTGGGCAACGACGTGACCATGTACCAGGGCGTAACCCTGGGAGGCACCGGCAAGGGCCACGGCAAGCGCCACCCCACGGTCTGCGACGGCGTCTTTATCGGCAACAACGCCAACCTGCTGGGCGACATCACCATCGGCGAGCACTCGCGCGTGGGCGCGGGCTCGGTGGTGCTCAGCGACGTGCCGCCCGATTCGACGGTTGTCGGCGTTCCCGCGCACATCGTCTATCGCAACGGCGAGAGGGTGCTGATTACCGATCCGCACGACATCAAGGACCCGCTCTCGGACGCGCTGATCGCGCTGTCGGCGCGCGTAGAGGAATTGGAAGAACGCCTGGGCGGCAAGCCCCGGCCGGCGGAGCAGTTCACCGCCGAAGCCGCGGAACGCGAAGCCTACCGCACAAAGTTGGAGCGCATGAGGCAGTACGTCTCCATGGGGGAAGGCATCTAGCGCGCGGCGGCCTCGGGGCGGGTGGCTTGGGTGCCCCAGGTCCCTCGCATTTGGGGACCTGGGAACGCAGGAAATCATCAATAAGCGCCTAGGGGGGCGGGCTGGCGATCTTCAGAGTAGTGGACGTGAACCAGACGCCACGTTCCGGATTGTTTGAGGTAGATCTGAGTCTCGACGCCGTGAGTGGTCACCGCCGATCCATCTTTGCGCATCGTCGCGTGAAATACCCAGTGGAATTCCGACCACGCCGCGTTGCCGTCCACGTGAATCGCCACGCCCTGCGCCACTAGGTCACGCGCCGAGAACATGCCGCCCATCACGTTCTCAAAGACATGGTGCTCGATGGCATCGAGGCCGTGCTCCTCGCCCAGCGGATAGATAAACGAGACCTCGGGAGAGTGAGACCAGATTTGCGAGAGCAGGTTCAGATCGACTGTGTCGACAGCTTTCGTGTACTGGCCTATGAGGCGATGGATCGCCTCGACGTCCGCGTCCGGCCCGGTGTCCTGTTGGGCGGCGGCGCATGCCGGGACGAGGAACGCGATGGAGACAAACAGAATACGGGTGAGCACCATCTGTCCATTCTATTTGGACAATCGCCGGAAGCAGGAGGAAGGTGGCTGGAAACGGCGGCTTCCGTCGCCGGTGCTAGAGTGGTTTCATACCCACTCTTTTGCCGGAGTTCGCCTTCTTGCCGGGTTTTCGTCCGTTTCTCGTGGTGCTTCTCGCGCTTTCCGCCGCCGCCCATGCCGCCTCGCGCGTGCAGGCCGCGCCCGTGCCGGCGGAGATGCGCTCGACGGCCTTCACCGTCACCGTGAACGGCCAGCCGGTGTACGTGGCGCACGCGGCGGCGAGTTATGAGTACGTCAGCTTCGATGTGACTGGCCCGGTGGACGTGGCGATCACGGCTACCGAAGCCGGATTCTGGGACAAGGGCGTCGACATTCAGCCCTGGAGGCTCGGCCTGCGGCCTGCGCGGCAGGGCCAGACCATCCGCTTCCGGCTGGCCGGGCCGGCGAAGCTCTCCATCTCGCGCCCCGGCGACTTTCTGAACTACGCGCACATGCTCTTTCTCTTTGCGGGCACGCCGCCCCCACCGCCGCCCACCGGCCCCAACGTCCACATTGTGCCCGCGGGCGTTCTCCGCGAGAGCCTCAACCCCAAGAGCGGCGACATCTACTACCTGGCTCCCGGCTCGTACCTCTACGGCAGCCTGAACCTGTGGAAGGTTCACGACGTAAAGATACTGGGGCGCGGAACGATCGTGTATGACGGACCGCAGGACCCCAACAACGACGAGGGCTGGATGCAGAAGCCCGACTGGCACTGCATCGGCGCGCTGGAAGCGCATAACGTGGAGATCGACGGGCTGACCTGCATCGTCCGCTCGCGGACGTGGTCGATCCAGATGAAGGATTCGACGGGGCTCAACTTCGAGGACCTGCGGGTGATCGGCGGCAACCCCGGCAACGCCAACCAGGACGGCATGGACTGGCTGGGCGGCGGCGACTCGGTGATTCGCGACGCTTTTCTGCGCACCTCGGACGACGTCTTCGCCATGCAGGGCAACTGGGACGGCTATACCGACGAGGAGATGCTGCGACCGGGCAACGAAGTGCAGAACATCCTGATCGAGAACAGCGTGGTCTCGACCAGCATCTCCAACATCGTGCGCGCCGGGTGGCCGCGGAAGACCTTCAACTCGCGCAACTTCACGCTGCGCGACTCGGACGTGCTGCATGGCGGCATCGGCGCGTGCGGGCAGACCTTCGGCCTGCTCGGCTTCTGGGGCGCAAACAACGCCAAGGGCGACCACTCCAACTACACCTTCGAGAATCTCTTTCTCGACAACTGGTACTCGCTGGTGCAGATGGAGCAGGAGTACCCAGGTCTGCACGGGTTTGCCTTTCACAATATCTGGGCGCTGGACCAACCGCCGCTCGCGGATTCGACGATGATGGGCGACGTGGCCGGGGTGACCTTCGACAATGTGAAGTACGGCCAGAGCCGCGCCGCCGGCGATGCCGACCTGCCGCTGGTGGTCTCAGGCGGCGCACAGCCGGCTCAATTCACCGCCAGCCACAATCCGGTTGCAGCGTTCACCTTCGATCCCCCGGTCTTTGCGCCCGGGCAGAAGGTCGCCTTTACGGCGCAGGCGTCGCCCGGCGCGCGCTATACCTGGCTCTTTGGCGACGGAACCCAGGCTCACGGCCGCAGCGTGCGCCACAGCTTTCCGGACGCCGAGGGCACCGAACTCGACGGAGCGGCGAACGGCGCGGGGCGCTTCAGGGTTCTGCTTCGCGTCGAAGGCCCGCAGGGCAATGCGGATTCACCCATTGAGGATTGGGCCGGCCAGGGAGTGGTAGCCGTGGTCCGCTGGCACGAAGCCGCGGAGGAAGCCGGCCCCGAAGTGCCCGGCCTGGCCTGGCGAATCTTCCCTGGAGAGTGGACCGAACTGCCAAACCTGGCCGCCGAGCGCGCGGTCCTCAGCGGCCAGTCGCCCAGCCTGCGCGCCGATTCCCAGGGGTTTACGCATTATGCCGCCGCCTGGGACGGCCTGATTGAGATTCCCGCCGACGGCGGCTACACCTTCCACCTGCTGGCCCGCGACGGTGCGCGCCTGGCGATCGACGGCGTGGAAGTGGCCAAGACCGGCCCGCCGTTTGCCCAGGTCTGCGGCGCGCCGGGAAATGCGATGCGCTACGATCGCGGATCGCTGGGCCTGCGCGCCGGCAAGCATGCCTTTCATCTGGAAGGGCTGCACTTCGCCAGCCAGGGCGGGCCGCGATTGCTTTGGGAAGGCCCCGCGCTGCCGCTCACCGACGTGCCCCCAGCCGCCTACACCCACCCGCGGCAGGATGAGGTAGTGCGGCCGGAGCGCTGAGGCGCGAGCGGGAAGACCTTCGGGAAGAGGCGCGAGAGTACACTTTTGTTTGCGAAAAGCCGCCCGCAGGTAATTGCGTCCCGCCAAGAATTTCCTCAAGCTCTCTGAATTATTTCTAACCGTCGCCGATGCATCCGGTATGGAGGTGATTCCGGATGCTCGCCAATCACACACCCACATTCCTGCTGGCATTGCCCGAGCCAGCGCTTCTAACCGCAATCGAACCGGTGCTGCTCGCCATTGGCGCGCGGGTCGAAGTGGTTCTTACCGCCGAGGCCGCGCTAGCCGCCATCATCGCGGCGATTCCACCCAACCTGGCGCTTCTCGACTCGAACTTGCCGGGCATGAAGATGGACCGGTTGCTCACGCTGGCGCGCACGCAAGTCAGCGCCAAGCGCGTGCCGATTGTCCTGATTTCGGACATTGTGACGCAGGAATGGATCGACCGGCTCGCCGAGGGCGTGATCGACGACCTGATTCCGCGCGCCTCAGAATCTTCTTATTGGCGCCTGCGGATCGACCTGCTGCTGCGCGCCAAGCGGCTGGCGCACGAACTCGACGTGCACCGCGAGGCCGCAGTGCTGAACGCGCAGACCGACCGGCTGACCGGCGTCTACAACCGCGAAGCCATGCTCGCCCTGCTTTTCCGCGAGACGGATCGCGTGCAGCGGATGAAGGGAGCGCTCAGCATGATCCTGTTCGACATCGACGACTTCGGCCACTGGAACTCCCGGCTGGGCGCTGACGCCTGCGACAACCTGCTCTGCCACGTGGTCAGCCGTACCGCGCGCCTGCTGCGCAGCTACGACCTGCTGGGCCGGCCCGGCATGGATGAGTTTCTAATTGCGCTGCCGGGCTGCGACACGGCCAACGCCGCGATTCTGGCCGAGCGGCTGCGCGTCGAGGTCTTTGCATCGCCGTTCCGCGTGGACGGGGAGGCGATTCGGCTGTCGGCGTGCTTTGGCGTCGCCAGCAGCCACGGGCGTTCCCCGGTGGTGGTCTTGCGGGAGGCCGAACAGGCCCTGCAATGGGCCAAGGCTGAAGGGCCGGAGTCGATCCAGTTCTTTGGCGACTCGGCGCAGCCCGACGCGGCGCCGGTCGCCTTTCTATCGCCCAGCTGTGGGGATGAACTGCTGGCGTGGTAGGGGCGGGCAGGCTCAACGGAGACCGCACGAACTGGCGTAAAGAGGGAAGCTGTTATTGCCCGAGGCCCCTATGCGAGTTTTTGCGCGATGGTCTCGTCGAGAATCTCCCGCACACTCAGCGGGACAATCACAATGTGCTCGGTTCGGAAGAATCGGTTGATCTCTGTCATAGCATCGCTGCTGAAGTCGAAGCCCACAACGAATCCCTTCTTTCGCTTCGTCCGTATCATCGCAGCTTCGAACTTGTCGATGTCCGGCCGGCCTATCTTGTCCATCTGTTTCACCTGGATCGGATACCAGTCGTCCATGAAGTCAAGCTGTCCGGCTTCCTTGCCGGCCGCAGCTGGCTCGGAGCCGACAGGGTAGATGCGGCCGTCGATGCCCATGTCGCCCACCTGCGTCTTATTGGGAATGCCGCCCAAAGCAATTACGGCCCAGTTCTCGAACTCGAACGGCGGAATGGCGCGAAGCTGCTTTTCGGTCCACGGCAGGCCGCGCACCACGAACCCTCTTCCGTGAAGCCAATAGTGCTCGTCCTCGCGCAACTTGCACACATCTCGCAATCGCTTGGCCATCACCCGGCAGGCGGTGGGAGAAATGTCGATTCCAATCCACTGACGGCCGAGGTTTTGCGCGGCTACCAATGCAGTTCCGCAGCCGCAGAAGGAATCGAGAACAATGTCGTTTGGTTTAGAGGAGATTTCGAGAATACGTTCAAGCAACTTCAAGGGCTTCTGCGTTGGGTAGCCTAAACGCTCTTTGGCTTGGGAGTTGATCGGTGGAATATCCGTCCAAACCGTGTCGATGGGGCGTCCCTCTTGTTCGTCGAGGTAACGTTTCATGCGCGGCACTGCTCCGGGGCTTGGCTGAACCACGATCCCGGTTTCGTAGCCCTCTTGCATCCGCTGTTTAGTCCAGCGCCAAACTTTTTTATGGCCCAGGAATTCGTAAGTCAAATTGGGTCGATCTGGATTTGGATTGGTCAAATTATCCAACTGATAAAGCCGTCCGTCTGGGTCGCGATGCGAGTATTTTCCAGCAGTTTTCGCATCGAGATTCTCCGGATCGTACGGATTGTAGGGCCGGTTAAAGACGGTTTCCCCGCCGCCTCCGTAGAGAAAAAGAGTGTCGTGATTGTTAGGAAATCTTTTGAAGGCCAGGCCTTTTGCAAGTGCCCGGTGCCAAATGATCTCCGTGATGAAGTTGTTCTCGCCGAAGATCTGATCCAGCATTACCTTGACGTAATGGCTGGCGTGCCAATCGCAGTGATAGTAGAAGCTGCCCGTCTTCTTCAGGACACGCGACAACTCAACGCAACGGGGCCGCATGAACTCGATGTAGGCCCGTGTCGATTCATGGCGGTCGTCGAAGGACCGCTTCTCCTTGGTCTCGCCCCAGAAGACCTCGTAGGTCCGGTTGGAATTGAAGGGCGGATCGATATAAATAAGGTCGATGCAGGTACCCGGCAGCTTCTTGAGCTGCTCCAGGTTGTCGCCGCAGTAGATGACGCGCGTGTCGAGCAGTGATGAAGGCTTAGCCATCGATGTGAATAGCTTACAACGAACGGGCCAAGTGCCGGATTCTCCATCAACTGCCGGCCGTCCTCAACGCGAGTTCCGCTCGCCGCCGAGAAACTCCTGAAAGACATCGTTGGAGAGCAGTTGGCCCCGGGCGGTGAGGCGAATCGTCTTGCCGTTCGAGGTCAGCAGGCCGGCTTCGACCAGTTGGTCTACGGCCTCCAGCGCCGGGGCGGTCATTGCCGGGCCGAACTCCCGCTCCAGCGCGGCCACATCGACCCCTGCATTCAGGCGCAGGCCGAGAAACCAGGCCTCCTCGTGCTGGCGCTCGGGGGAGAGCCATGCCGTCTCGACGGGCTCCGCGCCGGCGAGATAGGCTGTCAGGTCACCGGTTGTCGTGGAGCGCAGCACGCAGACTTGCGACGAGGCCGCACGCAGCATGGAGGAGGCATCCAGCCCGAGGCCAAGGTACGGACGGCGCTCCCAATAGCGCAGGTTGTGGCGCGAGGCAAACCCCGGCCGACAGAAGTTCGAAATCTCATATTGGCCGAGGCCGGCCGCGCCCAGAAGCTCGATGGCGACGGAGTACATTTGCGCAATGGCGTCGTCGCTGGGAACGAGGCCGGCATGGTAGCGGACGCCGTGCGCAAGCACCTCGCGGCCCAGACGCGAGTCCTCGTCCACTTCGAGCATGTAGACGCTGGCATGGGGAACGCCGGAGTCGATGAGCGCCGCGAGGGACTCCCGCCAGGAAGCAGAGGTCTGTCCGGCGAGGCCGGCAATCAGGTCCACGCTCAGGTTGGCGATGCCAGCGGTGCGCAGGCGACGCAAATCCTCTTCGACCATGGCGCGGTTGTGCAGCCGCCCGCTCGCTGCGGCCTCGCGATTGACGAACGACTGCACACCCAGGCTGACGCGATTGACGCTTGCCCGGACCAGCGCCTCCAGGGTATCGTCCGCAAGCTGACCGGGCGCGCATTCGACCGTGATCTCGGCGTCGGGGTCGAGGTCAAACTCCGACCGCATGGCCGCGAACAAGCGCGCCAGCAGATCCGGCGCAAGCAGAGTTGGAGTTCCTCCGCCCAGGTAAACGGTGTCCACCCGATGCTGCAGCTCGACAGCCATGCGCGCCGCCCACTCGCGGGCTGACGAAAGATCCTCGATAAGGCGGTCCACATAGCGCGCATGTTCGCTCTTCGGGTAAACCCCCGAGGCGAAGTTGCAGTAGGTACACTTCGACCGGCAAAAGGGAATCGAGATGTAAAGCCCGAGCGCGCCGCCTTCATCGACCGCCATTGGAGTATTCTTTCATGCAGCCGCATCTGCCCGATTGCTGTTCCCCGCTCCCCGATCTCCGTTCATGCCATCATGGAAGCAAGGAGGCCCCGTTTGAAGGCCTGGCCGATGTTCGGCATCCTCTCGATGCAAGCCTTTCTGTGTCTTGCCCATTGGTTTATCTATCGCACATTCGTCGACTTCCAGGGCAATCTCAGCCCCGCCATGGCGATGGCGCTGGGGAACGCGATCTTCCTGCTGGCCTTCAGCTTCATCGCCGCGGCTCTGCTGGGCTTCAGCTCCTCGAACTGGCTGGTGGTGGCGCTCTACAGGATTGCCGCCGTGTGGCTGGGGTTCCTCAACTTCTTCTTTCTCGCGGCCTGCCTGAGCTGGGTGGCATGGTTCGCGCTGCTGCTTTCCGGGCTGAGCCCCAACCCGCTTCCCTTCCGTCCTCTCATCGCCGCGGTCTTGTTTACGCTGGCCGCCCTGGCCGCCCTGTATGGGCTGATCAATGCCCGCCGGATTCGCATCCGGCGCGTGCCGGTCACGCTGCCCAACCTGCCTGAATCCTGGCGCGGCCGCACCGCGCTGGTGGTGAGCGACCTGCATCTGGGGCACGTCAACGGGATCGGATTCAGCCGGCGCATCGCGCGCATCGCCGCGCGATTGAAGCCGGATATCGTCTTCATCCCCGGCGACCTCTTCGACGGAACCAAATCCGATCCAGAGCGCCTAGTCGCTCCCCTCAAAGAACTTTCCCCGCCGTTCGGCATCTATTTTTCCACCGGCAACCACGAGGAGTTTGGCCACGCCGAGCGATACTGCGAGACCCTCAACCGGGCCGGCGTCCGCGTGCTGGCCAATGAAAAGGTCACCGTCGATGGCCTGCAGATTGTGGGCATCTTCTATCGCGACTCCACCCAACTGCACCGCGTTCATGCCACGCTGAATGCCCTGGGTCTCGATCGCGGCCAGGCCAGCATTCTGCTCAGCCACGCGCCCAACCGGCTGCCTATCGTGGAGCAAGCCGGCGTCAGCCTGCAGCTCTCCGGGCACACGCATGGCGGCCAGCTCTTTCCTTTCACATGGTTCGTCCGCCACGCCTTCGGGGAGTTCACGTTCGGCTTGCAGCGGTTCGGCTCCTTGCAGGTCTACACATCGACCGGCGCCGGAACCTGGGGGCCTCCCATGAGGGTCGGAAGCAACGCGGAGATCGTCCTGTTGCGGTTTGAATAGGCGGCTGCCAATCGCAGGAGACGACGGCGTCCGCGACGTGGTGCTAGGCAAAACACGGGTGGCGGCGGTGGCGCGAAAAACCTCTATGCTTCGGTCGCCAAACGCCACACGGCCCTCCGGTTGGAACCGGAGGGCCGTGGGGTTTAAAGCAAGCGATGCGCGGCAGCTATGCTCTGCTGGGCTTGTATCCCGACAGGCCATAGTAGGTGATGAAGAGGTAGCCGACGATGGGGATGACGAAGGCGTGTTGCATCCCAACCTTGTCGGCCAGGGCGCCAAAGAGCAAGGGAATCACCGCTCCGCCCACGTTTCCGATGGTGATGACGCCCGAGCCCTTGCTGGTCAGCGGTCCCAGTTCGGCGATGCCCAGGGCAAAGATGGTCGGGTACATGATGGAGTTGGCCAGACCGCATAGCACCAGGCTCCAGATGGCGACCGGCCCGGAACTGAACATGGAGACCAGCAGCAGCGCGACGCCGAGGATGCCAAGAACCACCAGCATCTTCTCCGGCTTGATCACGCTCATCAGCGCGCTGCCCACGAAGCGGCCTGCCATGATGCCGAGGTAGTAGAGCAGAACCATGAGTCCTGCCGTCTGCACGTTGGTCATCCCCTGCGCCTGGCAGTACTGTATGCCGTACGAGGCCAGGGAGATCTCAACGCCCACATAGAAGAAGATACCCACCATGCCCAGCACGGTATGGGAATGACTCCAGATGCCGCGGCCCGGCGCGCCCGCCGCCTGCCCCGACGATGGGGCCATGGCGATGGCGGGCAGGTGCAAAAACATTACCACAAAGCCGAGCAAGAGCAGCGCGCCGGCAATGAGGACGTAAGGTCCTTCGAGCATGTGGGCCTCGGCCGCGGGGGTGGAGGCGTTGCCGGCATGGGCCAGAATGAATGCGGCCGCAACCCACGGAGCCAGCGCCGAAGCGCCGGAGTTGAAGGCCTGCGCCAGGTTCAGGCGCGCCGAGGCGCTGCTCTCGGGGCCAAGAATCGCCACATAGGGGTTGGCCGAGGTCTGCAAGGCGCAGACGCCGGAGGCCAGGACAAAGATCGCTGTCAGCGTAAGAGGAAAACTCACCATGTTGGCAGCGGGAACGAACAACAGAGCGCCTATCACCATGATGAAGAGCGAAATCACCATGGTGCTCTTGTAGCCCACTTTCTCGATGAGCTTGCCGCTGGGCACCGAGAAGACCAGGTAGGCGAAGAACCAGGCCGCCGTGGCCAGCGCCGACGGCCCATAAGACAGATTGAATACCTCCTTCAGCTTGCCCACCAACTGGTTGTTCAGGCTGGTGAGGAATCCGAAGATGCCGAACAGGGCGGTAACGATAATGAACGGCACGGTATAGTTGGGCGCGCTGGTTGGCGCCGGTGGTTTGGACTGAGTTGCCATGAATCTCTCTCCCCGCTTTCTCTGAAAAGAACTGCCTCACTACGCTGTTTTCCAATCGGCGCTTTGAACGCGCGGTCACTAACACCGGTCAGGGCGCCGGGCGAGGCGCTGGAATTGGGAAAAAGGCAGTGGAAAGTACCGCATCCACTCTACGCATTCAGGCGGAGGCAAGTCCAGCGAAAACTGGGGACGCTTCCCGCCGAAGCTGCTCAGCAGCCTGTAGTGAAAGTCCCAACTGCTGAAAACTTCCCTCGGGGGCTAAAGCCCGCATTGATTCTATTGCGCTTGCGGCACGACTGAAGTCGTGCCCTTTCAAAACTCGACCTTCACCGCAGGCTGTTAGGGCGGTTTGCGCACTGCGGTTTACACTGGGATGGCATGATTCCCACCCTGACCTGGACCCCGGACGGCGTTCGCTTCATCGATCAGACCAAGCTCCCCCTGGAGGAGAGCTACGTACTCGCCACTACCTACGAGCAGGTGGCCGAGGCCATCGTCACCATGGTGGTGCGCGGCGCGCCGGCCATCGGCGTTTCAGCTGCCTACGGCATCGCCCTGGGCGCGCTGCGCACCAGCGCCGTGACGCCGCATCTGTTCGCGCCGGAGTTCGAGCGGATCTGCGCTCGCCTGGCGGCAACGCGGCCCACGGCGGTGAATTTGTTTTGGGCCATCGACCGAATGAGGCGGCTCTTTGCGCAATTGCTAGACGAAGGCGCGACCTTGGCCCAGGTACAGGAGAGAATCCTGGCCGAAGCGCACGCCATGTACGAGGAAGACATAGCCGCTTGCCGCGCCATGGGCGCATTCGGCGCGGCGCTGCTGCCGGACGAGGGAGCCGGGGCCCCCGCGGACGGGTCTTCGTCCGTAGGGTCGATAGGGGTGCTGACCCACTGCAACGCCGGCGCGCTGGCCACCTGCGGCTATGGAACCGCTCTGGGCATTATCCGCTCGGCCGTCGAGCAGGGCAAGCGCATTCACGTGTTTGCGGACGAGACCCGGCCGTTTCTGCAAGGCGCGCGGCTCACCGCCTGGGAGCTGATGGCGGACCACATTCCCACCACCGTGATCTGCGACAACATGGCCGCCAGCCTGATGAGAGCCGGGCGCATCCAGGCCGTCGTTGTCGGGTCAGACCGGATAGCCGCAAACGGGGACGTGGCCAACAAGATCGGCACTTACAACGTGGCGATCCTGGCAAAGGAGCACGGCATCCCGTTCTACGTGGCCGCTCCCTGGTCCACGGTCGATATGGCTACCGCGACCGGCGACCTGATTCCCATCGAGGAGCGCGCGGCGAATGAGGTTACTCACCACGGCGGCAAGCAACTCACCCCCAACGGCGTGGGCATCTGCAACCCCGCCTTCGACGTGACTCCGGCGAAGTATGTGACCGCCATCGTGACCGAACGCGGCGTGCTGCGGGCGCCGTATGGCGAGTCGCTCAAAGAGATGGAAGCTTCCGGCTGATTCAAACGAGTTACCGCGCTGACCGCTCAAGCAAAGAAGCTGATCGGGCGGCCTGGCTCGTTGCGGGCGGGCGGCACGGTGGACTCCGATTCGTCTTCGGCCGGGAACTCTTCGACCTCGCCTTCCAGCTCGGCCTCCGGCTCGTCGTCCTCGGCTCCGCGGGCGGACTTGCCGTTGCTGGGGGAGTACGTCTCGTCGCCGGTGCGTGCCAAGTTCTCGACCCGCTCCATCGGCAAGGGTTCCAGCTCGGCCTCGATGGAGCGGGCGAGGGGCAGCGGCGTGAGGCTGGTGATTGGAGTGATTCCCATCTTCTGTCGCTCCTGCTTCAAGGCCGGCTCAAGGGCTTTCCATGGTCCGCATATCGGCGTGGGGGGAGCGAACTTTAATCTTTCTTGAACAAACTGTACGAGTTTGAAACAGATTGTCCGAGATCGAGGCAGATTGTCCGGTTTCGCGACAGAAACTGTCCGGGTTCGAGACAATGCCGGGCGGGCTTGGGGGGCGCTCTCATGCCCTTCGCATGCTCTTCTCGAAGAGCCGCGATGAACATTTCAGTTGCTGCCAGTGAAGCTCGGGGATCGATTGGCGGGGTTCTTGACGAGAGCGGCAGGTTAGCTCCCGCTTCGCGGGAATAGCGAGTTGGCAAGTTGGCAGATTCACAAGACCTGCGATGTACGGATTTGCGGCCTAACGCCGCAGGGCGAGGGCGGCTGGGGCGATCAGGGCTGTCTTTTCCGCAGCCGGGGTCCGGATGGGGGTCTGGGCTTCGGTGCGGGCCTGATTCTCTTCGAGGAGCGCCATTCCCTGAGCCAGACTCATCCCCGCGGGCACAGGCAGAAAGCCGCCGCGCGCCTCGCTGGTTTCGCGGGCAAAGGACTTGACGAGCAGGGCGCGGCCATTCAAGTGGACCTCGATCCGGTCGGTCTTCCAATCGGTGGGGCTAACCTGGGTGCGCTGCAACTGGAACCAACCTCCCTTGTAGAGGCGGCCCAGTATGCCGTAGCCGAAGTCCACATTCTCCTCGAAGCGCCCGTCGAGCCGGGCCAGCCGCTTGTAGCGGGCATTGACCCACAACGTACCGCTCATGGAGTGGAAGATTCGGGCCTCGATGGAGCGGGTGGAGTAGTCCGGATTGGGGCGAAAGCGGAGGCGATGGCAACCGTCCTCGCCGCCGTCGTATTCATAAAGGAAGGCATCGGGCAGCATGGCGAGAATCCGGCCGATGCGGTTTTCGTCGTCTTCATACGCCTGGAGATGCTTTGCCTGTTCGCCGGCTGAGCTGACCAAGCGGTCAAGGCGCGCCTGTTCCTCGCGTTCTGCCGCTGGGGTAAGCGGTCGTCCGTTACTGAGGGCGAGGCGGGCGATGGGACCCTGGGCGGTCTCCACCTGATCTTCGAGTTGAGTTTGCTGCTGGAGGCGGCGCTGAACCCAGTAGCGCCAGTAGCCGTGCTGTTCGTGGTCGCGGGTTTCGTTGTAGACGACCTCCCGGACCAGTTGGCCGGCCGGGATTGGCGGCGGAAACTGCTGGGCATGGACGCAAAGGGCGCCGTGAGCCGCTACCACAAGCCCCGCAGTGAGCCACAGTCGACGCATCCTTTTGCCCTCCCAAGTCAAGCCTCAAGGAAAGTATGACGGCGCACTGGTAAAGAGCGTGCGAGGTTCCGATGAAAAGGCGGAGAAAAGCACGCAAAAAAACCAAATGAGCCGGAACATAACCGGCAGAACCGGGTGAACTGTTGACATGAATCCATCTTCAAGGATGGTCGAAAGGGCACATGGGCGCTATCCAATATCGCTCACTTTTTGACGGGGAATGTGCGGCCTCCAGATATGGGCAGTCGGCTGGCGCACGCCTTGCTAGACTGGGACCATGGTGGACGAACTGGAGTTCCGCAATCTGGCCGGAACGGCTCTGGACTCGCTGATGCAGCACTTGATTGCGCGCGAGGAGGACGAGGCCGGCTTCGAGGTCGAGGAGCAGGGCGGCGCGCTGCAGGTGCTCTTTGAGGAGCCAGCGGGCAAGTTTGTGATTACACCCAACGCGCCGGTGCGGCAGATTTGGATTTCGGCGCTCTCGACCAGCTTCAAGCTCGATTGGGATGGGGCGGCCTCGGAATTCGTGCTGCCGCGCACGGGCGAGCACCTCATGGCGCTGGTGGATCGGCTGATCGGGGAGCAACTCGCAGCCTAGCGCCCGCCCGTCTGGCTGGCGGCCGGCTGCTTGACGAAGTCGAAGGTGCAGGGGCGGCCTACGATGCCCAGACCTTCGTCGCGGGTACCTTTGCCCTCCGTCTCCTTGAACTGAGCCTTGATGTTGTAGCTATAATCGGTTCCCTGCCCTACGAAGACGCCGCGGGCATATTGCCTGGAGGCGACGATGCCGTTGGCGGAGAGCTTGGCCGTGCCGTCGTCGGATATCTTGCCATCGATCGACAGGTAGCCGGGCTGCCCCGCGGTGCCGCGCTCCCCGTGGTAGACGCCGTCCTTGATCACGCTGGGGAACTTCCAGGTGTAGCCCTCGGTCTTTCCCTTGTCAGGGCAGGTGAGAGTCGTGAGCCAGTTGCCGTCGAACTTCTCCGCTGCCAGCAAAACTCCGGGCATAAGCATGAGAGCGCAAACAATAGACAGCCGTATCGCTTTCCGCATGATCGTTCCCTCTTTCGGGAAGCAATTCTAGCAGGGCTCTCGCGCGCCGGTCCACAGGCGCGGGCCGGCTGGCGGAGGGCGGGCGGTCCGGCGCGATGGCCGGACCATTTGCCATTTTCTACTGCAAGGAATAGATGGTCTTGAGAACCCTTTCCGCAACCGACTTGGGGAGCGGAGCATAAGAGAAGGCCGAAACTTCGCTCTCGCCGGAGTTGACGATCCAACTGAGCAGATCTTTGATGACCTTGCCCTTGGCGGTATCGGCCGGATGAACGGGAATGAGCAGGTAGGTAAAGCTGGAGATGGGATATGCGTTGGCGCCGGGCGCGTTGGTGATGGAGACGCGGTAGTCGGCGGGGAGCTGCTTGATGCTGGCAGCAGCTTCGGTAACGCCCTCGATCGAGCCCTTCTCCCAGTTGCCGGCGGCATTCTTCACTTCGCCGTAGCTGATCTTGTTTTGCAGAGCATAGATCAACTCGACGTAGCCGATTGCGCCCGGCAACTGGCGCACCAGGCCGGCCACGCCCTCGTTGCCCTTGCCACCCACCCCAACCGGCCAACTGGGCGAGGAGCCCTTGCCAGGCCCGTTCTCCCATTCCTTGTTAACTTTGCTGAAGTAGTCGGTCCAGATGAATGTGGTGCCGCTGCCGTCGGAGCGATGGACGACGATGATCTTCTTGGCGCTTTCGGGAACCCCCGAGAAATTCACGCCCGGGTTGTCCTTCGCGATGCGCGGATCGTCCCAGCGCGTGATCTTGCCCAGATAGATGTCGGCCAGCACGTCGCCGCTGAACTTTATGTCTTCGACGCCGGGAACGTTGAAGATGGGCACAACCGCGCCGAGTACGGTGGGGATGTGAACGAGCTTGATCTTGGAGGCAGCCAGCGCATCGTCGGTCATGGGCATATCGGAGGCGCCAAAGTCCACCAGGCCCGCGGTGACCTGGCGGATTCCGCCGCCGGAGCCGATGGACTGGTAGTTGATCTCGACGCCGGGATGCGCGGCGCTATACTCGCTGAACCACTTGGAATAGATCGGATAGGGGAACGTTGCGCCCGCCCCGGTCAACTTCTGGGCCTGAGCGGCGCTCATGGCCAAAACGAACAACACAACGGCAACCAACGTCTTCTTCACGGATAGCTCCCTTGCAAATGAACTGCCGTAAGCCATTCTCTACGCGGATTGTTACGGGGATTTGAATTGAGGGCGGATTTGGCAAATTATCCGTTCGGCGCAGACGCTTCAGCAGGTTCCAGCGCCAGCGGCAGCGTGAAGTGGAAGGTGGCACCAGCGCCGAGTTCGCTTTCTGCCCACAATCGTCCGCCGTGGGCCTGAACGATGTGCTTGACGATGGCCAGGCCGAGGCCGGTGCCGCCGGATTCGCGGGAGCGGGCCTTGTCGATGCGGTAAAAGCGCTCGAAGATGCGATCGAGATGCTCGGAGGCAATGCCGGGGCCGAAGTCCTGGACGAAGAACTCGACCTCGGACGGGAGCAGGCGAGCGCCGGCGCGGATGCGCTTGCCGGTTTTGGCGTACTTGAGGGAGTTCTCGACGAGGTTGCCGAAGACCTGATGCATGGCGTCGGGGTCGGCCATGACCTGGGCTTCCGGCGCGCCAGCCGATTCCAGTATGACGCCGGAGTCAACGACGATTCCGCCCAGGGATTCGATGGCGTCCTCGATTAGGGCCGAGGCGCGCGTGGGTTGCGGGATGAGCTTGTAGTCGGGGCTCTCGATGCTGGCCAGGGCGAGCAGATCCTCGGTGAGGCGGTTCATGCGGGTAGCATTCTTGAGAATGACGCCCAGGAATTCGCGGGTGACCGCGGGGCGCGTATGCGGATCCTCGATGAGCGTCTCGACGTAGCCCTGGATGGAGGTGAGCGGCGTGCGCAGTTCATGGCTGACGTTGGCGATGAATTCGCGGCGGGATTTCTCCGCAACTTCGACGGCGGTGACGTCGTGGAGCACGATGAGCGCGCCGCCGCTGGGCAGCGGGGCGGCGTTGATTTCAAAGATCCGTCCGGGCGCCAGGGAGCTGGCCCGGCCAAAGCGAACCTCAGGCTGGCCGGGGCTGGAGGGACGCTCGAGGGCGGCGCGGGCGCAGGCCAGAATCTCAGGGTCGCGAAGCGAGTGGGCCAGCGGGCGGCCGGCGCGGATCTGGTTTCCGGCGATGCGCCGCATGGCGGCGTTGGACCAGCCGACGAGACCCTCGGAAGTGATGGCGACAACCGCCTCCTGCATGGAATCGAGCATGGCGGCCAGTTCCTGGCGGCGGGTCTCGAGTTCGGTGGAGTTCTGGCCGAGGCGCTCCGCGGCCTGGTTGAGAGCCGTTTCCATGGCCGGGAGCTCCTCGTGGCCGGCCTCGGCAAGGCGAGCGGCCAGATCGCCGTCCGCGATGCGGCGGGCAAAGGTGGTCACCCGTCCGAGGCGGGAACTTAAGCGGCCGGCAACCCAGGCGGCCGCGGGGAGGGCGATGGCCAGCGCGATGAGGCCGGACCACAGCGCCTCAAGAGCGAGCCTGTGAAGGGCTCCGGCAGCGGTGTGCTCCGTTAGGGGACGAACCACCAACTCCACCGCCGCGATCTCAAGGACCATCAGCAGAAGAAAGAGGCCGAGCAGCTTGGTAATGAGCTTGGAGGTCAATGAGCGCCGCTCCCATCCGGCACGTTCCGGCGCGCAGCCAGCCTTCTATTCTCCCTTGGGTAGCTCGAAGCGATAGCCTGCCCCGCGCACGGTCTTGAGGTAGCGCGGATTCTCCGGATCGACCTCGATCTTCTCACGAATGCGGCGCACATAGACGTCGACCGAACGGGGGGTCACAAATCGGGCGTCGCCCCAAACGGCGTCGAGCAGGCGGTCGCGGCTGAAGACGCGGCCAGGGTGGCGAGCCAGGTAGTCGAGCAGGCGGAACTCGGTGGCCGTGGTGGTGGTCAACTCGCCGCGCACCTTCAGCTGCATGGCGTTGGCGTCGATGACGACTTCTTCAAAACTGATGATCGAGGGTGAAGTGGGCCGCTCAAAGCGCCGCAGCACGGCCTTGACCCGGGCCACCAGTTCACGGGTGGCAAAGGGCTTGGTGATGTAGTCGTCAGCGCCTAGTTCTAGGCCCAGCACGCGGTCGTTTTCGCTGGCGCGTGCGGTCAAAAAAATGATGGGGATAGTGGACAGGGCGGCGTTCAGGCGCAGGCGGCGGCAAACGTCGAGGCCGTCGCCGCCGGGGACCATGATGTCCAGCAGAAACAGCGCCGGCGGCTGGCGCTCGGCATCGGGAATCAGGTTGGTGGGGGTGACAAACAGGCGCGCCGCAAACCCGGCTGCTTCCAGGTGATGCTGCACGAGGCGCGCAATATCGGTGTCGTCTTCCAGAACAAATACGGTTTGGCTCAAACGCTCTGCCCTCGCCCTGCGGCCGTTCATTGCACGATGCGGAGGCCGCACGGAACCATTAACAGAGTAATGCAGCCGGGCAAATAGATTGCAAACGTTCGATGAATTTGAGGCGGAGGAGCGGCGGTTGGGCGGCGGGCCGGCGAAGCGCGGTTCTCTGTCGATTCATTTATGTTGACTCTTGGCCGTCGCCTCTGCCACACTTCGTGCGCGCGTTCAGCAACCCGATGGGACACCTCCCATTTTGCGCCGGAGGTTGGTTCCCATTTCCCCTTGGCAGCCTCTCCGGGCTAGCAGAACGCCTCGCAATGCACACAACTCCGGCGGGCGCGAGCCGGCAAGCAACATCAGACTAATGGGGAGGAATCATGAAGAGGTACTTCGCGGAACTTGTGGGCACCTTCATCCTGGTGCTCTTTGGCGTTGGAACGGCAGTGTTCGCCGGCGACAAGGTGGGCATTGTGGGCATCGCTCTGGCCTTCGGGCTGGGGCTGATCGGCGCGGCCTACGGGATTGGCCCCATTTCCGGGTGTCACATCAACCCGGCCGTGAGCCTGGGCGTGTGGTGTGCGGGTCGAATGAAGATCGTGGACATGCTGGGCTACTGGGTTGGTCAGTTTCTGGGCGGCCTGCTTGCGTCGTGGGTGATCTTTGCGATCGCCACCGGAGTGGAGGGAGGCTACAACCTTGCCGCCAGCGGCCTGGGCCAGAATGGTTGGGGCGCAGGCTACCAGGGCAGCTACAGCATGCACTCCGCCCTCGTCTTCGAGTTCGTTGCCACGCTGGTCTTTGTGACCGTGATTCTGGGGTCGACGCAGAAGAGCGCGCCGGCGGGCTTTGCGGGACTGGCCATAGGCATCACTCTGGTGGCTATTCACCTAACCGGCATTCACGTCACCGGCGTGAGCGTGAATCCGGCCCGCAGCCTGGGCCCCGCACTGCTGGTGGGCGGCAAGGCGCTGGCGCAGGTGTGGCTCTTCCTGCTTGTGCCCAGCCTGGGCGGCGCCGTTGCCGGCTTGCTGTTCCGCACGGGAGCGCTTGAGGCGGACTGAGATGAGAGCAACAAGATCAGCAGGGGAACTGCCACGGGCGAGGCAGTTCCCCGTGGTTGTGGAGGCCGAATGAGGGTCCGGCGGCGCTGGTCGACGGCGTTGTGCAGAAGCCCTCTGAGGCGGCCCCACCACCCCGAACGCCATGGTTTAGGCTGAAAGCGCGGGTCCGGTCAGGGATGTGCCTCGCCGCGCCCCGAGGAGGCTCTTGTGACCTGGACGATTCTGCTGGTTGGCTTGGTGGTGGGGATGTTTTCCGGCGTGGTGGGCATCGGCGGAGGCATTCTGTTTGTTCCCGCGCTGATCTGGCTGCTGGGCATGGATCAGCACAAGGCGCAGGGAACCTCGCTGGGCGCATTGCTAGCGCCGGTGGGCATCTTCGCGTTCATGGAGTACTACCGCAAGGGGAACGCCGACCTGCGCGTGGGGCTGTTGCTGGCCGCGGGATTCCTCGTGGGCGGATACTTCGGCGCCGTGGGCGCGCAATACATTCCGGAACCTTGGCTGCGGCGCATCTTCGCCATCACGCTGGTGGCCGTCGGCGGAAGGATGTGGTTCAGCAATTGAGGCGGTTTGGGCTCCACAGGCAGCGCGGGAAGCCCAGGATCGAACAATATCCTTGCAAGTTCATCCCTCAGGGGCCAAGGCCCCATCGATTTTCGCCGGTTTCATGTACGGGCTGAAGCCCGTACCCTTCACCGGAATGGGCAACCTTGCAAAATGGGCAACCTTCCAGAATGGGCAGCCTTGCCGTCGGTTCAGACCGAGGCGATGAAGCGCAGGCGCACGTAGTAGGCGGTCCAATTCCCATCCTGGTCGCAGAGAACCGGCTCCAGCAGAGCGGTGGTCTCCTCGACCACCGTTTCGCGGAGCGCCTCCGGCAAGCCATCCAGCACGCCGCGGCGAAAGGTCCGGAGCCAACCCGGCATTCCGCTCTCAGGCAGCAGCGTGGGCCGTTGAATGAGGGCAATCTGCTGCACCTTGAAGCCGTGCTGGACGAGCCGCTCGGCATAGCTTTCAGGGGTGGGGTAGTAGTTCGGGCCGCCACCGCGACCGTCGCAGCCGTGGCGCGCCAGTACCGCCGCGAGCGCAACGCGAATGGCGGCAATGTTGCCGTGGCCGCCCATCTCGGCCACAAAGCGGCCGCCCGGCTTGAGAACCCGGCGCACCTGGGCGAGCATGGCGTCCTGATTGTGGACCCAGTGCAGGGCGGCGTTGGAAAAGGCGGCGTCGAAGGCGTGGTCTGAAAAAGGCAGCGACTCAGCGTTGGCCTCCATGGCCACGATACCCAGCGCGCGCGCCGCCGCGACCATCTCCGGCGAGGTATCCACGCCCACCACGGTGGCGCCGTTGGCGGCGATCCGCTGTGTCAATTGGCCATCGCCGCAGCCCAGGTCCAGGATGCGCTCACCGGGCTTGGCGGCCAGCCATTCGAGCACTCCGCTTGCCAATCCATGCACAAACTTGCCGTCCTTCCCATAGGCAAGGGGATCCCACGTCTGCGTCGTCACATTCACCCTCCGCTTCCAAGGCCGATAAAGCATGGAAGCATAAGACAGAATCATTCTAACCTGCCGCCGTCCAGGGAGAGCTTAGAATTTTTGAGCACGTCTCAAAGCGGGCACCTTGCAAGCCATGACGGCGACCCGCCTGGACCGGCCCGGCTCCAGCAGCCGCTGCTTTCCGGGCGAGCGTTTTCATTCAGCGCCGAACTCAATTCTCTTGGCAGGCTACGCCGCATCGGGCCCCGCAGCGCGTCTCGCGCCGATTCCCTTCCCCCGCTTCAAGAGGCCGGCAATGCGCCGGTCCTTCCGAAGGAACAGGCAATGCAAGTGACCGTCCGGCCTCATGGTAACCACGCAGCCTATCTCATTCTGAAATAAGTAACTAACTCCAGCGTTACGGACGCACCACCTATCTTTACACGAAACAGGTATTGTCATCTTCACGGTCCGATTGGGACCATGATGATACGTGGCCATAACTCCCTCGAGCGGGCTGCCTGGACTCAGCATAAGAGTTGAAGCACTCACGAAGGAGATTTAGGCGCTTTGAGGCCGAAGTCCACGGTTTTTGCGTGGACTTCGGCGGCCGGTTCAGGCAGAGCAAGCTTTCGGGCCACTCAACCAGGGGGTGAAAGATGAAGAAGTTATCGTTAGGTTTGCTTGTATTGGCAATGGTCCTTGCGATTGCGCCCGCCGCACAGGCGAATTCGTTCGATTACGAGATCGCGGGATCAAACTTCACCGCCGCTCTCACCTTCAATACCGGCAATGAAGCCATAAGCGTACCCGGCCCTAACTCAGCCGTCGATATCGATGCATTTGTTGTCACATCGGTGTCCGGAACCTTCGACATTACCGGCGAGTCTCCTTACACATTCGCTGCCACCAAACCCGTTGCGGCCGCCAACGGCGCCAACGCCTACAACCTTACCTCCAATTATGGCTTCCTCTGGGACAATCTGCTTTATCCGGAGTATGCGGGGACTGACACGGGAAACGGGATTCTGGACTATGGCGGTCTATTCGTTGAGTTCAGCAACGGCTACCAGCTCAATCTCTTCTCCGGCGCCTTCGGCAGCGGCGCTCCAGGTAATGCGTATTTCTATTTTGCGGATAATGGTAACTATTACTCCAACAATCCGGTCACCGGAGGTGGCGGCGGGCCGGCTCCAGACGGTCTGACGGCAACTCCAGAGCCTGGATCCCTCTTCTTGTTTGGCGCGGGATTACTTGGCCTGGCATTCGTCCTCTATCGAAAGGCCGGCAAGCACTCCTCCCAGCCGGTTGTGAACTCCTAGTTACTTTGGCTTTTCTGAAGGCGTCCTGCCCAGGGTTTTGCCTGACCTTTCCAGCTCGGATGGCGCGGAAGGAAAAACTATTCGCCCAAGGCGCAGACTGAGCGCGGCCCATCCAAACAAGGCTTTCGATCAAGCGAATTCCAGAGCCGGCTCATGGGGCGTTCTCTCGGTTTCTACAATCCATGCTTTGAGGTATCCCACCCTAGCCGCAAAGACAAGAACGCGGCGAGGGTGGGGCACCCAACTCATCACGCAGCCAACTCATCACGCAGCCAACTCATCACGCACCCAACTCATTCTGCTATCCATGAGAATTCGGTACACAGCGTCTCAGAGCGACTGAACGGGCAGGAGGGTCAGGTCGTCGACCAGGCCGACTTCCTTTTGCACGAAGGGCTCGCCGTAGCGCACACCGGCCAGCAGACCGTAGTGGCGGGCCTCGGCAAAGGTGCGTTCGCGAATCTCTTCTTCGGGGACGAAGAGAACGCTGCCGGCGGGCTGGTTAACGTACTGGGAGCGGTAAGCCATCAGAGCGGCGTGACGCTGCTCGATGAATGGCGTTATGTCCACGATGAAACTGGGACGCACATCGGCGTAGAGGCTGGCGTAGACGATCTTGAAGGGGCGATGGGGAGAACCTATTTCCACAGGCTCCTTCTCTGTAAGCGCCGCAGGCGCCGCTGGCCGCACCGCAGGCGCCTTGGCGAGGCCGGAGAGGAAGCAGGCTCCGTATCCCAGAGCGGCGGTGATGGCGTGATCCGGATGGCGGGCCTGCCAGTAAGGCAGGATGACCACGCGGGGGCGAAGCAGGCGCAGAATGCGGACAATCTTGAGGCGGTTTTCGAGGGTGTTTTCGACAGCGCCGTCGGGCAGGTCGAGGGCCTGACGCCAGGCGACGCCCAGCAGGCGGGCGGCTTGCGCGGCTTCCTCGGCGCGCTCTTCGGCAGTGCCGCGGGTTCCGGCCTCGCCCTGGGTCAGATCCAGGATGGCGGTGCGCAGTCCGCGGGATGCCATGCGCAGCAGAGTGCCGCCACAGGTCTGCTCAACATCGTCGCGATGGGCGGCAATGGCGAGAACGTCGGCTATTTGAGGATCGGCCAAAGGAGCGGCGGCCATTGGGGATTGTTCCGGATCAACGGTTGGCGGTTGTGGTTCAGCGTCCCACCCTAGCCGCAAAAACAAAAGCGCGGCAAGGGTGGGGCACCCGGAAACAGAACGAAAAGCAGGTTCTTCGACTCGGTCGCCGCAGCAACCTTCGCTCAGAATGACAGGCAAAGGCGGGGCGCCCAGCATTGTTCAATACCACGCGGGATCGGTCAGTAAACGGTGTTGTCGGAGTCCGAGGTTGCGTCCATGTATGCCACGTCGTAAGCGGTGCCGGTGACGGTGACGTACTGGTTGTCGATCGAGGAGCCGTCGACAGTGGAGTGAATGTAAACCTGGCCGCCCTCCGCCGTGTAGACCTTGTGCAGGCCGGTGACCGCCGCGATTCCGGTGGCATCTCCGATATACGGCTCGATCAGGGTCACGGTGGGGCTGGCGGGGGTGGCGACGTTGAGCATGGAGAGGCAGCCATAGCCGGATGTATAGACACTCGGGTTGTGCGCGCGCTCGCCGTTTGTGCATTGGGTCATGCCGATCCACAGCGTATTGTCGTCGGCCAGCAACATGCGGCTGATGGCGCCCGGTGCTCCGTCGCTGATCGCGATGGGAGCCGAGGCTGTGTTGCTCAACAGATTCACCACCGTGAGGTGGCCGCCAAAGTAGCCGTCGGACATGGGCTCCTGGCCCACGACGTAAAGCGTGGAGGAATCGACCAGGGCGTTGCTGGCGCCGCCTGGAATAGCGACGGTGGAGTTGGCGAGAGCGGCACTTGTGGGCAGCGTTCCCGACTGCTGACCGATGAGGAAGATCATGGGCCCAACCGGGAGGACGGAGATCGAAGCCTTGGAGCCGCCGCACTCCGGCCCGCAGTTGAGGATGTAGGCGGTGCCGCCATCGGCGGAGAAGACGGCCTTGACGGGCCGGTCGAAGACCAGCGGAGCGCCATAGTAGTTGCCGGTGGCATCCACATTATCTGGGCTTTGCGCCTGGAAGAGGCAATAGACGGGCGCGGTCTGCGGCTCGCAGTCCACCGCGGCCTTGGGCCAGGTGGTGGGGCCGCCGGAGTAGGCAATTCCCTGGGCGGTGGTGAGTTTGCGCGGATAGTAGATGTAGTTCGAGTTCTGGGCGAAGGCCAAGGCAACTGAGCCGCCGGGATTGACGCTGACGCGGTAGACACCGGGAAGAGCGAGCGGGAAGGAACCGCCGTTGGTATGGTCAGCCACCGTCAACACATGGGAGGCCTGGCTGGCGGCGAAGACGTAGGCCTGGCTCCGGGTGCCGAAGATGCTGGACGAAAGGCCATTCAAGCCGGCCGCGGCGCTGCCGGTGGAAGCCTCGGTGGCGTAGTTGATGGTGGAAAAGGTGCCGTCGCCGGAACTGTAAACCAGGCCCAACTGCTCCTCGGGCAGGTTCTGGATGGTGATGGGCAGAGCGCCGGAGAAACCGGATATGGAGTACGATCCTGGCTTGCCGTTATAGCCGCTGCGGGTGTCGTAATAAGCATCCACAAACTGCAGCGCGCCTTTGGTGAGGGTGCTGGGGTTCTGGATTGCGATCGCAACGCGATTGGTCAATCCGCTGGGGGGCAGCGTGCGGCCCGCAAAATAGGTGGTGCCACCACAACCGGCCAGCGCGGCTGAAACCACCAGGGCCGCTACGGCGCTCATCGAAAGAGTTCTTTTGTTCAAAATCCCTTACCTCGACCCAAACCGCAGAGTGTGCCGCGGATTGGCTCCGCGACCGCATTGTGAACACATGAAAGGCGATGCCGGCATACCAGGCAGAGCGCAGATTTCTCCGCTCCGAGGCCGGCGCGGAAGATGCTTATGACTACCGAAGTATAACAAAGTGAGCCGGTGGATTGGCGCGGCTGCCCCGCGTGCCTTAGCATGACAACAGAATGCCGACGTTTGCAGACATATTCGCCGATCGCCCCGTACTCGCCGACGGCGCCATGGGCACCGTGCTCTACGCCCGCGGCGTCTCCATCAATCGCTGCTACGACGAACTGAATCTCTCCGACCCAGGCCTGATCCTGTCCATCCATGAAGAGTATTTGCAGGCCGGCGCCGAGATCCTTGAAACCAATACCTTTGGCGCCAACCGCTTCCGGCTGGCCCGGCATGGGTTGGCCGGGAAGGCGGCCGAAATCAGCGCCGCCGGGGTTCGGCTGGCCCGCCAGGCCGTGGAGCATCTGAAGGAAAAACAGGCCAGCCATGCGTGGGTGGCGGGCACGGTGGGTCCGCTCGGCGTCCGGCTGGAGCCACTGGGCAAGACCGGCCTGGACGAGGCGCGCGCGGCCTTTGCCGAGCAGATTCAAGCGCTGGCGAAGGCCGGCGTGGACCTGCTGATTGTTGAAACCATGCCCGCGCTCAACGAGGCTCGAGAGGCCTTGGCCGCGGCGCGCGATGTAGCCCCGGAGCTGCCCGTGCTGGTGATGGTGACGGTGGACGAAGAGGGCAACTGCCTGGATGGCTCCTCGCCCGAGCAGGCCGCTGCTCTGCTGACCGAGTGGGGTGCGGGCGCAATCGGGGTAAACTGCTCCACTGGACCGACCACGGTGCTGACGGCCGTTGAGACCATGCGCAAAGCCACCGCGCTCCCGCTGGCCGCCATGCCCAACGCCGGAATTCCGAGGGCCGTCGAGGGCCGCAACATTTACCTCATCTCGCCGGAGTACATGGCCAGCTTTGCCCGCAAGGCGATCGCCGCCGGGGTGCAGATTGTGGGCGGCTGCTGCGGCACAACGCCGAATCACATCCGGGCCATGCGCTCGGCCATGCGGGCCATCGACGAGCAGACACGCGTCGAGGGTTCCGGCGCGGCTCCGGCGCTGAGCATGGAGACGCCGCCGGCCCCGCTGGGCGCGCGCTCCCGCGTGGGGGCGCTGATCGCCGAGGGCAGCTTCGTCACGCTGGTCGAGATTGTTCCGCCTCGCGGCATCGACTGCTCGAAGGAGATTGAGGGGGCGCGGCTGCTGGCCCAACTCGGCGTCCACGCCATCAATGTGCCCGACTCGCCTCACGCTTCGGCGCGCATGAGCGCGCAGAGCCTCTGCATCCAAATTCAGCAACACACCAGCATTGAGACGGTTCTGCATTACACCTGCCGCGACCGCAATATTCTTTCCATCCAGTCGGACCTTCTGGGGGCTTCTTCGATCGGGCTGCACAACATTCTCTGCCTGACCGGCGACCCGCCCAAGCTGGGCAACTATCCCGACGCTACCGCAGTCTTTGACGTGGACTCCATCGGTCTGGTCAACATGGCGCAGCGTTTGAACCACGGGCTGGACATCGGCGCCAACTCCATCGGGGTGAGCACCAACTTCGCCATCGGGGTGGCGGCCAACCCCGGCGCGCCTGACATGGAGCAGGAACTGCGCCGCTTTGCCTACAAGGTGGAGGCGGGCGCGGAGTACGCCATCACCCAGCCGGTCTTCGACCTGCGCCTGCTGGAGAGCTTTCTGAAGCGCATCGAGGGCCACCGCATCCCAGTGATCGCCGGCATCTGGCCGCTGACCGATTTGCGCAACGCCGAGTTCATGAAGAACGATCTGCGCCTCTCCATGCCCGAAGCGATCATGCTGCGCATGGCGCAGGCCGATTCGCCCGAGGCCGCGCGCCGGGAAGGCATCCTGATTGCGCGCGAGATGGTAGAGGCGGTGCGCCCGCTGGTCCAAGGCGTGCAGATCGGCGCGCCGTTCGGCCGCTACTCGGCCGCCGCCGAGGTGCTTGGGGGCGTGCTGCCACTGAGCGCTACGCCTTTCACGGAGTAAACGCCATGCCGTCGTTTGAAGAATCGCTCAAGAAGCTGGAAACCATCGTCGATCAACTGGAAAAGGGCGATCTGGCGCTCGAAGAGTCGCTCCAGCTCTTCGAGGAGGGCGTGGGGCTGTCGGCAGCCTGCAAGCAGGAGTTGGACGCCGCCGAGGGCAAGGTGCAGATGCTGGTGAAGCAGCGCGACGGCTCGCTGAAGCCGGAGGCATTTCTGACGGAGAAGCCGGTCTAAGAACAGGGATCAAGGATCAGAGATCGGGGGTTAGGGACTGGCGGTTCGGGCCGGTCGGCCAGAGGCCTTCCCTTCGGCCTATTTGCATCGAGCTTGGGGTTGGAATCTTCAACCGGTGCCTCTAGCCGTTCTTCCCACTGCGCGCCTCGGCCAGAAGCCCGCGGGCGAGGGCGAGGATGCCGAAGTCGAAGCCGCGGCCGAGAGAGTCGCCGAGGTATCCCATTGCCTCGTGAAGGTGGGGGAATTCGCCGGGCGGAAAGTTGCGGGACATGGCTTCCAACTGCTCCGGGGAGGGCCGCTGGGCGGGGCCGGAAGCCATCATTCCCACCACGCCGCGCACGGTGGCGGCGATGGCGTTCATGCCCGCCAGCGCTTCAGCGGGCGGCAGGCCGGCGTCGCGCAAGATACCCATCAATAGCTCCACCGGCCGCAGCGCGGCTGGGGTGACGGGACCGTGAGCCAGCACGATCGGCAGCGCGTTCCCGTGCGCTAGCATCGCGTCCCGATAGGCGTGCGCCGCACGCAGGATGCGTTGCTCAGGAGGGGCTGCCGGATTGTCGACGGAGAGATCGATGCCCGCCATCACGGCCTCGACGATGGCATCCAGCAGAGCTTGTTTGTTGGGAATGTGGTAGTAGACGGCCATCGGGTCGGCACCGAGCTCGACGCCCAGCCTGCGCATGGAGAGATCCTTGAGACCCACGCGGTCGACCAACGTCAGCGCCGTTTGGACGATCTGCCTGCGGGTCAACGGCGTTCCGGGGCCCTCGCGGCGCTGGCGGCGCGCGGCTGGATTCCGTCCGCGCCGGGCGGACTGTGCCGACTTTTTGTTTGCTGGCACGCCTCAGGCTCCTCTCAGTTGCTCCGGGCGCAAACTCCACTGCACGTCCATTCTACGGTTTGGAAGATGCAAGTAGCTATAGAAAAAGGAGATAATTCGCGGGAGTGTCGGGATGCGGGCGGAGTTTCCGGGGCTGCTTGACAATTCAGTTCTACGGCGTAGAATACAAATCAAGGCGTGGTTCTACGATGTAGAATCAACTCTTGAACGAAAGGAGAGATTTCCATGCGCATCGCGATCCTGAATGGAGAGCCGGATTGTACTTCCGCATTTCAGGCGTATCTTTTCGAGTTTGCCCGGCGCCTGGCAGCCCTGGGCCACGCGGTCAGCACGCTCAATCTTAACGAACTCAATTTGCAAGGCTGCTCCGGCTGTTTCGGTTGCTGGGTAAAGACACCGGGCGAGTGCGTCAAGCGCGACGACAGCGCGCAGGTTTGCCGGGCAGCCATCGAGGCCGACCTGCTGGTGCTGGCCTCGCCAATCACCATGGGGTTCACCACTGCTCTGCTCAAGTTCGCGGCCGACCAGATGATCCCGCTGATTCATCCGTACTTCGTCATCGAAGACGGTGAGGTGCATCATCTTGCGCGCTATGCGAAGTACCCGCGGCTCGGTTTGTTGTTAGGCGCGGGGAACGATACCGACGCCGAGGACATCGAGATCACAACCGGAATATGGAAGCGGACGGCGCGCAATCTGAAATCCCGGCTCGTCTTCACCGCGGTTGCAAACCGTTCCGTTCAGGAGGTGGCCGATGAACTCACTGCTGCTGCTTAACGGCTCGCCGAGGGGCGAACGGTCGAATTCCATGAAGATGCTCTCGCGCGTGGCCGAGGGCTGGGAGCGCGGCGGCGGCAGAGCGCCCGAAGTTCTTCATCTCGCGCGGAGTAGCGACTTCGATTGCGCCATCCATGCCTTTTCCGAGGCCAATGTGGTCCTGCTCGGAATGCCGCTTTACACCGATGCGATGCCGGCCATCGTGAAGCTCTACATCGAGTCTGTTGCACAGGGCGGAGCATTCGCGGCTTGCGGGGGCGCAAACCTTACTCTCGGGTTCCTGGTGCAGTCCGGCTTTCCTGAGGCACTGCATTCGCGCCCGCTGGAACGCTACCTGGAGAAGCTGGCGCGGCGTCTGGGATCGAAGTACGCAGGCACGATTGTGCGCGGCGGCGGCGAGTCGCTGCAGATGATGCCGGACGAGGCGAACAAGAAGCTATGGGCGCAACTGCGGACCCTTGGCGAGCAGCTTGCGCGCGACGGCCGCTTCGGCGAGGCGGAACTGAAGGCGGTTGCCGGCGTCGAGCGATTCTCCGCGCTGACTGCGGCGGTCGCCGGGAGGGTCTTCAAATTGCCTATCGCCCAGTTCTACTGGACCGGGAAACTCAAGAAGAACGGAGTCTGGGAGCGCAGGTTCGCCGCGCCGTACGGGCCGGCCTACCAACCCCTGAACTGAACCGCTCGGCGGTAGCGCCGTCAGTACCGTTAGTCCTTCAGCTCCGAGGGCTTGGCCGGCCTCCTGGCCAGCCGCGCCAGCGTGGCCTGCTCGCGCAGAACCTGCTTGAGCGGACGGGCCGGCGTGCCCCACAAGACGGTTCCCGGCTTCAGGCCCTCGTTCGTAACGGTCTTGCCGCTCAGGACGCCCGCCTGGCCGCCCAGGATTACGCCGGGGCCGACGTGGGCGTGATCGCCGAGACCCACCTGACCGGCGATGACCGCGCCGTTGCCTACCGTGCAGGAGCCGGAGATGCCGGTGAGCGCCACCAGAATCACATCCTCGCCGATATCGCAGTTGTGGCCGATGTGGACCAGGTTGTCGATCTTGGTTCCCCGGCGGACGCGGGTCTCGGTGAGCGCGCCGCGGTCGATGGTGGAGTTGGCGCCTATCTCCACGTCGTCCTCGATCACGAGCGTCCCCTGCTGCGGGAACTGGGTGTAAGCGCCGGTGGAGGGGTCGCGGACGTAGCCGAAGCCGTCCGCGCCGAGGACCGCGCCGGCATGGACGACGACACGATTGCCGAGGGTGGTTCCGGGATAGAGGGTGACGTTCGGGTAGATGCGGCAGTGCTCGCCGATGCGGACGCCCTCGCCAACGACCGCGCCGGCTTCAATGCGGGTCCAGTCGCCGATGCTGGCATTGTCGCCGACGCTTGCGCCAGGGCTGAGAGTGACTCCCTTGCCGAGTTCCACATGAAAGCCCTGGAAGAGAGGGTCGCGGATTCCAGCCCGCGGCGGGGGCGATTTGAGGAGCTTGGCGGCGCGGGCGAACCAGAGGCGCGGCTGATCGGTTTCGACAACGCACATGGGTTGCGGATACGACTCAGCAATTCCGGCGCGCAGAACGACTGCGCCCGCCTTGGAGGCCAAGACCTGGGCTGTGGAGGCTGCGTCCTCGGCAAAGGCGATCTCCGAGGGGCCGGCCAGCTCTGCGGAGTTCACGCCGGCAAGAACTATTTCAGCGCTCCCCTGCGCGAGCTTGCCGCCGAGGGTTTCGATCAGTTCGCGCAGCTTCATAGGTTCCTCCTCAATAAAGCCCCGGTTCTCCGGGCGGCCTTGTTTTCCAGCGGCGGTGAATCCACAGCCACTGGTCAGGATAGCGCCGAATCCAGGATTCGATGACGGAAGTGCAAAGCTGGGTGGCGGCGAGGATGTCGGCGGCTGCGTCGGCGGTGTGGGGAATTTCGATCTGAGGGCCGAAGTGAAGGACGTAGCGGCGCTCGGCCGGCTCCCAGAGCATAAACCCCGGCAACACGGCAGCGCCGGTCTTGCGCGCCATGTGGGCCAGGCCGGTCCCGGTGCAGGCATCCACGCCGAAGAACTTCACGAATTCGCCCTGGGGCGGGGTCATGTTGGTGTCCATGAGGATGCCGACGGTCTGGCGGGCGCGCATGGCCAGGAGCAGGCCGCGGCCGAAGTCGTCCTTGTCTATGACCCGATTGCCGTGCAGGCAGCGGATGCCGTTGACGAAGGCGTCGAGGCGGCGATTGTCGAGGCGGCGGATGACCATGCCCATGGGATGGCCCATGAGCGAGTGGTAAAAGCCGGAGAGCTCCCAGGCGCCCAGGTGGCCGGTAACGATGAGTACCCCTTTGCCGCGAGCCTGGGCGGCCAGGTAATGGTCCAAGCCCTCGGTGCGCATCCAGCCGCGGGTGTTTTCCGGGGTGTAGCGAGCCATGCGGCAGAACTCGACCAGTTGCCAGCCGAGATGGCGGTAGACACCGCGAAGGAGCTCCGCTCTTCTTTTTTCGGAAGAGATTTCCGGGAGGGCCAACTCCAGGTTGCGCCAGCCCACGCGGCGCAGACGGCCAAGGGACCAATACACGGCCACGGCAAGGCCGCCTGAAAGCAGACGGGCCAGCCCGCGCGGCATGAGCCTAAGGGCGCGCGCCAGGGCAAGCACCAGCCAATACTCCAGATTCTCCCGCATGGAGTCTTTCCGCATCGTTCGAGGCAAAGATCAGTCTATTCTTTCAAGGAAGGCCGCGGCAGTTCTTGCATGACATTCGGGCAGAGCATCGATCGCCTGGCTGCTTCTGCAGGATCTTTGTGCTTCAGCGGCGGAGCCGCGTCGCCGCGCCCAGCGGACTCCGGTCCGGCTTCGCGCGAACAGCGCGCCGTGACATAGCTCACAGACGCGCTCGCTCGCGGGGCCGAATATTGCCTCGCAGAGAGTTCTTCCCTCAGGAGAATCCCCCTTATGAACTCCGATGCTTCCGGGCAGTCCTGGTTTCTTCGTCCCTTTTGGAATCGAACCCTGCGCGCTCCATGGATCGCCTCACTGGCGGTTCTGGCCGTTCTGGCCGCGGCGCGCTTCTATTCGGTCTTCGGTCCCCCTTGGACCAGCGTCTTGTTTCCGCTGCATTGCCTGGCGATGTGGGCCTTGCCATTCATCCTGCTCACCCCGCTGGGCTGCGCCCGGATCGGCCTCCCCGGGAGGCGCAACACGGCCTCCGCTCTGGTTCTCAGCTCTCTCGCGGGAGCAGCTTGCGGGCTAGCCGTCTTTGCCATCGGCATGGCTCTCTTTGGCAACTCGCCCGACAACTGGTGCATCAGCATCCGCAACAGCTTCCAAATCGACCAGCTCCGCGCCTCAGCGCCGCGCGGGGCTCTTTTTGCCGTCATTGCGCTTCCAGCCATTGTCTTCACGCCTGTAGGCGAAGAGATTCTCTTTCGCGGCCTCATTCAGGAGGCCTTCACGCTGCGCTGGAACGCCGTCTTCGCCACCGTGGTGAACTCGGTCGCCTTCGGGCTGATCCACCTCCACGTACATGGCCTCTGGCACGACGCAGCGGGCTTCCATCTCCGCATTGTCTCCGCCGCGCTCATGGTGGTTCTGCTGGCAGGCGTCAGCGTGGTCTTTACCATCTGCCGCGCTCGCACCGGCTCCCTCTTTGCCGCTATTGCCGCCCATGCCGCCTGCAACCTGGCCATGATCGCAGCCGTCTTCTTCCACTACGTCTGATCAGTCAATCCCCAAGCGCGCCCACGCGACATCCTGGCCGAGGCACAACGGGAGCGGAAACACTCCGACGCCCTTGCGCGGCAAGGAGATCTGACTGTAGTGGGATTCGCCTTACTTTCTGTTCTTGGCGTGGACGAAGTACTGCGCCACGCCGCGGACAAACGGGACTGCCCCCTCGGGAACCTCCACGGTGCCTTTGAGGATGGCGTCGAAGCTGTGCGGCTGGCCGTAGTAGAGCTCGGTGTCCTCGGAGTTCTGGCTTACGCTGGTGCCGTCCAGATCGATGCCCGCAAACAGTCCCTTGCTGCGCGAGTAGCTGAGCAGCTCGGCGTTCATCTTCCAGTCAGTGGCGGCCTGGCCGCTACGGCCCACGGGACCGGCCGCGGCCGAGGCATCCCCGCCGATCTTGAACTTGTTCTTAAGCAGGTCCTGGAAGCCGCGGTCATTGACGGCGACCAGGATGAGATCCGTGGCTTGGCCGCCAATTTGGAAGCCGAACGAGCCGCCAGCCATGCGAATGAAGACCGGGGCGCTCCAGCCCTGACCGGTGCGGCAGGTGACCACGCCCTGGCCGTACTGCGCGCCGACCACGAAGGCTCCTTTGAGCATTCCGGGGACGACGCCGACGCAGGTTGCCTGATCGAGTATGTTCATGGGTATGGTGGCGTCCTGGGCGGCCATGATGCGGTCCAGGGCCAGCTTGGCCGCGTCGATGCGAGCCTGCAAATCCGCGCGCGTGGAGGCTGCGCGGGCAGCGGGTGCGAGCATGAGGCAAATCAAGAGCAGGGGGCAGACGGAGGCAGTCAGTTTCTTCATATCGGCATCCTTTTCTCTCCGCAGCCCTCACGGCGCGGAGGCTTGAATCTTGAAGTGAACGGGGCGCACGCCGGCGTCGCGGGGATCGATCAGGCGCAGCGACGCTCGCCTACCATCCCGGAACTCCCGACCCTCGCCGGCGATGGGGGCACCCTGAAACAGGCTACAACATCGCAGCCTGAACGTGCGGCGAAAGCCGGTTTCCAGAGGGTATCGAAGCTCTGGATGGTTCGATGCATGGACGGACGATATTGAGGGCCGAATGGGGGCGGAGCGGGAGAATTTTTCCTGACGAAGGGGAAAAAGACAGAAAAAAGAGGAGTTCCCAGGCACCATGGTAGACATGCTGCCGGGGAACTCCTTTCCCCAGATCTGCGTTGTTTCTGTAAACAAGTCTGTGGGAAACTGGTCCTGTATGCATGGTCAATATTGCTCACCGCATAGATAACAGAGGGAGCAAGACCTTAGGTAACCTACTGTGTTTATCAATTAGTAAATAGGTCCGGAGCCCCCCCC
>JBEKDB010000027.1:0-81975 GCA_050014575.1 Occallatibacter sp. | reverse complement strand
AAGGAGAACATCACATGGCAACTGGATTGACCAAAACCGCCCTGACGCGGCTACTGGCCGAGAAGCTGGAACTGACCAACAAGCAAGTCGCAGCCTTCCTGGATACCCTGGCGGAGACCGCCATCAAGGAAACCAAGAAGAACGGCGTCTTCGTGATTCCCGGCATTGGCCGTCTCGTGAAGCCGCAACCCGCAAACCGGCGCGGCCATCAAGATCAAGGCCAAGACGGTGGTCAAGTTCCGCGTGGCCAAGGCCGCCAAGGACGTGATCGCCCCTGTCAAGAAGTAGCATTTCCGGGCCGCGCATAAGAGACACCAATCTGGACTGGCGCATCGGCAAAGGGAAGGAGCGAATGGCTCTTTCCCTTTGTTGTGCGCGGCGGTTTTGTTCTCTTGTAAATCTTTTCGCGCCGCGTGTTATTCAGCCCGGCCAATTCTCTTCCCTGTCTCCGGCAGCAGCGCTCGCGTCACCAGCGACAGGCCGAAGCTGACGATGATCACCCTGGCCATGAGCCGGTCGTTATAGCTCCACGAAAAGAAGGCCAGAGCGGCGAAGATGCCGATGGGGGTGGTCTCCGTCAGCAGAGCCTGCAGCCAGCGCGGCTTGCGGCCGGTGGCCGGCGGGGCGTTGCGCAGGCGGGGGATCAGGCGCGGCACGGCGCGCAGATAATCCTGGTAGGGCTCGCCGAGCTGGCCGCCGAGGAAGGCTTCTTCGCCCAGGATCAGGCGAAACAGAAAGATGGTGACGGCGGTCATGGCAAAGAGCGCGCCGGTCACGGGCATCAGCAGCGCCAAAGCGGCGAAGACGAGCCACAATCCTATGTAGAGCGGGTTGCGCACGAAGCGAAAGGGCCCGTCTGCGAGCACCTCGCCGGCCTTCATCTCGCCATTTTTTACGATGCCGGAACCCAGATAGGCCGAGCTCCAGACTCGCAGAGCGGCGCCCGCGCCGGCCATGAGCGCGCCTGCGGCGATGACCGCCGGCGCGGCGACGGAGAACGAGGCCACGCCCATCCGGCTGAGTTCCTGCGCCAGCCACACCATCAGCGGGACGCGCCTGCCGATGCCCCACGCCTCGATCCACGGCGCCCCGAAGCCCAGGCAGACGATGACCAGGTTGATCAACATGCGGAGACGGAACTCGATTGCGCTTGCCTTCATTCGCTCAGTCCTTTGGCCGGAGTGTAGCATCCGCGGCGGAGGTGGGGAGGAGGATACGCAGGCGGGCAAGTGGTGGTTCATTGCGGGGTTCGGCAAGCGGCAAAGGGGCCGAAGTGCGCCAAAGGCCACGCGCCAATTACACTGATAAAGCTATGCAATTCCGCTCTGGGAACGAGATTCGCGAGACTTTTCTGCGCTTTTTTGAGTCGAAGGGACACCGCCGGGTGCACTCTTCCTCGCTAGTGCCAGCCAACGACCCGACGCTGCTGTTTACCAACGCCGGGATGAACCAGTTCAAGGACCTGTTCCTGGGCGCGGAGCGGCGCGACTACTCGCGCGCGACGACGTCGCAGAAGTGCGTCCGCGCCGGCGGCAAGCACAACGACCTTGAAAATGTTGGGTTTACGCGGCGGCATCACACATTTTTTGAGATGCTGGGCAACTTCTCGTTCGGCGACTACTTCAAGCGAGACGCCATCCGGTACGCCTGGGAGCTGGTGACCAGCGAGGAGTGGCTGGGCATTCCCAAGGACCGGCTCTACGTGACCATCTTCGAAGGCGCGGACGGCGTGCCGCGCGACGACGAGGCCGAAGGCTACTGGATCGAGGCCGGCGTGGCCAAGGAGCGCATCCACCAGAACGGGCTCAAGGACAACTTCTGGCAGATGGGCGAGACCGGCCCCTGCGGCCCCTGTTCCGAGATCTTCTACGACATGGGCATCGAGGCGGCGGAGACTTCGGGCGTCGATAAGCCCTTCGGCCAGGACGAGGCCCGCTACGTGGAAATCTGGAACCTGGTCTTCATGCAATTCGATCGCTCCGCGGTGACGGATGCGGCGGGCAAGACCACCGGCTACAAACTGACGCCGCTGCCCAAGCCGTCGATCGATACCGGCATGGGGCTGGAGCGCGTGGCCGCCGTGCTGCAAGGGAAGGTCAGTAACTTTGAGACGGATTTGTTTACGCCGCTGATAGTGGTGGCTGCGGAGTTGACTGGAGTCACCAGCCTGGCGGAGTTATCGGGGTTAGCGGAGCTGGCAGCAGCGGAATCAGTGGTGGCGAAACCGGCTATCTCTGCGAAGCTGGCTAACTTCGTGGGCAATGCGAGCCTGCGCATCATCGCCGACCACGCCCGCGCGGCCACTTTCCTCATCAACGACGGCGTACTGCCCGCCAACGAAGGCCGTGGATACGTGCTGCGCAAGATTCTGCGCCGTGGGATTCGGCATGGGCGGCTCTTGGGCCAGGAACAGCCATTTCTCTATCAGATGGTCTACGCAGTTCGCGATTTGATGCAGGGTGCATACCCGGAACTGGTTGACTCCGCCGCACGTGTCGCGAAAGTGGTTGAGGCAGAAGAGAAGCAGTTTTCGCGGGTGCTTGAGTCTGGGGACCGGGAGATGAGGGTAGAGTTTCGCATGGCTACTCTTTGCACTTTCGTGGATGAGGTCAAGCGCCTGAACGAGGAACTCGGAATCGGTTTGACACCGGAGTACATCGACGCTCTTCCTTCAACACTGCTCGAATTCCAAGCGGTGGATTCGCCCAAATGGGACGAGATAGAACCAGGCATCTATGTCGCTGCTCTGCATGGGCTGAATCCAAAACTGAAGGAGCATACTCAATTACTGAAAGAGAGGCTGAAAAAGCAGCCGGTTACCTTGGACGGGCGAAAGGCGTTTCATCTCTATGAGACCTTCGGCCTGCCCTTGGACTTCATGGTCGATGCGGCGCGTGATGCGGGCATCGGCTTCGATCTTGAGGGCTTCGAGGCCGCCCGCGCCGAAGAACAAGCCCGCGCGCGCGCAAGTTGGAAGGGCGGGGCGCAGAAGACGGCAAGTCCCGCCTATCGCGAACTGCCCAAGACCGATTTCCTGGGCTACCGGCAGCTCACCGCAAACGGCGCTGAAGTGCTGGCCATCGTGAAGGATGGTGCGGGCGTCCCCGCCGCCACAACGGGCGATCAGGTTGAAGTCGTCCTCGACCAGACCAGCTTCTACGGCGACTCCGGCGGGCAGACGGGCGACACGGGGTGGTTCACTTCCGCGGATGGGAATACGACCGTGGCCGAGATCGAGGACTGCGTGCTCCCGGTGCAGGGCGTGCGCGCTCACAAGGCTCTGCTCAAGCAGCCTCTGGCTGTGGGCGACCGCGTGAACACCGTGGTGGACGGCGAGCGCCGCAACGCGATCAAGCGCAACCACACGGGCACGCATCTGCTGCACGCGGCGCTCAGGCAGGTGCTGGGGACGCACGTGAAGCAGGCCGGTTCCGCGGTCCATCCCGAACGGCTGCGCTTCGACTTTTCTCACTTTGCCCAGGTGGCCGACGAGGAGCTGGAGGAGATCGAGCGAATCGTCAACCGCGAAGTGCTGGCCGACGCGCGGGTCGAGACCATCGAGGATGTGCCCATCGACGTGGCCGTAAACGAGTATCACGCCATGGCTCTCTTCGGCGAGAAGTACGGCGACAAGGTGCGCGTGGTGAAGCTTTCGGACGGTTTTTCGACCGAGCTGTGCGGCGGCACGCACACCGGGGCCACGGGCGAGATCGGCCTGGTGAAGATTGTGAGCGAGGGGTCGGTCTCGTCGGGCGTGCGGCGTCTGGAGGCGATCAGCGGCCTGGGCGCGCTCGACGCCTTCCGGCAGGACTTTGCCGTCAGCAAGATTGCCGCGCAGCTCGCTCCCCCTGCCGGGGGCAGCCTCTTGGAGTCGTTTCGTGGAAAGCTTGCCAGCCAGGAAGACGAACTGAAGCGCCTGCGCCGCGAGCTGGAAGAGGCGCGCATGAAGGCCGCCGCCGGCGCGCTGGACGAGGCGCTCGCCCGCTCCGTCGAGGTGAAGGGCGTGCGCCTGGTAACGCTGCGCGCCGACTCGCTGGAGCGCGGCCAGTTGCGCACCCTGGTGGACAATCTGAAGCAGAAGCTGGGCGAGGGCGTGGTGGTGCTGGCGTCGGCGCAGCCCGAAGGCAAAGTCGCCCTCATCGCCGGAGTGACGCCTGGACTAATCAAGCGCGTCCAGGCCGGCAAGCTGGTAGGCGCGGCGGCCAAGCTGGTGGGCGGCTCGGGCGGCGGCAAGCCGGAGATCGCCGAGGCCGGCGGCAAGGATCAGGCCCAGATTGACGCGGCCCTGCAGGCGGCGCCAGGGCTGCTGGCGGAGCTGCTGGGGTAAGGCGGACGATTGGGGGTTGTGGGTTCCCACCCTTTCCGGTCGCCGCGGCGACAACGCGGAAAGGATGGGGCACCCAGCCTCTCTTGCCATCGAAGATCGTAGTTGTGGGTATCCCACCTTAGCCGCAAAGACAAGAACGCGGCGAAGGTGGGGCACCCGGCTCTCTTGGTACATTCCGTTCATGCGATTGCCCCGGGTGGGGCACCCGGCAGGGTAAGCCGGCTGCCGGGAATGCTTTAATCTGAGAAGATGGTCAACCAGGGCCAGGAGCCGGGGAAGATCGCCAGGCTGCGGAGCCAGTTGCTGGAGTGGTATGCGCGCCGTGGGCGCGACCTGCCCTGGCGGCGCAACCCCGATCCCTACGCCATCTGGGTCTCCGAGATCATGCTGCAGCAGACCAGGGTAGCCGCGGTGGTGGATCGCTACCAGGTTTTCATGGCGCGCTTTCCCACGCTCGTCTCGCTGGCCCTGGCGCGGGAAGAGGACGTGCTGGCGGTATGGAGCGGCCTGGGCTACTATCGCCGCGCGCGCATGCTGCAAAAGGCCGCGCGCTTTCTGGCCGACCATAGCCAGGGCAATTTGCCTCGCACCTCCGAGGAACTGCGCCTGCTGCCCGGCATCGGCGTTTACACGGCGGCGGCCATCGCCAGCATCGCCTTCGGCGAAGCGGTCGCGGTAGTGGACGGCAACGTGGAGCGGGTGCTGTGCCGGCTGGAAGGCTGGGCGGCTGGGAACCGGGCCGGCGGAGCCGCCCTCAAGCACAGGATCGAGGATCTGGCGGCGCAGCTTGTCGATCCCGATCGACCCGGCGACTTCAACCAGGCGCTGATGGAGCTGGGAGCTACTGTCTGCCTGCCGCGAAATCCGCAGTGCCTGGCGTGCCCGCTGACCGGGGACTGCAAGACTCGCGGCGAGCACATAACGTCGCCCCGGCCGCGCATGCTGAGCCGCGAGGTGGCCCAGGCGCTCTCCGTGCGCACGGGCCGCGAATCCGGCCAGGCCAGCCGCGAGGTGCTGCTGGAACAGCGGCCCGCCGCGCTCACCGTGATGCCCGGCATGTGGGAGCTACCCGCGCTGCTGGATGCCGACGTCCCCGAGGATGAGGTGCGCATGACCGTCCGCCACGCCATTATGCAGCTGAACTACTACGTGCGCATTCGCACCGTCTTTGAAGACGACGTGGAGGCCATGACCGTGGTGGGTGGAGAGCGGCGCTGGGTTCCGCTGGGCGAGGCAGCCGGAATGCCGCTGACCGGCCTGGCCCGCAAGGTGCTCGCCCGCGCCCATCTTTTGCCCACCCTGGCGCGGGACGCACTTACGCCTGAGCAGGAACGAACGCGCGCCCCGGTGGATGCTCAGTAGTAGTCCGCGCAGCTGAGGTAGTAGCCGCATTCCGTGCAGATCAGCTTGCAGTGGTGGCCGGTGAGCCGGTGGCCGCAGTTGGGGCAAATCTGGCAGTGGTGATCGACGGGCGGCTCGGCTGGCCGAGGAGCATCGGCCTTCCCGTCCGGTGAGAAGCCGGGGGCATTTCCCCAGTCCAGCGCCTTGGGCCGCTCGGGAAGCATGGGAGACAGATTAGCATAGGGAGGGAATCCGCCGTTCGCATCCGGACGGGCCTCGCGAGCATCCAACTCGTGTTCGCCATTCCGATGCGGCTTCCCCTTCACTGAGCGCGGCGCATCCGGCAACTCAAACCCAAGAACACCATCAATCCCCAAGGAGGAACAATGGCAAGCAAGGCAAGCGCGGTTTGGAAAGGTTCACTGAAGGAAGGCAAGGGCACGATCTCGACGGCGACGGGCGTGCTGAGCAACGCGAACTACTCATTCGCCACCCGGTTTGCGGGCGACGACTCGGGCACCACCCCCGAGGAGCTGATTGCGGCGGCCCACGCCAGTTGCTTCTCCATGGCCCTGGGCGCGCAGTTGGGCGAAGCGGGCCTCATCCCGGAGAGCATTGAAACTCACGCGGCCGTTACCCTGGCCAAGACGGATGCGGGCTTCGCCATCACCAAGATCGCGCTGACCACCACCGCCAGCGTTCCCGGCGCCTCTCAGGAGGTCTTCGAGAAGGCCGCGGGCGGGGCCAAAGGCGGCTGCCCCATCTCCAAGCTCTTCGCCAACAATACCCAGATCGTGCTCGACGCCAAGCTGGTGTAAGCCAGGTCCGCGGAGCCCAGGGCCGGGGCGCAAATTCCCGGCCTTTTGGGGCGGGATTTCGCGGGCTGGAATTGCGGCCCTTGACGACTGCCAGCGGCAGTGCGCATACTTCCACCGATGCCGAGGCTGGAGGAGTTTAGCTCCGGCCAGCGAAAGTTGGCATTTTCATGGATCTCATTCTGCTTCGTCTTCTTTTTGTGGCCCTTCTTGCCGGGGTCTGTTTTTTCCTTCATCCATTCGGCTTGACAGGATGGGTGAGTGCGGGCGTGGGCGCGGGGGCGGCCGGCGCGGTTATCGTCTTTGAGTTGCGGGTGCGGGCGCTCAGCCTGCGGCGGCTGATCGGCGCCGTGGCCGGCAGCGTGCTGGGAATCTTCGGCGCGGCGCTCTTTTGCCTGGTGCTGCGCTCGGCGCCGCTATCGGCCGCCTCATCGGCCGTGCTGCAGATCTTCGTGCTGCTGCTGATGACGTATGTGGGGCTGCTGGTGGGCGCCAGCAAAGGCGACCTGCTGAATCCCGCGGCGCTGGGCACCGTCTTCAGCACCGACCGGCCCACGCGGCGCAGCGCCAAGGTACTGGATACCAGCGTGATCATCGACGGGCGCATCGCCGACATTGCCGAAGCCGGATTCATCGACGGGATGATGGTGGTGCCGGAGTTCGTTCTGCGCGAGCTGCAGACGGTGGCCGACTCGACCGATGGCTCCAAGCGCCAGCGGGGACGCCGCGGCCTGGATATGCTGCAACGGATGCAGTCGAATACCTCCATCCAGGTGCAGATCGTGCATGACGACTTCCCCAACATCCACGAGGTGGACCTGAAGCTGCTGGAGCTGGCCAAGAAATGGGAGGCCAAGGTGGTGACCAACGACTTCAATGGGAGGCCAAGGTGGTGACCAACGACTTCAACCTGAACAAGGTGGCCCACCTGCACCACGTGGAGGTGCTCAACATCAACGATCTGGCGAACGCCCTCAAGCCGGTGGTGCTGCCGGGAGAGAAGATGAATGTGCTCATCCTGAAGGAAGGCAAGGAGTACAACCAGGGGGTGGGCTACCTGGACGACGGCACCATGGTGGTGGTGGATCACGCGCGCCGGCTGATCGGAAAGGCGATCGAGATTTCTGTTACCAGCGTATTGCAGACGGCCAGCGGAAAGATGATCTTCGGCAAGCTCGACGAGTCCCCCAGGAGCGGCGAGACGGGGCGGCCGGGGCCGGTGGAGTTGCTTCCGAGATAGACCAATGGAGATCTCTCAATGAGCCTTCTTCACTTCAATCACCTGCACGTATTCGCCGCGGCCCTGCTTCAGTGGCTTCTGGGCGCGCTTTGGTATTCGCCCGTGCTCTTCGCCAAACCATGGAAGGCAATGGTCGGCGTGCCCTCTGAGGCGAAGAAGAGCCGCATGATCCTGGGAATGATCGCCTCCTTCGTCGGATCCCTGATGGTTTCGTTCATGCTCATGCACGTGCTCTGGTGGTCCGACACGGGAAGCCTCAGGCACGCTTTGCTGGTGGGCCTCGGTATCTGGATCGGATTCATCTTTGCGCCGCTCTGCGCGCAGTACATCTACGAGGGCCGGCCCTTCAAGCTGTTGGCCATCAACACCGGCTACTGGCTGGTTGCGCTGCTGGCGAGTTGCGCCGTGCTCGTTCGCTGGCATTGAGGGGCGCCAGCCTTCTCGTGGGGATAACAGTCCCGGGCCTCTTCTGCCGCCCCGCAGCGGCTCTGCGGCAATGGGGAAATGCCTCGTCGACAGCGAGACCACCGCTCCAACTTTCTCCTTGACACCGCCCTCCCGCCTCCGGCACAGTCGAATTCACGGCTCCTTGCAAGCCGGCCTGCGACTCTTCCCCCAGTTCCCTGAACTCCCGGCCCTCGGAGACGGACTTCTGCCCGCGATGGAGGTTTCCCCATGCATCATCTTCACTTCAACCACCTGGCCATACTGGCCGCGGCCGTCATTCAGTGGATTCTGGGCGCTCTCTGGTATTCCCTTTTCTTCGTCAAGCCTTGGATGGCCCTGACCGGCCACAAGCAGGGCGAAAGTTCCAAGGGCGCGGTCCTCAGCATGATCGTGTCCTTCTTCGGCGGCCTCGTTCTCTGCTTCGTCGAGGCGCATTTCATACTCTGGTCTGGCGCAACGACCATTGGCGGCGGCCTGCTCATCGGCTTCATCTGCTGGCTGGGCTTCATTGCCGTGCCGCTTTTGTCCGAGACGCTTTACGAGCGCCGGCCCTTCAAGCTCCTGGCCATCAATGCCGGCTACTGGCTGGTTGCGCTGCTCATCTCCGGCGGGTTGCTGGCTGTTTGGCATTGATTCCGCCCTTCGCTTGATTCCCCTGACCCAGTTCGATCGCATGGGCCAGCCGGTCTGGAATGGATGCCTCCCATTACAATCGAGCCATGAGCAAAGAAGTCATCGCAACCGCAGAAGCTCCCGCCGCCATCGGGCCATATTCCCAAGGCGTCCGCGTGGGCAATCTCCTCTTCACCGCGGGACAGATCGCGCTCGACCCGGCCACGCAGAAAGTGGCCAGCGGCGGCATCGCCGAGCAGACCGCGCGCGTCCTCGATAACCTGGAGGCCATTCTGGAAGCCGCCGGCAGCAACCTTTCCCTGGTGGTCAAGGCCACAGTCTTTCTCAAGGACATGAACGACTTTGCGGCCATGAACGCCGTCTATGGCGAGTATCTCGGGGCGTTCGGCGCACCTCCCGCCCGCACCACCGTCGAGGTTTCCCGCCTGCCCAAGGACGCGCTGGTGGAGATCGAACTGATCGCAGAGATCCCCGGTCACGTGCAGGCAGACGGCGATTTTGTTCCGCTTGCCGCCATCTAGGTCTCTGACCGTGTGATTTCGTACGTTGTGATGGGTTGCGGTGGTCGCCCACCCTAGGCGCAAGAACAAAGACGCGCCGAGGGTGGGGCACCCAGCTTTGGTACAACGACAAGCGGTCAGAGACCTAGCTCGTCTAACAGGAGCGGGAGGAATCCATGAGCGAACCTACCCAGAAGATTGTGCGCAGCGAGGCCGAATGGCGCGCCGCGCTCACCGAGGAGCAGTACCGGGTGCTGCGCGAGAAAGCCACCGAGCGGCCCTTCACCGGTGCGCTGACCCAGAACCACGAGACCGGCAACTACCACTGCGCCGGCTGCGGAGCGCTTCTGTTTCTGAGCGGGGCCAAGTTCGACTCCGGCTGCGGCTGGCCCAGCTTCATGCTGCCCGCTGAGTCTAGCGCCGTCGAGGAGCACGAGGACCGGAGCTTTGGAATGCGCCGCATCGAGGTCACCTGCGCCCGCTGCGGCGGCCATCTGGGCCACGTTTTCCCTGACGGCCCCGCTCCCACCGGCCTCCGCTACTGCATCAACTCCGCTTCGCTCGCGTTCACCCGGCAGCAGCCGTAATCCGACGCGAACTCCGTCCGGCAGCCGCTGTCGAGGCACAACAAAACCCCGTCCTGGGCTGGACGGGGTTGGTATCGATCCTGAACGAGGCGAGACCTGAAACTGGCGAACGCCATACCCGCCGGTTTACGCCTTGGCGATCTTGCCGCTCTTGATGCAGCTGGCGCATACCCTGAGCCGCTTTGGCGCGCCGTTGACCAGCGCCTTCACCGCCTGCAGATTCACGCTCCAGCGACGCCGCGTCACGTTGTGCGCGTGAGAGATGTTATTGCCGAACTGCGGGCCTTTCCCGCAAATATCGCATACCTTCGCCATGATTTAGCTCCAAATCTTTAGTTTGCCGCCCGGATTTGCCCCGTGTGAGCGCCATCTTGAAGCGCTCTCAGGCCGGCCCTGCCAGCCGGCGCCACCGTCGGCGCGCAGGAAGCACACGCCACCGGCAGCTTGCCGAATCTCCAGTATACGCGGAACCGGCCCGCGCTCCAAGACTTAGCTCATTCCGTGAGTCCGCCGTGGATTCCGGCTTTGCACTCCCAGCCCCAGGGTCGCAAGGATGCGCGGGCGGCGAGGAAGGGTTTCCGGCACGGCGGTTTCCGGCATGAAAGACTCTGCGCGGAATGGAGAATTCGAGCGATCTCCCCGCCCGATCGTGAGGTGGCTCAAGTTGCCAAGCAGAGACCTTGGGATCGACAGGGAGGTCTTTCAGGCGGGTCAGGTTACAGAGCGGATGGCGTCCCGGAGCGCGCCGGCCACCGCCTCTTGCTGGCTGGCGGCGATGCGGTTGAAGCAGGGGAGAGCGAGCGTGCGGAGGGCGATGGACTCGGTGAGGGGCAGCGAGGCTGGACCGGCGCCGGCATGGCTGTGCAACGCGGGTTGCAGATGGATAGGGGCAAAGTAGCGTCCCGTGGCAATGCCGCGGCGGGCCATGGCGGCCTGAATGCGGTCGCGGTCGATATGCTCCGGAAGGCGGACCACGTAAACGAACCAGCTGATGACGCGGTGGGGCAGGGTGAGCGGCGGGAGTTCGAGGCCGGGGACGGGGATCGCCCTGAGCAGCGCGTCGTAGCGTTCGGCAGCAGCTTGGCGCAGGGCAAGCATCTCTTCGATGCGGCTCAATTGCACGCGTCCCAGGGCGCAGGCGATGTCGGAGAGACGGTAGTTGTAGCCCGGCTCGGCGTTGTCGAGCCAGTTGCCGGCAGGCTGCTGGAGCTGCATCCGCTTTTGGACCCGGCCCTGGCTGCGCAGGGAGCGGAGCCGGGCGGCGTGGCCGGGATTCCGGGAGAGCACTGCACCGCCCTCGCCAGTGGTGAGTTGCTTGTTGGGATAGAAGCCGAGGACGGCAAGGTCGCCGAAGCTGCCCACGCGGCGGAGATTGGGGTGGTCTCCGAACTGGGCGCCGATGGCCTCGCAGGCGTCTTCAATGAGGTATAGGTTGTGGCGGCTGACGATTGCCCGGAGAGCGTCTATCTCGGCGGGGACGCCGAAGGTGTGGACGGCGAGAATGGCGCGGGTGCGGGGCGTGACGGCGCGCTCGACGCTGGCTGGATCGACGTTGAGGGTTGCGGGGTCGATCTCCGCGAATACCGGCGCGGCGCGAACCTGGAGGACGGCGTTGGCTACGGCGATGAAGGCGAAGGAGGGAACGATGACCTCGTCGCCTTCTCCGATGCCCAGCGCAAGCAGAGCCAGGTGCAGGCCGGCGGTGCCGGAGCTGACGGCTACCGCGTCGCGCACGCCGTGGTACCGGGCAAGTGCAGCTTCAAAGGCCGCCAGCTCGGGGCCCTGGCTGAGGTGCGGAGTGCGCAAGACGGCCGTGACGGCATCGATCTCGGCTTGGGTAATGTCGGGCGAGGAGAGTGGGATCACTTGTAGTGGGGCAACCTCCCGCGGCAGGGCGGGCGGGAGAATCGGATCGAAGTACGGACTCATTGGGGGTTCCTGGTCTGATCTGGCAGCGGCGTGGGCTGCTTGATGAGCAGGCCGTCGAGAGGAACGGTGGCGAGGACGCGGGCGATGGTTTCGGCGGCGGTTCCGTCGCCGTAAGGGTTCTCCATGCCGCAGAGGGTTCTTCGGAACTCCGGATCGAGGGCCTGGTGGAGCGCGCTGAGGATTGCCGCGGCTTCAGCCGGCGCGTCGATCACGTTGCGGGCGCGCTCGCGGCCCTGCTGGCGCAGGCCCACGTTGACGGCGGGCAGGGCGAAGGAGGCGGCTTCCATGATGCCGGAGGACGAGTTGCCGATGAACGCGTCCACCTGGCCGAGGAGGCTCCAGTAGGCGATGGGGTCGAGGTTGACGAAGATTTGCGTGTGCGGGCGCGAGGCCGCCAGCGCCTTTGAGCGCTCGATGAGCGCATAACTTCCGGCGTCGGTGTTGGGGTAGACGAAGAGAAGCTGGCCCGGAGCCTGGGCGAGCGCGGAGAACAGCGCATCGGCTTCCACGGTCGTGTCTTTGAGGATGGTGACCGAATGATATGCGGCCAGGATGGCTGGAGCTTGGAGGGTGAGGCCGAGCCGGACTTCGAGGGCGGGGCGCGTAAGGAGCGTGGAACGGCGCAGGTGATCGAGCGAGGGCGCGCCGGCGCGATGAACGCGCCAGGGCTCTTCGCCCATGGCGATGACGCGGCGGCGGGCGGCGGGCGTGGATGTGAAATGAATGTGGGCCAGCTTGGTTAGCGCGTTGCGCACCTGGTCGTCGATGGCGCCCTGGCTGACCTCGCCGCCTTCGATGTGGGCAATGGGAATCCTCAGGGCCAGCGCGACTGCCGCGGGCGCCAGCATCTCATAGCGGTCGGCGATCAGCAGCAGCAAATCGGGTCGCCATGCGCTGAGCGCGTCGGCCAGGCCGAGGATGGCGACGCCGATGGTCTTGGCCATGCCGGTATCGGAGTCGGAGCTGAGCAGGCACTCGATGCGCGCCTTGATCTCCATGCCGGGAATGGCGTCGCGCTCGATCTCGCCGAGCGTCGAGCCAAATTCGGGCGACAGATGCGCCCCCAGGGCAAAGAGGCCCAGCTCGACCTCGGGGTGGGCGGCGAGTTCGCGCAGAGGCCAGTAGAGATGGCTGTAATCGGCGCGCGAGGTGGTGATGACGCCGACGCGGCGACGGCGTCCGGGAACCTGCTCACAGCTATGCATTGGCCTTCCCTTTTCGGTCGCGCTCGTCCAGGTCGGGTAACTGCTGCAGCCATGCACGGAAGTCGTCGTCGGTGTCGATGGAGGAAGATATGGTGATCTTGCTGCGCCCGTCCCGTAGAAATATCTGGATTGAGTCGAAGGGATCGGTTCGAAAGCCCTCGATTTCGCTCAGATTGGCAGTGCGCTCCCAAAGAAGGCCGGATAGCTCGATTTGCGTTCCATTGATGACCAGCTTCGAGCGCAGCGCAATGGCAAGTATCGAAGCGCCGGTGGCCAACATGACCGGGATCGACAACGCGTCCATCAAGCCGTATACGCCCGCAACGTTCCAGAAATGAACGGGGTGCTGAAGGACGACAAAGCAAAAAAAGACTCCATTGGCGACTAATGCCGCGCCAACAACCAGATATATGTCCCTTTTCCACCACTTCATTCGATACACGCGCATCAATGAACTTTCTTGCTGGAATGAACCCATCGTGTCTTTCCCCCGGCCTTCTTATCATATGAGACTTTTGCGGCGGGACGATTGGCGGCAACGCTTCTCTTCCCGCTCGGGCCGTCCGATCCACCGATGCAAGCCGGTTGTCCGCTCGCATACACTGGTAAGGTTCGGCGGAATCCCGGGGCTGCGATGGCCGGCCGACGTGGAGATGAAGTTGGGAACGAGATTGATGAGGATAATCGGGGCGGCGGCCTTTGCTTTTCTTGCGGCGCTTGCGGTAACGGCGGGGGCGCAGGCGCGATTTGACAGCGAGGCGGTGCGGCTGAACAATCGCGGCGTGGCGCAGATGGGCCAGCAGTTCACCGAGCGCGCGGCCGACAGCTTTGCCGAGGCGATGAAGAAGGATCCGAAACTGGCGCAGGCGGCCATCAATGAGGGCATTGCGCAGCTGACTCTGCAAAAGCTGGACGAGGCCAAGAAGGCACTTCGTGCCGCCCTCGTCTTGGACCAGAGCAGTGCTCAAGCGTGGTACAACCTGGGCCTCGCCCAGCACGCGGGCAATGAGCTGGAGCCGGCGCTCGAGAGCTTTCAGCAGGCGGTGAAGTTCGATCCCGGGGATGCGGATTCCTACTACTTTGAGGGCGTCTGCTACCAGGAGTTGAAAGAGTACGACCAGGCAATTGCGATCTTCCAGAAGGCGCTGGAGATCGACCCGCTGCACGCTTCGGCGGAGTTCGCCATTGCGCGCGCGCTGCAGCGCTCAGGCCGCACCGCCGAGGCGAAGGATCACTTCAAGCGCTTCAAGCACCTGGCCGATACCAAAATCGGTGCGCCGATTGGGCTGGCTTACGGCGAGCAGGGGCATTACTCGACTGTGACTCCGGTGGAAGAGCCGGAGGCGGGCAGGAAGGCGATGATTCCGGTGAAGCTGGTAGCCACCCCGCTGAATTTGCCGGTCGCCGGAATTCCCTGGCCGTGGATCACAACTGGCGGTGCCTGCATGATGGATGTAACCGGCGACGGCCACATGGACCTGGTGCTCATGCAGGCTGGCGCGCAGGCCATTCGAGTGCTTCATAACGAAGGGAGTTGGCATTTCGATGATCTCGACGCTGCCGGAGCAGGCCTGAAAGCTTCGGGCCATGCGGTAGGTTGCGCCGTGGGCGATTACGACGGCGATGGATTGAACGATCTGGCCGTTGCGCTGGACGATGCGGTGCTGCTGTTCAGGAACCTGGGCCACGGAAAGTTCCAGGACGTAACCGCAGAGGCTGGGCTGAAGCCGATGAACCGGCCTTCGGGAATCACGTTTATCGACTACGACCACGATGGAGATTTGGACCTTTTCTTGACGGGAGCGCCGCTGGCGGCGGGCGGATCGTCGAATGTGCTCTGGCGCAACAACGGCAACAAGACGTTCACCGAATGGACGGAGCCGACGGGATTGGGCGGCAGCGGGAAGACTAAAGCGGCAATACTGACCGACTTCAACAACGACCGCGCCGTTGACATAGCAGTCACCGGCGACGGATCGGCGCCGCTGATCTATGTGAATCCGCGCGAGGGGAAGTATCCGACGCAGCCGCTCTATTTGGGTGGTAAACAATTCAGTAAGACGCCTGGTCTTGAAGTCAGCACGCTGGCAGGCCGGGACGCGGTGAAGTTGCCGCCCACGCTCGGCATCGCCGTGCTGGATTACAACAAGGACGGCTGGATGGATATTGCCGTGACGCACGCCGGCGCGCCTGGACTCACGCTGTGGCGCAACGTCGAGGGCGCTAACCACGTGGGGCGGCGCTTTGAGCGCGTGGAACTGCCGCTGCGCGACGCGTTGTGCGGCTGGGGAGTTACGGCGACTGACATTGATAATGACGGCTGGATCGATCTTGCAGCGATTGTCGAAACCAAAGCGGGGCCGCAAGTGCGCGTCTTCCGCAATCGCGGCGATGGGACGTTTGAAGATGTGAGTCACGCGCTGGGGCTAGACGCGGTGAAGTTGACCGCGCCGCGCGGGCTGATTGCCGCCGATGTGGCCGGCGACGGCGCGGCGGATTTGATTGTGACGCAAGTGAACGCGCCGCCGGTGCTGCTGCGCAATGTGGGCGCGAACAAAAATCATTTTGTGCGCCTTGACCTGACTGGCTTTGCCGATAACAAGACCGCGCTGGGCGTGAAGGTAGAAGTCTTTTCGAGCGGCCACTGGCAGAAGTGGGAGCTGGCCGGGGCTTCGGGTTACCAGACGCAGGCGCCGCCGCAGATTTTGGTTGGGATGGGCGACGCGGAGGGCATCGACCTGCTGCGAATCCTCTGGCCCACGGGCGTGCTTCAAGATGAGATCGACCTGCCGCGGCTAACTCAGGGACGGGCGGTGATTGCGATGAAAGAGGCAGACCGCCGCGGAAGTTCGTGCCCCGTGCTTTTTGCGTGGGACGGGCATAAGTACAAGTTAGTAACGGATGTAATTGGCGCGGCGGTGGTGGGGCACTGGTTCACGCCGGCGCGGCGCAATACGCCCAATCCCGGCGAATGGATCAAGGTGGACGGCGACCAGCTTGCGCCGGTGAACGGCAAGCTGAGCCTGCGCTTCATGGAGCCCATGGAGGAGGTTAATTACATTGACCAGTTGCGGCTGGTTGCGGTCGATCATGCTGAGAACGTGGAGGTAAATCCCGACGAGCGCTTTCTGGACGATCCGCCGTTTGCCTCGGGGCGCGTGGTGGCTACCTCGGGTGCGCGGCTGCCGCTGGGTGCGTGGGATGGCGAGGGCCGCGATGTGCTGGACCAGGTGAGCCGCCGCGATCACAAGTTCGCGAGCGGATTCACGGCGCTGCCTTACGATGGCTTTGCGAATCTGCACACGCTCACACTCGACTTGGGCCCGCTGGACGCGCAGTCCCCGCTGCGGCTGCTGATGACGGGCTATGTGAACTACTTCAGCGCGACCTCGCTGTACGCGGCGTGGCAGGCGGGCGTGAAGCCCATCTCGCCGTATGTGGAAGCGCAGATGCCGGACAGCGCGTGGCGGCGGATTGCCGACGATGTGGGCTTCCCGGCGGGCCTGGAGCGGACGATTGTGGTGGACCTGACGGGCAAACTGTCGGCGGGAGCGCAGAAGATTCGTTTGGTAACGAACCTGGAGATTTATTGGGATCAGGTGCTCATCGATAACAACGCCGAGGCGGAGGCGCGCACGACCGAGGTTCCGCTCACCCTCGCCACGCTTCACTTCCGCGGCTACCCAAAGCAGACGGAAGGCGCAAGCCCCGGCGATCTCGACTACGACTACGACCGCGTGAGTTTGACTGGACCCTTCCAGCATCAGCGCGGCAACTACACGAGCATGGGCGACGTGACGGAGTTGGTAAAGAGCATCGACGATCGCTTCGTAATCTTCGGCAGCGGCGAGGAGATTGCGGCGGAGTTCGATGCAACGAAGCTGCCCGCGCTCCCCCTCCACTGGAAGCGCGACTACTTCTTCTACGCCAACGGATTTGTGAAGGATATGGACTGGTGGGACGCGTCGCCGTTCACGGTGGCGCAGTTGCCGTTTCATGCCATGAGCGCCTATCCCTATCCCGACTCTGAGGAATATCCGCAGGACGCGCAGTCCCTGGACTATCAGTTGAACTGGAACGACCGCTGGGATTCGGGCGAACCGGTGCGGTCGTATCGCTTCGATTACAAGGCGATGCCATCGACGCCAGCGGATGATTTTTCCGCTTCAATTTCGCAGGCCGCAGGTGGGGCCGCAGCGCATTGAGAACAGATAAGACAAAATGAGCCGCAGGTCCTTCGACTTCGGTCGCTGCGGCGACCTGCGCTCAGGATGACAAGGTTGTGGTGATTCAATCATGAGCGACGTGGTACTTGAACCGGCTGTTCGGCAACTGGAGCTTCTGCAATCTAGCGAGATCTCTGTGTCCGAGCTGGCCGAGGCGCACATCGCGCAGATTGAGCGGTTGAATCCGCAATTGAATGCCTTCGCGGACTTCGATGCGGAGCGTGTCCGCGAGCGGGCGCGGAAGCACGACGCGTGGAAGGGCCAGCGCGCGCGTAGACCGTTGTTCGGACTGCCGGTAACAGTAAAGTCTTCGATTGCGACGCGGGGATTCAAGTGCGAGATTGGCAGCCTCCTGCACGAGGGAGAGGTGTCGCGCGCGGATGCGATGGTGGTGGCGCGGCTGCGCGCGGCGGGAGCGCTGATTCTGGGCACGACAAACTGCCCAGAGTTCCTCATGGCCTACGAGACCGACAATCTGCTGCACGGGCGAACGCGGAACCCGTGGGATCTGGAGCGGTCGCCGGGCGGGTCGAGCGGCGGCGAGTCGGCAGCCATCGCGGCGGGGCTTTCGGCGGCAGGGCTGGGCAGCGACAGCGGCGGATCGGCGCGCGTGCCCGCGCACTTCACGGGCATCTGTTCGCTCAAGCCCACGCCGGGGCGCATTCCCGGCCGCGGCCACCTGCCGCCGTGCGTGGGTCCGTTCGCGATTCTTGGCGCTGTCGGTCCCATGGCGCGCACAATGGCCGACGTTGCGCTGCTTTTTCGCACGCTGAGCGGCCAGGATGCGATCGATCCGGTGAGTCCGCCGCTTGCGTTGCGCGAACCAAGCCCTGATGGGCTGCGGACGAATACGATCGGCTTCTTCGAGGACGATGGGCTGGTCCCTGTCACGACGGAGACGCGCGCGGCGGTGTGCGCGGCAGCGGCAGCGCTCAAGGACGCGGGCTTCCGCGTTGAGCCTTTCAGGCCGCGAACGCTGGAGCCACTCAGGCGGCTGTGGTGGAAGTTCTTTGTGCAGTGCGGAGCGATGTTCTATGCGCCGGCGATTCGCGGCAAAAGAGACCGATTGAGCCCCATCTTCAACGAGTTTCTTAGCTTTGCCGAGACCGCAGCGCCGCTGACGGCTGCCGAGTTGCTGGACGCGTGGGCCAAACTGGACCTGCTGCGCTCAAAGACCCTCGCTGAGATGAGCAAGTATCCGGTGCTGTTGTGTCCGGTGGCGAGCATTCCCGCCTTCCGCCACGGCGAGCGCGAGTGGATGGTCGAGGGCAAGACGGTAAAGTACCTCGACGCCGTACGGCATACGCAGTGGTTCAACGCGCTGGCCGCGCCCGCGGCGGTGGTTCCCGTTGGCAGTTCGCCGGAGGGACTGCCGATCGGCGTGCAGATTGTTGCCCGGCCATTCGAGGACGAGATCGCGCTGGGGATTGCGGCGGTTGTCGATGCGGCTTTCGGCTACCGGCCGCCGCCGATGGCGTTGTAAGGTTACTCGCCGTAAGAGTTAGGCAAAGGCAAAGGGCGAAACTTTATATGCCTCCTGAAGCCGCATAGTATGGTGATTACTGTTCCGCGAAAGGACGTTGGAATGTGGAAATTGCTTATGCTTCTGCTCTTGTCATGGATCGCTTTGCCTGCATTCCCAGCAGAGGGCGGCATTCCGCGAAAAGTCACGGTGGAGCAACTGGAGCAACGGCTGAGCAGGCTGCAAAGCCGGCGCGATGTAAAGGCAGCAAACCAGATTTATGAACTCGAACTGACGGAGCGAATGTCCGCGGCCCGGCTCGAACGCGCAGAGGCGAATCTCCCCGGTTCCGAGTCTCGAAAAGCACTGCTCGCGGTATTCGACGAATCGGCATTCCTCGATTTGCCTGCGGCCGACCTCTTGCACGATCCCGAGCCGGACAGCGCCAGTCTGACCGCGATGCTCGCACAGACCGTTGAATATGCGAATAAAACGATTGCAAAACTGCCAAACTTTTTCGCTACAAAGGAAATCACACATTTCGAAGGGACGCAAGCAGCTACTTTGCCCTCCGGAATGAGCTCGACCGGCTACGAGTCATTGCACGAAATGGGCATTTCAAAAGCCGAGGTACTCTATCGCGACGGCCGGGAGTCGGTCAATGCAGAAGCCCCCAGGCGCGCAGGACTCCCACCGCTGCCTCCTAGACTGAACACGATCGGAGAGTTCGGCCCCATTCTGATCGTGACGCTAGGAGATGCAGTTAAGGGAAAGATAGTTTGGAGTCACTGGGAGCAGGGTGCGGCTGGACCTGAGGCGGTCTTTCACTATGATGCGCCAGAGGTAGCGTCGCACTTTGCAGTGACCATTCCAGATGTTTTTGGAGAGACTGTGCACCACCCCGCTTATCACGGCGAGATTGCTGTCAATCCGGCGGACGGATCAATACTGCGGTTGACGATGGTGGCGGATTTGAAACCGGACGATCCGGTTAAGGAGGCTGACATTCTGGTGGAATACGGTTCAGTGGAAATCGGCGGAAAGACCTACATTTGCCCGGTGAAGAGTGTCAATCTGGTCCGGTTTCCGGTTGCCGGAACCTACCGAAGTTACAACACTTCGTTGTCTTTTCCCGGATTTCTTAAAACACAGGTCAATGACAATTCTTACAAGCAATATCATCTCTTTCGAGCGGAGATTCGCATCCTGCCGTAGGAGAGCCGAGAGCTGAACGCGACTTCGCTACTCCTCGCGCGGTTGTACCTCCTGAATGCTTAAGCACAGTGAACCCGTATTGAATGCGCCCTTCAGGCCCTGGTTTAGTCCATTCAATGCGGTTACTTTCAGCGCCGTTTGAGTTGAATAGGCGCCTGAGGCATCGAACGCGTCTCCACCTTTGGATGGATGCGCGGCGCGTGCGATCGCGGTACCCTGACCCTTCCGCTTCCCCAGAAACGGAGCGCACAGGGTGCGTGAGGATTGGCGCAAGCAATTTGCCGAGACCCCCGATTGTCTGAAGAGCGCGCGGCGCAGGCAAACTGTTGTGCCGGTGCTGGATATCGAGGTCGGCGGCGACGAATTCATTACCATGGCTGGGCCCTGCTCGGTGGAGACGGAGTTCCAGTTGATGGCCACCGCCAATCATGTGCGCCGGGCCGGAGCGCGCATTCTGCGCGGCGGAGCCTTCAAGCCGCGCAGTTCCCCATACGCATTTCAAGGGTTGGGCCTCGAAGGCCTGAAGATCCTGGCTCGCGCGCGCGAAGAGAGCGGCTTGGCGATCGTTACCGAGGCGATGTCGGAAGAAGACGTTCCCATGGTGGCCGAATATGCCGACATTTTGCAGATCGGCGCGCGCAGCATGGAGAACTACTCGCTGCTGGAAGCGGCGGCGCGGTCCGGGCGGCCGGTGCTGCTGAAGCGCGGCATGGCGGCCACGATTGCCGACCTGCTGCGCTCGGCGCAGGTGATCCTGGACTGCGGCAACCCCAACGTAATCCTCTGCGAGCGCGGCATTCGCACCTTTGAAACGGCGATGCGCAACACATTCGACGTAGGCGCCATCGCGCTGCTCAAGCAGATTTCGCATCTGCCGGTGATTGCCGACCCCAGCCACGCGGCCGGCCATCGTGACCTGGTCCCCGCACTGGCGCGCATTGCGGTTGCGGCCGGCGCAGACGGGCTGCTGGTCGAGGTGCATCCAAACCCGGAGAAGGCGTGGAGCGACGGCGAACAGTCCCTGGACTTTGCCGATTTCGACGAGATGATGGACGCGCTCGATCCCTGGATCGCACTGCGCGGGCTGGAACTGGAGCGGCGCAGGCGGGGAGTTCCGCGGCGCGAGACGGCGGGCGTGCAGCCCATGGAGGCCGTCGGATGAGAGTGCCGGCCAGGGCTCTGGCAACTGCAGCGTCGGTTGCATTGCTCGTTCCAATCTGCGCGATTTCTCCCAACGCGGCTCAGAGCCCCAGCGCGAGCATCGACGCGGATATCATCGTCACCGCCGCGCCGGCCTACGTGCCGCTGGCCGCCCTGCGCGGCGGGGAACGCTTTCCCAAAGGCGCGCAGCTCTTGCTGGTTCGCCAGCGCAAGGCGGAGCCGCTGGTGACGGGCTTTGCGGCTACCGCCGACGCCAATGTTTCCTTCGACGGCAAGACGGTGGTCTTCGCGGGCAAGCGGGCCGCGAGCGATCCCTGGCAGATATGGGAATTGACCCTCGCGGATCGTTCGCTGCGCAAGTTGATCGCGGGCGAGGGCGATGCGATTCGCCCGCTTTATCTGCCCGCCGGCCAGTTGGTTTATGCGCGCCGCGCGCCGCGGGGTTTTCAGCTTGAGGCCGCTGGAAAGGCTGCTTCCTCCGCGCTTGCGCCGATCGATGCGGATGCGGGTTCGACGGTGCTTCCGCTCTCATACCTGCCGGCCAGCGCCATCCCGGCGGACGTGCTGCTGGATGGGCGCATTCTCTTTGAAGCCGGCTTTCCGCTCGGCGTGGGCTCGACGCCAGAGCTGTTTCTGGTTTACTCCGACGGGAGCGGGGTCGAGTCGTATCGCTGCGATCACGGCCGGGCGCGCTGGGGTGGAAAGCAGTTGGCCTCGGGCGATGTGGTCTTCACGCATGGAGCTTCGCTGGCGCGATTCACCTCGCCGCTGGCGCACGAGACGCCGATTGCCGCACCGCGCGCCGAGTATGCGGGCGCGATTGCCGAGACTTCTTCCGGCGACTGGCTGGTGAGCGCGCGGGCTGGGGCAGGCACGCATTATGCGCTCAAGTTGTGGAAGCCCGGCGCTGCTGCACTGCAAACGGTGCTGGCTGAGAGCGGCGAGGATCTGGTCGAGCCGGTGCTGGTTGCGCCGCGCGCCAGGCCCAAGCATCATCCCTCCGGGCTGCACGATTGGAGTTATGCCAACATGATGGCGCTCGATGCGCGGCAATCGCGCGAGGGCGACCTCAAGGCAGCTCCGGCATCAGTGCGGCTGGAGATGCTGGACGGCGGCGGGCACACAGTGGTTACGGGCACAGCGCCGGTCGAGGCGGACGGTTCCTTCTTTGTGAAGACGCCGGCGGACAGGCCGATTCGCTTTGCACTGCTGGATGGAAAGAGCGTGGTCGTGCGCCAGGAGCACGGATGGTTCTGGATTCGCCGCGGCGAACAGCGCTATTGCGTGGGCTGCCACACGGGACCGGAGCGCTCGTCGGAGAATCGCGTGCCGGCCGTGCTGATGCGCACCACCACGCCGGTCGATCTCTCCGGGGCAAACATCAACGGAGCGGCGCAGCAGAAATCCGCGGGAGGCAACTGAGATGGATTATCGCTTTCTTCTTTTATTTGGCGCTGTCTCCATAGCTGCCGCGCAAACCGCTCCTCCGCCCTCTGCTGCTTCTGCGCCGCAGGCGCCGTTGGCCGCACAGCAGGCGCCCGCACCGCAGGTGGCGCACGATCCTGTGATTCGCTTTGAAGATGCGAGCGATAAAGCGGGCATCGATTTTACGCATAGCTTCGGTTCGCGGCAGTTGGGTTCGCTGCTGGAGGGAACGGGCGCCGGATGCATCTGGTTCGACTACAACAACTCCGGCCTGGAGTCGCTTTACGTGGTGAATGGACGGCCGCTCGACGACTCGATGCACCCGTATCCACTGAAGGAGAAGCCGAATCCGCTTCCGCACAATCATCTTTATCGCAACGACGGCAACGGCCGCTTTACCGACGTGACGGAAAAAGCGGGCCTCAATCCCGACATGTACTCGGTGGCCGTGACCGCGGCCGACTACGACAACGACGGCTATGAAGACTTGCTGGTCACCGGCTATGGAAAGGTAATTCTCTATCACAACGACGGCAACGGCCACTTTACCGACGTGACCGCGAAGGCCGGCATCAAGGTGGACGGATGGGCCATCAGCTCCACGTGGCTGGACTACGACAAGGACGGCTGCGTGGATTTGTTTGTGGGCCGCTACGTCAAGTTCGATCCTAAGTATCGCGCTTATTACGCGGCGGACAACTATCCAGGTCCCCTGGATTACGAGGGCGAGACCAATCAGCTTTTTCATAACAACTGCGACGGAACTTTTACCGATGTGAGCGAAAAGTCCGGCTTGAGCGCCTACGTCGGCCGCACCATGGGAGTTACAGCGGCGGACTTCGACAACGACGGCTGGGACGATATCTACGTTGCCAACGATCGGACGGAGAACTTCCTCTTCCATAACAAGCACGATGGAACCTTTGAAGAGATCGGCAACGATACGGGCACGGCCTTCGGGCAAAACGGGGAATCGACTTCGTCGATGGGCCCGGTATTCGCCGATTTCGAGGGCCGCGGAGTACTCGACCTGTGGGTCACGGATGGGCATTACAACCGCTTCCTGCGCAACACCGAGAAGCAGAGCTTTGAAGATCTGGGCGCGTCCAACGGCGTCTCGCAGACCAACGCGCAATACGTGAGCTGGGGCACGGGCGTCTACGACTTCGATAACGATGGGCAACTCGACATTCTCATCTTCCACGGCGGGTTGATTCACCTGATTCCGCAGGAGCACACGCTGTTTCGCGGACTCGGCAACGACAAGTTCGCCGACGTTTCGCGCGATGCCGGGCCGGTGATGAGCGTGCGCACCACGGCGCGCGGCGCATGCTTTGCCGATTACGACAACGACGGCAAAATGGACGCTTTTGTTGTCAATCTGGGCGGCAAGGGAACACTGCTGCACAACGTCTCCACCGATACCGGCCACTGGATTGCCATCAAGCTGGTTGGGACCAAGAGCAATCGCGACGGCATCGGCGCGCGGGTTGAAGTCTTCGCCGCGGGCAAACGGCATACGGCCGAGCGCGTGGCCGGCTCGGGCTATCTTTCGCAGGACGACCCCCGGCTGCACTTCGGGCTGGGCGCCGCAACCAGCATCGACAAACTCATCGTTCACTGGCCCAGCGGGCGCGAGCAGACACTGGAGAAGCTGAGCGTGGATCGCGTGCTCACGGTGGAGGAACCGAAGTGAGTGGCCGCAATCAATCCGGGATGCGGGCTCAGGCGACGGCTGGATTGACGCCGCTGGCGGCCGCATCGCTCGCGGTTGCGCTGGCGCTGTTCGCGGTTGTGCTTCTTCCCGGACGGAGTGTGCGCGCAGACGAGCGCACGGGCGCGGCGGAGAATGTGGATTATGCTTCGCCGCTTGAGGTTCTGCTTTCGCCGGACGGCGCGCGGGTCTATGTGCTCTGCCAGCAGAGCGAAGAGGTGCGGGTGCTGGATGCGGCGAGCTATGCGGTAATCAAGAATATCCCGGTGGGGCGCATGCCGCGCGGCTTCTCGCTTTCGCCGGACGGCGCGCGGCTGTTTGTGACTAACTCGTGGGACGACACGCTCTCGGTGATCGATACCGGCGCGCTGGCTGTAGTGGCGACGTGGCCGGTGGGCGCGGAGCCGTCGAGCGTGGTCGAAGATCGCGGCGGCAAGCGCCTGTTTGTGGCCAATCGAATCTCGAACGATATGGCCGTGCTGGACGCGCAGACGGGCGTGGAAGAGAAGCGCCTGCTGGCCGGTCGCGGATCGAGTTATCTGGCGCTATCGCCGGATGGAAGCAGGATTTACGGAACGCATATCTATCCGAATCCGCCTCGCGTGCGGAACGGCCTGGACAATCGCACCGCGCCGGAGTCGGAGGTTACGGTGATCGATGCAACGCGCGCCGTGGTGGTGGATCGGATGCCGCTGCACGAGATTGCGGGCGTGTTCCATGTAGCTCTTTCCGCGGATGGACGATTGGGCGCGGCGGCCGAGTACCACCCCAAGAACCTGGTGCCGCTGGCGCATCTGGAGCACGGCGGAGCCTTCGAAGACACGCTCACAGTTTTTGGCGCGGACGTAGGCAAGCCCGTTGAGGTTCCGCTCGACGAGTTGGAGCGTTACGCTGCGCAGCCCTTCGGCGTGGCCATTGCGGCGGACAAATCGCGCATTTATGTCACCTGCGGAGGCTCGGAGATGGTGACAGTGATCGATGTACCGCGCCTGCTGCGCTTCATTCATGCGCATCCAGAGCCCTTCGCGCGGGATCTCTCGGCCAGCGCGAATTACGTGACAGCGCGCATTCCCGTGGGACGAAATCCGCGCGGCCTCGCACTCACGCGCGACGGCCGCAGATTGTTTGTGGCCAATCGGCTTGACGATACGATCAGCGTGATCGACACGCGCACCGATCGCGTGGCTTCGACCATCCAGCTTGCCGGGCCGAAGACCGTCTCCGTGCTGCGCCACGGGGAGCAGACGTTTTATACCGCGCGCTATTCGTTCCAGGGCCAGATCGGTTGCGCCACATGCCACATCGATTCCACCTTCGATGGCCTCACATGGGATCTGGAGCCGGACGGATTCGGCCGCGACATTGTGGACAACAAACTGCTCGAGGGCGTCAAGAACACGGAGCCTTACAAGTGGAACGGCGGCAATCCCAACCTTCCCACCGAGTGCGGGCCGAGGACCGAGAAGTACTTCTGGCGCTCGGAGCAGTACGACGACCTCACGCTTGCCGACCTGGCGGTTTACATCCGCAATTTACCGACCAGGCCCAACCGCTGGCGGCTGGCTAACGGGGAGCAAACGCCGGCGCAAGAGCGGGGCAAAGCCATCTTCGATCGAGACGTGGACAAGTTCAAGAAGCCGATTGCAGAGACAAATCGCTGCTCCTACTGCCACAGCGGGCCGAAGGGCACCAACCAGAAGATCTTCGATGTGGGGACGCGCAAACCCACCGACAATACAGGGCTTCTGAAGTCGGCGCCGTTGACGAACATTGCGCTCACCGCGCCTTACCTGCACGACGGCTCGGCGCGCACGCTGGAAGAGATCTGGACGGTTTACAACCCGGAAGACAAGCACGGGCGCACCAACGATTTGACCAAAGATGAACTCAACGATCTGATCGAGTATTTGAGGACGCGATGAAAAAGTTGTGCATCGCCGCATTGCTTCTGGTTGCCGGAACGGCGGCCTATGCCGCGCCAGCGGCGCCCGTGCCGAAGGCAACCGCTGGAGCCGCAGCGTCTCGTGGCGCGCAGGCGCCGTCCGCCCCACCGCAGGTGGCCGCACCGCAAGCGCCTGCGATGCCGCGCTTCCGCTTTGAGAACTTCACCACCGACAATGGCCTGCCGGACAATCACGTGTACTCCGTGCTGGTGGATGGCGACCGCATCTGGGCGGGCACGGACAATGGACTCGCGGTCTACGAAAGCGGCAAGTGGAAGACCTACACCACCAAGGACGGGCTTGCGCATCGCGCCGTGCTCACGCTGGCGTTGGACAAACGCACGGGCGACGTTTGGGCGGGCACCATGGCGGGGTTGAGCCGCATCTCCGGCGGGCGCATCGACAGCTACACGCAGTTGAACTCCGGGCTCTCGAACGATGTGGTCTACGGCGTATCTGTGGAGGGCGAGAACGTGTGGGTGGCCACGGCCGCCGGCGCATGCCGCTTGAATATCCGCACCGGTGAGTGGACCCTCTACAACGAGCGCAACACACCCATGATCGAGATATGGACCTATGGAGTATCGGCCACGCCCACCAAGGTTTACTACGCCGTGTGGGGCAGCGGCGTGCTCGAATACACGCAGGAGACCGGGCGCTGGGACAAGTACGAAGATCCGGACGGCGAGAATGAGATCGTGCTCTTCAAGGACCAGGGGCTAATCCACGAGATTGTCACGTCGGTCAGTTATGTGGACAATATACTTTGGGCGGCTACTTATTTTGGAGACAGCCGGTACGACGGCCGCTACTGGCACAACTTTCTGACCAAAGATAGCGGACTTCCCTCGAACTTTACCAACACGATCAAGGGCGTGGACGCCAAGCGCGCCTGGTTCGGCACGGACAAGGGGCTGGCCTACTACGACGGCGCGAACTGGGCCGTTTATCGCCCCTCGCTCAAAGACGGCAAGCCGGAGATGACGGTGCGCGACGCCGAGGGCAAGGTAACGCCCATCGCCGTCACCACCGCGCCGGCGCACAACTACGTTCTCGGCATCGACTTTCAAGGCGACGATATCTGGGTCGCCACAGCCAAGGGTTTGAGCCACGGAATTCGACAGAAACAGTAAGTACAAAAGGAGAAATACCATCATGAATGCATTTGCGGAAATTCTGGAAGCCATCGCGCACGCGCCTATTGAAAAGCGCGCCATGACCAATCACGGCGTGCTCAACGAAGCCTACGCCTATGCCAAGCCGAGTTCGTTCTCGCGCGGCATGAGGATCGATTTAGGGTCCGTCTGCATCCTGCTGATCTCGGGTACGGCCTCGATCGACGAGAACGGCAAGAGCGTCCACATCGGCGATTTTCCCGCCCAGCTTCGGCGCACCTTCGACAACATTACCGGGCTGTTGGAGAGCGAAGGCTGCACCTGGCACGACATTGTGCGCACCACGTGCTACCTGCGCGACATCGACCGCGACTACGACGTCTTCAATGCGGGGCGGACGGCGTTCTTCAAGGAGCAGGGGCTCGACCCGCTGCCCGCCTCCACCGGCATCGAGGCGCATCTCTGCCGCCCCGAGCTGCTGATCGAGATCGAGGCCATCGCCATGTTCCGCACGGACAGGACAAGCGGCAAGAAGGGGTAACAGCAATGCGCAAGGGATGGATGCCGGTTGCCGGTTGCGCGCTGGCCCTGGCTGGCGCGGCGCAGCTTGCCGCGCAGTACTCAAGCCAGGACGCGGCGCTGGTTGCAAGCCAGAATGCAAGCCCCGTGAAGGTCACGGGCAAGGGAACGTGTGAGTGCGGCGCACATCCGCCGGGACCGCCCAGGGACCGCGTGGTAGCGCCCTATGCAGGCGAGCCCGTGGACCTGAGCCCCTACGCCAAATTTGCGGCGCCCTACGACCTGAACTACACGCATCCCAATATCTACTCCGGCGCGGGGCGCGACCTGCCTGAACCCAAGGGCCTGACCGAGGTGCGCATCGGCTTCTTCGGACCTATTGAACACAATCCGGAATCGGTCTTTGGATTGCGCATGCTGCATGGCGCGCAGTTGGCGGTGGAAGAGGCCAACGCCCGCGGCGGCTACGGGGGCAAGCCTTTCAAGCTGATGCTGCACAACGACTACGACAACTGGCAGGCCAAGGCGGTTTACGGCGACGACCGGCCCACCGACCCCACCATCTGGGGCTCGGCGTCGAATGAAGCGGTGAAGATGGTTTACGACGATCGGGACTGGGCGATCTTCGGTTCCATCAGTTCCGAATCCACCCACATCATTCTGCGCGTGGCCCTGCGCGCCGAGATTCCCATCGTCAACTCCGCCTCGACCGATCCCACCATTCCGGAGACTTATATTCCGTGGTACTTCACCGACCTGCAGGACGACCGCGTGCAGAGCCTGACGCTGGCGCGGCACATCTTTACCGAACTTGGCCTGAAGCGCGTTGCGCTGCTGCGGGTGAACAATCGTTACGGGCGGTTCGGGGTTCCCAAGTTTCGCGACGCGGCGCGGCGGCTGGGGCATCCGGTGGTGATCGAGCAGAAGTATCTGCCCGGCGACACGGACTTTACCAAGCAGTTGCAGGTCATCCGCTCCTCGCGGGCCGACGCTATTGTGCTGTGGACCGACGAAACGCAAGCGGCCCTGATCCTGAAGCAGTTGCGCGCCGCGGGCATGAAGCAGCCGGTCTTCGGAGCCTATCGCACGCTAGGGCCCGAGCTGCTGGCCGAGGCCGGCGATGCCGCCGAGGGCTTTGAAGCTGTGTTCCCTTACGATCCAACTCGGAATGATCCAACGTGGCTGGACTTCAACCGCCGCTTCGAGGCTCGCTTCAGCGAGAAGCCGGAGCAGTTTGCGTCGCTGGCGTTTGACGCGATGAACACGCTGCTCGACTCCATCTGCAAGGCCGGCCTCAATCGCGCCCGCATTCACGACGCGCTGGCCAATATCGAGCAGTACGACGGCGTGACCGGGCACATGGTCTTCGATCCCAACCAGAAGAACGTGGCGCCCATGTATCTGGGCACGGTGCACAACGGCGCCATCACCTACCGCATCGCAACCATGGAAAAGCAGCCGCCGGCGGCGCAGCTTCCGCCGGCAAATGGGGTGCCCCAGGTCTCGCTTTTGAGACCTGGGACGGCGCCCTACGCACGCGTGGGCGAAGATGGCGTGGACTATGCCGGGCCGCATCGGCCCGACGTGCCGGCAGGGCCGGTGAACGTTGTTCTGTTCGGGCCGAGGGCGGTCGAGGTTGCCCAGTCGCCGGAGATGCGGGCGGAGCTGGGGGCCGCCGCAGCCAAGGGCCGGACGTGGGAGCTCTTGCCGGTGGCGAGCGATCAAAACTGGGGCGCGGCTTCAACCCAACTGGTTCATGCGCTGATGGATGAGCACCCGCTGGCGATCGTCGCGCTGGATCGCAACTCGAGCCACCTGGCCGAGCAACTGGCGCTGAAGAGTTTTGTGCCGGTGGTCGCGCTGAGCAGCGACAAGTCGCTTACATCGACGAACGTTCCCTGGATCTTCCGCATGCCGGCTGAGACAAAGCCGTCAGCGGCGCTGCGCCTGCTGGAAGCGGCTGCCGGACTGAGCGGAGCCAATCCGGAACGGCTGAGGAACGTGCTGGCCTCGGGGGACATGGTCTCCGGAGTCGCCTTCCTGCCTACCGGAGAACAGCGCGGGCAGTAACAAAGTCCTCATCGCATGAGCTCCGAAACTACTCGGCTATACTGATCTCTGCCGTTGCCTCGGCAGGATTTCAAGTTAGATTCCCCTGAAAAAGGAAGCGAATGACGAATACGAAGATACTGGTTTTTGGCCGCGTGGGCCAAGTGGGATGGGAACTGCGGCACAAGCTAGCCTGTCTGGGGCAGGTGGCCGCGGTTGATTATCCGGAGATCGATTTCACCAGGCCCGAGTCGATTCGCGAGGCGGTGCGCGCGGCTCAGCCCTCGGTCATCGTAAATGCCGCCGCCTATACGGCTGTGGACAAGGCCGAGAGCGAGCCCGAGCTGGCTTATGCCATCAACGCCGCGGGACCGGGCGTGCTGGCCGAGGAAGCCAAGCGGCTGGGCAGCATTCTGGTACATTACTCCACGGATTATGTCTTCGACGGCACAAAGCAGGACGCCTATATTGAAACCGACGCGCCCAACCCGCTGAATGTTTATGGCAAGACCAAGCTAGCGGGCGATGAAGCTATCCAGTCGGCCGGCGGAGATTACCTGATCCTGCGGACCAGCTGGGTTTATGGAGCGCGCGGGAGTAACTTCCTGCTGACAATGCTGCGGCTGGCCAGGGAACGCGCGGAGTTGCGGATCGTGGACGATCAGACCGGCGCGCCGACCTCCAGCGAATGCATAGCTCAAGCTACCGCCGATCTGTTGGCGCAACTGCTGGCGCCGAAAGGCGGCGGACTCCAGGGGCGCAGCGGCATCTATAACTTGACCAATGCGGGAGAGACTACCTGGTTTGGATTTGCCAAGGCCTTTCTGAGCAAGCCGCAGGGAGGCGCTGGAGTTATAACGCCAAGTCTGGTTCCGATAACGACCGCAGAGTTTCCTCGACCCGCGCGGCGTCCGGCCAACTCATGCTTGTCGTGCCGGCGCGTGGAAGAGGCGTTTGGGGTGCGGATGCTGCATTGGGAGGATGCTCTTTCTCTGGTTCTGGAGACGCTCCGCGATGGGGTTGCGCGCGTATGATTGCGTCGCGCTGAACGACTGCACACAAGTGGCCAATGACACCGGCGCCAATGCACATAATGGTTCAGAACAGCTTTCCACAGGCCATGCAAATCACCGCCCTCTTCCCGGAGTTTCAGTAGGGCGTTGGCTACTTTTTTCCGTTGTCTTTGAAGTTCAGCGCAAAGTAGTAGGCCGTGTATGAGTGGCTGGTTGTCACATTGGTCAGGAACTGGCCGCCGCCAAAGTAGCCGATGCCCCCGCCCAGGTTGAAGTGCCTATTCAGTTCATACCAGGAGTAGCCATCGATTTCCGCACCCACATGGCAGCCGTGATTGGTCTTGTTAAACACGATCGAACTGCCCGAGGTGTTGTAAATCGAGTCCAGCGCATCGGCCGCCCAAATGTCCAGCCCCTGCGCCGTTAAGGTGAGCCGCCGGTGGGGCTCAACGGTTGTGCCCGCGCGCACCGACTCGATATTCTGCCAGCCGAACAGGTCGGTGATGCCAAAGCGGTCGTGGGCTGTCGGGTAGATCGTATCGAAGGTGGTGTGCGTTGCGTTCTGCGCCGGATTGCCGTTGCCCGAGGCGTAGTCGTACTGGGCAAAGACGCGCGGCTTGGCCGCGACATCGAGGAACTGGTATGCCGCGCCCTCCTGCGTCGCAAAGGCATTGATGCTTTGCGTTCCCACCTTGCCGGTTTCGTAGATAAGCTCGCCCCCGTAATCGAACGCCGCGTGGGGTTGCTCCTTGAGGCGCAAACCAATAGCCTGTTCGTTCTCGTGACCGGTGGTCTTGGCGACGGCCGGCTCGACGACCTCTGCCGGCTGCACGCGCCAGAGGACGAACGGCTCAAGGTTCGAGTGCGGCCCCACCAGGTCATCGATGCGGCCGTAAGCTCCATAGATATTGTTTCCTTCCTGATGCGGGCTCGCACCATAAGCCTGCGGCACGACAGCCGAGGCGGCGAAGATGCCCAGGTGCTCGCGCTTCGTGTTCAGGTTCAGCACCGCCGCATCGTAGGAACGGCCCTGGTTGCGCCACTCGGAGGTGGCGATGATGGTGTTGTTGTAGTTGATAAGCTGCCGGCCCACGCGCAAGCTGAACCAGTGCTTGTCGGGCGCGCCGATCTCGGCGTAAGCCAGCTTCAGATCCCAGCGAACCGTGTTCGGCGGGCCGATCGGCGGGTTTTGGAAGCCCGCACGGGCGTCCTGCACCTGCGCCGTAACCCGGAACCAACTGGGGGAATGCAGATCCACCTGGAACCGGAAGCGGTTCAACAGGTAGGAGTCATCGACCTTCGCTTTGAAGCTTGAATTGTCGTACGCCTCGTACCGGAACCGCTCCTCGGCCTGCAGATCGACCCAATGGGGCAGCTTTGCGTCAAGATCGGCCGCCGGGGCAAAGTCGTGAAAGTCGTAGGGCGCCGGGTTGCCGGTAGTGCGCCAGGCCGCGCCGTTCAGGAAGCTCAACGGGTTCGAGGCCGGCCCGGTGATGAACGCGCCATTGAACCCCGACGTCGCGTTTTGCGTGGTGATGTCGTCCTGCGCTGCCAGGGGCAGGCCGGCCGCTATAGCAAACAGAAAAAGCACAGCTGCGATGGATAGCGGCAACCGGCGCAGAGAAGCAGACAGGGCTGCATAAAGAGCATTTTGCACTTTGGACTCTCCTTGGAATTTGGGGAAGGTGGGGTGGGTTAGGACCGTAGGACCGTGGCCCGCATGGGGCGGCAGAACTTTATCGACAGGCTGGCAGACAACAAGTCATATATTGTTTACCAAAATACCAATCGATCCTGAAAAAGTCAATTTCAGCGAGTTTGCATCAGGCGTCGGCGGGGGCCGCGCTCCCTTGACTCCCAACCCGCGCCTCTGCTCTACTCGAATCAACGTGATGCGCCCCTCCGGAGCCAACCCGATCGTTTTGCCGGCCCTGCCTGCCGTTGCGTCCATGCCCGCCATGCGAATTACCAGCCCCAATGCGCGCGCGGGAAGCCAAGCCTAACCAACCGGAGTTTCGAGTTTTGTAGCACCCAGGCCACCACCCGCAAGCGCGGCTGGTGGTTTTTTCATCTCGCCGCGCACTTTCCCTCAGCCATTTTTGCCACCTCAAGGAGAAACTCTCATGGAATCCGTCACCCTCTCCGGCATCCAGGCCGCCCGCAGCCGCATCGGGGAATCGATCTACGTTTCGCCCTGCCAGCTCTCTCACGACTTATCCGAGCTGACCGGCCTGGCGCTGCATTTGAAGCTTGAGAACCTGCAACGCACAGGCTCCTTCAAGGAGCGGGGCGCGCTCAACAAGCTGCTCACGCTGAGTGAAGCGGAGCGCAAGCGCGGCGTGATCGCGGCCAGCGCCGGCAACCACGCACAGGGCGTCGCCTTCCATGCGGCGTCTCTCGGAATCCGGGCACAGATCGTCATGCCGCTGGCCACGCCGCAGATCAAAGTGGCCGCCACGCGCGGCTTTGGGGCCGAGGTCATCCTTCACGGCGCCAGCTACGACGAAGCCTGCGACGAGGCCCTGCGGCGACGCGCGGAAGAGGGCCGCACCTTCATCCATGCCTTCGACGACGCTGAGATCGTCGCCGGCCAGGGAACCATCGGCCTCGAATTGCTCGAGCAGGTTCCGGAGATCGAAGCCGTGGTCGTCCCCATCGGCGGCGGCGGCCTCATCGCCGGCGTCGGCTGCGCTCTCAAGGAGACCAATCCCAAGATCCGCGTCGTCGGCGTCGAGCCGGAAAAGCTGCCCTCCATGCTGCGCGCCCGCGAGGCCGGTGAGCCGGTCACCATCGCCGCCCAGGCCACCGTCGCCGACGGCATCGCCGTCCGCCGCGCCGGCGACCTGACCTTACCCCTGGTCAACCGCTACGTGGACGAGATCGTCACCGTCGACGACGAGGAGGTCGCCAGCGCCATCCTGCTGCTGCTGGAGCAGGAAAAGACCCTGGCCGAAGGCGCAGGCGCAGCCGCTCTGGCCGCGGTGGTCCAGTCCAAGACCAACCTTCGCCATCGCCGCACCGTCGTTCTGGTCAGCGGCGGCAACATCGATGTCAGCCTGCTGGCCAAGATCATTGAGCGCGGCCTGGTCAAGGACGGCCGCCTGCTGCGCATTCGCGTCTACCTCCAGGACCGTCCCGGCGCACTCCACGCCCTCACTCAGATACTGGCCAGCCAGCGCGCCAACATCGTCGAAACCCTCCACAATCGCGCCTACTACGGTGTCAGCCTGAGCGAAACCGCCATCGACGTGACCCTCGAAACTCGCGGCGCATCCCACATCGCCGCCATCAGCCATGTTCTACGCGAGGCCGGTTTCCGCTTCGAGCGAATTCAGTAAAGCCATTCCAAGGCTTTCCCGTCTTTGCTATACTCGAAGAGTTCACCACAGTGCGGAGGTGGCGAAATTGGCAGACGCACCAGCTTGAGGTGCTGGCGCCCAAAAGGCATAGGGGTTCAAGTCCCCTCTTCCGCACCAAAGATTCTTTTGTCCGCAACCATCGGACAGACTCGGAAAGCAGCTTAGAAAATGCAGATCGCCCTTTACTTCGTCATCGTCCTGCACGTGATTGTCTGCCTCTTTTTGATCGGCGTCGTTCTCCTCCAGCAGGGCCGCTCGGCCGACCTTGCGGGCGCATTCGGCGGCCAGGGTTCGCAGACCGCCTTCGGCCCGCGCGCCGCGGCCAACGTCCTCACCCGGCTTACCACCTGGTCGGCGATCCTCTTCATGCTCACCTCGATTACCTTGACCGTCCTCTACGTGCGGACCGCCGGCAGCCACTCGGTGCTCGAAGGCGCCAAGCCCGCTCCGGCCTCGGCGCCCGCCAAATCCGGCAAGTAGACCACGAAGTTTCCTCCGCCCAGATCTGCGCACAAAGACGGCAGGCCGCAAAGCCTGCCGTTTTTGTGGTGCGCATTCCACCAAAGACTCTTGAAGATTTCTCTTGACAATAATATCTGACAGATATATCTTGTAGCTATATGAGCCACAACCGTACCACCTACGTGATTCTTGGAATGCTTTCGATCACGCCGCGGGGCTCTGGCTATGAGATTCACAAGGCCATCGAAGAGAACTTCGGCAGCTTCTGGGGTGAGAGCTACGGACAAATCTACCCCACCCTGAAGCGGCTGGCAGCCGAAGGCCTGATCGAGGCTTGCACGCCTGCCTCGGCACCCAAAAAGCCGCGCCAGGAGTACGCACTGACCAATGCCGGCCGCGTCTGCCTGCGCGAGTGGCTTGCCCTTCCTTTTCAGAACGATCCGCCACGCAATGAATTCCTGCTCAAGCTGTTTTTTGGCCGGGAGGCAGCGCCGGGCGTGGCGCAGGCGCACGTCCGCGAGCTCAATGAGCGAAACCGCCGCATGCTCGCCACGCTGGAAGGGATCGAGAAGATGGCGCGCGCGCATCAATCGAATGACCCAAACAAGCCGTACTGGATGCTGACTCTGGGGCTCGGTCTGGCGATGACCCGCGCCGCGCTGGACTGGGGCGAAGCGGCGCTGGCGGAGCTGGCTTCGATGGACACTGCCGCAACTGCCGATCCGCAGCCATCAACTGTAAATACACCGTCATCAAGTGCCAATACGATGTCATCCTGAGCGACCGAAGCGCAGCGAAGGGAGTCGAAGGACCCGCGTTTGTTCTTGCTCTTGTTTTTGCCGTAACAACCGGGGCTGCCCAGATCAACAGTACGAAAAGGAGAACCGCAAATGTCCACGAACGTTCGTTCCAGCCGCCTGTCGCAGATTGTGGCCTGGATTGTCGCCAGCCTGTTTGTTATCGGCTTCTTCTACTCTCCGTTGGGGAAGTGGACCGGCCCCATTCTGGGCGTCTGGTTCGCGGGCACGCAAAAGCCCCGGCGCGGCTTCCTGTGGATGATGGCCTTTTCTTTCATTCCCCACCTAGTCGCCGACTGGCGCCTCTTCTTGCACGCCGGCACTGAGCGGGCGCTCGAATATGTTGCCTGGATTCTCCTGTCCACGCTGCTCGCTGTTCTGCCCTTCACCTTTCATCGGCTTGTGAGTCCACGCCTGCCGGGATTCATCTCCACGCTGCCTTTTCCGCTAGCGGCAGCGGCGATTCAATTCTGGTCCTTGTCGTGGCTGCCAACTGACGCGTTTATGTTTCTCGCAGACGACGGGGCTGCCAATTTGCCGTTGCTCCACGTTGCGAAAGGCCTCGGAGGCGGCCCGATTCTATTGTTCGTCGCCGCCGATATCTTTCTCTTTAGCTGGTTCGCGTCGGTGGTCGTATGGATGTGGAACCACGAATTCCGGGTCTCCAAAATCGCGGCGGGCGCGAGCGTCTTTGCCGCGATCTTCCTGGCGGCAATTGGGTACGGGTGCTACAGCCAAATCAGCGGCGCGGCACTGCCGGAGAACTTGCCCGCCGGTGTAATCTTTGCCGGCGTTTGGATATGCCCTGCCGGAGTTCTTCTTCTGAGCATTTGGGCGCTTGCCAACCGAGGCAAGCGCAAGACCTGGGCCAACCGGCCGGAGGTGGTTGCCCGGCTGCAAATCCCCTTCACCGGCAACCCGCTGCATGTGGTGAGCGAACAGGGCCGCGAAGAGCTGGCCGGCAGCTCCGGGGAGCGGTTCCCGATTCGCGATGGAATTCCGGCCTTCCTCAAGCCCGAAGACCTGACCGGCGACAACGGCAAATACAACCACCTCTATCAGATGATCGGCGGCTTCTACGACGACATCCAGCGCGTCTTCTGCGCGCTGGGGGGCATGGACCGGGACGCGTACTTCCGCAGCTATATGAGCCTGCTCGAAGTCACGCCCGGCGATTCGGTACTGGAAACCTCAGTCGGCACTGGCCTGAATTACAAGTATCTGCCTGGCGGCGTTCAACTCTCGGGCCTCGATCTGTCGCCCGAGATGCTGGCCAACTGCCAGGCCAACCTGCGCCGCTGGCAGTTGGAGGCCGATCTCTATCTGGGCAATGCCGAGAGCCTGCCTTTCGCAGACGCCAGCTTCGATGTGGTTTTTCACGTCGGCGGAATCAACTTCTTCAACGACCGCGCCAAGGCCATACGCGAGATGATTCGCGTCGCCAAGCCGGGCAGCCTGCTGCTCATCTCCGATGAAACCGAGAAGCACGTGAAGCAAATCTATGAGAGAGGCCCTGGCGGCCACCTCTACAAGAATCGCAAACAACCGGTCAGCGCGCCGATCGATCTGGTGCCACCTGAGATGCAAGAAGTCCATCTCGAACAGTTAAGAAACGGCGATACCTACGCGCTGACCTTCCGTAAGCCCGCCGCTGGAAAGTAAAATCGGGAGTATTCCAAGCCTACGAAGGGATTCCCGCACGACATGAACAAGCTTGAAGAGATTACCGCCAAGCGGAAGCGCGCTCATGCGCAGTTGCTGGCGGCCAGGTCGAAGGTTTACGACGGATTTCTGGCCATGGAAAAGGCGGCCTACCGCGACGGCGCGTTGCCCAAAAAGCAAAAAGAGCTGATTGCCGTGGGAATCTCCGTGGTGAAAGACTGCGAATCCTGCATGCAGTGGCACATAGAACAGGCGGCAGCCGGCGGCGCGACCTTTGAGGAGCTGCTGGAAGCTATCGAGGTCGGCATCGAGATGGGCGGCGGCCCGGCCACGGTCTCGGCGCGGTTTGCGCTGGAAGTGATGGAGAGCCTGGGGCTGAAGCCGCACTAGCCTTGACGGCAATCGCCGCTTCCCAACCAGAAGCCAGGCGCAAGCGCGCCTATAGAATGGAAGCATGATTCTGGAGACCTTCCCCGTCGGCCCGCTGGAATGCAACTGCACCATCCTTGGCGACGAGGAGGCCGGCGAGGCCATTGTCATCGATCCCGGCGACGAGGTGGGCCGCATTCATCGCCGCCTCACCCAGCTCGGCCTCAAGCTCAAGCAGATTCTCGTCACTCACGCCCACATCGACCACGTGGGCGGCGCGCTGCGGCTCAAACGGCTCACCGGCGCGCCCATCCTGCTGAACGAGAACGACTTGCCGCTGCTCAAGATGATGGCTATGCAAGCCGGCTGGCTGGGCGTGGCAGCGCCCGAGACGGCGCCGCCCGACGCCTCGCTGGACGACGGCCAGCGCGTGGGCCTGGAACGCTACCCCGCCCAGGTGCTGCACACTCCCGGCCACACCCAGGGCTCGGTCTGCCTGCACTTTGCCCCGCTCAAGATGCTCATCGCCGGCGATACGCTCTTTGCGGGCAGCATCGGCCGCACCGACCTGCCCGGCGGCAACTCCCAGCAGATCATCGACTCCATCGAGACCCGCCTGCTGGCCCTGCCCGACGAAACCCGCGTCCTGCCCGGCCACGGCCCCGCAACAACCATCGGCCAGGAGCGCAAAAGCAACCCCTTCCTGCGCGGGCTTTGACCGGAAAGCTCCAATTCTTCAAGCTGTTTGTTTTCAATGGAGCAGAAATCCCGCTTTAAGCAACCCTTACGCTCGAAACCCGGAAATGTTACTACCTTGATGCGTTCGCAAGTAGTTAACCAGCCCGGTTACTCCAGTACTGAATTCCCGCTCCGGCCCCAGCAGGCTCACCACAAGCCAGCCGGAGGCGGGCATGCCGAAGAAGTAACCCGGATGGACCCAGACCCCGCGCTCCAGCAGCGCCAGCACCGTCTGCTCGTCGGGCGCGAGCGCCGGAATCCGCAGCACCGCATACCAGCCGCCCTCGACCTCCAGCCTGCGAACCGAGGCCAGCCCGCTCAATTGCCGGTCGAGTTCGGCCAGGTTGGCCGCCAGGCGCTCCTTGATCTGACTCTGGATGGCCGCCCGGCCGTCGAGCCACTTGGGCAGCGCGCATTGCACCGGCGCATTCATGGAGAGAAACGTATCGGCAATCACCTCCAGGCGGTCCAACGCCCGGTCAGCCTCCGGCCCAGTAGCCACAATCCACGCCGCCTTCATCTGCGGGAGGTCGGCGATCTTGCTCAGCCCGCTCACCACAAAGACCGGAACTCCTTCGAGGCCGGAGGCAAAACTCCCGGCGCCTTCAGCGAAACTGTAGTCCAGAAAGACCTCGTCCACAATCAGTGAGAGGTCGAACTCGCGGCACAGCCGTGCCAGCTCCGCGGCCTCCCACGGCTTGGTGAAGTGGCCGGTGGGATTGTTGGGGTGAACCATCACGATGGCCCGCGTTTCCGACGTGATCGCCCGGCGAAACCCCTCCGGATCGATCTGCCAGCCCTGGTCGTAGACCAGCGGGGCAGCCTTCAGCCGCACATCGTCCAGCACCGCTAAAAAGTCGAAGAGCGGATAACCCGGCTGAGCGGCGAGAATCTCGCTTCCCGGATCGCAGAGCAGCCGGAAGAGGTAGCTGTAGGCCTCGCTGGTGCTGGTCGTGAGCACAATCTGCTCCGGCTCGACCGCGACTCCGTGGTCCGCATAGTACCCGCAGACCGCCTGGCGCGCGCGCAGGCTGCCCCTGGGCTGCGGATCGTAGTCCAGCGCCCGCGGATCGGTAAGAGCCGCCAGCAGATCCGGTGCGTACTGAAAGCCGCAGCGGGTGGGATTCGAGGCCGTCAGATCGGAAATCGGCAGCCCGGCCTGGGCGCGCAGCCGGTGAGCCCGCGCCAGCTCGCTCTCCTCCGTATTCCAGCCCGTCCTCAGCGAAAAGCGCATTCCATCCTTCCATCGGCAAACTGGAGTCGCCCGCCCCGCCGCGGCCGGTCATGCACAATAGGAACAGGCGTCCCTTCCAACCATACACGGGCGTCCACCGGGAGGAACATTGGGTCTGCGCGCGGTTGTCTTCGACTATGGAATGGTATTGACCGGTCCGCCGGACCCTGAAGCTCGCGCCGCCCTGTTGCGCATCACCGGCCTGCCTGTCGCCCGCTTCGAGAGCCTCTACTGGGCCGACCGCCCCGCCTACGACGAAGGCAAGCTCACCGGATTCGCCTTCTGGCGGAAGCTCGTCCGCGATGCCGGCCTCGCGCTCGCCCCGGACAAGATCGAGGAGCTGAACCAGTGGGACGCCCGCATGTGGACCACCGAGAACCCTGCCATGCTGGCCTGGCAACTGGCGCTCAAGCGGCGCGGTCTGCTCACCGCGATCCTCTCCAACATGGGCGACAACGTACTGGCCAGCGTCGAGCGGGAGTTCAAATGGATTCATCGCTTCGACGAGCTGGTCTGGAGCTTTCAACTGCACATGGCCAAGCCGGCCCCCGCCATCTATCTCCGCGTGCTTGGGGATCTCTGCGTCCGGCCCGAAGAGGCGCTCTTCCTCGACGACAAGCTCGTCAACGTCGAGGCCGCGTCGGCGCTGGGCATTAGAGCCATTCAGTTCTCCACCGTCGAGCGGCTGCGCGCCGATCTGATCGCCGCCGGACTGGACGCGGCGCTCCCGCTTCCCTGAGCAGAGCTGCTGTTGCCGCGGCCCTCGTGAGAGCGCTACTTGCCCAGATGGTAGGTTATGCCCAGGTTGGCGTTCATCACGTCCAGGCCAGGATTGACGGGCACTATAAACCCGTTCGAAAAGTGAAAATCGCTGAATAAACCCAGGCGAATATCGAATCGCGGCGTCAGCCTGGCTTCCACGCCCGTGGCCGACTGCAAGCTGAAGTTCACAAAAGTCGACTCCTGCGAGAGCACCTTTTGGGGGAAGACGAGCAGCCCGCCCTTGGCGGCCAGGTAGGGCTTGACCGCCTTGTGGTCCCGCCATAACATGCGAAAGCCGATCGGCGAAAACCCTATCCCAGGCACGATGTGATGGTCGGGGGTCGTCGGAGTGCCCCATATGTCCTGTGTGACCGGCGCGTCCAGAAGCACCACCGGCAAAAACTCCGCCGCGTAGTCCATTCGCGCCTTCAGGAAGCGGCCCCAGGAATTACGGTCGTATTCCACTCCGCCCGTATAGAGATGGCAGCCTGACCCGCTTGCGAATATCTTGTAATGACCGTAGGAAGCCAACCCCTCGACGGTGATATCGGCATCCACCTGCTGCTTGGCTGCCGGCTTCGTCTCTGCAGGATCGCTCGGCGTCAGCGAAGTGTTCGCGGCCTGCGCGGTCTCCATCTCCTGGGAGCGCGCGAATTGGGGCGCGAGCAGGCAGAGCGCAACCAAAATGGAAAGGAAGGTGCGGCGATGGTCGCCTGAGAAGCCGCGCTTGCTCCGTCGCGGGGCGAATGCAAAGTCACTAACTCGATCGAAAGACAATGGCTCTCCCAGGCGGCTGGCGCCGAAAGGCCAAGCCGCAGCTACAAAAGAATGAATTGGACAATGCGCCAATATAACATCAACCCCAGGGCCGGATACGATATATTCCTGCTTGCCGGCGTCCTATCGCGGACTCCAGATACGATAGCTGCCCGACACGTGCATCAGGCTCATCAGGTAAAGCATACCATCGTAGTAGCGCTCATGTCCGCTGGGGACGGGCGTCTTCCATAGTTCCTCCACGAACCTGTCTTTCACCGGCCGGGTCGCGGCCAGGCTGGCCACTGCGTTGGTCGCCGCCAGGCCTGCCGAGTGGCGATGCGAAAGCGGCTCGCCATCCAATGTGAACTGGTCGGCATAACTGCCGATGCCTTGAGAGAAGAAGAACGCCTGCGTCCGGTCGCTGAGAGCGCGCTCGCGTCCATCCTTTGCCCACCACGACCAATCCACCGACCAGTTACTCTGCGTCCTCCAGGAATCGAAGGAGAAATCGCCGGCGTGCGGATTCCATGCTATCGGATGCGGCGTGCCGTCGAAGTTCGCATAGTCGGGGCTCAGGCCGGTCTTCGCGTTCGCCGTCCGCTGGAAAAAGTCCCGGCTCGCCTCGGCCGCCCGCGCCCAGAAAGCGCGGTCCTCAGCCGGCCCCCAGCGCGCCCAGAGCTCATAAAACGCGGGCAGATGATAACTGGGGTCGGTGAAGTTGGCCTTGCCCTCGACCGGCGTAAACCGGATCATCTTTGCTTCCTCGTTCACTTCCGCGCCTACGGTGCGCTCGCCGAACTTGGTTGCGCCGGTGCGCCGCTCGCGATGGCGCATCGCGGTCAGCAACTCATCGGCCCGCGCCTTGTAGTTATAAATCCCCGCGCCATCGCCCCAGCGATTCGAGGCAAAGTACAGCGCCATCGCAAAGTACTCCTCGCCATCCGGCGCGGGCGTCTCGTCGTTGGGCTCCCCGCTCACCTTGCAGGACCATGAGAAGTAGCCCTGCGACGGGTGCGCCAGCGAGCTTATGTACATATAAGTCCTGGCCCAGTTCCACAGGGCATCGAACTCCGCCTTGTGGTTGAGCTGAACGGCGATCATCATGCCGTACGACATGCCCTCGGTGCGCACATCGCGGTTGCCGATGTCGGTCAGATAAGCCAGCGGCCCATTCTCATTCGCGCCCGCGACGTAGTACACCGCCTGCGTATCCGGGTCGCCGTGGAAGAGCTGCTGGAAGGCGGCGTCGATTTTGGCGTCGATCTCCACCTGCGAATGGCCGGCCTCGGCGAACAGGTTCCGGTAGCGGTGGGTTGCGTAGGCGCCGTGACCATCGTCCAGCGCCGCAGGCCGCTGTTCGCGCTCGATCTTCGGCGGCGCGGCCTGTGCCATCGCCACGGGAGCGGCCGCGGCGGCACATAACAAAGCGAAAACGACCCTGCGGATCATGAGATTCAAGCTCCAAGAAATGCCGGATTGCTGGCTCCGGCATTCCGATACCGCAGACTCAACTTCATCGCCTACGACGCCATTCCCAGGCCAACCAGGTTGGTAGCCACAATCAGGATGATTATGCCGGCCCAAAGTAAGCGCAGGGGCTTGCTTCCAACGCCGGCCCACTCGCCCAGCGCCAGGCCCACTAGGCCGGCGAAGAGAACATAGCCGCTCATGTGCAGCATCCAGTTCACATACGACAGCCGCTCGGGAATGTTGGCTTGGCCCCAGGCGTAAAAGAAGAACTGGAGATACCACATGATTCCGCCCGCCGCGGCCATGGCGCCGTTCTTGAGCAGCATTCCGCCCGGCTGCGCCAGGTCGGCCCGCAGCGACAATCTTGGGAGCGCGCCCAGGCGGATGAAGCAATAACTCAAGTTAACCAGCGCGCCGCCGCCCATGATGAATACATAACTCGGCAGGGCCGCATAGAGCGGGTTCACGCCCAGACCCAGGGCCGCGGCTTTCATCGGCACCGCCGCATCGATGGCGAAGGCCATGCCGGAGGAAAAGATGCCGCACAGGCCCGCCAGCAGCAGCCCCAGCTTCAAATTGAATTCCTGAAGCTCGCCGCGAAGCTGCACCTCTTTCTGGTGGCCGGCATAGGAGACCACGGCCACGCCGGTCAGCGCCACCAGTACGCCTGCCATGGTGAAGAGGCCGGCTCTGGTGGTAAACAATATCGCCGCCTGCCCGTGCAGCAGCGGAGGCATCAGCGTGCCCACCATGAGCGTTACGCCAATGGCCACGCCGACGCCCAGGGATATCCCCAGGTGGCGCATGGTGAGGCCGTAACTCACGTTGCCCACGCCCCACATGGCTCCGAAAAGTGCGACCTTCAATAGCACATGCGCATCGATCGATCCGTAAAAACCGAAAAAGTCCGGGAGCAGAAACAGACTTACCCCAATGGGCAGCAGTATCCAGGAAAAAAAGCCGGCAACCGCCCAAGTGGTCTCCCAGCACCATTTCTTCACCTTCCCAATGGGCGCATAAAACGATGCGGCCGATGCCGCCCCAACCATGTGCCATCCGATCCCAGCGATGATTGACGTCACTCTATCTCCCCTTCCTTGTTGCTGCCGGCAAATTCCGCATTCCGCCGGCAGGCAGGTTTCCAGCGTAGCGGCTGGATCGCAAATCTGTACAGCGGCCAGGCTTCTGGTTACAACTCTATCTCAAAGCTGTAACTCCCCGCCGGCAGTTCAAAGCCGCTCTGCCCGCCGCTCGCCGCCGCAATGGGTAGCTTGCTCGTCAAAGGAGCGCCCTCCAGCTTGTACTTCGCTGCTTCGCCCGCGCTCAGGCTCAGCCAGCCGGTCGTATTGGCCGGAATGGTTACATGCCATTCGGCTGTCGTTCCCTTCACCGTCCAATCCGAGTGAATCGGGCCATAGGCCGAAGCATAGTCGAATGCAACTCGCCCCAGCCGCGCATCGAAGACCGGATGCAGCACCACCCGGTGAAAGCCCGCGTCGAACGGAGACGCATCCACGCCCGCCGCGTAGCGGTAAATCCAGTCGGCCACCGCGCCATAGGCATAGTGGTTGTAGGAGTTCATGCTGGGATCGTCTTTCATCTGGTCGCCGTTCCACCGCTCCCACATCGTGGTTGCGCCATGCTCCACCAGGTAGCCCCACGAAGGATACCCGGTATTGAGCAGCAACTGATAGGCCAGCATTGCGTAGCCGGCCTTGGTTAGCTCTTCCAGCAGATACGGAGTGCCCAGAAAACCCGTGCCCAGAAAACCATGGTTGGCCTCGATCTTGTCTACCAGTTTTTTCGCGGCTGCCGCGCGCAGATTCTCCGGCACAAGATTCATGTGCAGCGCCAGCACATAGCCGGTCTGCGTGTCGCCGCCCTTGCTCTGGGCATTCGGATTGTTGATCCCTCCAAAGGGCGAAGGGCTATTGTCCGCGCCGGCCACAAAGCCATCGGCATGAACAAACTGCTTCTGGAATGCCGCGCGAATCTTCTCGAAGAGCCGCGCATATTTCTCCTCGTCGTGCGTCCGCCCCGTGGCATGAGCCATCTGCTCCATCAGCGTCGCATCATAAGCCCAATAAGCCGTGGCGATAAGCGCGTAGTCCGTCTTCCCTTCGGGCGAAAGCCAGTCTCCGTAAGGAGTCCCGGCCTCGTGGATCCATAGGCCATCTGGATTGTTGGACTCGATGGCGTTGAGATACTTCTCCATCGCCGCCCAGTTCTCTTGGATGATGCTGGTGTCGCCGGTTTGCAGCCACGAGGTCCATGGAATAATTACGCCGGCATCGCTCCAGCCGGCCGCGAAGCCCGCATTCGGGGTCGCGGTTCCGGGCGAGTAAATGCCGAAGTATGGCTTCCCCACCTGCGTCCCGCGCATGTCACCGGCAAACTTGCGCGAGAAGGCGGCCAGGTCCATGTTATAGCTGGCCGCGCGCCAGAAGACCTCAGCGTCGCCCATCCAACCGAGCCGCTCGTCGCGCTGCGGGCAGTCGGTGGGCACGCCCACAAAGTTGGAGCGCTGCCCCCACAGAATGTTGCTCCACAGTTGATTGATCATCGCGCTGCCGGTTTCGAGTTTCGCCGTGAAGGGCGCATCGGTGTGGAAGACCAGAGCGGTTACGGCGTCTTTGCCAAGCGCGGTTGGCAGCCCGGTCACTTCAACGTAGCGGAAGCCGTGGAAAGTGAACTGCGGCGTGAACTCCTCCACACCATTGCCACTGAGAATGAAATGATCTGTTGCTTTGGCGGTGCGCAAATTGTCGGTATAGATAGTCCCATCCGCGTTCACAATCTCAGCGACGCGCAGCTGCACATCCGTTCCCCTTGGCCCTTCGACACGCAGCCGTTCTACACCGGAGAAGTTCTGGCCGAAGTCGTAGACATAGACTCCCGGCCGGGGCTCCGTCACAGATTTCGCGCTCAACGTCCGCTCGACACGGATCGGCGGGAAATCCTGGGCCTCGATCGCGACCGGCTTCGGATCGATGGCAATTACAGCCTCCAATCGCCTGAACATACGCGAAGCATCCTCCAACCAAAACGACCGCGCGTCGTGGCTCTCTCCGTCGTAGATCTCCGAGTGCTGGATGCTCGTGGTGCTCGCATGCCATGTTTTATCCGTCGCCACCCAGTCCACGCTGCCGTCCGCGTACTCAATGCGCAACTGTGCCCTGAGCGCCGGCGGCGTGTCGCCATAATTGTTAGGCTGCTGAAACCACTCCAGCGAAGTCTCGTACCAGCCCGGCGCAAGCAGCGCTGCAATCTCATTCTTGCCGGTCGCCAACTGAGGAGTTACATCGTAAGTCTGGTATTTCACATGCTGCCGGTAGTCGGTCCAGCCCGGCGCAAGCACCTGGTCGCCCACGCGCTTCCCGTTCAGAAACAGCTCGTAGGCTCCCAGCGCCGTAGCATACAGCCGCGCCGACTTCACCGGCCGGCTTGCATCAAACGTATGCAGCAGCGCCTTCACCGAGTCGGGAATCCAAGGATGCCCTAGCGGCTGGCTCCTGGGACCTTGCGTCTGCGTCCATTCCACCGCGCTCTTCCATCCCGAATCGTCGAAGCTCTTCTGCTCCCATCCCGGAGCAGACGGTACAGCCGTCCTCCAGTCCGTTCCACTGGCAAAGGCCGCCGTGGTTCCGTCCGCATATTCCACCACCAGCGTGGCGATCATCGGCGGCGCGTCGGCCGTGGCCCTTCCGCTGTGATTGTCAACGTAATGCACCGTCTCGATGGCGATGGTGTTGGCGCCGGCGCTCAGCTTGCCGGTAACGTCCGCGCGCACAAACTTCTTCCACGGCATCTGCTTCCAAGGCGGAAACTTGCCGGCCTCGAGCACCCGCGCGCCGTTGACCCATGCCGAAACCGTATCCTGCCCGGTGGCGTGGAGCGCGGCCCACAGCACCGGCTTGTTGGCCAGGGTCACCGTCGCGCGGTAGGCAAAGCGCTCCTCACTTCCCTTTTCCGCCGCCTGTGCCTGTGCCTCCGGGCTGGCGATCCAAACCGCCGGAGCGTGCCGCACCGCGGCCTCCTCCGGCGTCTCGTAGCCAATCCACTGGCCGCGCCAAGCGTCCTGCCTCAGCAGGCCCGTCTCCCACCAGCTTGTCTCGCTCTCCGCATAGGGCTTGCCCGCCGCGTCCCACGCCTTCACCAGCCAGAAGTACCGCGTGCTGGCCTGGACCGCCGCTCCCCCAAAGCACACATTCAACGACGCATCCGACTCGATCCGCCCGCTATCCCAAACGTCCGCCTTGCCCTGGCTGAGCAGCTCGGCCCGCGTGGCAACCAGCACCTCATAGGCGGTCTGCTTCGCGCCCCGCGCCGGGTCTTGCAATTGCCAAGAGAAGCGCGGCGCCGGATCGTCGATGCCCAGCGGCGTCTTCAGGCTGTCCACGCGCAGCTCCACCGGCCCGGTGAATGCCGGAGCCTGCGCCGCCAGCTGCAGCGCCGCCGCTCCCAGAATCGCTCCCAGCGCCACCAACCGCACCATTCTCATCCGCATGCCTCTGCGCGTCCCTAAGGACCAGCCCCGATCATTGCGCGGCTTGCTCGCCTGCCTTGGAAAGCTTCCGCGCCGCGGCAAGATCCACCGGCAAGACTTTCCCAAATGAAATAATTTCCAGTCGGATGAACCTTATCCAATCCGGAGTTCCATTGTCAAAGTTCCGCCAGGCCGACCAGCAATTCTAAATGGACCTCCATATCGGCCATCCCATGAGCAACCCATCGGTCTGCTCCCGAAGGGAGCCATAGAGAATAGCCCAGGGCAAGCGTAGCTCAGTCCTGGGTGAGGGAAAGGGAAGGGCCATCCGCCCCGGAGGGGCGGATCGGATGCTCTCGCCATGAATCACTGAATCCCGCGATCATGCAGGGGGTTCACGCTGCCCCTACGGGGCGGGAATCTCTCGGTCGAACGCTTACCCAGGGTTTCACCCTGGGCTATTCTCCTCTCCTCCCTACGGGAGGAACTACGCTGCTTGCTCCGCTATTCCCCCATTAGAATTGCCGCAGGCCGGCGCCACCACCGCCCCGCTGGCTGCTGACTCGCTCTCTTGCTTACGCACCACAAGCTAAACTTACCCTATGGCCCTCCGCCTTTTCGCCGCCACCTCCAGCCAAGGCAAGCTGCGAGACTTTCGCGCCGCCGCCCAGGCCCACTCCATCGCCATCGATTTCCTTCCCGCCGCGGCCGCCATCCCAGCTCCCGATGAGACCGGCGCCACCTTCGCCGCCAACGCCGCCCTCAAAGCTGTCTACTACTCGCTGCTTGCTCCCGGCGAGCTGGTGCTGGCCGACGACTCCGGCCTCGAAGTGGACGCTCTCTACGGCGCGCCCGGCGTGCGTTCGGCCCGCTTCGCCGCCGACACCGGCCTGGTCGACTCGCCCGACGCCAACGACAACTCCGACGTGTGGAACAACATCGTGCTCTTGCAGCGCCTGGCCGGAGTTCCGCCCGCCAGCCGCACCGCCCGCTACCGCTGCGCGCTCGCCGTCGCCCGCGATGGCGCGGCCCTCCATACCGCCCAGGGCAAGGTGGAGGGACTCATCCTGGAAGCTCCGCGCGGCACCGGCGGCTTCGGCTACGACCCGCTCTTCTATCTGCCCGTGCTCGGCCGCACCATGGCCGAACTCGACGTTGAGACCAAGCTATCGCTCAGTCATCGCGGCCGGGCGATTGAGGCGCTGGTGGCGATGCTGGGCGCATGAGCCCTGCTCAACTCAGGTTGCGGAAACCAGATGCGCAGGCGGTGGCCAACTTCGGGCGTTTTCGAGGACCGATCCGCTGTTCTCCACCTAACCAGTGTTCACTGAGCGCATTTACGATGCAGCAAGGGTTGCGTTTCGCCATGGGTCTGCGAATTTCGGACATTCAGTGAGCTTACCCGATGCGGCTTTGAACCGATATCAAGATACCGTCGGATAGCGCTCTGCAGGCGGCCACTGACCGCCCATTCAGTTTAAGGACCTACATCGTCGGAAGATGATCTCGCATGGCTTTGTCAACTGGCAAGCTGCGAGGTCCTCGCTGAGAGGACACTTTCAAGTGTTGTGAGAATGCGTTTGTTAGCTTCTTCGTCTTTAACAGTGAGCCTGAGCGCTCGCGGTCCCATTTCGCTTCCCATCAGAGATGCGTCGCGAAGGAATACGCCTCGCCTCCTGGCTTCGCTCAGCACCGCCGCTGCAGGTGGTTGATCCGGCTCAAGGTGAAACATCACAAAATTCGCCTGCCCAGGCACTATCTCGTGGATACCGATGCCTCGAAGCCCTTCAGTCAACTGCTGACGGAGCTTGCGTGTTTCCCGGTAACGGTCCTGATAGTATGCGCTGTCGCCGAGCGCCTTGACCGCGGCAACCTGCGCAGGTAGGCTTACTGCCCACGGCGGAGTGATCGGAACCAGATCGGAGAGTTGTCGGTGAGACCCACAGAGATAAGCTACCCGCATGCCGCTCAAAGCATAGACCTTCGACATCGTTTTGCAGACGATGGCATTCTCACTTGCTGCGGCGAAGCGTTCGAGGGACTCGTCTGGGCCAACGTATTCTATGTACGCCTCATCGACCCAGACCCTGGTGCTTCCGGGGACGCAGGAAAGGACCTCTTTCAGCTTGTCGCCGGCGATGTGTTGTCCAGTAGGGTTGTTCGGATTGACGAGAACGATCAGGTCGTAACCCAGCACGGCCCGCGCCTGGAGTTCCTCAAGGTCTACGACGTACCTGTCTCGCCTCGGCAGGACCATTCTGTCGACCTGGCAGTCAATCACCTTTTCGAGGACATGGACATATTCCCCGTACATAGGGTCCAGCACAAGCACCCGGGAGTTCCGGTTCAGCCATTGCCGAAATGCAAGGTAGATCAGATCGGATGAGCCGGCTCCGGGCAATATGTTCTCCTCGCTCGCTCCCCGGTGCCGCGCGATGGCCCTCCTCAACCCTTCGCATTGAGTCGGAGGTGATGTTCTCATCAGCCATGGCAAATGCTCACGCAGCGCATTCAGCGCAGCTGGAGAAGGCGGAAACCATGCATCGAGTACATCGGCGTTCACGATCGAGTCTCTGCGCTCCAATGTCTCGAAGTCTGTGCCAATGGCATCGAAGAACGCACCACCGTGAAAGCAGCATGGTGGTTTGGAGAAAGGAAACGGAAGGTCCCATTCCAACCCTCTCTCCAGTTTCTGATAAAAAAAGCGGCGGCGGTCAGCAGTTGCGCGCAGTTGTTGAATCGAAGCGCAGAGAAGCTCAAAGGTCACATCCCCAGCCTTGATCCGACAGCCCAAAGGTTTGAACCCAAGCTTCAGATAGATGCTCAGCACTTCGATACGCCCCATCGCGACAAGATGCGTGCCGCTTCTCTCTTCCGCCCATCGCCCGGCCGCATACATCAAAGCTGCAGCTAGCCTGGCGCCACGGTGCGGCCGCGCGACGGTGAGGATTCGTATTTCGTACAAACCCTCGTCAAACGGAAGATCTACGTTCTCTCGCACCAAATACTTGTCAATCGAGTACCTCCCGAAGCCCGGAGGAGTGATGCTGACAAAGCCGACCAACCGGCCGTCAACCTTCGCCACGATGTACTCGTTAAATGCGTCAAGCGAATCGGTCAGCATGCGGTTGTGTGTCGTCGAGTGCTGGTGCAATTCCTCAGCATAGACCTCGTGCCGCAATGCATAGATGGAGTCTCGATCGGAATCGCAAGCGATGGAGATCCGGGTTTGTGGGGAAAGCTGACTCGACATGCCTTTTTACCTCACACTCTTATTGTTGTGGTTTGTTTCGTGTCGGACTTCGCAGGGTATTTTGAGCAAGTCTCGATTCATCGAGCGAAGTAGCGTTCGTGGGTGATTATAAGGGCGATTCAGATCACAGGTTGAGCGCTTAGTACAGTTTCGTAAGTGTCACAATGCGTAGGGGGCATCGGAGTAGCGTCTCAGTTCGTCGCGCATGGAGTCCGCATGCATGGGAAAGACAATAGCCTTGATCTGCCTGGGGAAGGCAGAGAGCGCAACGGTGTGAGCGTCGCAAATGGTTGCGTTAGCCATCTCCAGTCCGCGGCTCCGCCTCGCCTGTATTACTCCCTGAAGGTCGGCTTTTCGACTGCTTTCCGGAGGCTCTGAACTCCGGTTGCATCGCCGGCCAATCTGAAACTGCACGACCGCCGGCGCGCCGAGCGTCTTGACGTGTGTGATCTGGGACACAAATAATGCATGTGGATATAGGCGAAGATTCTCTGTCTCTCAATCTGGAACGGCCTTCCCCTGAAGCCCTTAGGAGCCTCGACTCAAATGGCCACTGCTCAACAACCTGCCGCGCACACTCTCAGCCGCGGCGTTTCAGCCCTGCGCGCCGGCCAGGGGACCACCTTCCTGTGGCGCAAGCTGCACTCGCTGCTAGGCATCGTCCCCATTGGCGCGTTCCTGATCGAGCACCTGCTCTCGAACTTCGAGGCCCTCAAAGGCCCGGCCGCCTACGGAGCCCAGGTCAAGTTCCTCAACAGCCTGCCGCTGGTCCGCGTGCTGGAATGGACCTTCATCTTTCTGCCCATCCTCTATCACGGCCTGTACGGCGTCTACATCTGGCTGCGCGGCAAGTCGAACCTGGTCTACTACCCCTGGGCGGGCAACTGGATGTACACTGCCCAGCGCTATACCGGCCTGGTTGCCATCCTGTATATCGGCCAGCACGTCCTGCGCCAGCGCTTTATGGGAGTTCAGCTTCCCGAGCATCCTTACGCGGCCTTCGCCAAGGTGCAGCACGAACTGGCAAACCCCTGGATGCTGGCCGTTTACATCGTGGCCATGCTCGCCATCTGCTGGCATTTCAGCTACGGCGTGTGGCTCTTCGCGGCCAAGTGGGGCATCACGCCGGGCAAGACCGCCCGCAAGCGCTTCGGCCTGGCCTGCGCGGCCCTCGGCATTGTGCTGGCGGTCATGGGGCTCTGGAGCATCTGGGCCTTCGTCGGACCGAAGTACAGGAACGCGCCGGAGGAAGTAACTCCAGCTATCTCGCGATCTATCGCGCCAACTCACTCTGGCAGTAACTCGGTCTGAATTGCTCCTGCCCTCCGGCCGCAAACCGGGGGCTCGAAACCGGTCCTTGATCTCTGATCTCTGACCCCTGATCTCTAAGAAGGAATCTCATGGCAGCACCCAGAATCATCGTGGTTGGCGGAGGATTGGCCGGGCTCGCGGCGGTCATCAAAATCGCCGAGGCCGGCGGCACGGTCGACCTGTTTTCCATCGTCCCGGTCAAGCGCTCTCACTCGGTGTGCGCGCAGGGCGGCATCAACGCGGCCAAGAATCTGAAGGGCGAGGGCGACACCACTTACAAGCACTTCGACGACACCGTCTACGGCGGCGACTTTCTGGCCAACCAGACCCCGGTGAAGGCCATGTGCGAGGCCGCGCCGGCCATTGTCGACCTGCTTGACCGCATGGGCGTGCCCTTCAACCGCACCCCCGAAGGCCTGCTCGACTTCCGCCGCTTCGGCGGCACGCTCTACAACCGCACGGCCTTTGCCGGCGCGACCACCGGGCAGCAATTGCTGTATGCGCTCGACGAGCAGGTGCGCCGCCACGAGCATGACGGCAAGGTGCGCAAATTCGAGGGCTGGGAGTTTCTCTCTGCTGTGATCGACTCGCGCGGCGCGGCTCGCGGCATCACCGCCCTCGACCTGCGCACCATGGAACTCCGTTCCTTCCCGGGCGATGCAATCATTCTGGCTACGGGAGGCGTGGGCGCGCTCTTCGGCAAGAGCACTAACTCCGTCGTCTGCACCGGCTCCGCGCAGTCGGCCGTCTTTCAGCAGGGCGCTTACTACGCCAACGGCGAGTTTATCCAGGTTCATCCCACCTGCATCCCCGGCGAAGACAAGCTGCGCCTTATGTCGGAGTCGGCGCGCGGCGAAGGCGGACGCGTCTGGGTGCCCCGAAAAGCCGGCGACAAGCGCCCCATCAAGCAGATTCCCGACGCAGATCGCTTCTATTTCCTTGAAGAATGGTTTCCCAAGTACGGGAATCTCGTTCCGCGCGACGTGGCTACTCGCGCCATTCACAAGGTGGTCTACGAGCTTGGACTGGGACTCGACGCGCGCCACGCTCAACCGCAAGCTCGAAGGCATTCTGGAGATATACGAGAAGTTTGTCGGCGACGACCCGCGCGACGTGCCCATGAAGATCTTTCCCGGCATGCATTACACCATGGGCGGCCTGTGGGTGGACTTCAATCAGATGACTAACATCCCCGGTATCTTTGCGGCCGGCGAATGCGAGTACCAGTACCACGGCGCCAACCGCCTGGGCGCGAATTCGCTGGTGAGCTGCATCTTCGGCGGCTTCAAGTCCGGCCCCAACGCGCTCAATTACACGCATGGCCTGGAATGCCCGGACGGAGATTGCGGCTACTCCGCCGAGCTAACTCGCCAGGCGGAAATCAACGCGAAGCTGCTCAAGAACAAAGGCACTGAGAACCCCTTCAAGTTATGGCGCGAACTGGGCCAGACCATGACCGAGCACGCCACCGTCATCCGCTATAACAAGGGCCTGAAGCAGGCCGACGAAAAGATCGTCGAGCTTCTGGAACGCTACAACAACGTCAGCCTCGCCGACCGCAGCCAGTGGGCTAACACCAGCTTCGCTTTTGCCCGCCAGTTGAAGAACATGCTGGAGTTATCGCGCGCCGTGGTGCAGGGAGCGATCCTGCGCGACGAGTCTCGCGGCGCGCACTACAAGCCCGACTTTCCCGACCGCAACGACGAGAAGTTTTTGAAGACCACCAAGGCCAGCTTTACCGGCTCGGCCGAAGGCCCGCGCTTCGAGTACGAAGAGGTCGATACGCAGTACATCAAGCCGCGCCCGCGCCGTTACGACGCTACCAAATAGCTCAAGGGAGACTCGCCGATGGCAAACAGGACCGTAGCATTCGAGATCAAGCGCCAGGCCAGCCCCGATGCTCCCGCCGTGTGGGAGAACTTTGAGCTCGAGTGGCGCCCCGGCATGAACGTCGTCTCCGCCATGATGGAGATCGCCGCCAACCCGGTGACCGCCGACGGCCGCCCGACCACGCCGATCACTTACGATTCAAATTGTCTTGAGGAGATATGCGGCTCGTGCGCCATGCGCATCAACGGCAAGGCCCGCATGGGCTGTTCCGCACTGGTGGATAACCTGGAGCAGCCCATCCGCGTGGAGCCGCTCAGCAAGTTTCCGCTGGTGCGCGATCTGCAGGTCGATCGCAACGTGCTGTTCGAAAACCTGATGGCGGTCAAGGCCTGGGTTCCCGTCGACGGCACTTACGACTTAGGCTCCGGCCCGCGCGTCTATCCCCAGCAGCAGGAGGCCAACTACCCGCTTTCCAACTGCATCTCCTGCTGCTGCTGCATGGATGTCTGTCCGCAGTTCAACGAGCTTACCGGCTTCGTCGGCGCGGCTACTATCGCCCAGGTCAAGCTCTTCAACAATCACCCCACGGGCAAGGTCTTCAAGGAAGATCGCCTGCGCGCACTGGCAGGCGACGGCGGCATTCAGGAGTGCGGCTTCGCGCAGAACTGCGTGGATACCTGCCCCAAGCAGATTCCGCTGACCGACGCCATCTCCGATGTTAGCCGCGACGTGATTATTCAGAAGGCCAAGGACTTCTTGCGCGGTTGACGAAGAGTTACTTCTCGAAACGGAACCAGACGCAGTCGGCGGGCGCCCCAGGTCTCAATTTATTCGTTTCCTGAATTGCCTCACACGTTGTTTCTGGACATCCTTTACACCTCCGGCACGCTTGCGCGGAGCCAATTGCGGTCTGCCGCCCATGCCCACACCGTCATCGGCCATGCAGCTTGGTGAGGTTCTTGTGGTACATTTGCGCCATGGGATTCAGGGGCTTGGCTTTGTTCGCGATGCTGTTGGCCATCGCTCAGGCATCTGTGCCTGCCCTCGGGCAGACCACCGATGCTCATCGCGCCAATCGGCAGACTCCGCACGCCGCGGCTTCCGCCAGCCCCGCCCCGGCAACCGCCGACAGCCCAACCGCCCCGACCGAATCGAACGACGGTCCCAGCGATAACCAGCAGCCGCGGATCATGGTCACGCTTCCGGCTCCGACCCCTACGCCTTGGTCCTGGCACGATCGCATTCTGTGGGCAGCCTGCGTGGTGCTGGCCATCGAGGGTCTGTACGCAATCTGGCTGGTCCTCGCCGCGCTGAAGAAGATTGAACGCCAGGTCGTTTGCGCGGAAAACGCCGCCACCGCCGCCGCCGTAAGCGCCGAGGCCGCGCTGTTGAACGTTCAAACCATGGTCGATGCCGAGAGGCCCTGGCTGGTAATAACCGTCGAGCCATCTCCGCGAATCGAGAACAGCTTCACCGTAATGGCCACCAACCGCGGCCGCACCCCCGCCACCATCGTTGCTACCACAGAGCAGGTCAGAATTGTGGTGGATGAAACGCACCTCCCCACACCGCCCGAGTACGGGGAACCAGGCGCCCCGCGCGCCCCGATCATTCTGCTTCCGGGCGAGTCCACGCCCATCAAATCTTTCAGCCGGGAAGAGGGGAAAGGAATTTGCGACACCGAGGAATCGTTCAAGCGGGTCGCAAACTGGGAAGAAAAGGCCTTTATCTACGGAAAGATCTTTTACCGCGATTTGATTTCGCCTCGCGACAAGCAACTCCATGAAACAGCCTGGTGCTGCTGGTACATCCACGGTCGAAACAGGAGCGGTTTGGTGATTGCCGGACCGCCCGATTACAACTCGCACACGTAGCAAAGCTGCGCATAAGTGCGAGGAATGCGGCGATCGGCACGTCGGAACAGAACGCGGCTCTGCCGGCGGGGAAAAGCCTCTTTGAGTTGAAAGTGAGCGACGGGAGGATCCAGCCTGTTCGAGACGGCGGAGGATGGCCTTCTCAGGCAGAAAACTCGCGAAGATCCTGCTCGAAGATCGGGTCGGGCTCGGCAAGCCGGATCAGCCTATGCAGGTAAGCCCGGGAGATGCACAGCTTGCGCGCAGCCAGCGTCTTGTTCCCGTTGTTCTCACGAACGGAGGCGACGGCCAGCTTGATCTTGTAGTCGCGAAGCTGCCGCTCAAACGAGCCGGCGGGATGAAAATCGCCGATATCGACAACGTCGTCGATGTCTCCGCCATCGTCCTCCGGCTCGGGCGAGTTCAGGCTCAGATCTTCGGCGCGAACGGTCTGCCCGGCAGCCAGGATGATGGCCCGCTGCATCACGTTTTCCAGTTCGCGCACGTTGCCGGGCCAGGAATAATTCTGCAGCATGGCCATCGCATCCGGCTCAATATCCACCATCGGCTTCTGAAACACCTGCCCATAGTGGCGAAGGAAATGCCTGGCAATTCGAGGCACGTCCTCCGGATGTTCCTGCAGCGCCGGCGAATCGATGCGCATGACATTGATGCGGTAATAAAGATCCTGGCGGAATTTTCCTTCGGCCACCAATTTGTCAAGGTCGCGGTGGGTGGCGAAGATCAGCCGCGCGCGCAGGGGTATCAGCTTGTTGCTGCCCAAGCGGCTGAATTCCATCTGCTGCAAAACGCGCAGCAGCTTGACCTGGGTAAACAGGCTCAAGTCCCCGATCTCATCGAGGAAGAGCGTGCCGTCGCCTGCCTGCTCGAAGTAGCCTTCGCGAGATCCGACCGTACCGGTGAATGCGCCTTTCTCATGCCCGAACAATTCGGCCTCGATCAGAGTCTCGGGAATGGCGCCGCAGGATACAGCTACAAACGGACGATTGGACCGGGAACCCAGATTGTGGATAGCGCGGGCGATCAGTTCCTTGCCCGTCCCGCTTTCGCCCGTCACCAGCACCGCGGCATTCAGATTGGTTACGCGGCGAATCAACTGAAAAACCCGCTGCATCTGCGGGCTCGACCCGATCAGCTTGTCACAACCGCTGGGCTCTTCAAGCTGGTGCTGCACGGTCTGCAGTTGCTGCTTCAGCGCGGAGTTTTCGTAGGCCCGGCTGAGCATGGTCTTGAGATCGCGAATCGAGGGCGGCCTGCGGCAGTAGCCGAAGGCCCCGGTCCGCACCAACTCGAACGCCGTGGAGCGAAGACCATCGTCGGCCATGACCACCGAGGGAACATTCGACGCGATCAACTGCCGTGAGAACTCAATGCGCTCCTGCAATGAATCATGATTCGAGTTCAGATCCAGAATCATGACATCGCATTCCCCGGCGGAAACGAGGTCGTTCATCCCCTCCTGATCCGACTCCAGCAGAACCTGGAACTCCCTCCCCAGCGCTGAAGAAAGCAACGGATGGAGCGTCCGGTCTTCCGAATATAGAGCGATCTTGATCATGAATGGGTGAACTTTCTCAGTGTACAGGTACACCGCCTTCCCTAAGGAAGCGGCGACCCATTGTCATCATCATGAATCGGCTGAATCCATGGCAATGACCGTTTTGTGCTAGATCGGTGCAACCTCTGTGACACAATCGCCCGTTCCTGAACCTGCTGCTTGCCGAAAACCCGCGAAATGAGGCACATCGCCCGACAGTTCACAGCGCGCGGCCCGTGCGCCCCGTTATGAAAAAGCCTCTGGATTGGCGCAAGAAACGCCGCGCACACAACCAGTTCCAAATGAACTCCAAGGGAATCGCCAGTCTATTTGCGGCCATAGGCACCGTCAACGTTTCTTTAGTAATCAAATACGAGTTCCTCTAGTAATACCAAGCGATGCGCCGAGCAAGGGAACTCCGGGGGAAAATCAGACGGAGGCGGATCAGGAGCGAGCACCCCCGAAGGGGGCCAAGGCCCGGCTAGAATAAATAACTCCTTTATTTTCAATCGTATTTCGCAAACTCTCGCGCGCCGAAGCAGGACGGTTGCAACCTCGGCCGCTGGCGGGGACGCTCCGTGATCGATCCGCGGGGACGCAGCGTGATCGACGCGCCGATATGCTGCGCGATTGCGAAGAACGGAGGACGCTGTACTAACTCGCTAATAACCCCTTTGTGCTATTATGGTGGCGCTTCAGTGTATACACCTCGCTTCACTCCGCGTTGCCGTTCGTATACATCCGTGTACAGTTGTCCGGATGGTACGGCGTTAACTACTTGAATTCAGGCATTTTGAGCCATGAACGGTTTGGCGGGGCAATTGCACTGCGAGTTGTGCTCCCTGAATGCGGGGAAATGGAGTTTGAGGCATGCACTCGTTCGCATGGTGGCCGACTGTCGTTGTTCTCGCCGTGGTTACCTTCACGGATCTGCGCAGCCGCCGCATTCCGAACTGGCTGGTGCTTCCCTTCCTGCTGGCGGGGATCGTGATTTCTCCCTGGCGGCAGAACTGGCCCGGCATCGGTCGTAGCTTGGGCTGGCACGGGATCGGCCAAAGCTTCGCCGGTTTCGGAATCGGTCTGCTGGTCTGCGGCATTTTTTTCTGGATGGGCGGCATGGGAGCCGGCGATGTGAAATTGGCTGCTGCCATCGGCGCCTGGATAGGCCCCAGCCAGTTGTTTCTAGCACTCGTCATCACCGGCTTGGCTGGTGGAGTCATGGTCCTGGGCTGGGCCATCTGCGGTGGATTTTTCAAAGACTTGTTTTCCGGGACGGCGGATTTTCTCTTCGGCTGGAAACAGCGTGGCATGCATCGCGATCCCGAACTGGTTCTCGCCAATCCTCTGAAGCGCAAGATGCCTTACGCTCCAGCTATCGCTGTCGGAACACTGATGTCTTTTTTTACCCGGTGAGGAACTGAATTCGTGATGCGCGATTCGAAGAAGGAATTTCAGTTTGAAGTTGAAGCAAAAGGAAGTTTTGAAGCGCCAGGGAGAGGCAATTCCGTGAATCCAAACACCTCCTCGTATCTCGACCCCCAGTATCCCGACTCGTTCGGCACCGACCCCTTGTCGGTTGCGCTGATCGGCCCGGACGAACAGCGCCGCAGGGCGGCGGCCTATGCACTAGCCGGATGCCAGGGGAGCGAGGTCCGCGAGTTTACCTCTTACCCTCCCGGCCTGGACGATGTGCCGAGGCTGCTCGAACAGCGTTACGACGTCATTGTTATCGATCTGGACAGCAACCCCGAATACGCCCTGGAACTGGTGGAGAGCATTGGCGCCAACGGCGTGGCGACCGTGATGGTTTACTCGGCCAAGGCCGATCCGGACCTGCTGGTGCGCTGCATGCGAGCCGGCGCTCGCGAGTTTCTCACTTTGCCCTTCGCCCCCAGCACCATGGCCGAGGCCATGGTTCGGGCTTCGGCCCGCCGTCCCACAACTCGCCCCAAGAAGGCCGGCGGTAAGCTGCTGGTCTTCTTCGGCGCCAAGGGTGGCGCGGGCGTCACCACGCTGGCCTGCAATTTTGCGGTAGCCCTGGCCCAGGATCCCTCCCAAAGCACCTTGCTGATCGATCTCGATCTCCCCCTGGGGGACGCGGCGCTCAACCTCGGGCTGACGGCCGAATACTCGACCGTGAGCGCTCTTCAGGAGTCGGCCCGGCTGGATGCGAGTTTCCTCGCCAAGCTCTTGGTGAAGCATAATTCGGGACTCTATGTGCTCGCGGCTCCGGGCAAGCTGCCGCAGTACCAGGCGAGCAATGAGTCCATCGACAGGCTGCTGACGGTTGCACGGCAAGACTACGACAGCGTGGTTGTCGATATGGGATCGAGGCTCGATTTTGCCGGTACTGCTCTCTTCAAGGACTCCAAGTCGGTCTACCTGGTCACTCAGGCCGCCATCCCCGAACTGCGCAACTCAAATCGCCTGATCGGCCAGTTCTTCAGCGCCGGCGGCCCCAAGCTTGAAGTCGTGCTCAACCGCTACGATCCCCGCAGCTCGGGAGTCAGCGACGACAGCATTAAGAAGGCACTCACCAGGGATCCCTCGTGGAAGATCCCCAACGATTTCTCCGCCGTGCGCCAGATGCAAAACACCGGCACCCCGCTGGTGCTGGAGGATTCCTCTATTTCGAGGATCATCCGCGAGATGGCCAGCACCATTACCGGGATCCCCGTGCCCCAGGAAAAAAAGAAAGGATTCAGTTTCAAGGGATTCGGCAGAGGCAGTTCGGCCAAGAGCGCCCCCGCCGACGAGCCGCTGTCCATCACACGGGTGACGCCTTCGCCTGCCAGCAGCAGCGCCGCGCCGGCCCCCGCTCCGCCGGAGCCAAAGGAGAGAACTCCAGAGCCGCCGCCCCCCGCTCCGCCCGTAGAAACAAGACGTGCTCCCGCTCCGCCCGTGGAAGCCAAGCGCGAGGAGAAGCGAGAGGAGAGGCGCGAAGAGAGGCGCGAGGAGAAGCGAGAAGAGAAGCGCGAGGAAGTCATCGCTCTCACACCCAAGCCGCAGAGCGAACCTGAAACGAGAATTTACAAAGGCGTTACCTATGTAAGGGGAGCGGACGGCCAATGGCACCTTCAGGCAGATCGGCCGCGCGAGCCCCGCGAGACGGTCGAGCATGCCCCTGCCGCGCCGGTTGAGGAGACGCCAGCCGTCACAGTGGTATCGGAGGATACGCCGGTCATCAGCTGGCCGAAGCCCGCTCCGATTACCTGCGGAACGCCGCTCAGCGCCGCCCAGCTCAATGCCAAGGCATCGGTTCCCGGATCGTTCGTCTACGCCCCCGGTATGGGGCACGTGCTCGGTGCAGGAACCCAGACGCTTTTTGCTATTTTTACTCCGACCGACGCCACCAAGTACCCCGCGGCGCAGGCCTCGGTGCAGTTGGTTGTCAATAAGGCCACCCCGGCCATCACCTGGCCCAGGCCCGATCCAATCTCTTGCAGCATCCCGCTCAGCGTCGCGCAGCTCAATGCCACCTCACCGGTTGCGGGGAGATTCGTTTACACGCCCGCCGCGGGAAACACGCTGCCGGCGGGAACGCATACCCTCTCGGCGTCCTTCACTCCAGCCGATCCCTCCAAGTACGTCCCCTCCCAGGCCACTGTGACGCTGGTGGTCAACAGGGCGACGCCGACCGTCACCTGGGCGGCGCCCTCCGCCATTACTTACGGCGCCGCGCTCAGCTCCGCGCAGCTCAACGCCACGGCATCGGTCGAGGGACGATTCGCCTACTCGCCTTCGGCGGGAAACGTGCTCCCGGCGGGAACGCACACTCTCTCGGTAACCTTCACTCCTTCCGACAGCGCCAAGTACACCCCCACCCAGGCTACCGTGACTCTGGTGGTCACCAAGGCCATGCCGACCATCACTTGGCCGAAGCCCGCCGCGATTACTTACGGCACCGCGCTCAGCGCCACGCAGCTCAATGCCGCGGCGTCGGTTCCGGGAACGTTCGCTTACGCTTTCGCTGCCGGCGACGTGCTTACTGCTGGAGTCCAGACGCTCACCGTGACCTTCACTCCGGCCGATGCCACCAAGTACGCCACGGCGCAAGCCTCCGTGCAGTTGACTGTCACCAAGGCGACGCCGGCCATCACCTGGCCGAAGCCCGCTTCGATTACCTACGGCGCAGCGCTCGGCGCAGCGCAGCTCAATGCCACCTCGGCGGTTCCGGGAAAATTCGTCTACACCCCGGCTGCCGGCGAGATGCTTTCAGCGGGGATCCAGACGCTCTCGGCTACCTTCACTCCGACCGACACTACGGATTACACCTCGGCGCAGGCCGCTGTTTCGCTCACCGTCACCAAGGCGACGCCGGCCATCACCTGGCCTAAGCCGGCTCCGATTACCTACGGCGCCGCGATCGGCGCCGCGCAGCTCAACGCCGTGGCTTCGGTTCCGGGAAGATTCTCCTACACCCCAGCCGCGGGCGAGGTACTCACAGCGGGCAACCAGACGCTTACGGCCACCTTCACTCCGACCGACGGCACGAAGTACGCCACCACGCAGACCACCGTGTCGCTGGCGGTGACCAAAGCAATGCCGGTCATCACCTGGCCGAAGCCCAGCGACATTACCTACGGCACCCCGCTCAGCGGCGCGCAGCTCAACGCCGTGGCATCGGTGGAAGGAAGATTCTCTTACACTCCGGCGGCGGGCGACGTGCTGCCGGCCGGCGTCCAGACGCTCTCGGCGACCTTCACCCCGACCGACTCGCTGGACTTTGCCACGGCGGACGCCACCGTGACCATCAATGTCGGCAAGGCGACGCCGTCCATCACTTGGCCGAAGCCCGCCGCGCTCCCCTACGGCGCCCCCCTCAGCATGGCTCAGCTCAATGCGACGGCATCGGTTCCGGGAACATTCGCCTACATCCCCGGCCCCAGCGACCTGCTTACAGCGGGAACGCACAGGCTCTCGGCCACCTTCGTTCCGGCCGACGCCGCGAACTACACTTCGGCGCAGGCCGCCGTGTCGCTCAACGTCACGAAAGCGGTGCCGACCATCACCTGGCCGAAGCCCGATCCGATCACTTACGGCGACGCGCTCAGCGAAGCTCAGCTCAATGCCACGGCATCGGTTCCGGGAACATTCGCCTACATCCCCGGAACCGGCGCAGTGCTCTCGGCTGGAACGCATAGGCCCTCGGTCATCTTCACCCCGGCCGACGCCACCAACTACACCATGGTGAAGGCCGCCGTGCCGCTCACGGTCGGCAGGGCGACGCCAACCATCACCTGGCCGGCGCCCGCCGACATCACTTACGGCGACGCGCTGAGCTCCGCCGAGCTCAATGCCACGGCATCGGTTCCGGGAACATTCGTCTACACTCCTGCCACCGGCGAGATGCTTACAGCGGGAACACATACTTTGTCGGTGACCTTCACTCCGACCGACCTCGCGGACTACACCGCGGCGCTGGCCAACGTAACGCTTAACGTGACCGGGGCGACGGCCACTACTCTCTCCTGGCCAACGCCCCCGGAGATTACCTACGGCACGCCGCTCAGCGCCACTCAACTCAATGCCACCGCGCCGGTTCCGGGAATGTTCGAGTACGCTCCCGCCGCCGGCGACGTGCTTCCCGTGGGAACGCAGACGCTGTCGGTAACCTTCACTCCGGCCGACGCCAACCTCCCCAAAGCACATGCCAGCGTGTCCCTGGTGGTCACCAAGGCGACACCGTCGATCAACTGGCCGGCGCCCGCCTCCATTACCTACGGCACCCCGCTCGGCGACGATCAACTGAACGCCACCGCGCAAGTCGAGGGAACCTTCGCCTACACTCCCGGCGCCGGCGAGGTGCTGGCAGCCGGAACGCAGACGCTCTCCGTGACCTTCACGCCGGAGGGCACCGCGGACTACGAAACGGCGCACGCTGTCGTATCGCTGTTGGTCAATAAGGCGAAGCCGGCCATCACATGGCCGCAGCCCGCTCCCATCCTCTACGGCACGGCGCTCGGTCCCGATCAGCTCAATGCCACGGCATCGGTGCAAGGAAAGTTCGCCTATACTCCCGGCCCAGGCAACGTGCTGACAGCGGGAAAGCAGACACTCAAGACGATTTTCACTCCAGCCGACATCGAGGACTACACCATGGCGCAAGCCGCGGTGTCGCTGGTGGTCGAAGGATTGCCCGACATGGATTTGGTCGAGCAGGAATCGGCCGATGAAGAACCCGAAGACAATTCTCAGTCGCTTCAGGCTGAGGAATTGGAAGATCGCAAGAGCGGCATCGAGAGCAAGACCTCTCCCGAGGGCGCGCCGTCCGCGGCTGGAATGCAGGCGACGTTCACCTCAACCGATGCCGCGGACCAGGCGGACACGAGGCAGGGGGCAATGCAAAGCGGCAAGCCCCCCATTCCGCAGGTTAAACCTGAAACGCGCGTTTACAAAGGCGCTACCTATGTGAAAGGAGCCGATGGCCAATGGCACCTCCAGCAAAAATAACATTCGCGAATCACGAACAGGACGAGATCCGGGCATTGGAAGAAGAGAGGGAGCCCGACGTACTCCCCGCGGATTTTGGAGAATGGGATAGCGGAGCGCCCCCCACCACGCTGCCCGACAACTTTAACGACTTCGATACTGTCCCGAGGCAGCCTGCGCCGGTGGCGGAGGCCGTGTTGCCCGAGCCCCCCGCTTCCCACGGAGGAGCATCGTTCTACCCGAAATTCGGGGAGCTTGCGGAGCCGGTTCAGTCAAAGCGCGCGAAGGCTGCGGAAGAGGCAAGGCTAAAGGCCGAAGCCGAAGCCGATGCCCGCGCTGAAGCCAAAGCCGAGGCCGAAGCCAGAAGGCAAGCCGAAGCCGATGCCCGGGCCGAAGCCAAAGCCCAGGCCGAAGCCAGGAAGCAAGCCGAAGCCGATGCCCGGGCCGAAGCCAAAGCCGAGGCGGAAGCCAGGAAGCAAGCCGAAGCCAATGCCCGGGCCGAAGCCAAGGCCCAGGCCGAAGCCAGGAAGCAAGCCCGCGCCGAAGCGCTGGCCGAAGACGAAGAAGAGGGCGAGGGCAAGGGCAAGTCGAAGATCTGGATTGTCGCCATCGCCGCCGTTCTGCTTTTGGGTCTGGGCGGCGGCTTCTACGCGGTCAACCGCAAGCCGGCGGCGACCAAGCCCGTCGTGGCGGAGCAGACCGTTGCGCAATCGGCCGATTCGACATCCCTGACTTCAACAGCGAAACCGAAACCGACGCCGACTACGGCAGCGGCTTCCACAGCGACGCCTGCAACAGCTACCGAGACGGCAGCGACCACGGAACAGCCAACCGCGGCTCCTGTGCAGTCGGCGGCGATGCAACAGCAGCTGAATGCGAACTCGGTGCTTGACAAGTCGAGTCTCCGGCAGCCTTCCGACGCCAGCGCGCCGCCACCCCCATCGGGCAGCATCGACATGGGTAATTCGGGCGCCACTCCGAGCGTGTTCAGCAGCAAGCCCGCGCCCAAGGTAACGGCTGCGGCGCCCTCCAACAAGGTGATCAGCGTTGCCGCCAGCGTCATGGCCGGCAGGGCGGTCTCCCAAACCCGGCCTCAATATCCGGCCTTCGCCCGTACCGCCCGAGTAGATGGCACGGTGGTCTTGCACGCCACCATCTCCAAAGCGGGGACCATCGAGAATGTCAGCGTAATCAGCGGGCCGCCCATGTTGCGCCAAGCCGCTATCGATGCAGTGAAGATGTGGCGCTACAAGCCCTACCTGCTCGACAACGAGCCCGTGGAGGTGGAAACCACGGTGAATGTAATATTCGTCCTGTAAACTTCGTCCTGGGTGGATGAGAAAACATAGGCCCCTTCCCGCCTCTTCGAGGGCAGGGGCCGCTCTTCAAAACGACGATACCGAGAACGAGAGGAATCCCTCGAGAGAAGGTGTGAAGTGGAACTGCTGAATCTTGAAAAATACAAAGCGGAAATTCACCGGACCCTGATCTCCAAGCTCGATCTGGAGAAGCTGTCGCGCGTCAATTCCAGTCAGGCGCGACAGGCGGTGTCCGGGATTGTGAAAGAGATCATCTCCGACCAGCGGGTGCCGCTGAACTTCGACGAACAGGAAAGGATACAGGCTGACCTGCTCGACGAAGTCTTCGGCCTCGGTCCTCTCGAGCCGCTGCTTCGCGACCCAAAGATTTCAGACATCCTGGTCAATGACAAGGACCATGTATTCATCGAGAAGGGCGGCCTCCTTTCCAGGGTGAGCACCTCCTTCCGCGACGATCGCCACCTGCTCCAGATCATCGACCGCATTGTGTCGCGTGTGGGCCGCAGAGTGGATGAGTCCTCGCCCATGGTCGACGCCCGCCTGCCAGACGGCTCCCGCGTCAATGCCATTATTCCGCCGCTGGCGCTCGACGGGCCTTCCTTGTCCATCCGCCGCTTCGGGACCGGCCCCCTGGCCGCCAATTCCCTGGTACAGTTGAAGAGCATCTCGGCGGAGATGATGGAGGTTCTCTCTTCGGCTGTCAAGGCCCGGATCAGCATCGTCATTTCCGGCGGCACCGGCTCCGGCAAAACCACGCTTCTGAACATCCTGTCCCAGTACATTCCGCGAAACGAGCGCCTGGTAACCATCGAAGACGCAGCCGAACTTCGCCTGGCACAGGATAATATTGTGCGCTTGGAAACCCGCCCGCCCAACATTGAGGGACAGGGAGCGATCCGTCAGCGTCAACTGCTGATCAACGCCCTCCGCATGCGCCCCGACCGCATCATCATGGGCGAGGTCCGCGGCGAGGAAGCCTTCGATATGCTCCAGGCCATGAATACCGGCCACGAAGGATCGATGACCACCGTTCACGCCAACACTCCTCGCGATGCCATCGCCAGGCTTGAATCCATGGTCCAGATGGGCACTATGAGCATACCCGAGAAGTCCGTTCGCCAGCAGATAGCCGCGGCCATCACCATCATCGTGCAGGCCACCCGCATGAGCGACGGCAGCCGCAAGGTTACCAGTATCTCCGAGATCACCGGGATGGAGGAAAACATCATCTGCATGCAGGAGATATTCAACTTCACCAGAAAAGGGATCGGACCCGATGGCAAGGTCATCGGCGCATTCCAACCCACCCGCATACGGCCCAGATTCCTCGACCGGCTTCGCACCGCGGGCATCAACTTGCCACCGAGCCTGTTCGAACACGAAACGCTGGTCAACTGAGCTGAAGGGAGGCAGCCAATATGGGATTGATCGTTGCTGTGGTATTCATGGGTGTCTTCAGCGTCATCACGCTGCTGGCCGTCGCCACCGGCTCAGGGGCTTCTCAGCGCACCAAGCAGGCCCTCGCCTCGCTCGACTCGGCCCTGGCCACCGAGAGCCCGGCTGAGCGCGATCAGATCCTCAACCTTCGCAAGGACGAGATGCTGAGCGCCATACCCTGGCTCAATCGCAAGCTGCGCGAGTTCCGGCTGGCGCCCATCCTCTATACTCTGCTCCGCCAGGCCGATCTCAAGTGGACAGCGGGAGGCATGCTGGCCGGTTGCGGGCTCTGCTTTGTTATCCCGGCCTATTTGATCTACTGGCGCTTCGGCATCATTCTCGTCGCTCTGTTGGTTGGGCTGGCGCTGGGCTTTGCGCCTTTTGGCTTCGTGCTCTTCAAACGCAGCAAGCGCTTCAGCCATTTTCAAGAGGGTTTACCGGAAGCGCTTGATTTGACCGTGAACGCCCTCCGCGCCGGACACAGCCTGATCGCCGCAATGGGTTTGGTGGCCCGTGAGTGCCCCGACCCCGTAGGCACCGAATTCAGGGCTTGCTTCGAGGAGCAGAACTACGGCCTTGAACTGTCCACCGCCTTGGACAATCTGATCGTTCGCGTTCCACTGCAAGACCTTAAGATTGTCGCGACCGCAATCACCATCCAAAAGGAGAGCGGAGGAAACCTCGCCGAGGTGCTCGACAAAACCGCTCATGTGATCCGGGAACGGTTCCGCTTGAAGCGGCAGGTGAAGACCCACACCGCGCAAGGACGCCTCACAGGGCTGATCCTTACCTTTCTCCCGGTGGGTCTTGGAATCGTCTTGTTCTTCCTCAGCCCGAAGTCGATGAGCCTCTTGTGGACGACCGAAATCGGCAAGAAGCTCCTCTGGGCGGGGGCCGCCGGAATTGTGCTGGGCGGCTTCATTATCAACCGCATCGTGAACATGGAAATCTGAAGGCTCCATATGTGGATTGCGATTGGTAGTTTCGTTATCGTTTTTCTGTTGATCGCGAGCTTAGGCATGCTCGTGTTCTATCGCGAGGCCATGCTTCAGCGGATCTCCGAGGTTATCAATCCGTCCGCTGCCAAAAAACCCAAATCCCTGCTGGAGACCATCCAGCAAACAGGCATTTCCATCGGCGGCGTGGTTGAGCACTTCGAGCAGGTTCTGCCCAAAAGCCAGGCGGAAGTCTCCATCGTCCGCCAGCGCCTCATCCGCGCCGGCTATCGCAAGGAAGCCGTGGTCAATGTCTTTTATGGCTCCAAGGTTTTGACACCCCTGGTGCTCTTGGCTTTGGCGTGGGTAAGCGGAGCCGTCAGCCTAATTGTCTTGTCCCTGTGTCTTGGATTCATGGGGCCGGATTTCTGGCTGGGACGCCAGATCAAGAAGCGGCAAAAGCGCATTCGCCTGGGTTTGCCCGATGTGCTGGATCTGCTGATCATCTGCGTCGAGGCCGGGCTGAGCCTGGACCAGGCAACGGCTCGCGCCGCCGCGGAATTGAAGCAGGCGCAGCCGGAGCTGTGCGACGAATTGGGCGTGGTGGTGCTCGAACAGCGCGCCGGGCGTGCCCGTGCCGAAAGCTGGAGAAACATGGCCGACCGCACCGACGTGGACAGCGTGCGCAACCTGGTTACCATGCTGATTCAGTCGGAACAGCTTGGAACCAGCATTGCCAGGACCTTGCGCATCCATGCCGATACCCTCAGAACCCAGCGCGTGCAGGCCGTCGAGGAAGCGGCCGCCAAGCTTACTGTCAAGCTGCTCTTCCCGCTTGTGTTTTTCATCTTTCCCGCGCTTTTCATAGTTGTTCTGGGCCCCGCGGTAATCTCCGTCATGGCGACTTTCAAGTCAATGAGATGAGTCTTTGAGGAAGGAGGAATCGAAATGAGTGGTGAATTGATTGTTCGGATTGCTGCAGGCGTTCTGTTTATCATCCTGCTGGTTGTTCTGATTCAGCGTCGCCGCACTCGGGTCAAGTAGCACCGGCTGCGCGCATACTCCGGCGGCGCCGTGGAATCGCACGAGCTTCGCCGACTGCCTCCGCAGTTTTCCGGGCTGGACGCCGCGCCGCTTAGATGCGCGGGCGGCGCACGAGCACGGTTCAGGCTGGGGAGCGAATGAAGCTTGCTGCTGAAAGGGAGGAAAGTCGAAATGAGCGGTGATTTGATCGTTCGGATTGTTGCCGGCGTCCTGTTTTTGATCTTGCTGGTCGTTCTGATTCAGCGCCGTCGCACAAGGGTAAAGTAGCGCAGGTTTTACAGGCGTGACAGCGCCTTTCCTGCACAGATGGAAGGAGAGTGGGCCGCGACTTTCGGGTGGCTGTTCCTCTACGCTCGGGGTTCCAGCAATGGGCCTTGGACGCTGGGGTGGGCCGCGAAAGCCGTCTTTCGCGGCCCACGCTCCCTGCCCATGAACGCGGGAGCAGTTCTGCTGGCGCCGTGTGATTGAACGAACTTCGCTGGCCGACTCTGCGGTTTTGCCGGTCAGGGTGGTTGACGCTTTGGCGTCGAGTGTTCGTGGGTTCTGCCCGGAAGGCGGGAAGCAGGAGTGGTGCCCCCGCCCGGTTCTCCGGCAGGCGCATTTGCCTTCCGCCGGCTCGGCGAAGCTGAGGGCCGTTCGCGGTTCGACGAGCGCAATGAAAGGACTTGCACTGATGCGCGTTGCTCACAAACTCGATTTTGCGGCCGGGACTCTGGATCGGAACCCGGTTGCCCGGTACTCGCCGAGGGCGGGAGGTTCCATGGAATCGCAGAAGCTTTGCGCTTACAACCAAACTCGCGAATGCTTTCTCGGTCTGGAGGTCACCGCCGCCGATCTCTCCTATGCCAACGTCAAGACCCGGATGGCAACCCTCTCATTCAAGTCCGGCGAGGGCCTTTGGATGGTGCCCTTCAGAGGAATGCCAGAGTCGGGCATGCATATCCCGTTCGATCTGATTTATCTTGACGAGGATTGCCGTGTCGTTGACCTGGTCGAAAGTTTCCCTACCTTTCGCGCCTCCTCCTCCGGTCCCACGCCGGCAAGTGTCCTGGTGCTGCCCACTCACTCGGTATATTCGTCGCAGACTCAACTCGGCGATCAGCTGGTGATCTGCGTTGCCGAGGAGATGGAGCGCCGCCTGGAGCGGTTTTCAGGCGCCAGCGGTGTTGCCGGCGCTGTCCGAAGCGCCGCTCTGCTCAGGCAAGCTCCCCTGTGGAGCGGCGGTCCCGGCCTGCTCCAGTTGGAGAATCGGTCGAGAAGGGGAGCAGATCCCGATTTTCAGCAGATGCATGAGATGGACCTAGTCCAACCGGGCATGAAGGAAGTCAAGCCTCCCAGAACCTGGTTGGATCGCTGGTGGTCTCCGGATCCCAGGAAGGCGCCGCGGGAGCCGGCGTTCGGCTTGGCCGCTTATTACTGGACAGGATCGGCTCCGGAGCCGCACGACATCAAGAACATCAGTTCGACGGGCCTGTACCTGGTCACCGAGGAGCGCTGGTACCCCGGCACCCTCATCCTGATGACGCTGGCCAGAAAGGGCTGCGAAGAGTGCGCTGAGCGTTCCATAGCCGTGCACTCCCGGGCGGTGCGCTGGGGCGCCGATGGCGTCGGCCTCCAGTTTGTTCTGGCAAACACCCAGGACAAGCGCCGAGGACGGGAGATTTCGGTAGTGGACGAGCTGGACAGAAGGGATCTCGATCGATTCTTGCGGCAGCTCCAAAGCGGCAAGGGCTAGGCGCTCTTCGGTAGCCTCCCGGGATCGCCTGAATCCTCCCTGCCGCAAGTTCCCACGCCCTTCCTCCCCGGCTCCTACATCTTTTGTTGTATACGGAATAGTATACTTTCCAGTTGACAAACGAAGGCCCAAAGGCGAAACATAATTAAGATTGTAAGAATACCGCGAGGATGAACCATGCGCCTCATGCAAGGTTGGAATCGTTTCTTGAGATCGAAGAGGGCGACCGGCCCAATCCGGTCCTGCGGTGATCGAATGCGCGCCGGCCTGCGCGGCGGGGAGGATGGACAAGCAGCCCTTGAATTGGCCCTCGTCCTGCCCGCCTTCATGTTCCTGCTGATGGGCATGCTGGTGTTCGGCCTTTATTTCAACAACTACCTGACGCTGGAAAATGCCGTTGGCCAGGGCGCGGCGCGTCTTCAGCAGATCCGCACCACCACGACAGACCCCTGCGCCGATACCTTTGCGGCGGTAACCGCGGCGGCGCCTAACCTCACTTCCAACCAAATCGGACTGGTTCTCAATCTCAACGGTGGGCCGAATGTAACCGGAACCAGCTGCCCCAGCCAGGCGTCGGCCCTGGAGAACATGGAGGGGGATCCCGTGGAGGTAACCGCCACGTATCCCTGCACACTGGTAGTTGTAGGGGTCAACTTTGGATCCACGGTCTGCCCGATGACAGCATCATCGACGGCGTTTGAGTATTAACCGCTATTCAGCGAGGCAAGTCCAATGAAAACGAACTTTACGTCTTATGTCCAAAGAGCGCTTCTCGACCAGTGCGGACAGGTGCTACCATGGGTGGCATTGGGAATGGTCGCCTTGCTGGGAACTGCCGGGTTGACGGTCGACGTAGGCGCTGCCTACGTCGTTCACGCCCAGGTCCAGAACTGCGCCAACCAAGCCGCGCTGGCGGCGGCGGGAGAAGTCTACACCTCCGGATCTTCGACTCCAGCCTCGGTTGCAACGCAGTACAGCTGTGGAACGGGGGATAAGAACTACAACTCCCTGGCGGGAAGTGCTACCACCACGGTAACCACTGTATGCCTTAATTTGCTGGAGCCGGCGGGAACCACCTGCGCCGCCAGCAACAATGCCCCAAATGCCGTCAAGGTTACCCAAGCCGTCACTGCGCCAACCTATTTCATGAGAGTGCTGGGCTTCAATTCCATTCCGATTTCGGCGACGGCGACCGCGTCCATGCAGGGCGCTGCGAACAAATGGAACGTGGCCATCATCCAGGACGCGACGGGATCGATGGCCACTGCGGACAGCAACTGCGGCGGAGTCTCCCAGTTCCAGTGCGCGATGAATGGCATTCAGACGTTCTTGGCGGCTTCGCTAGGGCCCCAATGTTCAGGGGGGCAGGTTACCTGCGATCCCTCGCAAGCGCATATGCGCATAGCACTCTTCTCCTTTCCAAACATGATTACGGCCGATCTTCCGGTCGCCAACGCATGCAGCGGCCAGACGTTTGTCCAGCCCGCGCCGTACACGGTCTATACGCTACCCAAGGAAACCGCGACATCCTACGCGCCGCTCACCTATCAGCAAGGCGCGACGACCTGGTCCGCGAGCTACGAGTTCACATTGGGAGCCAGCGATGCCGACGTCAACGGCTTCGTGGCCGACTGGTACCTGCCTTCCAGCACCAGCACGGGCCAATTGAATCCCGCTTCCTCGCTTGTGCAGGCGGTTGGATACAACCATGGAGGCCACCCCGGCTGCATGCCCATCTCCCCGGCCGGCATCGATCTGAACGGCGCCCTGGGCAACCCCGGCTCCACCGTGCTGGTCAACCATGCCAACGTCGGCGAAGGCATTACCTACTATGCCAGCGTAATCTACGCGGCGCAGGCGGCCCTGACAGCGGAAGCGGCGCTCTATCCGGATCCGAACACGAAGAACGCGATCATCCTGCTCAGCGACGGTCAGGCCAACACGCAGTGGATCTACTTCCCGCAAGGCACCGTGACACAAACGCCGGCACAGGACACCGCGCAGCCTTCCACCATTTCCGCCAGCCTGGGGTATTCCACCTTGAATACTGTCCCCAGTCTTACCGCGGTTGGCGCAGGCTATTTGACCACCCCGAATCAGGAGGTTGCGGCTGGGAAGACCATCTCCGGCGTCTACCCGGACTTCCTGGATGAGTGCCAGCAGGCCATTGTGGCCGCCCAGAAGGCCGCGCTTGCCGGAACCAGGGTGTACGCGGTCGCCTATGGCTCGGAACTTAGTGGATGCGGCAAGGGAAGCCACGCCGACGATTACACCGATGTCACGACGGTTACCCTGCCCAGCCCCCCCAACGTCTCATGGAGCGGGGCCTCGAACCTCACCCCTTGCTTGACGATGGAGAATATCGCCTCGGCGATCCAGTATTTCTACTCCGACTACAACCAGAGCGGATCCGGAGTGGACTCCAGTTGCATCAGCCCCTACACGTCAACGAATCTGGATACCATTTTCATGGCGATTGTGGCCGGCATGCAGGAGCCGAAGTTGCTCCCCAACAGCGCCACATAACCCGCTGTACTTAGACAAAGAGGCATCCGGGCCGCGCCTGCCCTAGGGACGCGGCCCGGATGCCTTTCTTATTGCGTCTCATCGGGAACAATCAGCGCCACTTCCACTCTCGCCGGCTGGCCATCCTGCGTGGCCGGCCTGAACTCCCACTGCTTGAGCGCGTCCAGTACAAACTGCGCGTGCGCAAAATGCGGCGGGAAGACGACAGCCAGCTCCTCGAAGCGGCCATCCTTGTTGACAAAGCCGTGAACCATCAGAACATCGGCGTCGATTGCGCCTTCAGGAATATCGGGCCGCACAATGTCAAACGGCCAGGGCGCCTCGATGCGCGTGGCATTCGCCGCCTTGGCGGCCGCATCTACCGAAGGCGGAATCGAATACTGCAAGATCCAGCTCTTCGCCAGGCCCACGTGCAGATAAACGGTGTACACCAGCCTGCCGCTCCAGAGCGACGGCACATCGGGATACCTTTGTTCCACCGTGGATCCCACCACCACCGAGCCGAACTGGCCGTCCTTGGCCATTGCAATATGCGTGGATGAAAGAGAAGTGCCCGATCCGGAACCGGTGTCCGTCCCCTGGTCGGAGCCGGTCTTCCCACCGCCCGCATTGCCCGAGCCCGTTCCACCGGCCTTGCCGGTCGAATCGCCATTCCCCGGCTTCGACGAGTCCTTCCCCGGCGTCAGCCCTCCCGGTGAGGTCGAGGACGCCGACTCGTTTCCCGCCGGCAAAAAGACCGTTCCCCCGGTCATGCGAAGGTCGGAGAGCGACAAGACGGCGGCAGAAGTCGGCTGTCCGGATCCGGTCGAGCTGGTCGCCGGAATCTTCTGCGGCAAATCCGGCCCGTGAATCGCCACCGGCGAGGTGTTGCTGGGAAACATCGGCAGCTTCTGTGTGCCAAAATCGGTGGCTGAAATGCGAATGTCCGCTGGCGTGACTTCCTGATTCGGCGCCTCAATCGACGGCCGCACCTCAGCAGCCGCGGGCTTGTCCGGCTGCGGCAGAACGATCGTCTTCACCACCGCCTTCTGCGAATTCCATATCAACAAGGAGGGAACAGGGACTGGCTCGGGAAGCGTGATTGGGGCTGGAATATCAGGCTGCAGCAGCGTCTGGCGCCGCAGCGCGTCCGGCACCATCTGCCGCGCGCCCGCGCTTTGGTCCAGTTGCGGCGAGTGCGTATCCGATTGCGGCCCCGGATAGCCGACTCCCTTTTCCTCGGCCCGGCGGCGCAGCGGCTCCGGCGCGCGCAGGTCCAGATGCCGCATCGAAAATTGATCCTTGGCAATCTCTTTGAGTCGCGGCGGAGCAATGACCCCGACGAAGCCCACCAGGGCAAATATGCCAGCATGAGCCACTACCGAAAACAGAAAGGAAGACGGCCGCTGAACCAATTCCGGCCGTTCCGAAAACAGGGTTATCGTGTGGGAAGACCTCATGAGCCGATGTACACCCTTTCTCGCGCCCCCTAGTCCGTCTTGGCGAATCCATTACCCATCAGCCGCCCCCAGCAGGTCTGAACCCCAAGCCCCCCGAGATTCAATTGTATCCTCTTTCTGAATCCTCTGGACCGAGGCTCCGCACATTGGTTCAAGCGATTGGCACCCGGCTCATGCGCCCAGATTGCCGATCACACCCCTCATGCCTCACTTGATACCCCCTGTTTGAGGCAATTTGCTCTTTTTGGACTATCTATGAGACTTTGCGGTAGTATACTGGATTCGCGTTTGAACTTGTTCGGCTCTCTGGCGAATCAATTGCCGGTTCGGCGTGATATTGCAACTCGTTTCCTCGGGCCCAGCGTTTGACTCCAGGGACAGAAAGGCGGAGCTGGCCGGATAGCCAGTTCAAACAGGTCTCTCAGATGAACCGAAGATTACTGACGATTCTTGTCATCGCATTCGTAATTGCCGGCCTCTGCGCCTTCATGGTCGCTCGCATGTTAGGCAGCCGCCTGCAGGCTACTAAGCCGGCAGCGACCAAATATGTGGTTGCCGCTAACGCGGACATCAAGCTCGGAACCACGCTCGCCGCCGGCAACCTGACATCCATCCAGATTGCCGGAGATCTTCCCACGGGCGCCATTCTCAAGCCCGAGGATGCCATTGGCCGCGGCGTCATCTCGGACCTTTATAAAGGCGAGCCCATCCTCGATAGCCGCCTGGCCCCTAAGGGCGGCGGTACTGGCTTGGCAGGCGCGATTCCCGTGGGCATGAGAGCCTGCGCAGTCAAGGTCGATGAAGTGGTGGGCGTCTCCGGCTTCGTCACTCCCGGCATGCGCGTGGACGTGCTCATCTCTGGCAATCCGCCGGGGGCACAGAATAACCAGGAAGGCACTCAGTCCAGGACTCTCCTGCAGAACATCCAGGTTCTTTCGGCCGGCACCGACATTCAAAAGGACCAGGAGGGCAAAGCCAAGCAGGTGCAGGTCGTCAACGTTTTGGTCACCCCGGAACAGGCGGAGGGCCTGACCCTGGCCCAAAACCAGGGGGTAAAGATTCAGCTCGTGCTGCGCAACCCGCTGGACACAAAAACCGATCCGGTTCCCGGAACGGGTATGGGCCTGATCTTCGCCGATAAGACTGTTGCGGCAAAACCTAAGTCTGTCGTGGTGGCAAAGAGCCCTAAGAAGCCCGCATCCGAGGCCTTCTCTATTGAAGTCATCAATGGTTCCAGCCGCAGCAAACAAGAATTTGGATCTCCCGAGGTAAAGCCGTGAGAACAAAGTTTGGCATTACCATCGCATACTACGGCGCATTGTCCTTTCTCCTCTGCGCAGTGTCGACCCTGCAAGCTCAAACGTCACCGCTTCCCGATCAGCCCGCCGCAGCCTCCGTTCAGGACTCCACGAACGAGCTCTACGTCGCTGTCGGAAAGACCGTGCTGGTCGACCTTGCCAAGCCCATCATGCGAGTAACGATAGGTTTGGGCGATATCGCCGTGGCGCAAGCGATCAGCCGGACCGAGATCATGGTGAATGGAAAGGCCCCTGGAGAAACCAGCCTGATTATTTGGGACACCAAAGGCGGCAGGCAGTTCTTCAATGTGACGGTGCGCGCCAGCACGGCTCAGGAAAACGACAGCCTGGACGCAGTCCGCCGCGAACTCAGAACCGAGCTTCCCGGACAGACTCTCAAGATCAGCGCCGAGAGCGGTTCCATCTTCCTGCGCGGCAGTGTCAAGGATCTCGCCAGCTCCGAGCGCGCCGTCAAGATTGCCTCTATCGCCGGCAAGGTCGTCAACCTGCTGAACGTCGAACTGCCCGCTGCCGATCCGCAGATTCTCCTCAAGGTCCGCTTTTGCAGTGTCGACCGCAGCAAGGAGGCGCAGTATGGAATCAACCTTGTCAGTCTTGGCTTGGGAAATACGGTCGGCGGCATTACCACCGGACAGTACAGTCCTCCTTCCATTACTATTCCTGTGACGGGGCCCTTAGCAACCTTCTCCAATGAGCTGAACATGCTTGCCTTGCCAATAGGCAACTGGCCTATTGGCGTTGACATTCAGGCGCTCGAGACCAAAGGCGTCGTCGAGACGCTCGCCGAGCCCAACGTCCTGGCGGTAAACGGCAAGGAAGCCAGCTTCCTGGCCGGCGGAGAATACCCCTATCCTGTCGTTCAGGGAAATGCCGGCGGCGGCACATCCATTTCTATCCTGTTCAAGGAGTATGGAGTTCGCCTCAACTTCATCCCCACCATCACTCCCCGCGGAACTATCCGCCTTCAAGTAGCCCCGGAAGTCAGCGCTTTGGACTTCACCAATGCCCTCGAGCTCTCTGGATTTACGGTTCCCGGCATTACCTCCCGAAAGATGAAGACCGAGGTCGAGCTGAACGACGGCCAGACTTTTGTCTTAGGTGGGCTTCTCGACAACACGGAAACGGAAACCTTCGAGAAGATCCCCTTCCTCGGAGACATTCCAATTCTCGGCAAGTTCTTCCAGTCGTCCACCAAGACCAGGACGAATACCGAGCTGATCGTCACCGTGACGCCGGAGATCGTGACGCCCATACCGGCTGGCGCGCCCCTGCCTGAGTTGAAGTATCCGGTAAAGTTCCTGCCGCCCAACTCCGGCATACCCATGAATACTCCGGATGCCAAGACGGCCGCCAACACGCAGGCGCCCCCGCCGACGACCATCCCCGTTGAGAAGCTGATTGACAGTATGAAGCCGGAGCCTCCTCTGGTAATCGAAGGCTCCCAGGGCTTTGGCGGGGCATCGACCGGGACTAGCTCCGCTGCCCCGTCCATGCCTACTCAGTAACGCTGTCGGCGGCTGTCTTTCCTGACGGCCGCCGTCGCTTGAGACTGTGCGTTCTCCACCCTGGAGCAGTTGCGGACGGTTGGGTATGGCAAGCTGCGGATATTGGCGCTCTGAGAGTGCGGGAGTTGGAGTTTGCATAGACCGCGTTCACGGAAGGCCGAGAAGAACTTGAGGCGACCCCGATGAACCTGCTGAGCCGGATTGCTTCCACGCTGCGCGATCGCCTCACTGCTCGCCGCCATCAAACCCACGATATCCGTCTGCGGGTTGCCAACCTCACCCGCAACACTGTGCTTGCCACACGCATGGAGCTCGCCGACAGCAGTCCAAAGCGCAACAAGGGCTTGCTGGGGCGCAGCCACCTCGCTCCCGGAGAGGGCCTGTGGATCCTCCCCTGTGAAGCCATCCACACCTTTGGCATGAAATTCCCCATCGACCTTGTCTATCTGGACGGCAAGAACAGAATCAAGAAACTCTGCCGCGAAGTGCCTCCATGGCGGCTCTCGGTCTGTCTCTCCGCTCGCTCCGTCCTTGAGCTACCCTCTGGCGCTATCCGCGAAACGAAGACCCGCCCTGGAGACACTCTCGAGTTCTCCTCCGCATCCGCGTCCGGCGACAGCGCCGATGCGGCGCGTTCCTGACCTGAACTGCCGCACCGGGTTATCGGGATCGTCATTCCGGAAGCGCGACCTTGGATTCAGCCGCGTGCCTGGCTGTATGATTCCACATTCTGTGCTTTTCAATCGTCGGTTTCATGGTTGCTTCCATGCTCCCGCTCCAGGTCTCCGCTTCTCGTCCCCGGGCGGCGCAGGCCTGCGACTTTCGTGGGTCTCCACCTTCGTGTCATGTATACGTTGCCAGTCTCCCCGTCTCCCCCACTGTATACAGGAGTTTACACTCCGGCCTATCTCTGCACGGGCCGATGTTTCCGTAAGCTATTGATTTATAGGGAGTATAGCAACAAGTTAAGTATGGCACACCACTTGCAACAAGACGGGTGCCCCGGCCTGAAGCTGGGAAAATTCACCCATGGAGAGAACACCAATGAACAACACGCTTCTCAAGCTGTATGTGATGTTCCAGGATCTGATGAACCGCGAGGAAGGTCAGGATCTGGTCGAGTATGCTCTAATCATCGCGCTGGTTTCCATCGCCCTGGTTGTAAGCCTGAACGGTCTGACCACCGCGATCACCGGCGTCTTCACAACGATTGCCGGCAAACTCTAAGCCCGATCGGGCGATTCCTGCGAAAGCAGCGTTGCGGAATAACAAACCTCATTCTCCACCAGCTTCGGTCCGTTGCGGGAGAGATGCACTGCGCAGAGCGGTCGCTTTGCGTGTGCCCTCTCCCGCAGACGATCAAGTATGGGCCAACTCGATGGGAGACACCACAATGCCGTCCATACTTGGAAGAATTCGTTCCGGATTGCAAAGCCTTCTCCTGCAAGAGGGGGGGCAGGATCTGGTCGAGTATGCCCTGATCATTGCGCTGGTTGCCCTCGCCGCGGTTACCAGTCTGAAATCTGTGGAGACCGCGATCGCCGGCGTCTTCACAACAATCAACGGGAAACTGTAACCCTGATCGAGACGATTCTGCGATGGCAGAGTCACGGCATCGCGAACCACCACCACCAGCTTCGGTCCGTTGCGCGGGAGTTTCGCAAAGCAGTTGCTTTGGATGTGCTTTTCCCGGCAAACGACCCGGACGTAGACGACTCAGCGGGAGGCACCCTCTATGCGGTCTGCATTTTGGAAGATTCGTTCCGGATTGCGATGCCTCATCCTGCAAGAGGGGGGGCAGGATCTGGTTGAGTACAGCCTGGTCATACTGATCGTCGCAATCGCCCTGGTCGCAACTGTGGGAAGTTTTGCTACGTCTCTCGTTAGCTATTACACCTACATCAATTCGCATTTCCCATGAGGCCGACTGAATCCTGTTGGAAATGGACCGAGGACGCAAATCGGTCCTTTTCTTTTTTGCGGGAAAGACTCGCATGCAGATCGGTTGCCGGGGCGATCCCTCCTTGGCCTTTGCGCCCGAGTTCAGGATTCCGCTGTTGCTGTTTTCAATCCTGTTTCCAGTCCTTCATGAGGCTGGAATGATTCGTTTTTCGCCTAAGCGCTTCCGCGACATCCGCGGCAAACTCGCGGTATAGTACCGTTATGTTCCTGTCTTCTTCCGTTGAACCTGGCCCTGGGCTGTTCCTGATTGAAGCTGGCCTTACCGGGATGGCGTCCGCGCTTGTCCTCGGATGGCCCCGCCTCGGTACCTCATTCTTCTCGCGCATTGAACGCCCTTTGGCGGGTTTGGCGCTGCGGAAGGGCATGTCTGTCGCCATCGTCGGCCTAGGAACGCTTCTCTTGCGGGTTGCCCTGCTCCCCTTGTGCCCCATACCCCATCCATTCAGCACGGGTGATTTCAGCTTCCTGTTGGCGGCAGACACATTCGCGCATGGGCGCCTCGCCAATCCCACGCCCGCGATGTGGACTCACTTCGAAAGCATCCACATCGCCATGCAGCCCACTTACTCTTCGATGTACTTTCCGGGGCCGGGGCTGGCGATGGCTGCCGGAAAGGTGCTCTTTGGAAATCCCTGGTACGCCATCCTGATCGCCGGCGCGCTGATGTGCGCCGCCATCTGCTGGATGCTGCAGGCCTGGCTGCCGCCCTCCTGGGCACTGCTCGGAGGGGTGCTGGCGGTTCTGCGCCTGGCGCTCTTCAGTTACTGGACCAATACCTATACCGGCGGAAGCTGGCTCTCGGCTCTCGGAGGTGCGCTGGTGCTCGGCGCGCTGCCTCGATTGATGAAGACTGCCCGCTTTCGCTATGCGATGCTCATGGCGGCGGGCATCGTGCTTCTGGGCCTGACCCGTCCCTATGAAGGCCTGCTTCTGTCTCTTCCGGTAGCTGTCGTTCTGGGGCGCTGGCTTCTCTTTGGAAAGAATCGTCCGTCCGCTGCCGTGCTCCTTCGCGGGGCCGCTGCGCCGCTGGCGCTGATCGCCGCCGCCGTCCTATGGCTGGGCTACTACGACTACCGCGCATTTGGAAGCCCCTTTACGCTGCCCTACACCGTCGCGCGCAATACTTACGCCATTGCGCCTTACTATATCTGGCAGCCGGAACATCCTATTCCCAACTATCGGCACGAGGAAATGCGGCGCTTCTACATCGACAATGAGCTGGTCGGCGTCGCTGAGCTGCGCAGTTGGTCCGGCTTTATCCCGGAGACTTTGAAGAAGTTCACGTGGGGGATGGTGATGTTCTTTGCCGGCACGGCATTGCTCCCTCCCCTCGTTCTGGGTTGGCGCGTGCTTTTCGATCGCCGTCTACGCTTTCTTGTTCTCTGCTTTTTCTTCTGGATGGCCGGCATGATGATCGGCATCTTTTTGATCCCTCACTATCTGGCGCCCTTTACGGCGGCATTCTATGCCCTGGGCCTGCAGGCCATGCGCCACCTTCGCGCCTGGAAGCCCGAGGGCAAGCCTGGCGGCCTGGCGTTGGTCCGCCTCCTGGTCACAATCTGTGTTGCCATGGCGGGGCTGCGGGCCTTCGCGGAGCCGCTTCATCTTATTCCTCCAGAGTGGCCGGGGGGCATCTGGATCAATTCATGGGTTGGCCCGGGCAGATTTGGCGGCGAGCGAGCGCGGGTAGAAGCTCGCCTGGAACAGCTTCCCGGTTCGCAACTTGCTATTGTGCGGTATTCCCCGGTACACGAACCCATGGATGAGTGGGTTTACAATGCCGCTAACATCGATAGCTCGAAGGTCATCTGGGCGCGCGAGATGGATGCCGCCAACAATTTGGATCTCATCCGCTATTACAAGGACAGGCAGGTCTGGCTGGTGCAGCCGGACGCTCAGCCGGCAAAGGTGTCTCCATACGCCATGCCCGAGCAGGCAGGCAATGCCGCTCGGTAAGTGAACTCCGGATAGGATGCGAGGGTTGAAAGATGCCATTGACAGGGGACAGCGTGACGACGGCCGCCGAAGCCTCACCGGCGATCCACGCCAAAACATGGCTCGCGTGCAGGCCGCAGTGCCTGCGGTTCTTGATATTCACGCTGTGCGCCGCTTTATATCTTCTCCCGTTCATGCGTCTTCTTCAGTTGGGCGGAGACGAAGGATCGGTTGTCTATGGCGCCGTCAGGATCGTTCACGGCCAGGTCTTCGCGCGCGATTTTTTTGAGGTCATGGGTCCGGGAACGCCGTACTGGCTTGCCGCTTTCTTCAAGGTCTTCGGCGTGACGTTTCTGGCGACGCGGATATGCCTGTTCCTCACTTCCCTAGGAACCGGCATATTGATGTATTTTCTATCTTGCCGCGTGTGCAAAAGATACCGATCGCTTCCCTGTCTTCTTCTGGTGAGTACGTTTTTCGGCGCAAGCTGGCCCGGCAACAGCCATCATGTGGATGGCAACTTCTTTGCGCTGCTGTCGGTCGCGTGCGTTGTTCTGTGGCAGGATAGGCGCTGGAAGGCTTTATTGATTTTTGCGGGAGTATTTGCCGGACTCACGACCTGCTTTCTCCAGCCCAAGGGAGTATTGCTGCTGGTTGCCATGCTTCTGTGGCTATGGGTGCAGCGTCAAAGGGGGGCGGCATCCATCTCCGCGCTTGGCCTGATAGCTGGAGGCTATCTCGGCGTAGCCGGGCTTGTGCTGGGATATTTCTGGAGTCAGCGAGCCCTGGGCAGTCTGGTCTTTGCGAATCTCGTGTGGCCATCAAGGCATTACGGAACTGTGAATGCGGTTCCCTATGCGCAGGGAATCATCAGATGGTATTGGGTTCGTTATATAACGATGAAGGATGCCTTTAGCTGGCCCTTTAACCTGGCGGCGATCGGCGTGGCGGCGATCCTGATTGCTCCTTTTCTTTTTGTTGCGTCTCTTCCAGCTTTGATGCCCCTTTCCGCGTTGTGGGCGATTCTTGCCGGCAGGAACAAATGGCGGCCCGTGGCGCCGGAGATTGCACTCTACGGGCTGTGCGGATCGGCGTTGTGGCTTTCGGAGATGCATCGCGTGGATATATTTCATCTTGTCTTCGGATCGCCGTTGCTGATCGTTCTATGCATTTACTTCCTGGATGTGAACCGGAGCAGGTTTTCCGGCTACGCGTTGCAGCTTCTTTTTATAACCGCGGTCTCGCTGGCGGCCTTCAATTTTATTGGAGTTCTGACGGCGCACTCCTTAATGACGCGAGTAGGTTCGGTAGCCGTATTCAAAGACGATCCGGTTCTCGTGTTTATAGATACACATGTCGCCCCAGGCGAGGAGATGTTTGTCTACCCGTATCACCCGATGTACTATTTTCTCTCCTCGACAACGAATCCGACGCGTTATAGCCTTCTATTGTACAACTACGATACGGAAACCGAGTTTTATGATGCTATAAACTCCTTAGGGAACCTCTGAAAAACTCTTTGATCCTTATGGTTTCTGAGTGAAGCTGTATTTGGAAGGGGATCACAGATGCAGCAGTTGACCTTGGCTCGGCAGGCGGAGTTTCAGCGGTACACGAA
>JBEKDB010000026.1:0-42045 GCA_050014575.1 Occallatibacter sp. | reverse complement strand
GCCACAGGCGGCTTCCGGCGGGTTAAACGACCTGCCGGACATACGAAAATGCGCCGATTTCATGCCCTTGCAGAAAAATACCGGCGACGGACTCTTCTAACTCGGCGCTTTTCAGAGGTTCCTTAGGTGAAGGGTACGGGCTTCAGGTGAAGGGTACGGGCTTTAGGTGAAGGGTATGGGCTTTAGGTGAAGGGTACGGGCTTTAGCCCGTACATCAAAGGCAATATGAGGGATTGGGGCTTTAGCCCCTGAGGGAAGTCTCTCGGCCCAATTTGCAATCCCTCAGTGGCTAAAGCCACGACGCAGAAACCTTCGTTACGCACGGGCTGAAGCCGGTACCATTCGCGGTTTGCGCTCGTCAGGTTGGTAGCACGAGTTCAACTATGATCAAAGTCCTCGATTCAGCGGTTCCCATTGCCTGTTGGTCCTGTTCGATCGGCCACAACGATTCCACGCTTTTTTGCCCGCATTGCAGCAAGATTCAGCCTCCACCCGGCGGCGATTATTTTTCCGTCTTCGGTTTGCAGCCGCGGCTCAATCTCGATTTGCCCGCGCTGGAGCACGAGTTTCACCGCCTCAGCCGCAAAGTCCACCCTGATCGCTTTGCCCGCGCCGGCGACAACGAGCGGCAATGGAGCCTGGCCGATACCGCGCTGCTGAACGACGCCTATCGCACGCTCAAGGATCCCCTCCGCCGCACTGAGTACCTGCTCAAGCTGGAAGGCGCGGAGGTGGGCGCCGGCGAGGAAAGCAAAGAGCGTAAAAGCGCGCGAGCGCCCGCCGATCTGCTGGAAGAGGTCTTCGACCTGAACATGCAACTGGAAGAGATGCGCATGGCCCGCGAGCTGGGCGAAACCGATCAAGCGCTCGAGACAAGTTTGTTTCAAGCCAAGAGAAAGTTCGACGGCCTGCTGGCGGCGGTGGACAACGATCTGCATGAGCAGTGGCAGGCATGGGACGCGGGCGACAAGGCCGCGCGCCTGGCCGCGCAAAAGACGATGGTGGCGCTGCTCGACCGGCGGCGCTATCTCAGCAATCTGGTTCGCGACGTTAGCGAGACATTGGGGTTTGCCGTTGAATCCCAGCGATAAGGTTAGATGACAGACCTCATGGAGCTTGAAAGAAGAGCATGGCGGAAGGACGCGTAGTCGGAATCGACCTGGGAACCACCAATTCCCTGGTCGCATATATGGAGGGCGACGCCCCGGTGGTGATTCCCGGCGTGGACGGCTTGAACCTCGTGCCGTCGGTGGTGGCGCTCGATCCGATTCCCGCCGGGGGCGGCCGGCCGACGGTCACCGTGGGCAACACGGCGCGCAAGGCGCTCATCGAGACGCCGGAGCGGGTCATTTATTCCGTCAAACGGCTGATGGGCCGCGGCCTCGAAGAGATTCAAGAGGAGCTGAAGCTGTTTCCCTTCCGGCTGGCCGAAGACGTTGAGGCGGGCGAAGTGCCGCGCATCAAGCTGGGCGAACTCAAGTTCACGCCGCCGGAGATTTCGGCTTACATACTTCGCCAGCTCAAGCGCAATGCCGAGCGGTTCTTTGGCGCGCCGGTCACGCAGGCGGTCATCACCGTGCCGGCCTACTTCAACGATGCGCAGCGCCAGGCCACCAAGGACGCGGGTCGCATGGCCGGACTCGAAGTTCTGCGGCTGGTGAACGAGCCCACTGCGGCGGCGCTGGCCTACGGGCTGGACCGCGCCAAGGTGGGCACCATCGCGGTTTACGATCTGGGCGGCGGCACCTTCGATATCTCCATCCTCAAGCTGCGCGACGGCATCTTCGAGGTGCAGTCTACCAATGGCGATACGCACCTGGGCGGCGACGATATCGACAACCTGCTGTTGACCATCGCTTTGGATGAGATTCACGCCGAGCATGGAGTGGATCTGCGCCGCCATCCCGGCGCGGTGCAGGCCTTGCGCAAGGCGGCCATCGACGCCAAGATCGCTCTTTCCACCGAGCCCGCGGCGCACTTCGACATTGAACTGCCCAACGGCGACCGCTACCAGCGCGAGATTCCGCGCGCGGTCTTCGAGTTGCTCATCGAGCCAGTGCTCGATCGCACCGCCGGCCCCTGCAAGCAGGCCCTTGCCGACGCCGGCATCGCGCCGGAGCAAGTCGACGAAGTGGTGCTGGTGGGCGGATCGACGCGCATTCCCGCAGTGCGGCAACTGGTGGACGAGCTTTTTCATCTCGCGGCGCGCGGCAAGAAGCCGCACATCGAGCTGAATCCCGACGAGGTGGTGGCGCTGGGCGCGGCGGTGCAGGCCGACATTCTGGCCGGCGCCTCGAAGACCACCGGGGAGCTGCTGCTGCTGGACGTGACCCCGCTGTCGCTGGGCATCGAGGCCCTGGGCGGCGCCGTGGCGCGCATCATCCAGCGCAACTCGACCATTCCCGCCTCGGCCACCGAGCACTTTACCACCGGCGTCGACGGCCAGACCAACGTAGCGATTCACGTTGTGCAAGGCGAGCGCGAACTGGCCGCCGATTGCCGTTCGCTGGCCCGCTTTGACCTGCGCGGCATTCCTCCCATGAGCGCCGGGCTGCCGCGCATCGAGGTGCGCTTCCTCATCGATGCCGACGGCATTCTGCACGTCTCGGCGCGCGAGCAGCGCAGCGGCCAGGCGGCGCAGATTGAAGTGAAGCCGACCTATGGATTGACCGACGAGCAGGTGGAGAGCATGATTCTCGACTCCTTCGATCACGCCGAGGAGGACTTTGCCAAGCGCCTGTTGATCGAGGCGCGCAATGATGCTGAGACGATTCTTGCCGCGGTCGAGCGCGCGCCGCGGAGCCCGGCCTGGCAGCAGTTGACCGGCGAGGAGCAGGCGGCGATTGCGGCGGCGCGCATGCGCTTGCAAGCGGTCAAGCTGGGCGAGGATTCGGCGGCCATTCGCGATGCTACCCTGGCGCTTGATCAGGCTACGCGGCGCTTTGCCGAGCTGATGATGGAGGCCGCGGTTACCACCGCCATCCGCGGCAAGACGATGGACGCGGCTGGTGAGGAGTTAGGCGAAGCTGTAACAGCGCCCCATGCCATGGCCGCGGCGGAGTTCAAATAGAAACGGTGTCAGTCGTCCACGGCATTTGCCGGCCCACAGGGGATCAAGCCGGCTCAACCAGCGGTTGTCCTCCCGGAGGGAGGACAGGATAGTAGCCCAGGATGAAATCCTGGGTTGAAGCCGCACAACAAACCCCGTCCTGTAGGGACGGGACGAATGATTGGTTCCTGTTTAGGAACAGATGTCTTGAAAGGGCACGACTTTAGTCGTGCCGCAAGCAGCCTTATAACTGACGAGGGCCTTAGCCCCTGAGGTATGCCTTTCGGGCCTTCCTTCCAACGAGGCATGCACACGAGAAAGAGACGGATCGTATGAGCGAAGCAACCGAGAAGAGCATTCCCGCCGATAAGCTGGTGCGCGTCACCTTTCTTCCCGAGGGCAGGACGGTCGAGTTTGAGTTCGGCTCCATGCCTTACCAGCATCACGGCAAGCCGATGTCGTTTCTCGACGTGGCCGAGAACCACGATGTCTTTCTCGATCACGCCTGCGGAGGCGTTTGTGCCTGCACCACCTGCCACCTGTGGATCAAGGATCAGGAGGGTATCAGCGAAGCCGACGACGACGAACTGGATCGCATGGATATGGCTGCCGACCAGCAGTTGAATTCGCGGCTGGGCTGCCAGGCCGTGATCACCCGCCCCGGCGAGTACGTGGTCGAAATTCCCAAATGGAATCGCAACTACGTCTCCGAGGGCAAGCCGCTGGCCCTGGCGGAAGAGAAGTAGATGGATAACAGCGTAGCAGCGAAACGCAGGTCCTTCGACTGCGGTCGCCACGGCGACCTCCGCTCAGGATGACACATTTGTTGTTATGAGGAAGTCAGTAGGCTCGAAATGGGAGTAACAGCTATGCCGCGCGAGATTCACTGGACCGACGCCGAAGAGATCGGAATTCAGTTGCAAGAGAAGTTCCCGGAATTGGACCCTTTGACGGTGCGTTTTACCGACCTGCACCGCTACGTGACCGAGCTGGATGGCTTCGCCGACGACCCGCTGAAGTCCAACGAGTCGCGGCTTGAGGCCATTCAGATGGCATGGCGCGAGGAGTTTGAGGACGCGCAGGGGTGAGGCGCTTCATCCCGCGATGGCGGCATGTTGAGACAGTGAAAGGACGTTTCCATCGGGGTCCTTGAACCACGCCACCTTGTCTCCGGTCGGAAAAGTGCGGATACCCCGCTCATCCTGAGCCATCGTCGGATAACGCTCGAAGACCACGCCATTCTTGGCCAGGCCGTCAACGGCAGAGGCGATGTCCCTGCTTTCCCAGCCCAAAACCGTGTTCTGCGCGGGAGTAAATTGTTGCACCTTGCCGATGCGGAGCATGACGCCATTCATATCGAAAACGAGGGCAAAGCCATCATCCCGCAAGAACGTAAATCCGAGCTTGTCGCGGTAGAAATGAAGGGCAGCATCGGGATTCTGAGTCAGCAGGAACGTGACGACGCGGTCCATGGGATCCTCCTGTATGAACGGACGACAAAGCCATACTACATGGTTGCAGCGACGCGGGGAAGGAATCCAAAACGACAGGCAAGACTCATTCCCAATCCTCCCGCCGTTCGTTCCAGCCGAAGGAATTCTCGAAGTGGACGAACTCCTTCTCTTCTCCCGGCACAAGATAGACGCTGAGCACATCGAAACGGACGGGCGGGGCCGTCTCCTGGGGCAACTGGCGGACGTACTGGCGCGCCAGGCGGCGCAGAATGCGGCGCTTGTTCGAGTCCACCGCAACCTCGGCGGGAGTCAAGTCGTGGGCGGTGCGGGTCTTGACCTCGACAAAGCACAGCATCGGCCCTTGCCAGGCGATCAGGTCCAAATCGCCAGGCACGCTGCCCGATGACCAGCGCCGAGCCACCACGATGTAGCCCTTTCGGCGCAGGTAGAAGAAGGCCGCGTCCTCGCCCTCGATGCCGGTTTCCAGGTGAGCAGCCAGAGCGGATGCTCCTCCCCGCCGGCGCGCGATCCAGTTCAGGCCGGAAAGCGTCCGCTCCGCGCAGCCGATCCCAATCCGCTCCATCCATCCCATGGCAGACCATTGTCGGCCAGCCGGGCGAAAGGCGCAACCCCGGCGTCTCGGCCATGCCGCGCCCGAGCATGACAAGCGAGCAACAGAAAACCCATTTGCGCCACGGGCAGGAGCTTTGGTTCCGCTCTGAACCCCGCGCGAGTGAACGGAACTCTTAGGGCAGTCATGCTTCGCCCTTGACAAACATTGCAGGCGCGAGTGTAGGATTCATCCGGCTTTCAATCTACAACATAGGCTTTGCCCAATGGAGAAAACATTCATGGAGAAGACGCTCGTGGAAACCGAGAAGAAGATTCCCGCAGGCATTAATGGGTGGCTGTTATTGCCGGCCTTCGCTTTGTGCGCGCAACCCATCGGATTTCTCTACAAATCTGTGTCGATACTGAGAAGCTTCGGTGAAGTCACGATAATTTGGCCGGCGTTATGGCTCGATATTCTGACGATGATTATGGTCGCGGCGGTTTCCTGGGGCTTCTTCCGCAAGCGCAGTTATGCGGCTCCTCTTTTCGTTGCCTATATCGCTCTAACTTGGGTCTTCTGGGCAATAATCGGCGGCGCGTCGGCGCAGTACCTGGACGAAGGCATGATCGGCTTGATCTTCCATCTGACCGTACTGCTCCCGTACCTGGTGTTTTCCAAGCGAGTGGCGGCCACTTTTGTTCTTGAGCCGGCAAACTCGCTGGACCGTTTTCTGGCCGTCCTCGGCAGGCCGGCGGCCGCCGTGGTGAGGCTCTTGCACCGGCAGCGCTGGTTCATCATCCTCTATATCGTTGTGTTTTTTGTCGCGATGATATTTCTCAATGCCGCTGTTCACTCGCGTACATCAACGGAAACCTGAGCGAAACATGGCGCCTCGTCGTGGGATGATAGTCAACGCGCAACAACAAGACCGCGGCGCCCGGCGAAGAGGGTCCATCCGTATTCTTCGTCTCTCCAGGCCGGTTGCGATCATGCGACGCGGCTGAAGCGGTGCCCTTGCAAAACTGCAAATCTGTCCAAGAACCCACTCCCAGAGACCCGCACTGCCTAAGTTGAGGCATTCGGTGCGCGTTCTTGGACAGATTCTCAGAACCCGATCTCCCCGGTCGTGTTCTAGCATGGAATCAACGCCGTGGCGAATTCCCCACTCAAATCAGCCCACTCGCAACGCAAAGCGGCCCCCAAGGCCTCCATCGTGCTGTCCTTTGCCTGCGTCTACTTCTTCTGGGGTTCTACCTACACGGCCATTCGCATTGGAGCAGCCCAGATGCCGGCCCTGCTGCTGGCGGGCACGCGTTATCTTGTCGCGGGCGCAATTCTGCTGGCATGGTGCCGCTGGCGCGGCCTGCGCCTGCTGGGGACGCCGAAGACCGTGCTCACGCTGAGTCTGGTCGGGTTGCTGCTGCTTGGCGGAGGCAATGTGAGCCTGGTGTATGCGGAGAGGACCGTTGCCAGCGGCCTGGCTTCGCTGCTGTTTGCCGCCACTCCGCTGTATGTGGCGCTGATCGAGATGCTGCTGCCGGGGGGTGAGCGGCTGCCGGCGCGCGGCTGGTTGGGGATGCTGCTGGGCTTTGCCGGACTGGCCGCTCTGCTATGGCCTTCGATTCAAAGCGTGTCCAGCGGCAACCGCGCGCTCCTGCCTGCCATCGCCGCCCTGCTGGCCGGCGCGCTTTCCTGGGCAGTGGGCAGCATCTTGGCCCGGCGCGCGCGCCTGCCCATGAACAGCTTGGTTGCGGCGGCCTGGCAAATGCTCGTGGCAGGCGTCTCTTGCACCGCGCTGGGAACTGCGCTGGGCCAATGGCCGCAGTTCCACCTGAACGCCAGCTCCATCGGGTCGCTCGCGTATCTGATCACTGGCGGCTCGCTGTTGGGTTACACCTGTTTTATCTATCTGCTCGAGCATGTTCCCGTGGCCAAGGTCTCGTCGAACGCCTACGTGAACCCGTTGGTCGCGGTCCTGCTGGGAATCCTGTTCCTCCACGAGCGGCCGGCGGCGGCTGAGTTCGCCGGCATGGCTGCCATCGTGGTCGCTGTGTTTCTGCTGACCACCGCTCAGGTGAAGGCCAAGCCGCGCCCTATTGAAGAATTGGAGCAAATGCCGGGGGAGTAAGCCCGGTTCTCCTACTTGAGCAGCAGAACCGAGGCCGCGGACGCGATGCCGGCAAGCGAGAAAACGATGCCCACATACCAGTAGGCGCGCTTGCGCGTGAGCAGCGTGACCGAGGTGATGACCAGGCCAATCTCGAGCATCGCTTCAGCCAGATCGAAGCGGTCGCCGCGCACTTCAGCTTGCTCGACTTTGGTCTCCAGCGCCTCGGCCTTATCCTGCTCATCCTTAAGCTCGGCGGTCCACTTGGCTTGGTGGTCGCCGTAGCCCTTGGCAATCTTCTTCGCTGCATCCTTGTCGGCGACGGTCAGGGCGCTGAGCAGGTCGGCGGCCAGGGCGGTGTCGTTCGACCGAATCTTGTGCGCCTGGTATTCGTTCCACATATCGGTGGCCTGGTTCTGCCTGAGAATGGCCTCGGTGTGGGTGCGATGGCCCAGCACTGTGGTGACGGCCACCAGCACGGCCAGCACAGTCATGGTCAAGGCGATCGGACGCAGCGAGGATTCGTGCGATCCGTGCTCGGCGTGTTCCTGCAACTCCTGGGCTTCGTTGGCTTCCATGGGGTAGACCTCCATTTTCAAAGTTATTGGGAATTGGGCTGTGTGTCTGCCTTAGGCGGCTGACAAGGAAATGACTTGCGGGTTCCGTTTGCAGAGATTTCTATGCCTTTGCAGCCCCACTCCCAAACAAGATCAGCTGTAATTCTGCCTGAAACAGAAGGTATTGACCATCCGGAAATACAGGCAAGGAACGGACCATCGTCCTTGATGAGAGGAATCCTAATGCTCCGTATATGGATGGGTTTGCCGCTCGCGTCCACATCGAAGACAAAGACCGCAGTCAATTTGGCTTCTCGCCAAGCCTCGGATACAGGAATCGCGGAGCACCAATGCACATCGTCTTTCCTGGGAGATTCCTGAGCAGACACGCTGACCAGCGAGCCGGCGATCAGTGGCAAAACCACAAACCATCTCCACAGTCTCATACCGGAGCTCTCTCGATCGCAATAAGTCGCGGATTTCCTGGTCATAACCCAAATTCACTGTCTCTTTGCGAAAGATTCTTCAACAACTTCTTGTGCCAGAGTCCTGACCTTCTCCTCGGCTTCCCCTCGGGTCGATCCATAGCCCAGCACTCCGGGCAGATCAGGGATTTCCGCGATCCATCGGCCGTCTTCTTCCATCTCGAAATCAATTTCCATCGTCGTCTCCATTACTGACACTACTTCCGCTTCCAGCGCGACCCGTCTTTTGAGTCTTCGATCACGACGCCCTTCTCGGCCAGTTCAGTGCGGATCTGGTCGGCGCGGGCAAAGTTGCGCTGCTTCTTGGCTAGTGTACGCTCGGCAACCAGGGCGTTGATCGCCTCGTCGGAGGCCGGCTGCTCCAGCAGGTAGAGAACAACGTCGCCAAGTCGGCCGACTTGTTCGGCCCATTCCAAGGCAAGCCGGGTCGGCTCCGCGTCGTGATCCTCGATTACGTCAAAGACGGCATCGAATTCTTTCAGAACACTCAATACTTCGTTAACATCATTTTGCGAAAGAAATCCCGCATCCGCCCTTGAATTTACAACGCGGACCAGATCAAATATCGCAGCCTGCGCCTCAGCAGTATTCAGATCATTTGCAAGCGCTGTCAAGAATTTCGTACGCGCTTCTTGTGACTGATCTTTCGTAACTTGGTCAACGCCAACGGAACCGTGACTTGTTCCAAGGGGCCAGCTAGTGTTCTTCAGCCTCTGATAGAAACTGCGCAGTCGGTCAATTGCGTTGGCGGTTTTGGTCAGCCCGTCTAGTGTGAAGTTCATTTGATGCCGGTAGGGCACGGAGATCAGCGCCAGCCGGATGGCAGAGGCTTTGTAGCCCTTCAGCAGCAGGTCGCGGAGGGTGAAGAAGTTGCCCTCGCTCTTGGCCATCTTGCGCCCGTCCACCAGCAGGAAGCGCACGTGCATCCAATGGCGGGCAAAGGGCTTATGGGTGACGCTCTCGCTCTGCGCAATCTCGTTCTCGTGGTGCGGGAAGATCAGGTCTTCGCCGCCGGCGTGCAGGTCGAAGCTCTCACCCAAATACTCCATAGCCATGGCCGAGCACTCGATGTGCCAGCCGGGCCGGCCGCGGCCGATGGCTGTCTCCCAGGAGGTTTCGCCGGGCTTGGCCGCCTTCCACAGCGCAAAGTCGCGGGCCGAGTCCTTGTCATACTTGTCCAGATCGACGCGGGCGCCGTCTTCCATGCCGCCGAAGTCCTTCTTGCTCAGCTTGCCGTACTCCGCGAAGGATCCCAGCCGGAAGTACCACGAGCCGTCTTCGGCCTGGTAAGCGGCGCCGGCCGCGGCCAGCCTTTGAATCAGCTCGACCATGCGGGAAATGTGCTCGGTGGCGCGGGCCATGATCTCCGGGCGCTCGACGCGCAGGGCGTCCAGATCCTCAAAAAAAGCCTGCTCGAAGCGCGCCGTGTAATCCCCGATGGAGACGCCGGCGGCGGCCGCGTTCTGGATGATCCTGTCGTCCACATCGGTGATGTTCATGACGTGGCGGACCGGGGTTCCGGTGAGCTTGAGGAAGCGGCGGAGTACGTCTATCTGCAAGAAAGTACGGAAGTTGCCGATGTGGCCATAATCGTAGACGGTCGGTCCGCAGGCATACATGCGCAGGGCCTTGCCGTCCATGGGCACAAGCTCGTCGAGTTGTCCCGAAAGGGTATTGAAAAGGCGAATGGGCATCGTTTGCGGGTCGAGCTGCCGGCTCGTAATGACTGCCAAGAATCGGCGGGCTTCCGGCCCTTCCGATTGTAACAGCGGGGGAGCGAGGCAACGGCCTGCCTGACTGGCAGGCTTGCAAGTGGCCCTGAGCGCGATGCGCCTTTCAGGATTTGCCGCTTGCTGGTAAGATAAGGAAGTCGTGGGGCTGTAGCTCAGCTGGGAGAGCGCCTCGTTCGCAACGAGGAGGCCAGCGGTTCGATCCCGCTCAGCTCCACCATCCAATCAACAATCTCTGCCGTCGCCTTTGAGCCTATATTCATCGTGCTGTTGGCAATATGACTCTTGGCTGCGCTTACGACAGCCCGGCTATATCTTGCGCCCAGGCCTTCACCAGGGATATCTCTTTCGCATCGACCACGGCCAGCCGGACCAGCTCCTCATAACACCGGATCAGGTTCTCCGCGATCTTCTCCGGCCCAGCCGTGAGCTTCAGCGCCTGCAGGCGGTCTCCGATGGAGCGGTTGTGCAGGTAGCCCGGCACCTCATCGGCAAAGTCCTGCATCAGGCTGTGCTCGTTCCGCTCCTGAAAGACGTCGGGACTCGAGTACAGCACGCTCCATCCGTTCTCCCATGCAATGCGCTGGGCTACAAAGCTCCGCCAGATATCGGTCATGCGGAATGAGCAGTAGGAAGGCAGATAAAGCAGCGGATAGGCCTTTGGGAACCATGCCGTGCTCTGGCTGTTGAACGGGCTCCATGCCCCGCCGCCGAGCGCTACCCGCCGGCCTGCCCGGAAAGAGATCGGAAGCGGTAGCACGAGCCGGTAAATCGCGTCCACATCGGGATTCCCATCCGCTAGTCCCTGCTGAATGGGGCAGTCCGATTCCACCACCGGCAGCGCGTCGAAGGCCTGCTGCGGCGCTTGAATCGCATCCAAAGGCAGACCCCGCGGCCAGATATTCGCCTCGGAAAAATACCGGTAGACATTTGTCCAGCCCGCTGCGGCGAGCGTTGGCACGCGCTGCTCCGGCTTTCTCTCGGCCCAGAACTCAGGCAGCGGCATATTGTCGTCGTCGGTCTCAAGCAGCATCCTCGACCGCGTCCGCATGGCCAGCAGATAGCCGATGTTCTTGCGCGCGTAGTGCCGGGTGGGCAGCAGTTCGGCAATCTTCAAACCCGTTGCCCGCTGCCGCGCCAGGCTGTAAAACTCGCACCCTTCGAGCGAGAAATCGGCCGGGCTGGGTACGTCGCCTATCAGGTAAAATGCGAAACCGCGAGCCTTGCACTGGCCCGCCAACTCCCGCAACGCCGCATTGGGCGCGGAGATGGAAGTAACTACAACACTTGTGGATCCTTCAAACACGGAATCTTTCATAGTTGCCCCTTGTGTCGAAGTCGAAACAGGCGCCACAACTGCCGGAAAGCCTCTGTAATCGCGGAGGAGCCAAGGCGCGGACTCGCCGCCCGGTAAGTTATCGGCACCTCGACGAAGCGCAGATTCCTGCAATAAGTTTTTATCTCGGTCTGGAAAAAGTGCGCCCTGGACTGAATGCCCCGATCGATGACCATGCGCAGCGTCTGGCTCGAAAACAATTCAAAGCCGCTGGTCATGTCGGTCTGCCGCGTGCCCAGCAGCAGGTTGGCCAGCACGGTTCCACCCCAGCTCACAAACCGGCGTTTCATCGAACTGTCTTCAAAGCAGCCCAGCGAGCGGCTCCCGAAGACGCAATCCATGCCCTGCTCCATGGCATCGAAGAACCGTGGAATATCGCCCGGCTGATGGCTGAATCCGGCGTCGATCTCCAGAATCCAGTCGCTGCCGGCCTCGAGCGCCTCATTGAAGCCGCGCAGATAGGCGTCTACCACACAGCGGTTCTCAGGCGCCCACACCACGCGCAGCCGCGGCTCGCTGCGCTCCAGCTCGCGCATTCGATCCAGGCTTTCGTCCTTGGTGACGCGATCGAAGACCGCGAAGAATGTAACCCTCTGAAAGCCACGGCAGTTCTTCAGCACATCCTGGCAGAACGCTGTCGCCTGGTCTCCCTCGTTGGCCATCGGACAAACAATGCCCAGGTTCACCTTGCCGCGCGACAGCGCTGCCGGCTGTATCTTCCCACTCTCGTCTTCAGCAAGCGTTGCCACAATCCTCTAATCTGCCGATTCGCGCTTCCTTGCCCTACGGCCAACCCAATACGCGCTGGCTGATCCATGGCTTGAGCGCCACGGAGCGAGAGACGCAAAGGTTGCGGCTGGCAACTAAAAGCCTACCATGAGCAGCGGCGATTCCCGGAGCATCCATTGCGCATCGCCCGCCAGGAATTCTGCCCAATCCCGTTCTTCGCAACCGGTGCAATGCCTGCTTCGAGCCGCCGCGACTACCCTCGCCAAGGATATACTGACTCTGCTTCCGCGCCGGCTTGGATTGCCCTTCGAGATTTGTGGGCTGGGTCACAGTTTTTTGCGGGCTGCGCGGGTGTACACTGCCCTTCGTTATCCCAAGGCTTGAGAATATGCCTGTTGAAGAGAACCTTTGCACCCTGAGCTATGCGCGCGGAGTGAGCAGGCCGCTGCTGGAGCTGACCATCGGCGGTCTGCTGCACCGCACCGCGGAGCGCTTCCCGGACCGTCTGGCGGTAGCCTCGTGCCACCAAGGGCAGCGGCTGACCTGGGCCGAACTGAGCGCCGAGGCGGACCGAGTGGCGCGAGGACTATGGTCGCTGGGCATTCGCCGTGGCGACCGCGTGGGGCTGTGGTCCACCAACTGCATCGAGTGGATCCAGATGCACATGGGCTGCGCGCGGGCCGGCGCGGCGCTGGTGAATGTGAACCCCGCTTACCGCTCCCATGAGCTGCAGTTCACGCTCCAGCGGTCGCGCATGAAGGCGCTCTTTCTGTGGCATAAGGACAAGCACGCCGACTACGAAGAAATTCTGGGGCGCGCGCGCCATGGGCTCAACCTGGAACTGGAGCACACCATCTACTTCGATACGCCGGAGTGGCCGGCGCTGAAGGACGCCCCCGGCGAGCTGCCCGCGCATGCGGCCGTGGACGACGTGGCCAATATCCAGTTCACCAGCGGCACCACCGGGCTGCCCAAAGGCGTGCTGCTCACCCACCACAACGTGGTGAACAACGGGCAGTTCCTGGCCCAGGGCTTCCACTACACCGAGCAGGACAGCATCGTCGTGCCGGTGCCGCTATTCCACTGCTACGGTTGCGTCATCGGCACCATGAGCGCGGTCAACTCCGGCGCGGCCATCATCCTGCCCAACTGGACCTTCGATGCGCGCGCCACGCTCCGGGCCGTCCACGACGAGCGGGCGACCTCGGTCTACGGCGTTCCGGCGATGTATGTGGCCGAGATGGCGCTCTCCGACTTCGCCACCTACGACCTGAGCAGCCTGCGCACCGGCATGATGAGCGGCGCGCCCTGCCCTGTGGAGCTGATGAAGCGCGTGCTCTACGAGATGAACTGCCGCGAGCTGGTCATCGCCTACGGCCAGACCGAAACTTCGCCGGTAGTCACCATGAGCGATGCCGAGGATCCGATCGAGATTCGCGTCAAGACCGTGGGCCGCGCCATGCCGCAGACCGAAATCCAGATCGTCTCCACCGCGACCGGCGAGACGCTGCCCGTGGGTGAGCAGGGCGAGCTGTGCGTGCGCGGCTATGCGCTGATGAAGGGCTACGACGGCGACCCCCAAGGCACGGCCGAGGTCATCCGCCCCGACGGTTGGCTGCACACCGGCGACCTGGGCATCATGCACGAAGACGGCTGCATCCACCTCACCGGCCGCTCGCGCGACGTAATCATCCGCGGCGGCGAGAACATCTATCCCCGCGAGGTCGAGGAGTTTCTCTACACCCACCCCAAGGTGGACGAGGTGCAGGTGGTCGGCATTCCCAACGCGAGGCTGGGCGAGATCGTGGCGGCGTGGGTGCGCTTGCGGCCAGGAGTCGACGCCACCGAGGCGGAGATTCGCGAGTTTTGCCAGGGCCAGATCGCCTACTACAAGATTCCCGAGCACGTCCGCTTCGTAAACAGCTTTCCGGCCACCCTGTCGGGCAAGATACAGAAGTACAAGATTCGCGAGTTCGAGATCGAAGCGTGGGGGTTGCAGTCGGTGGCCAACGCGGCCACGGCGTAGCGGAAGAAGAATTGGTTATGCGACGCCTGCCCCTTTCGCAATAGAACGCCATAGGAACAGTTCACGCCGCGCCGCGATAACATGAGTTAAGCACTCAGAACATGACACACGAATTCGATGGCAAGAAGTACGAAAAGGCCTCCGCTCACCAAAGAGAATGGGGGACGAGGCTCATTTCAGAGCTCGATCTGCAAGGAACCGAGCGGATTCTCGACCTTGGGTGCGGAGATGGGGCGCTCTCTGCGCAGATCGCCGATCTCGTTCCCGATGGAGAGGTGGTCGGCATCGACGCTTCGCACGGAATGATTGAGGCGGCCCGGTCGAAGGTCAGGAAGAACCTTGGCTTCCTCCAGATGGACATCGATGAGCTGAACTTCGCAGAGGAGTTCGATGTTGTGTTTTCCAACGCCACCCTGCACTGGATCAAGGACCACAGACGTTTGCTCCGAAATGTCGGCCGCGCCCTGCGCGAGGGCGGGAGGCTCCGCTTCAACTTCGCCGGGGAGGGAAACTGCTCGCACTTCTTCTCTGTCATTCGCGAAACTATGGCCGCTAAGGAGTTTGAGATCCATTTTGCCGGATTCGATTGGCCGTGGTACATGCCCTCGGTCGAGGAGTACTCGGCTTTGATGGATGCCAGTGGATTGAGTAATGCGCGCGTCTGGGGAGAGATTGCGGATAGGTACTTTTTGGACGCAGCGGCGATGATCAAGTGGATCGACCAGCCCAGCCTGGTGCCGTTTCTCCCGCATCTCCCTGAAGGGGCGAAACTGCGCCTCCGGGAGTACGTCATCAAGAGAATGATTGAAGAGACGCGACAGGACGACGGCAGGTGCTTTGAGACCTTCCGCCGAATCAACGTATCCGCGTGCAAATGAATTTCCAGGCCGACTGACCCACCCCTGATCGAACCGCATGGGCGGGAGATCGCGAACATCCGATAAGCCAGCTCCAGTTTCCCGCGCTGTGGGCGGGAAGTCCCGCTCCCGGTGTAGAATTCTCCTGCAATGGCGGACGCGGCGCACAGCCTATTGCCGTTTTCGGAACAGTACAGGAGATTCTCCATGAAGAGTGAACCAGGATTCGGAATGGGAAGGCGCGCGCTGCGTGTTAGCGCCGCTGTTTTTCTTTGCGTGATTGCGGTGTGCGCGATTGGCCGAGAGCGGGCCGTTGCGCAGACGCCGTTGCAAGTGGCGGAGATCGTCAAGACGCTCGACGCTAACTCCCAGGCGGTAGTCGGGCGGCTGACGGAGTTGAATCGGCTACCGGCGGAGGAATGGCGCTTTCATGCCGGCGACCTGGCTCATGGGGAGGCGGCCGATCTGGACGATTCTTCCTGGCCGGTGGTAAAGGCGGGGGCGACTGCGCCGCAGGATGCGGTGTGGTTCCGGCGGTGGATTGAGGTGCCGCAAAGCCTGCATGGATACGACCTGACGGACGCCACGGTGTGGTTCCGCCTGGGGGCTACCGCCAATGGCCCCATGCCGGAGATCGTCTATTTCAACAGCCGGCGCGTGGCTCTGGGGGACGATCTGGAGCCGATTGTCCTCTTCGACAAAGCCAAGCCGGGAGACAAGGCGCTGGTGGCCGTCAAGCTGCTGCATACCGTCGATATAAAGCGGTTCACCGGCGCCGATCTCAAGATCGATTTCGCCGCGAACCGCCCCAATCCGGAGGATTTGCGAATCGAGTTTCTTACGGCGGCGGCGCTGATTCCGAGCCTCTCGAAGAACGTTGCGCCGGACAGAGCTACCCTGGAGACTGCCATCGGCGCGGTCGATCTAGTTGCGCTCGACGCAAAGGACCAGCTTAAGTTCGATGCTTCGCTGAAGCAGGCTCAGGCGGCTATGGAGGCCCTCAGGCCGCTGGTTCAGCAGGCGACCATGCACCTGGACGGTAACTCGCACATCGATGCGGCGTGGCTCTGGCCGTGGAGCGAGTCGGTGGATGTGGTCAAGCGCACCTTCGCCACCGCGCTGCAGTTGATGAATGAGTATCCCGATTACACCTTCACCCAGTCCGCTGCGCAGTACAACGCCTGGATCGCGGAGAAGTATCCGCAGATGAACGCGGAGATCAAGCGGCGCATCAAGGAAGGGCGCTGGGAGATTGTGGGCGGCATGTGGGTGGAACCGGACTTGAATATGCCTGACGGCGAGGCGCAAGTGCGTTCCATCCTGGTGGGCAAGCGGTGGTTTCAAAAGGAATATGGCGTCGATGTGCGGATCGGCTGGAATCCGGATTCCTTTGGATATACCTGGCAGTTGCCGCAGATTTACAAGAAATCTGGCATCGACTACTTTGTAACTCAAAAGACCACCTGGAACGACACCAATCAGTTTCCTTTCAAGCTCTTCTGGTGGGAGTCGCCGGACGGCAGCAAGGTTCTGACTTACTTTCCTCACGACTACGCCAATAACAACCTGAACCCGCTGCGCCTGGCAATCGACTTGAGCTGGGCGCGCAGCCACATCTCCGGCCTGACGGAAATGCTGGATTTGTACGGGATAGGCGATCACGGCGGCGGGCCGACGCGCTCGATTCTCGACGAGGGCGCGCATTGGATGCAGCCGGACAAGGTTGTTCCGAAGATGGAGTTTGGAACCGCGCAGAGTTACTTCACCGGCGTTGAAGGCAAGCTGGTTGCCGACTCGCGGGTATGGGATTACGACTCGATCGCCAAGGGATACATAGCTCCTGTGTCACCGGAAGATGGAAAGGTCGCGATTCCCACATGGAAGAGCGAATTGTACTTTGAATATCACCGCGGAGTTATGACCACCCAGGCCAACCACAAGCGCAACATGCGCGACAGCGAAGAGCAGGCTCTGAATGCCGAGAAACTCGCGTCGCTCGCCTGGCTGGATGGCGATACCTACCCCGCGGACCGGCTCACAGAAGCATGGAAAAGGATCACATTCAACGATTTTCATGACCTGGCGGCTGGCTCGGGCATCGGCGTCATCTACAAGGAGGCACAGCAGGATTACGACCAGGTGCGCTGGGCGACGAACGAAATCTCGCAGCAGGCGCTCAAGACACTTGCGACCCAGATCGATACGCGCGCGGCAAGCGGAGTGCCGGTGCTGATCTTCAATCCGCTGGCCTGGGAGCGCTCCGGTCCGGTGACAGTCGATGTGCAGTTGCCCGCGCCAGCCAGGAACGGCGTATCGGTGCTGGACAAGGGCAATCGCGTCGTGCCTTCGCAAGTGCTGCAGAGCAGTGCTGCGACCAACAGTTACCGGTTGCTGATTGAAGCGCGCGACGTGCCTTCCCTGGGTTACACGGTGCTGCATGTGGCGCCCGGCGCGAGGCCTTTTGCAAGCGACCTGAAGGCGGAAGGACTGACGCTTGAAAACTCAGCGCTGAAGGTTTCGACCGATGGCCAGACAGGCTGCATCACCAGTCTTTACGACAAGAAAGCGCACTTCGAAGAGCTGGCCGCGGGCTCATGCGGCAACCAGTTACAGACCTTCAATGACCTGCCCAAGCAATACGATGCGTGGAACATCGATCCGGGCACGCTCGATCATGTTACTTCAATCGACAAGGCCGACTCGGTGGAACTGGTTGCGAAGGGACCGCTGCGCGCCGCGATTCGCGTAACGCGCAGTTGGCAAAACTCGAAGTTTGTGCAGGAGATAACTCTCGACGCGGGCGCGGACCAGGTGGATGTGGTCAACGACATCGACTGGCATGAGACGCACGTGCTGCTGAAGGCCGCATTTCCGCTGGCCGCCGCGAGCGGCAAGGCGACCTACGAGATTCCTTACGGCAGCATCCAGCGCCCCACCTCGCGCAATAACAGTTGGGAACAGGCGCAGTTCGAGGTGCCCGCATTGCGCTGGGCCGACCTGGGCGACGGGCAGCACGGCTTCAGCCTGTTGAATAACTCCAAGTATGGATATGACGGCAAGGACAACGTGCTGCGTATCTCGCTTCTGCGCTCGCCCACCTGGCCCGATCCGGAAGCCGACCGCGGACACCACCACTTCACGTATGCGTTGTATCCGCACGCCGGCGACTGGAAGCAGGCGCTGACCGTTCGCCGCGGCTACGAGTATAACTACGTGCTGCAGGCGGCCCAGGTGCAAGCCCATTCCGGCAGCCTGCCGGCAGAGCATAGTTATGTAACTGTGAAGCCCGAGAACGTGGTGCTGACCGCCCTGAAGAAGGCCGAGGACGCCGATGGGCTGATCTTTCGAATGTATGAGTGGGCCGGAGAAACAAGCGAGGTCCAGATCCACGTGCCGGGCGGGGCAACAGGAGCCACAGTCACCAACCTGATGGAAAAACCGGAGGGCGCGGCCCTGACTATCGCGGACGATACGGTCAGAGTGCCGATTCATCCCTACGAAATCCTGACTGTCCGCGTGGAGTATCCCGCAAGACGGTAGCGCGACCTGGGCAAGCGCGCTGCCCGCATAGAAGCTCGTCGAAACGGACGCCACAGGTCTCGTCCGCCATAGCGGAGTAGCCTGGGAGCGTTGCCGCCGCCAACCTGCTTCGCCGACGATGGCCTGCGCCGCGAGATGCGCGCGGCACACAAGCTGCTGGCGGCTGCGTTCCAATCCTGCTCTCCGCTCCTCAGCCTTTGGCGAGAGCAAAGCGGCGGTTGACTTCGTGCCAGTTGACCACGCTCCACCAGGCGGCGAGGTACTCGGGACGGCGATTCTGGTACTTGAGGTAGTAGGCGTGCTCCCAGACGTCGTTGCCGAGGATGGGGTAAAGGCCCTGGGTGAGGGGCGAGTCCTGGTTGGGCGTGGAGAGGACCTCGAGTTTGCCGCCGGGGAAGACAAGCCAGCCCCAGCCGGAGCCGAACTGCTTGGCGGTAGTCTCGTTGAAGGTCTTCTTGAAGGCCTCGAAGCTGCCGAAATCTGCGGCAATCTGCGCGGCGATGGGGCCTGTGGGCGCGCCGCCGATGCCATCCGAGCCTACCGGGCCCATCAGGCGCCAGAAGGCGGTGTGGTTGGAGTGGCCGCCGCCGTTGTTGCGCACCGCGGTGCGAATCTCCGCGGGAACCTGGGCCAGGTCGCGAACCAGATCGTCGACGGGCTTGGCGGCCAGCTCCGGGTAGTTGGCGAGGGCGGCGTTGAGGTTATTGACGTAAGCCTGGTGATGCTTGCCGTGGTGGATCTTCATCGTTTCCGTATCGATGAACGGTTCCAGAGCGGCGTAGTCGTAGGGAAGCGGAGCGAGTTCGTAAGCCATAGGGAAGTTCTCCTTCGTCGTGCGTTCTTCGTTGGGGTTGCGCCGTGGCCTATGCGGTCGGGCTGGAACGGGGCGGGCCACGCTGCACATCTCAATCCTCAGCAGGTCCGTACATTCAGTGGATGCGGGAGAGCGGCGGTTGGGTGCGGGAAAGTTGAGGGCTGCCGGTTATTATGGATTCGTCAATCCAAAGAGACATAGTCCGGCTGTGAGTTTGATGAGGAAAGAGGGCTGGCATGAAAATCAAGTCATTGCCATTCATCTTCGCGGTAACAACCTGCTTTTCGGTGAACTGCATGGGACAGCAAAACGCCGCGGAGCTTTGTGTGAAGGATCTGGAAGTAATTCCAGGCTTCCTTCTCGAAAACGATACCGGCGCAAAAGATCATCTCGCCCAGTTTGGGCAGAAGCATTTTGACGATGCATTGGCCGAAGCAAGAAGCGCGGCCATGCAGATATCGAATGACAAGGGCTGTAGGCAAGTGCTGAATCAGTATCTTGAGGCCTGGCGGAAAGGGCATCTCTATGTCGGTAGGCGGCCTTCTACCAAACCAGCCGCAAGCAGTTCATCTGCGCAAACTACACCTGCTCCGCTCAAGTATCCGCCCAAGTTCCAGACACTATCCGACAAAACCATCCTTCTGAAGCTGATGACCTTCGAAGCTGCGAACCGCGAACCCCTAATCTCATTACTCCAGCAAAACCATGCGGCATTGGCGAAACATCCCAACTGGATTATCGACGTGCGCGGGAATGGCGGGGGCGACGACAGCACTTGGGAACCGATACTTCCATGGCTAATGCCGGAAGAAATGGTTAGCGTCGGCGCTGTGTGGCTGACAACTCCTGCCAATCTTGAGGGGCACAAGAATCTTTGCGCGATCATTGCCCCAGGAGATGCTGAGTGCGAGAAATTCACCCAAGACACAATCGCCCGCACACGCAATGCCCCCGCGGGGAGTCTGGTTCCCCAGGATAATAAGGGCAGCATCAGTTTCGAACGCCGAAAGCTGTTGGAGCCGCAACGGCCTTCGCGTGTCGCGATTCTTATCGATGGAGATTGTGCAAGCGCCTGTGAAGCGTTTCTTCTCGCCGCCCGCCAAAGCTTCAACGTGAAGTTGATCGGTCGGCGTTCCTCCGGTTCACTGGATTATTCCAATCTTCGTCCATTCGAGCTGCCGTCTGGAGAGCGGTTGCTGTGGTATGCGACATCGCGGTCACTGCGAATTCCCGATCTGCCGGTAGACCTTGCGGGGATTCCCCCGGATATTTATCTACCACTCGCGAAGGGAGATCATGCGGAGGAGGGAGAAGTTGAACGGGTGCAGAGTTGGCTGGAGGGTGGTTCGCTGGCCCCGCGCAAGACCAATGCGGAAAACGAGAAAGCGGGGAAGGCTGCGGAGAAGCCGTAAAGCCCACCGCCTTTGGGTACAATGGGGTTATGACTTCTTCGCCTTCGCAGTCCTTTCTTGATCAACTGTCGATCGATACACTTCGTCTTTTAGCCGTGGACGCCGTGGAGAAGGCCAAGAGCGGCCACCCCGGCGCTCCACTGGGCTGCGCGCCCATCGCCTACCTGCTCTTTCACAAGCTGATGAAGCACAATCCAGCGCACGCCAAGTGGGCGGACCGCGACCGGTTTGTGCTGTCGAACGGCCACGCCTCGGCTCTGCTGTATTCCACGCTGTTCCTCGCCGGGTACGACGTGACGCTGGACGATCTGAAGAGCTTCAGGCAGTGGGGTTCGCGGACCCCCGGCCACCCGGAGCGGGGCGACACGGACGGCGTGGAAGTGACCACCGGACCGCTGGGACAGGGCGCTGGGATGGCCGTGGGCATGGCGATGGCGGAGCGTCACCTGGCTGCGGTTTACAACCGGCCCGGCTTCGACGTGGTGGACCACCATACTTTTGCGCTGGTGAGCGACGGCGACCTGATGGAAGGGGTCAGCCACGAGGCCTGCGCGCTGGCCGGGACACTGGGGCTGGGCAAACTGATTTTTCTTTACGACGACAACCTTATTTCCTTGGATGGGCCCACCAGCCTGAGCTACAACGACGATGTCCTGAAGCGCTTTGAGGCCTACCATTGGCACGTGCAGCGGGTGGTCGACGGCAACGACCTGGCGGCCATTGAAGCGGCCGTCGAAGCGGCCAAGGCGGAGACCGGCAAGCCGTCGATCATCGCGGTGCGAACGGTGATCGGCTACGGCAGTCCCAAGGCCGGCAGCAACAAGTCCCACGGCGAGCCGCTGGGAGCCGAAGCTGTGGCGGCGACCAAGAAGTTTTTCGGCTTCCCTGAAGACCAGAGCTTTGTGGTTCCCCCGGACGCGCTGACCAACTGGCGCCAGGCTAAAGAGCGCGGCGCGGAACTGGAGACCGCGTGGAAGGCGCTCTTCGCGGACTACGAGGCGGCCAACCCGGAGCTGGCGGCGGAGTTTGAGCGCACGCAAAGCGGCGCACTCAAGCCGGGTTGGGAGAAGGCGATTCCCAGCTTTGCGCCGGGCAAGCCGGTGGCTACGCGCAACGCCGGCGGAGAGATCATGAACGCCATTGCCGGCGTTGTGCCGGAGCTGTTTGGCGGGGCCGCGGACCTGACCTCATCGACGCGGACGATCTTCAAGCCGGGGGAGAGCTTCCACGTGGACCCGGCCGGCCGGAATGTCTTCTTTGGCGTGCGCGAGTTTGGGATGTGCGCCGCGGTAAACGGAATTACCGCCCACGGAGGGCTGATTCCCTTCGCATCGACTTTCTTTGTGTTTTCGGACTATGCCAAGCCGGCCATTCGCCTGGCGGCGCTGATGCAGGTGCACTCGCTCTTCGTATTTACCCACGACTCGATCGCGCTGGGCGAGGACGGACCGACCCACCAGCCGGTCGAGCACCTGATGGCGCATCGGGCGATTCCGGGGCTTACGGACTTCCGGCCTGCGGACGCCAACGAGACAGCCGCGGCCTGGAGGCTAGCTCTGGAACGCAAGAAGCCGTGCTTCTTTGCGCTGACCCGGCAGAACCTGCCGGTGATCGATCCGGCGGGGCGCGACCTGTACGCCGGAGTGAGCAAGGGCGCCTATGTGCTGGAAGATGCATCCGATCCCCAGGTGGTGCTGATTGGCGCCGGCTCCGAGGTTTGGCCGGTACTGGAGGCCGCGAAGCTGCTGGCAGCCGAGGGCATACGCGCGCGGGTGGTCAGCTTTCCCAGTTGGAAGCTCTTCGAGGAGCAGACGGCGGAGTACAAGGCCAGCGTGCTGCCGGCGGGCGTGCCCCGGCTAGCCGTCGAGGCCGGAGCGACGATGGGCTGGTGGAAGTATGTGGGCCTGGACGGCGACGTGATTGGGCTGGACCGGTTTGGAGCCTCCGCGCCAGGGCCAAAGGTGCTGGCTGAGCTGGGATTTACCGCAGAAAATGTGGCGGCGCGGGCGAAGAAGCTGGTGAAGTGAGACAGAGATCAGGGATCAGGGATCAGACTAGAATATCCTCTCTGTTGATTGCAACAATGTGGGGACATCCTGCGCAGTTTTACTGTTTCTGGATACAAAAGAGTAAACACAAAACTACGGAGTGAGACTTTTCCACAGGAGGATGTGCTCTAAGATGAGAGGCGTGGCAGGAGCCTAACATGTTCAGTTCCGGAGACATTGTAGAGGAAATATCGACGAACCGTCGCGGCATACTCGAGGAGTCCGGCATCTTTGGGCAACCTCCGAACAAATGGACCGTGAAATTCCATGATGGAAAACATCCGTGGATTAAGGATTTCAAAGACGCAAACGAGTTACGCCTCGTCGAACGTCCCGGCGAAGGTGGACCGCCAAGGCTCATTCCGAGAGATCCGGTTGTATAGGGTGAAGTACGCTGGGTGCCCCAGGTCTAGCTTTTGAGACTTGGGAATTCGCCTCAATCCGAGAAATACAAGGACTGCCTCAAAACTTCCTTGCACCGGCTGATCCCTGATCTCTAACTCTGAAGGAGTGCATTGTGAAACTCGTCATCGCTTCCGATCATGCGGGATTTCTTCTGAAAGAGGAGGTCCGCGCCTATCTTGCCCAGGCCGGCCATGAGGTGATCGACCTTGGGGCTTATAAGCCCGATCCGCTGGACGACTATCCCGACTTTGCGGAAAAGCTGAGCCTGGCGCTGAAGCGGGGCGATGCGCCGCGGGGGATTCTCATCTGCGGCTCGGGCGTGGGGGTGTGCGTGGCGGCCAACAAGATTCCCGGCATTCGCGCGGGCATGTGCCACGATACCTACTCCGCGCACCAGGGCGTGGAGCACGACGACATGAACGTGGTTGTGTTGGGCGCGCGCGTTATCGGCTCGGCGCTGGCCTTCGAGGTGGTGAATGCCTTCGTTGGCGCGAAGTTCATCGCCACCGAAGAAAGGTTTGTGCGGCGGTTCAAGAAGGTGCTGGCCATCGAGGCCAAGTATCAGCGTGAAGACGGTTCCGCGAATCCGGCATAGGTCTTTGACCGTTTATTCTTGTGCCAATGTGGGTGCCCCACCCTCGCGGCGTCTCTGTTCTTGCCGCTAGGGTGGGAGGGGCAGAATCACCCGGTCAGAGACCCAGTGTCACGACCTCGAAGTTCCAAACAGAATCCTTCAGGGGTGATCGCAGGCCGGCATTACCGAACGCAGGTCCTTCGACTCCCTTCGCTACTCTACGGTCGCTCTGGATGACGGCATCATTTTGATGCGGACTCTTGAGATGCCACGCGAAAGCGCACACGGAGAAGCCCGAATGCTCCCCTTCGACGTGATTCTCTTCGATGTCGGCGGAGTTCTGCTCACGAATGGCTGGGACCGCCGCGAGCGCGCGGCGGCGATCGAGCGCTTCCATCTGGATCTTGCGGTCTTCGAGGTCCGGCATCCCGCGCCCTACGACGCCTGGGAGCGGGGTGCGATCCCCATCGACTCGTACTTGGAGGCGACCGTCTTCGATGAGCCGCGCAGCTTTTCCCTCAACGAGTTTTTCGCCTTCATGCTTGCCCAGTCGAGGCTCCTTCCCGATGGGGCGCTGGAAATCCTCAAGGAGCTTTCCGCATCCGGTAACTTCATGCTGGGCGCGCTGAACAATGAGCCGCGGGAGACGAACAAGTACAGATTCGAGCATTTCGGCCTGCGCAACTATCTGAAGGTCGCGCTGAGTTCCTGCTATCTCGGGCTGCGCAAGCCGGAGCCGGCGATCTATCTTCGCGCGCTGGATATTCTGGGCTGGCCGCCGGAACGGATTCTGTTTATCGACGATCGCGCGGAGAATGTGGCCGGCGCGGCGTCAGCCGGGATGAAAGCCATTCCGTTTCAGGGCGCGGATGCCTTGCGGCGGCAGCTCGAAACTTTGGAAGTCCTGTAAGTTGGCAGGCATCCCAGTTATGAGTCCAGCGGGCGCCCCGATTGAGTAGATCGCTGGGCTGGGTTTCGAAGCTCTCACTCTGGACGAAGCGGCGTTGGAGTCGAGCGTCGAGTCCAGGCCTCAGAACACCGCAGAAATTCACCGGGGCCGGATCGATGAGACCGGCATCAGCATCCATGGCTCGCCCCTACGAGCGATTCCCTGTATAAAGCTCGCCCCCGTGCCAGCGCGCGCTCATCCAGTTCCACCCACTTCGGATTCTTGACGAGCCGTCGCAGCGCGGCGGCGACACTGGCCTCCGGCAGCACGGATGCGATCTCCAGCAGCGCTCCCAGCACCACCATGTTGGCCGCGCGCGCGTCGCCCAGCTCGTCGGCCATGCGCGTGAAGGGACGCGCCAGCACGTGCACATCTGTTCGCCCGCAACCTTCCGGCAGCGTCTCGCCGTTGTAGAGAATCCATCCGCCCTTGCGCACGCTCGCCTGGAACTTCTTGAGTGACGGCTCATTCATCGCCACCAGCACGGTAGGCTCGGTCACCAATGGCGAATCGATCGGCCGGCCGGCAATCCGCACATGGCAGTTCGAGGTGCCCGACCGCATCTCCGGCCCATAAGAGGGCAGCCACGATACTTCCAGACCGGCATCCAGTCCCGCCTCCGCCAGCACCTCGCCCAGCAACAGCACTCCCTGGCCGCCAAAGCCCGCGGCGCGCACGCTGATATCGAGCCCCGCCAGCGTCTGCCCAGTCCCCACCGGGTGGCCCTTGGAGAAACCTTCAGGGTCAACGCCCAGAATCTCCGGAATCTCTTCGAGCGCCGGCGCCGCATCCGGCGGCCGCCGCGGCTCCGCCTCTTTGGTGCGATCCTTGAAGATACCCAGCGGAAAGGTCTTCTCCATTACATCGCGCACCCAGCGCTGCGCCTCCACCGGCTGCATCTTCCAGATCGTCGGGCAAGGCGCGAGCACTTCCACCAGCGAGAAGCCCAATCCGCGCACCTGGCTCTCCACCGCCCGCCGCAACCCGCGCGCCGCCTGGGCGATCTGCTTGTTGTCGCCCAGCCCCACCCGCTCGATGTAGACCGGAGCATCGAGCGTGGCCAGCAACTCGCAGACGCGCAGCGGATAGCCTTCCGTGGCCGCCTGCCGCCCGTTCGGGGTGGTGGTGGTCTTCTGCCCCAGCAGCGTCGTCGGCGCCGCCTGACCGCCGGTCATGCTGTAGACCGCGTTGTTGATGAAGATGGCGGTGAAATTCTCGCCGCGATTGGCCGCATGCAGAATCTCCGCCGACCCGATCGCCGCCAGATCCCCATCGCCCTGGTAGCTGATCACGATGCTTTCCGGCCGGCTCCGCTTGGCCCCGGTAGCCGCCGCCGGCGCACGGCCGTGCGCGGCCGAGATATTTCCCACGTCGAAGTAGTTGTAAGTGAATACCCCGCAGCCCACCGGGCCAACCAGGATGGTTCTGTCCTGGATGCCCAGCTCATCGATGGCCCGCGCCAACAGCTTGTGCGCAATGCCGTGGCCACAGCCGGGGCAAAAGTGGGTCGCGTGTTGCAACTCCTGCTTGCGCTCATAGCGTTCATAGAACGACTTCGCCTTGGCGTGAGCCACCGTGTATTCAGAGACCGTCTCGCTAGACATTGGCCAGCCGCTCCTCCTCCGGCTCCATGGCCGGCACGTAGCGGCGAGCCTGCTCGCGCACGAATTGGAGCACCTCGTCATGCGATGGGACAATGCCGCCCAGGCGGCTCAGGAACTCCACCGGCCGAGCACCATTCAGAGCCAGACGCACATCTTCCAGCATCTGCCCGTTGCTCATCTCCACCACCACAAAGACACGCGCCGTCTCCGCTAGCCGCTCGAAATGCCTGGTTGGGAACGGATAGAGAGTAATCGGCCGCAGCACTCCCACATTGAGCCCGGCGGCGCGCGCCTCCACCGCTACGGCCTTCAGAATCCGCCCCACGATCCCGTAGCCCACCAGCACAATCTCCGCTCCATCCGTGCGCCACTCTTCGGCGCGCGCCTCGCGCTGCCGGGCGCGCTCGTATTTGGCCTCCAGATGGAGCTGGTGCGCCTCCATCTCATCGCAATCCAGATGCAGCGAGGTGATCAGGTTGCCGCGCGTCTCCGGGGTGCCCAATACGGCCCACTCCGGCGGCGGCGGGACGATTGCGTTTTGAGAAAACTCCACCGGCTCCATCATCTGTCCGATGAATCCATCCGCCAGCAGCACCACCGGGCTGCGATAGCGGTCGGCCAGCTCGAAGGCCAGCGCGGTCAGATCCGCCATCTCCTGCACGGAGTCGGGCGCAAGCACGATGGTCCGGTAATTGCCGTGGCCGCCGCCCTTCACCGCCTGGTGATAGTCGCCCTGCTCGGCGGCAATGTTCCCCAATCCCGGCCCGCCGCGGGTAATATCCGCGATTACGCAGGGCAGCTCCGCGCCCGCCATGTAGCTGATGCCTTCCTGCATCAGGCTGATCCCCGGACCGCTCGACGCCGTCATGGCCCGCACGCCCGTTGAAGCAGCGCCGTAAATCATGTTCATGGCGGCCACTTCGCTCTCCGCCTGAAGGTAGATGCCGCCGGCCTGCGGCATATATTTGGCTGCCGTTTCGGCAATTTCGCTGGCGGGCGTGATGGGGTACCCATAGAAGGCGCGACATCCAGCCAGGATTGCGCTCTTGACGATGGCTTCGTTGCCCTTCATCAGTTGCTTGCGCATGGGCACGCTCCCTCCATGGCAATTCCCGGCCCGCGGCCTTCAGCGGCCTTGGGATTTGCCCTGCGCAACACCGTGATCGCCCCCGGCTCGGGACAGGCCATGAAGCAGATTCCGCAGCCCGTGCAGCCCGCGCCCAGGTAGATCGCCGTCCGATAGCCGTAGCGATTCAGCCGCTCGCTCAAACGGATCGCCTTGGGCGGGCAGGCTTCCACGCACAGCCCGCAACCCTTGCACTCCTCCGCATCCACCCGCAGCAAGCCCCGATCCCGCTTCTCCACGTCCCCCATCCGTTCGCCTCCGCCACGCTCAGCGATATGGCCCTCCACATTGCTCTTCCAGGTCCGGACCATGGCCTCCCGGACCCTCCGAAAACATCGCTAAAGCCCGGCTTAAGGTAGCCGTCACGAGAGGGGCGGCGCAGTGATACACGTCACCCCCGCCCTTTGCTGCGGCGGAGACCCGGCTGCAACCGGCAATCGGACGCGGCTGAAAGAGCATTCGTGGAGAGCGGCTGTCGTGCAGGTCAGCAGACCTGCACCCACCCCCCTGGCGGCTTGGAAGCCGCCAGTACAGCCGGTCTGGAGACCGGCGCTACAATTTGCGGATAGGCTCTAAATCGTTAAATGTAGTTGGTAGGCGAGGCGGGGATCGAACCCACAACCCCCGGCTTAGAAGGCCGGTGCTCTATCCCATTGAGCTACTCGCCCCTTGCAGGTTTCATTCTATCGTCGATTGGCCGTGGAGTACACCGGCAATTGCCTCCAGCGCGGCGGTGAGGGTTTGCGCAGCCTCGGCGGCAGACGGTCCGCAGGCAGTCAGATAGGCGGTGATTCCGAGGTCCATGGGGGCCAGGCCGGTGAGATCTGGGGCGATGAAGGCTCGGCGGACGATGAAATCCACTCGGCAGCAGCGAAGCGGGACGGCGCGGAGCAGCCCGCACAGGCGCTTGCCAGCCGCGGCGGCCGCGGCGGGCATCTCCCATTGCCGGTCGCCGCGAGTCAAAAGGTCGATGTAGCAGCCCATCGCATGGGCGGCGAAGCCGGGCGGCGCATCCAGCTCGTCCGCATCGAACTCGTACGGCTCAACCACCGGCCAGAAGTCGCATTTCGAGGTCCAGACCGGCGAAGCAGCCGAATTCAGCTTTGCCAGAGCCTCGGCCAATGCGGGCAGTTGAGCGGCCTCAGGAAACTGCCAGGCGCGTTCGGGATGCAGGCGCAGGTCGACAAATCCCGGCCACCGCGCCTCAATTGCCGGCGAACCGCCGCCCACCTCGACCTCCCAGTCAGCTTCCATTCGGTTGCCCGGCCGCAGCCAGCAAAAAGCGAGTCGCGGCCGCCTCCGCCCAGTGAATCTCATTGCCCCGGTCCCTGGATAGATAGGCGCAGTGGCCTCCGTGGCGGGTCTCCGCAAAGGCGATGTGCTTGTTGGCGAGCAGCTTGGCCCGAGTCTCCGCGGTGAGGCGAATGAAGGGATCGTCCTGGGCGCAGAGAATCAGCGTGGGCACGGCGATCCGCTCCACCACTCGGGCGCTGGCGGCGCGGTGGTAGTAGTCGTCGGCATCGCGGAAGCCCCAGTAGCGGGCCACAATCTTGCCGTCGAACTGGCGAATGCTGCGCACCGGACCGATCTCCCGAGGGGTCGCGTAGATGCCGGGAAAGAGCTTCGCCTTGCGGCCGTAGCGGGCCATCAAGCCGCGCAAGAAGCGCCATTCATAGCCCCGGTTGAGCGGTTCGTGCAGGGCATCCGCGCCGACAGCCAAGTCGATGGCCGGGCAAACCGCGGCCACGGCGGCGAGCGGCGGCCCGCTGCCCCACTCCCCGGCCAGCTTGAGCACCAGGTTCCCGCCCATCGAATAGCCCACGAGAGCCACGCGCTCCAGGCCGAAGCGCTCGGTAAAATGGCTTACCACCGCGCCCACGTCGCCGGAAAGCCCGGAGTGGTAGAGCGTGGGTGTCAGCGCCTCCGTCCCGCCGCAGTTGCGCATGTTCATGCGGATGACGTTGCAGCGGGCACCCCAGGCCCGCATCGCGATGCCCTGAATGTACTGGGAGTCCGCCGAGCCTTCCAGCCCGTGAACCAGCACCAGCGTCAGCCGCCCGGCCCGGCCTCGTCCGTCCTGGCCATGCTCATCCTGCCAGTGGCAATGGCACAGCACACGACTGCCGTCGGCGTGGTCCACCTCGACTTCCTCCGCGACGCTGGCCAGCCGGAAGGCCGGACGGGGCAGGAAGTTCCCCATGACCGTTTGCAGGTGGCCGTTGGACAGGCCGCGCCTCGGCTCAAAGCCGGTCAGCCACTCCGGCAGTCCGGCCGACCCGCCGGCAAACTCTTTATTCTCGCGCATTTCAGGGGTCACGGAGACTCGGCAATGCTACAACTTGAGGAAGGTTGGCTGTGGCGCGGCGAGTGGAAATTGGGGCGGCGGGTGGGGATCGAACCCACGACATCCTGAGCCACAGTCAGGCGTTCTGCCACTGAACTACTGCCGCCATCTATCCTCTTGATTGTAGCATCGATCCGGGTCAGCAGATCCCCGGCCCGTCAGTGGCTTGTATCCGAACAGAACCCAAACCGGCTGAAGCGATTGCTGGGCGACCCTGACCTTGCGCCTTCCGTGAAAGTGAGTCAATTCCCGCTCTTGCCCGCTCCGAAGATCTTTTGCAGCAGGTTGCGGTGGTCGGCGGGGTGGTCGCAGGTTTCCGTGGGCGCGGTGCCGTCGAGGAAGGCCGCTTCATAACTGTCGGGGCAGGACTCGTTGCTGAGTAGGTTACTCACCTTGTCAAGGTCCACAATCTGAACGCCATTGGGCTTGGCGAATTCGTGCGTGTCGGAGTACTGCGGCAGCAGCACGGCATTCTTCATGAACTCGGCCCAGATGGGAGCGGCGGCGTGCGCGCCTTGCATCTTGATGTCGGTGTAGTCGTCGTTGCCGACCCATACAATGCACAGCAGGTTGCTGGTGAAGCCGGCGAACCATGCGTCGTGGTCGGTTCCGGTCTTGCCCGCGGCGGGCGCAAGGAAGCCCATGCCGCGCACTCCGGCGCCTGTCCCCTCGCCGCGAAGCACGTTCTCCATCAGGCTGGTGGTGAGATAGGCTACGCGCGGGTCCAGCACCTGGCGCGAAGCAGGCGTGTAGTCGGAGATGATGTCGCCCGTGGGTGTGCGCACGCTGGCCAGCATCCACGGTTCCAGATGCAAGCCGTTGTTGGCGAAGACGGTGTATGCGCCCGCCATCTCCAGGGGCGTGGCGTCGTAAGCGCCGATAGCCACCGAGGGGGTTCCGCGCGCGCTCTTGACGCCGGCCTCGCGGCCCACCGCGGCCACGCGATCGAAACCCACCATGGCGGCCAGGCCGATGGTGGCGTTGTTGAGCGATCGCATCAAGGCGTAGCGGGCCGTCACCTGGTCGTGATACTCGCCCTCAAAGTTGCGCGGCGTGTACTCTTGGTTGCCCACGTCGTAAGTGGTCTGCTGGTCGCTGAGCATGGTGACCGGCGAGAAGGGTCTGCTTTGCCCGGATAGCAAGGTGCCTTCAACGGCCGTGGCAAAGGCGGTGGCATAGACGAAGGGCTTGAAGATGGAACCGGTGGGCCGCTTGGAGACCGCGTGGTTCAACTGCGATGCGCCATAGCTGCGCCCGCCCACCATCGCCAGCACCTGGCCGGTGTGGGGATTGAGCGCCACCAGCGCCACTTGCGGATACACCCAGGTCTCGCCCGGCTTGTGATGCTTATGCATGGCATCCACCTGCGCGTCCACCACGTGGATGGTGGATGCGACCGCGGCAGTGGCTTCCCGCTGCAAGTCGGGATCGAGCGAGGTATAGATGCGCAGGCCTTCGCGGTTGAAGTCGCGCTCGCCGAGTTTTTGCAGCAGCTGATCGTGCACCAGGTCGACGAAGTAGGGCGCCTCGTTGGCGTCTACGCTGGCTTCCGACAGATGGAGCGGCTCGGCCTTGGCGCGCTCGGCTTGATCCTTGGTGATGGCGCCGGTCTCGACCATCGAGTCCAGCACCAGATTGCGGCGGTCGATGGTGCGCTCGGGATGGCGGAAGGGATTGAAGTAGCTGGGCCGCTGGATGATGCCGGCCAGGAAGGCGCACTCGGCCAGGTCGAGCTGGCGCATATCCTTGCCGAAGTAGGTTTGCGCGGCCTCGCCGAAGCCGTCGATGGAGAAGCTGCCGCGCTGGCCCAGATTGATCTGGTTGGCGTACGTCTCGAAGATCTGCTTCTTCGAGAAGCGTTCTTCGAGCTGGAAGGCAACCGCGATCTGGGATATCTTGTACTTGATTGTGCCGGTGTCGGCGACGATGAGCAGCTTCGCTAGTTGCATCGTCAGCGTCGAGCCTCCGCCACGAACCTTGCGATCGCCGATCAGGTCATGCCAGGCCCAGCTGACCATGCTGACGTAGTTGACGCCGCCGTGCTCGAAGAAGCGGCGGTCCTCGATGGCGAGAACGGCCTGCACCAGGTTGGGAGGAATCTCGTCGTAGGAGATCAGCCGGCGCTTGGTGCGATTGGGGTCGTCGCTGAGGCCGGTGATGAGCAGCGGTTCCAGCTCGTAACTCGAGAGCGGCTGGCCGTGATTGTCGGCGATGGATACCACAAAGCCCGAGTCGAAGCGGATGGTTGCGCTGTCTTGCGAGTGATAGGACTCCGGGCCGGGCCGCACGGTGATGGAGTGCGCGCCCATCGAGTAGGTGCCCAACTGCGAGACCTGCGAGGCGCCATCGGCGGAGTAGCCGGCATCGTGCAATTCATTGGCGATGAGGCGGACGGTGAACTTCTGTCCGGGGCGGACCTCGCGGGGCGCGGCAAACACCTTGGCGGTGTTGGCGAAGATGGGCTGCTTGAGCCGCTCGTCCACAACGTGCCGGTACGATACGTAGAAATAGCCGAAGACGGCACAGACCGCCAGTATGCCAACCCCAACCGTGAACAGCCCCATTTGCAGCAGCAGCTTCGCCCAGTGACGCTTTCCCCTGGGCCTCTTCCACCGGATTACCACCGCTATCGCTGCCATCGCTGTTCCTGTAACGAGCTTTTAGCTCTTAGCTGTTAGCTTTTAGCCCTTTCGTGCTGGGCCCAGCTCTTGCAGACTCAAGACCGCACATGCACGCAAGATTAGCTAACAGCTAATAGCTAGAAGCTGCCTTTACGCTTCAACCGCCGTCAACAGTGCATCTTCCTCGACGCGGGCCTTCAGCGACGCGACCACGTCCTGGATGGCCACATCCATGCTGGTTGCCGTCGCGCGCGCCTGCAGTTCGATGAATCCGCCGGCGGCCTTCCTGCCCACGTTGACGCGGTAAGGAATGCCAACCAGATCCGCATCCTTGAATTTGACGCCGGCGCGCTCGTCGCGGTCGTCGAGCAGCACGTCCAGGCCTGCCGCTTCGAGCTCCGCGGCCAGCTTCTCGCCTACTTCGGCGAGGGCCGCGTCGGATGCGTTGGTCACCGTGACCACCACGGTGAAGGGAGCGATCGCGGCCGGCAGCCAGAAGCCGTTCTTATCGTTTGCCTGCTCGATTGAGGCGGTAAGAATGCGCTCGATGCCGATGCCGTAGCTGCCCATGATGGGCGTGACTTCCTTGCCGTTCTCATCCAAAACGCGCGCGCCCATGGACTCCGAGTACTTGTAGCCGAGCTTGAAGATGTGACCGATCTCGACCGCCTTGCCGACGGCGAGCCTGCCGGTACAGCCTTCCTGCGGGCAGGCTTCGCCCTCGTTCACGCTGCGAATGTCGGCGCTGAGCGTCCAGGTGAAATCGCGGCCGGGGGTGACGTTGCGCAAGTGGTAGTCGAGCTGGTTTGCGCCGCAGACCATGTTTTTACGGCCATCGAGCGAGCTGTCCAGGATGACGACAGGACGATCATAATAGACACGGAAAGATGAGGGCTTCGAACTCAAAGTGCCGTAGAGTGTCTCTGCGCCGTAGATCGTCTTATCTTCTTTGAAGACCGAAAAAGATTTCGGCAAGATGCCATGCTCTTGGAGGAATCTGAGATTTTCAATATCTAGAGGTTCTATGCCAACTGGTCCTAAATAACCTGCGGGTGAAGTGAGAGTTTTTGAAACTTGAATTTCATAAAGCCCTTTTGCTGATTTATTTACCAAATTAAGGGCTTCTGATACGAATGTATTCAGAATTTCGTCCGAATCCATGAACTCCAATACATTGGTGGAAAGTAGAGTCCCCAATTTTGCTTCATTTACACTGTGATCTCCGCGCAACAAAACGACGATCGGTATCTGGGCTACTCCATTCGGACCAATAAAGATGGCTATGTACGCGACGCATTTGATGTCGTTGGCTGGGCTCATCTTCAGGAAAGCCGCGACGTCGGCAATGGCACCCATGCCGGGCGTATGGATTTCTTCCGGCTTGTTCGCAGTTGGTTCAAGTTCCTTGACCGGTTCGAGGCGCGAAGTGGCCTTTTCAAGATTGGCCGCGTAGCCGCACACCGGGCAGCTTGCGATCAGGTCTTCGCCGGCGTCGGTGTAGACCATGAACTCCTGCGATTGCGAGCCGCCCATGGAGCCCGAATCGGCCTCGACGGATACGAACCTGAGGCCGCAACGCGTGAATATCCTGCGGTAGACCGCGTCGTGCAGCTCGAAGCTCTTGTCCAGGCCGGCCTTGTCGATATCGAAGGAGTAGCTGTCCTTCATAATGAACTGGCGCACGCGCAGCAGGCCCGACTTGGGTCTCGGCTCGTCGCGGAATTTGGTCTGAATCTGGTACCAGATCTGCGGCAACTGCTTGTAGCTGCGCAATTCGCCGCGGGCGATGGTGGTCATGATCTCTTCGTGGGTCATGCCCAGGCAGAGGTCGGCTCCCTTGCGGTCCTTGAGCCGGAACATGTTGTCGCCCATGCCCGTCCAGCGGCCGCTCTGCTCCCACGGTTCGCGGGGCAGGATGCCGGGCAGGTAGAACTCCTGGCCGATCTTGTCCATCTCCTCGCGCACGATGGCGACGATCTTGTTGATCGAGCGCTGGCCGAGGAAGAGGTAGCTGTAGATGCCCGCGCCGAGCTGGCGAATGTAGCCGGCGCGGAGCAGGAACTTGTGGCTGGCCACTTCGGCGTCTGCCGGGGCCTCGCGGAGAGTCGGGATGAAGAGCTTGGACCAGCGATGCATTGAGATGAGTGCGTGCTTTCCCGTCCGCATGCAACCCAGCGAAAAAATGGGCGCTGGTATTCCCCCAGGGCCGGGGCATCGCCGCGGACCCCGGTTTCCCTACCACCCCAGCGACGAGGACCTGTCGCCGGGGACCCCGGATTCCCTACCACCCCAGCGACGAGGACCTGTCGCCGGGGACCCCGGATTCACAGCGGACGTAATACATTCTGCGACAGTTACCATTCTAAATGTTCAGGGGAGGGCGCAAAAGGCAGCGGCCCCGGTTTGCGCCGTTTTCCGAAAGATGTGGCCCTTTGCGGTGCGCGCGAGGTCACCGCTCCTTCCAATCCCGCGACGAAGAGTCTCCTTACGATGGAGGCGGCGCGGCAGGCTTAGCGGAGCGCAGCGCAATAGCGGCCAGGAGCGCGATCACGGCTGCCAGCGATACCCATAACAGTGCGGGATGCCGCTCGGTAAATGGGCGGTCGTCGGGGCGGGGCTGGTAGGCGGGATTCAGTTGCTCGGGGCCGGCTGCAATCTGGGCGGCGTTGGCCTGGAGAGCAAAGAGCCTGGCGTAATCGTAGCGCGGAACCGAGAGCGCCGGGTCGCCATAGGCAAGCAGATAGTTCGCATTGCTCTCCGCATCGAAGCAGAGGGCCCGCTGCAGCATCTCAAGTTGAACGGATTGCAAGCTCAAAGGCGCGTCGTCTCCGTTCTCAATGGCGATGGTCCACTTTGTGGACGTGCTGAAATCGACCCAGGGAGCGTCGACGGCCAGGCGCTCTTCGTCAATCTGGCGGCCATTCTGGAGGCTGTGAACGCGGAGGATATTTCCGTAGGAGTTCACCGGCGGAGGGGGTTGGGGCGCATCAATTGAAGATGGCCCAGAGACGGGAGCGACAGTGACACTCACATCGCGGCTGAACTGGGCGGGGGATGCGCCGGGCGCAAAGACGATCCGGTCCACCGGCACGTGAGCGGGCACGATGAATTCAAGGATCGAGGAATGGTCCTTCGGTTCGACGCGCGAGCTCTCCGCGACGATCTGATAGGCCGGCGGGCTGGCCGGCGGACTGCCCACCGAAAGGCTGGTGACGCTCTCCGGCTGAAGCGGGCCGCTGATGCGGAAGTGCAGGTAGCGAAAGTCCGAAACCGGCAGGTGAAGGACGGTGCTACGGCCCAGCCGCTGGCGCGTGAGATCGAAGATGGTGTACGAGCCGAGTTTGGTCTCTGCGCCTCCAGCCTCGGTCTGGCTGCCGGTGACGGTGACCGTGGCGATAAAGTCGCGCGCGGCGACGGCAAGCTGAATATCGCTGTAAGGCGAGTTGGGTAGGCTGGCGTCGAAGACGATTTGGCCGCCGCGCAGGCCAAGGTTCAGCGGCGCAATGGACTTCTGCTCGGTCTGCGCGGAAGCTGCGACGCGGAGCGCGAACGGGTTTTCAGCGCCATCGCGATAGAGGCGCAGGTCGGCAAGCTGTGGCGCGGCGTGGGCGAAGATGCCGGGATCAATCACGAGGCAACTCTGGCCGGGGCGATTCACAGGCCCCTGGATGGGGCGCTCATAGCGAAAGTACCGCAGCTCCGGCGAGGCGGCGACCGTGGCGAGCAGAAGTAGAGCGGCGCTAAGCTTCATCTCTTCCCCCGCTCGCAGCGCGCAGTTTGAGCCAGTCGCGCTGATAGGCAAAGCTGACGGCCAGCAGCAGCGCGCCCAGGCCGATGAAGCTGAGTATCCGGTATCCCTGGGCCAACTGGCTCATATCGGAGAGAAAGACTTTGCCGACGGTTACGGCCAGCAGCACGAGAGCCTGCCAGCGGAGGAAGGCCGAGCGCAGCCAGAATCCCACGGCCAGCAGGATTGCGCCGAAGACCATGAACCATGCCGAATAGGTAAACTGCGCATGCATTTGAAATTCCTGCCAGCGATTTGCATCGCCGCTCCAGCGCAGCGTCCACCAGTAGCTGTGAATCTCCCAGCCGACGGCAAGCAGGATGAGCAGATTCACGGTAAGCAACGCTACAGCAGCGATTAGCGGCCAGGTGCCCGAATTGGTCCCTGAGTCCTCCGTCTCCCGTTGCGCCTTGACCGCGACCCAGGCGGCGAAGGCGAAGACCGCTATTCCGGCAAGGTAGCTTCCGAAACGCTCGTTGAAGAAGGGCGTGGCCGATGCCGGTGGATTGTCCATGATGAGTGCGACGAATCCCAGCGCGAGGCAGAGCAGCGCCAATACCCGCAGCAAACGCTGCCGCAGGCGGGCCGCCGCCCACAACAGCGCCCCGCCCTCCGCCAGCCAGCCGACGGTCAGCCATCGGCCTTGCGTTTTGAGCGGAATCGCCATCGTCAAAAAGGCGACTGCGGCGGTAAGATGCAGAGCCGACAGCAAAGCCGGGCTCGCCCGCAGCCTTCCCCACGCGTGCAGACGGAGCAGCAGCAGATAAAAGGCGGCAAAACCGACCGCCAGCCAGGCGCCGGCCCAATCGCTTTTGAACCAATCGAAGAGGATGTAAAAAGCGATGAATCCCAGCGCCGCATTGGCGACCGGCAGCACAACCAGCGCCAGGCTGTCCCAGTTGGAGTGCTTCGCTCCGTCTTCCAGGTCCACCCGGACCAGCCTCGGTGCAAAAGCGAAGATCAGAAAGAAGCAGGTCAGAAAGAATGCCGTGCGGGCAAACTGAGCGTCCGAGTAGTAATCGGACGACCAGCCGATGTACAGCAGCACCGTACCCGCGAAGGCCGCAAAGAGCAGCCGCGACCAGGGACGCAGCGCAACCAGGACAAGCACCGCGAGGTCCAGCACCAGCAGATAAGTGAAGAGAGTAACTTCGTGGTTCTCGCCCGTAGAGACCAGCAGGGGCGTGGCGACGCCGCCAACGATGGCATAGAGGGCCAGCAACTCCGCGTCCTGCGCCCAGGCCATGAAGCCGCTGAAGGCGGTCACCAGGATCATCGCCGCGAAGGCCAAGCCGGCGGGCATCAGGTGGTAAAGCGAGAACGCCGCCCACAGCGAAAGATAGAGCGTGCCGCTGCCCACGGCCTTCAGCGAATAGGAGAAGAACGCATAGCCGCGGCTGCGGAAGCGCTCCGACCAGGCGATGAACGCCGCACCCGCAACCAGGCCGATCAGCACCCGGCCCGACGGGCCTATCCAATGATTGTCCATGGCCCATTTGAGGAACCAGGCCATGCCGATCAGCATGGCCACAATGCCGATGCGGTTGAACCAATGCGAGCCGATCCGGCTCTCCAGCGAGCGCGCGTCGGTGGCCGCCAACGGCGCGGAGTAACCGAAGCTCGGCGCAGCAACCGGCGTTTCAGGAGGCGGAGCTGGCTTGCGATCCATCTCTACCGCGGGCGCCAGGGGTCGCGCGGCCGCCAGAGCGGCAGCGGCATCCCTTGCCTGGGGCTGAGGCCTTGCTTCCTGCAAGACGATGCCGTAGAGAACGAGCGTCTCTTCCAGCCGGCGCACGCGCAGGCGCAGTTCGCCGACCTGCGCTTCAAGACTGCCTGAAGGGTTAGTTTCCATCGCCGTCCACTGTACAGCACCAATGCCACAGTTTCCAACGAAATGTTTCCTTTAATCCCGCCGGGGATTGGCAAGCAGGCCATATTGACGGACGAATAACAATCCAGAAACCCCGTTTCTGCCACCAAGGGGAGAATCTCATCGACCTGCTCTGTGCCGCCGGACTACAGCTGAGGGAAGTCGGGCTCCGCCCGAGGCTCAACCGCTCCGCCTTGCCCACCAGAAGACCGCGAGGAAGATGAACAATCCAGTCGAAAGGATGCTATCGGCCGGGCGCCCGATTACAAAATCGAGGATGAGGGCAGCAGCGGCCATGGTCGCTGCCAGAAGCGCGAGACCGGCTCTTGCCGTCCACGGGATCACCACCAGCACGCTGCCCACGATCTCGACGACGCCGGTAAAATACCGGAACCATTGCCCCATGCCGATCTGCTCGAACAGTTTGACCCACGGAGTCCCAGGGACTGACGGAAATTTCTCAGCGCCGAAGAGGACAAAGGCCAGCGCGATCCCTCCGCGCAGAACCCAATCGCCAATCCTGTTGCGCTGCTCGCCCGCATCGGCTTCGTCGAACATGATCATTTGGATGCTGAGGGGGCAATATCGATTCCCAACTGCTCTGTCCGTTCTCTTCGGGCGGGCCAAGCGCTATTCGCACCTGCCCCAAACTGCTTGCCCTTGCCCGCAAGCCTCCGCGCCGCCGCACTACAATCGTCTCTTGCAGCCCGAAGCCCAATTCGACCATCGCGACCGCCTTAACGTGGTGCTGGTCTTCCCGCGCAACCCGCTTAATATAGGAGCGGCGGCGCGGGCGATGGCCAACTTCGGCTTTCGGCGGCTGGCGGTCGTTGCTCCCTACGCTCCTCCCTGGCGCGAGGCCCGCTCGGCCGTCGGCGCGCCGGAACTGCTGGCCTCGGCGGCGGAGACCGGGACGCTGGCCGAGGCTGTGGCCGGATGCACGTTGGTGGCGGGAACGGGAACCCTCACCTATCGCAAGCCGGAGCAGCCCGTGGTTCCGCTGCCCGATCTGGGGCCTCTAGTCGAGCGGGAGCTGGCACGCGGCGGCCGGGTGGCGCTGGTCTTTGGATCGGAAAAGCACGGCCTCACGCGCGACGACCTTTCCTATTGCCACCTGCTGGTCGAGATCCCCACCGATCCCCGGCAGCCCTCGATGAACCTTGGCCAGGCCGTGGCAGTGTGCCTGTATGAACTGGCGGCGCGGGTCTTTCGGCAGGCGAATGCCGCGCCTGAGGCGGCGGCTGAATTTGAGGCAACAGCAGGCGTGCCCGCGGCGCCTTCCCGGACTCTCGATCGACTGGCTGGCGTGGTGGAGGAGACCATGATCGCCGCCGGCTACTCGCCCTCGTCGATGCAGGCCGCCAACCGCCACGATCTGCGCCTGCTGCTGCGCCGCCTGGCCCCCGCGGAGCGCGACTCCCGGCGGATTCTGGGTCTCTTCCGGCGCATTCTGTGGCGATTGAAGCGGGTTCCGAAGGGCCGCTGAGCGCACGCAGCGACTTCCGTGTTGAACCTCGCCAAAAGTCTTTTCCCGCAGGCTAAAGATTCCTGTTGACAAGATAGCTCTACTAGTTATATATCTATTAGGCATATGGCAAAGCGTTCAAGTTCAAGCATGGAAGTCCTCCTCGGCCTGCTCACCGTCGAACCCATGTCGGGCTACGACCTGGGGCAGACCATCCGCGGATCGGTCGGCTTCTTCTGGAATGAGAGCTATGGGCAGATCTATCCAAACCTGAAAAAACTGGCCGCCGGCGGCTTTGTGACCGCAAAGACCGAGCGCCAAAAGAGCAAGCCGGACCGGCACATTTACTCGATCACGAGGAAGGGCCGGGAGCGATTGGCGGCGTGGCTGGCAGTCGAGCCGCAGCCGGAGATTCCTCGCAATGGATTGCTGTTGAAGCTCTTCTTTGGGGCGCAGGTCTCCGCAGAAGTTCCAATCGCACATGTGGAGCGCATGGTGCGGAATGAGCGCGCGGCGCTCGATGAATTCAAGCGGATCGAACGAGAGGAGATCGGTCAGAACCAGCATTATCCCGATGCTCCTTACTGGAAGATGGCGGCGCGATTCGGACAGTTGGAAGTGGAAGCGCATCTGCGCTGGGGTGAGGAAACACTGGCCGAGCTGCGCAAGATCGCCAGAAGGCAACGAAGTCATGGAGAAGCAACAAAGGAGAAAAGTCATGCAGGGAAATGAGGTTCTTTCGGTAGAGAATTCGGACGCGAGGCAAGCACCACCGCAGATCGCTTCGTGGTGGCATCTTATCGGCTTCCTGTTAATCTTGGCGGGCGTGGCGGCAATGGGCTTTCTCGCTCAGCACGGACCTGCGCCAAGCGGGGCGCCCACCGGCCAGCTCGGCAAGCACAGCCAGGCCATCCCCATCTATCTCGTCGCAATCTTCATGGACTGGGCACTGCTGTATTTCTGCTGGGTCGGCGTGCATCGCCGGGGCGGCAATGTAAGTACGCTATCGGGCGGCCGCTGGACCTCTTGGAAGAGCGTCGCCGTGGACCTGGGCATAGCGCTGCCCTTCTGGGTGCTGTGGGAGGCGGCGGCCCTGGGCGTCCATCGGCTGCTTGACGCACATGCGCTGTTTGGAGCGAGCGCCGCGAAGACCGTCGATAGCCTCCTGCCGCAGAGCCTGCTCGAAGTCCTGATCTGGATTGCGACCGCGATCACCGCGGGCATCTGCGAGGAGATGGCGTTTCGCGGCTATCTCCAGCGCCAGCTTCAGGCATTGAGCGGGAGCGTTGTGGTGGCCGTGCTGGGGCAGGCATTGGTCTTTGGCCTCGGGCACAGTTATCAGGGCTGGAAAAATACGGTCGTGATCACGGTGCTGGGAGTTATGTTTGGAGCGCTGGCCGCGTGGCGCGGGAATCTGCGCGCCAACATTATCGTCCATGCGTGGGCCGATACTTGGGAGGGCTGGCTGAAGTTTGTGGTCTGGAGGTAATCCGGGGGCCGCGCGCCGGGTCGGCGAGTTATGAAGCGCCGCGATTCATCGCTGCGCTTCATACCACTTGGGATCGGCCAGAACCACGGAGGTTTCAATCTGGCGATCGGGAATGGTCCAATACTTCTTGAGCAGCCGTTCCGTCTCCGCGCGGCCAACGAACTGAAAGCCATGCCGCTCATAAAAGCGAATCGCCCAGACCGCGTCGGCCCACGTGCCGACCAGCAGAGGACCGCTGGCCAGCCCTTGCAGATGAGCGAGCAGGCGTCCTCCAATCCCCTGTTTCTGGCTGGCGGTGCGCACATAGGCGTGGCGGATGAGGGTCACGTCCTGAACCGGCTGAAGGCCCATCACGCCTTCCAGAGTCCCGGCTTCTTCCCATCCCCAGAAGACCACGCCGTCGCCGATCTCATGGCGCAGTTTCTCGACCGACATATACGGCTCCGCCCAGCGATCCGCGGGGATGATCCCTTTGTAGGCCTGGGCGGCGTCGTTGACGATGGCCCAGATAGGCTCGAAGTCGCGTTCGCCGCAGAGTCGAATCATGCCGGCTTCCCTTTGCTGTGGAGGATTCGGAAGTTCCATTGTAATCGGAAAGCCGAATCTGCTTGCTTTTAGCGTTAGTCTGGCGGTCCGGCACGCGAAAAACGGCGGAAAACGCCAGGCAATGATTACCAGTCAGTCAATGGGTGGAATTCTTAAGCTACTCATACGGATGGAGTTACGAGCACTCGGGGGATGGAAAAGAGGCTCCCGGAGGGGGAGGGGGGTGGGGGGTACGGACCGGGCAGATACCTGACAGATAGGGCCGGCCGGAGTGGAATCTCTTTCTTCATTCTTCCATTCTGCGCGCCGGGAGGGAAATACTCTGCAAACCCCGCGGCGGGGGCCGTTTCCGACGGTAGAGTTTTGTGGTAGCCCACCCTTCGCCAGAAAAAAGCGAAGGATGGGGCACCCTCATTGGTGGGAAGTCAAGGGTGCGCCACCCGCCGCTGCGTCAAGTTCATGTTCGAAGACGCCGTAGGCTCCCTCACGCGTCAACAGCCCCAGCCTGCGATAACAACTGAAGGTCAGAAAGTGAAAACAGCCGCATTGCTGGTAACGGACAAGTTTC
>JBEKDB010000025.1:0-47221 GCA_050014575.1 Occallatibacter sp. | reverse complement strand
GTCCAGCAGAACAGCGATGTGACATTCCGCCTTTACGACTGGGGCCATGTCGATGCAAAGACAGGCCAGCCGCGGCCACTCCAGGTCGATCATGCGTTTGCCAGTATTGATTTTGCAAACTGCAACGGTGGCCTCGTGACTCCCGTTGTGGTGACCACCACGCCCGTGGAGCGCGAAAGACTCTTTGATTGTGAACATTTCCAGTTATGGCGCGTGCGCGGAGAATCACCGTTTAACGTCGGAGCCGCGGAGATGCCGCGCGTGCTCGTTTGCATTGACGGCTCGGGGTGGCTCGAAGGCGACGGCACCGCATATGGCGTCGAGAAGGGCGAAGTATGGCTCTTGCCTGCGGTGGTCGGCGCATGTGAATTCCACCCGAACAACGCAGTGACCTTGTTGGAAATCGCGCTGCCCGAATCGTCTAAAGCCGTTCAATAACGAGAGAGCCGGCGTGGACGGACACTCCAATTGAGGCTCGAAGAATGTTGAGGTGGATGAATGATAAAAAAGTTAATTGTCTTTGATCTCGACGGAACGCTCGCCGCCAGCAAATCGTCTCTCGATGCCGAGATGTCGTCTCTCCTGCATGACCTGCTCGGTGTCGTCAAGGTGGCTGTTATCTCCGGAGGCGCTTGGCTACAGTTTGAAAAGCAGGTGCTCTCCCATCTTCCCCAGGACGAACGCCTGGCAAGACTATCCATTCTCCCTACCTGTGGAACACAATTTTTCCAATACGCCGGCGGGTGGAAGCGGCTCTATGCGGAAGATTTCACAGCGGACGAAAAAGAGAAGATCGTCAGTTCTCTAACCGCGGGCTTCCCGGTCGAAAAAACCTGGGGAGAGACCATTGAAGATCGTGGAAGCCAGATAACCTATTCCGCACTGGGCCAGCAAGCACCGTTGGAAGAGAAAGAGAAATGGGATGCGGGTTTCGACAAGCGGAAGAAAATCAAAACGATTCTCGACACTTTGATTCCGGAGTTTTCGGTGCGACTCGGCGGCGCGACATCTATCGATGTCACCAAGCCGGGCATCGACAAAGCCTACGGGATCAAAAAGCTGCAAGAAACTCTCGGCATTTCTGTGAGAGAAATGATTTATGTGGGAGATGCCTTGTTTGTGGGAGGGAACGACTACCCGGCTGAGCAGGCAGGTGTTATTTCCATTCCAGTTCGAGGTCCCAATGAGACCAAGTGTGTAATCGAAGCAATCATCGCTTGTTTGGACGACGATCAACAGGTGCGGACGTTTCTGGTGCCAAGTGCGACTCTTTGAGGAGTATAGATGAGCGAATTCACTCTGCGCCGCTTGGGGATGTTGATGGAGCCGGAACCCGGCAATCCGATGGAAGTCGAAGGCGTCCTGAATCCGGCAGCCGTTCGCGGGCCTGATGGGGAACTCTATCTCTTTCCGCGGCTGGTCGCGAAGGAAAACTACTCGCGTATTGGCATTGCACGAGTGCTATTCAATGAAGCCGGCGATCCGGTTGGCGTCGAGAGGCTCGGCATCGCACTGGAGCCGGAAGCCGATTATGAACGGCGGCCCGATGGCAGCGGTGGCTGTGAGGATCCCCGCGTTACCTACGTCGAACCGCTCCAACGCTACATCATGTCCTACACCGCATTCTCGCCTCAAGGTCCAAGGATCGCCCTGGCCCTGTCGAAGGATCTCTTCCACTGGGAGCGTCTTGGCCTGGCAACCTACGCTTATTGGCACGGCATTGAATTGGGCAACGTGGATGACAAAGATGCAAGCCTATTCCCTGTCGCAATCCCTAACTCCTCCGGGAAACTGGAACTGGGGATGCTTCACCGTCCGCTCTTTCCGGGCACTCGTCCACAGGAGACCGCTTGTCATCCAACCTCCCGTGAGGTTGATCTCGATCGGGAGAGCATCTGGATTTCCTATTGTCCGCCGGTCTTGAAAAACCATGATCCAGATCGCCTGGGCCGGTTTACCTCTCATCACAGACTGGCGACTCCTGTCTCGCCCTGGGAGCGCCTCAAGATCGGCGCTGGAACCCCGCCCATCTTAACCAAGCACGGCTGGATGATTGTTTACCACGGTGTCAGCGAAGCGGCAGGTACGGGCAACAACGGGCGTCACCTGTGCTACTCGGCCGGGGTGATGGTGCTCTCAAAGCAACATCCGCGCGTAATACGTTATCGCTCGGTTGAGCCGGTCTTGACGCCGGTGCTTCCGCAAGAGCGCGACGGAATCGTCGCCAATGTTGTGTTTCCCACCGGCATCGACCGACGCGACGACCTTGGCAGGCCTGATCGTTTCGACATCTATTATGGGATGGCCGACAACCGTATTGGTGTGGCGCGTCTTGACTTGCCGGATCACCTCCCGGCAGGGGCAGATGCTGACTCAACGGCTGCAAGGGTATAAATCCAGGGATATTGAGGAATCGAAATCTCAAAAAGCTCCTTCGGCTGGGCCAACGGAAGGATAGTTGATGAAGAAAACGACTGCGATCTCTTGCGCTTTTCTGGATATTGGCGGTGTCCTGCTGACCGATGGCTGGGACCATTTGGCCCGCAAACGGGCAGCGACGAACTTCAAGCTGGAGTGGGCCGAGATGGAAGATCGTCATCATCTCACATTCGAGACCTACGAGGAGGGAAAGATCACGCTGCAAGAATATTTGAGTCTCGTGGTCTTCCACAAAAAGAGGCCGTTCACCCGTAATCAGTTTCGGCGCTTCATGTTTGCGCAGTCAGAACCTTTCCCGGAGATGATCGAGCTGGTTGCGCAGCTCAAGCTCCGGCTGGGGATGAAAATAGCCATAGTCAGCAACGAAGGGTGCGAGCTGAATGCGTATCGGATTCAGAAATTCAGATTGAATCGGCTAGTAGACTGTTTCATATCCTCTTGCTTCGTTCACATCCGCAAGCCCGACGCGGATATTTTCAGACTTGCTCTGGACATAGCTCAGGTGCAGGCTTCGCAGGCAGTCTTTATCGACAATACTCCGATGTTCGTTCAGGTCGCGGAAGGGCTGGGAATTCAAGGCATCCTTCACACGGATTGCAAATCCACCCGAGCCCGCTTATCTACACTCGGACTCAATGTCGCTGAGAGCCCTCAATCGCCAGACTGCCGATAATTCACGACATTCGCAGGAATCTCGAAGGTAAAAAGATCGGTAAATCGACTTTCATCCCGCAAACGGAGTAGTGCTCTTCAGCCTGCTTCATCTCTCGATTGTGGCCCTGTTCACTCATTTCAACCTTTGTCTTTCTGCACAGAGAGCGGAGGGCAAAGCAAACGGGGCATTGTGCGGTTATTGGTATCATTCATCCATGCATCCAGACCACAGAGATCGCCGGCGACTCACCCCGCTCTGGAGAGCAGTGATTGAAGTCGTGTTCATTGTATTCCTCTTTTATTCCAATCTTTTGATGGGAGAGTTTACCGCTTCCAATGGACCGGGGAAGAGTTTAACGTTTGCCTTGAACGACATTTTTACGGGCACGAACTTCTTCATCGCGATAATATCCGCTCTGATAGGGTATGTTGTCTTTGAATACCTCCGAAAGAAGCTATAAAGTAGCGGGCTGCGGCCCGAGCGGGCCATTTCTGTATGAGCACCGAACTGAGGCCCGCATGTAGGCGAGAGTTCGGTCTGCAATTTCCGTTCCAGAAATGAATTTTTCATTCGCTACTACCGTATCGTTCAACCAGCATCTCTGCTGCTATCCTTGGTCCATCCCACTGCGCAACGGTTCTGGCAAATGCTGTCGCTTTTGCTTTTGCCGCGTCATCGTGCAGCAACCTTTCAATCGCGACTTGAATCTTGGCGGACGGATCTTGTGACTTGGGAACCCGAATCGCAAATCCCAGGCGTTCGAGCGAGGCCAAATTCGCGACCTGCTCCATCTGCATACCGACACCAACGACAGGTTTTCCCGCCAAAGCGGCGGTCATGACCGTGCCGATGCCCCCGTGAATAACAGTAAGGTCCGCCATCTTGTTGACCTGAAGTGCCGGGACCCAGTCCGTAACAAGGACGTTGTCCGGTACACGAGTTCCGCGGACCTGCGCGAGCTGAAACTTCACCGGAGCGATCACATGGTAAGGCTTTCCTGCGAAACTCTCGATGACCTTGGCGACGATCTCAGGCGTGCCTGAGCTTCCCATGGCAAAATAGATCACGGGCTTGTCTTAAATAGTGGTTAGGCGGCAGTTTGGCTCCGGTGAACTCTGGAGGCTCTGCCACGAGTGTGATGTCGCCGCACCAGAACTCGAAGATTGAGCCGTAGCCAGCTACTCCGAAATGTCTCGCCGTCCGGTTAATGGTGTTCAGGAATCCGTACCTGATCCAGAAGTTAATAAACGCAAAGACAAGCAGGTCTGCAACCGCCTTGACCGGAGCGGGGCGGAAGCGGTCGGTCATGCCCGCGCCGTGCTCAAAGAAATCCGGGAGCCAGGTTGACTGCACAACCCATACCAGAGGAACGTTGAGCACGCGACAGGTAACTGGAATCGACGGATACGACCCGGTAACGACCGCGACGGGGTTAAGCCGCCGGAGAACGGCGGCTTCGTCCTCGACACGCTGGATCATTTCTGCGTCAGTAAAGGCGGGCGTGAACTTTTCGCCGCGATCCACCTTGGCGATAAGTTCGATTTTCTCCTGCGTCAGGCGGGGTTCCATGCGCGTCAAGGTAAAGCCGTGCTTCTCGATCATGGACTCGAAATCGCCGCCGTCGGAGATGAAATGGATGTCGAAGGCCTGGCTTGCTGCGGGATGGCGCTCGATGGCTTTGGCGATCTCGACCATGCGGCTAGTCTCCGCCAGATTGAATGCGCAAGGGGCGAAAAGAATTACCTTCTTCGGCATCATCTTGCTCCAAAACCTAAATTCGAAACGGCCGACCTATGGTACGCATCTCTGCGTAGGAAAACGCAACTTTAGGAAGACGACCGCTGACATCAGTGTACGAGCCATCGGAACGCCCGCTCCACGAACGGCTTTGCGTCTTGCTCAACGCACACACCGTGAGCGATAACCAGTTTGTCGAAATCCCAGGAAAGCAGCTTTTCGAGCGATCGCCGCGCGAGGTCTCGATTCGTGAAGGACAGCCTGATATCGAGCGCAACACCGCCATACGGAGATGCAACGCCCTCCAGCTTCCACAGCGCGTTGCGAAAAGACTTGCCCTTCTCCATCGGGTGAATCTGGATCAGATCATCCAGGATGACCGTGCGCGACTGTTTATGAAAGAAGAAAATTTCTTCGATGAACGGATTGCCTTTGAAGGCCAGCTGGTCGAAGTCGTCCTTCCAGGCTTGAGGCGGCTCGTCGCCCAGAATGCCGGTGAAGGGCAGGTGTCCTTTCTTCAATGTAAACGGGGTGGGGCGGGGTGCCCATAGCTGTGCTTCGGGAAATAAGGTGTGCCACGCTGCGAGCCTCCAGACATGCCGCGGCGTCGCTGCAAGAAGGTATCTGACAGGCCCCAGTTCAGTGATGCGTTTAAGCGTATCGAACGGCACGGAGACGGGAGAATTCACCCACAACGAACCGTCGGAGAGCTTCACTACGGCCATGCGGGTCGTGAACATGACACCCATGTCGCGAACATTGGGACCGTCGACGATCCAAATGTTTTCACCGAATGTCAAGAGATCGGCCATAGATTTGCCGCTCTCAGAATATCAAACCCTCAATGATTGGCATTCCGAAAAGCGAGGTCTTCAGGATTCTCTTCAAGCGATTCGTCTTCTTGAAGCGTACGTAAAGCAAGGTTCGCGTAAACTGTACACATGTCCTCTTCTCCGACCGCTGAGAACCTGCCAAAAATGAGTTGGATCACGGCCCTCCGGGGGCGTTTGATGGCTCATCTACAACAGCGCGAGGAGCAGATATTTCTTCTTCTGTCGCTGCTGATTGGAGCGCTCACCGGGCTCGCCGTTGTCGGGTTTATCGTGGTCACCGAGAGGTTGGGAATGCGCCTCTATCCGGTGGGCAGCGCCGCGTGGAGGCGTGTGCTGGTTCCGGTGGCCGGTTCGCTGGCCATGGGCTTTCTGCTGTACCGCTATTTTCCCAACGCACGCGGCAGTGGCGTACCCCAGACCAAAGCCGCCCTCTTCGCTCGGGACGGGTTCATCTCCCTGCGCACCGTTCTGGGCAAGTTTTTTTGCACGGCGACCACGCTCGCGAGCGGCATTCCACTGGGCCGCGAGGGTCCGTCGGTTCAGGTGGGCGCGGGAATCGGATCGGTCCTCGGCCGCTGGCTCGGATTGCGCCCGGAAAAGGTGAAGGCTCTGATTCCTGTGGGAGCCGCCGCTGCCATTGCCGCGGCATTCAATACGCCGATGGCGGCTGTGTTGTTTTCCCTCGAAGAGGTCATGGGCGATATGCACGCGCCTATCCTGGGCTCGGTCGTGCTCGCCTCTGCCACCTCCTGGGCGGTCTTGCGCCTCCTGCTTGGCAATAACCCGCTATTTCAAGTGCCGCAATACACTCTGGTACATCCGCTGGAACTCGCCATTTACGCCCTGTTGGGCATCGCTGGCGGTTTTCTGTCCGTAGCCTTTACCCGGCTTTTGTTGGGAATGCGCAAATTCTTTCAGCATTTGCCCACGAGGACGCGCTGGTGGCATCCCGTCGTGGGCGGTGTGACGGTTGGACTGATGGGCTGGTTTGTGCCCCAGGTCCTGGGTGTCGGGTATACCTACGTCGGCAGCGCTTTGAATGGAACGATGGCGCTCAAGTTGATGCTGCTCCTCGTGGTCCTCAAGCTTTTTGGCATCACTGTCAGCTATGCCTCTGGAAACGCCGGTGGAATCTTTGGCCCGAGTTTATTTCTCGGCGCCATGCTGGGCGGAGCCATCGGCACTGTAGCCCATGGCTTGTTGCCGGGATACACCGCAACCCCTGGCGCTTACGCGCTGGTCGGCATGGGCGCGCTCTTCGCGGGGATCGTGCGCGCTCCCATGACATCGGTATTGATGATCTTTGAAATGACGCGGGATTACGCAGTCATAGTGCCGCTGATGATTGCAAACCTGACCAGCTTTTTCATCTCTTCCCGGTTTCAGAAGCAGCCCATCTACGAGGCTTTGGCTCATCAGGATGGCATTCATTTGCCCAGTCGCAGCACTCGCGACGAACCCAACCAGCGAACCGTGCTTCAGGTAATGCGGAGGACTCCGGAGATTCTCCCCGCTGAGATGCGTGTCCAGGATGTGTTCGAACAAACTCGTGCCAGTAAGCTCCGTATCTGGCCTGTGGCCGAGAAGGATTACTTCCTGGGAATGCTGGCCAGAGAGACACTGGGGTGCGCCGTTGTCGATGGGAGAAAAGAACAGCCGCTAAAAGACCTTGTGGAAACCCTCCATGTTCCGCACCTCCACACGGATCATGCCCTGCATCTCGCTCTCGAACGCATGAGTAAGTACCATCTCGATGTCTTGCCGGTCGTTCACCGGGCGGATATTCACAAACTCGAAGGCGTCGTGACGCTACAGGATGTGTTGAACGAGTATGGAGTTGACTGCATCAGCGGGTTGTCCGACTCCTCACACTAGAATCGGGATGCCCCAGTTCCGGATCTTCGGGCCTGGGATAGTTGCCAAATCACTTGGCGCTCAGTTCACTCGTCCAGCTCAGCTCGTTACAGTAGAATTGTGGCTTTTGCGGATCGGTCCTGGGAAACTCGGATTGGACCGGGAACCGCTCGGCGTCTAGGAGAGTCCGATTATTTCAGCGATTTTTTCAGTTGAGAAGTATACTCGGCGACCCAATCGCTTGCGCGCTGCATTGACTTGGCGCGAGAACTCCGTGTCGGATCGAAGGCTGATGCGCAGCCCTTCTTCGGAACGGCTCAGGATTTTGGCAAGCTGCCCAGTAGTCAGCAGTGGCCCCGACGATTTGAAAAACTCCTCTTTTGCGCTAGGCACCGTAATCTTCCCCCTCGGTTTCGGGATCTAGGAGATAGGGTAGCGATCACGTGAGATTGATTATAGGGCAATTTTCTGGCCAGAAAATCCCGGCAAAAGACGCCCCGCTCAGTTCGCCTTATGTGATATAATAAATGTCAGTGAGGTTGGACTGGTGTAACGCTCATCTGGCCGTGGTGTGCCGCTGAGAGCAATTGACGAAAGAGGGCACTCGTCGGGTCCATCAGCTTATCCGCTTCGGGCCTTGTGATGCACGAAACTCGATCAGGATCATCTCTCATTCTCCCCTCTGGGTATATGGCCCCTGCGATTTCGTTATCGTTGATTTTCATTTTTGGATTTCGGTGTAGGGCTGCTTCGATGTCCACATGAAGTTGCAGGTCGATGTATGGAAGAACACCGTTTGTCCTCCACAAGGCAAACAGTTCCGGCTCTATTCTCTTGGCGTTCGTCTTTTCCTGGCACGTCTTGTAGTACTTTTTGAAATGGATTTCTGCTTCGGTATAAGGAACATTGGCATCCATTGCGAAGAATGAAGTAAAACCTTCTGGAATGTGGCATCCAACTGAATCACTCATGAAATCTCGGTCGGCCTCTACCGCATCATTGCCAAGAATAGAATTATGGAAATAAATCTTGGAATCCTTTGCCTTCCATAGAGATAAGAGGCTCTTGAACTTTTCCAAGTATCTCGCTATCGCTCCGTGCCCGTGAGAGATGCGAGGAGGCTTCGAATTGGATTTGTATCCCTCTGTATCATCACGTCTGGCATACCATATCCCGTTGTCCGGAAATGGCGCATCGTGTTTGATGCGGCCAAGAACATGGTCCATGAAATCTCGTTTTTCGGAATCCAAGAGGGCATATATTGAGAGAAAATCCGTTACTGTCATTGGTCGAACTGGATCACGTCCTCTTTTGACAAGATTTACCGTCGCAAAGTCAATGATATGGCTATACTTCTTTACCAGTGCGTCAACTGCGAGGATTGGGACTTGCTGGAGTTGCATAAGAATCTGATCAAATCCAAGATCACGTTCGAATGGAAAGCGTTTATCTGAGGAGCGCGCCACGTGTCCATCCGCAATTTCTTGCCAGAAGAGTTTCAGGTCAATACGGAATGCAAGCTGCATCAGCCAATCAAGAGGCAGGGTTAAGTTCGAGAGGCCGTCATAGGCTTCCAATCTAAACCACGCTGGAATAGCAAGTTTCTCGCAGCGCTTTCGATTTGCCATCTTTCTTCCTTTCGTTCTGCCAGCTATTTCAACGACCTTTTCTGCTCGGAAGAAGATCGAGCTTTTCAACCAAATCCTCTGCCCGCAGATGCGTGTAGCGTTTGAGCATCTGCATCGACTTGTGGCCGCTGATGGCGGAGACTTCCTGGTCAGAGAATCCGGCTTCAACGAAACGGCTGACGGCCTCATGGCGGAGATCGTGAAAGTGTACGTTGACCAGCTTCAATTCACGTTTGATATTCAGCCATACCGGATTGAACTGGTAGGGGCGGCGCTTGCCGTCCCGCCCTGGCTCGCCAAAGAAGATCAGGTCTGTATCGATTGGACGCACTGGATGATTCAATGCCTCACGGAATACCGCCGTGGCCTCCGCACTCAACGGCACAGTGCGCGGCGACGTGTTTTTGGTTTCGAGCAGACGCACGACGCGGCGTTTAAGGTCCACTTGCGACCGGCGCAGAGTCACGATCTCTGATGCGCGCATTCCGGTGGTGAGTGCCACGCGCACAATCCAGCGCAGCATTGGATTCGAGTGCGCATCGACGGCGGCCAAGAGCCGCTTTTCTTCGTCCTCTGTCAGTCGGCGGTTACGCCCTGGCCCCGGTGTTGGCCGGCGAATGCTCATCACCGGATTCACGATCAGGCCGATGCCCCATTCTTTGATGGCAATGGTGAACAGGTGGCCAAGCAGGGCCAATTCCAGGCGGACCGTGTTGTTGGCGCGGGGAACCGGCTTTCCGTTTTCGTCTTTGCGGTCTTCTCCAGCGAGGCGCATGTCACGGAAGCGGGCGATGATCTCAGGATTCAGGGCGGCAAGAGAGTATTTGCCGAGATGGCGCTCCAGAATCGCGGCGCGGCGAAGTTCGCCTTCTTGGGACGATGGCCGCTTGATGGGAGTGACCTCGGCGGTGTAGCGCTTCAACGCCGCCGCCAGCGTCATGCGCTCGGCTGTAGCGCGGACGATGTGAACACCGCGCACCATCTCATCCTCGGTACGGCGCGCCCAATCCTCCGCATCTCGTTTGGTGCGAAATGTCTTGATATTTGTGGGCCAGCCGTTCTTGCGAACAACTGCTTTCCAGGTTCCGGAAGGGGTCCTAACAAGAGTTGCCATATTCGCTCCGGTACAGTGCAAATGTTCCGTCACTGTACCGAAATTGTACCGAAAGCGAATAATAAGCGCAAGTTAACCGCAAATCCGCTTGTTTGTCTTGTACGGTTTGATTCTGTATATTGCTGTATTTATTGTATTTATGTTCTTCTAGTTTTGGTGGGCCTGCAGGGATTCGAACCCCGAACCAAGGGATTATGAGTCCCCTGCTCTAACCGTTGAGCTACAGGCCCTTCCATGACCTTCGGCAATCGCACGCGTGAGCGCAGTCGGCAGCATGGTTTCGGCTCGGTATTCCCCAAGCCTTGTATGCATTGTATGGCGTTGCGAGTGCATCGCAAAATCGCCAAGGAAGCGCGCCCGCCGCTTCGCTTCGATCCCGAGGACGCAAGCGCGATCCCGGTTCATCTTGAATGCAGCGCCCCGCCCTGTCTCAGGCGCATCTGGCACTGGAATCGACTCCCTGCTTCGGCCTCCTCCCGGATTGGACGAAAGCGCGCCTTTACACACCCCCGCACACCCGTTAGACTTGACTTTTCGGGGTCATGCGCATTTTTTTGGCGTGGCGGTTGTCTTCCCCTGCCGCGAGCCGGTATCTTAGGCTGACGGACGGAATGAACTCCAGCCCCGGCAGGTTTTCGAGTTCCGAACCAATACGAGGAGAAACACGCATGGCTGTAGAAGAGAAAGTCAAACAGATCATCGTCGAGCAACTGCAAGTGGACGAAGCCGAAGTGACCCCCGGCGCCAGCTTCCAGGAGGATCTGGGCGCCGATTCCCTCGACGTGGTCGAGCTGGTGATGCAATTCGAGGAGGCCTTCGACCTGGAGATTCCCGACGAAGACGCCGAGAAGATCAAGACCGTGAAGGACGCGATCGACTACATCGAGAAGAACGCGAAAGGCGGCAAGTAGCCCTTGGCCCGCAGAGTCGTTATCACCGGCCTGGGGCTGGTGTGCGGTGTGGGCAACACCGCTCCCGAGGTTTGGCGGCAGCTTCTGGCCGGCGCCAGCGGCATGGGGCCCATTCGGGGCTTCGATACCACTGGCTTTTCGGTCACTTTTGCCGCCGAAGTGAAGAACTTCGACCCGCTCGACTTCGTGGACAAGAAGGAAGCGCGCAAGATGGGGCGCTTCATCCATTTCGCCTTTGCCGCCACCCAGGAAGCCATCGCCCAGGCCGGCCTTGAGATCACGCCGGCGATCGCCGACCGGGTGGGGGTCTTCATCGGTTCCGGCATCGGCGGATTCGAGATCATCGAGCGCGAGCACACCAACCTGCTGCAGGGCGGCCCGCGCAAGATCTCGCCCTTCTTCATTCCCGCCGCCATCGTCAACATGGCGGCCGGTCAGTTGAGCATCCGCTACGGCGCCAAGGGGCCGATCTCGGCCACGGCCACAGCCTGCGCCACCAGCGCCAACTCCATTGGCGACTCGGTGCGCATGATTCTGCACGGCGACGCGGATGCGATGATCGCCGGCGGCGCGGAGGCTGCTGTCACGCCGCTTTCCGTGGGCGGATTTGCCGCCATGCGCGCGCTCTCTACCCGCAACGGCGAACCCACGCTGGCCAGCCGCCCCTTCGACAGGGACCGCGACGGCTTCGTCATCGGCGAGGGCGCCGGCATTCTCATTCTTGAGGAGCTGGAGTTCGCCAGAGCCCGCGGCGCGAGGATTCTGGCCGAGGTGATCGGCTACGGCATGAGCGCCGACGCCCATCATATAACGGGCATCGCACCCGAGGGCCAGGGCGCCCAGCGCAGCATGAGAGCCGCGCTCAAGGACGCCGGTATCCAACCGCACGAGGTGGGTTACGTAAACGCCCACGCCACCGCTACCCCGGCCGGCGACGGCAATGAATCGCGCGCCATCGAGGCGGTCTTTGGCGAGCACGCCCTCAGCCACAGGCTCAAGGTCAGCGGCACCAAGTCCATGACCGGCCACCTGCTGGGCGGCGCGGGCGGCCTGGAGGCCGGCATCTCCGTGCTGGCTCTGGTTAACCAGCAGCTTCCGCCCACCATCAACCTCGACAACGTCGATCCCGAGTGCCGGCTGGACTACGTGCCCAACCACGCCATCGCCCACAGCTTCGACGTGGCCCTGTCGAACTCCTTCGGCTTCGGCGGCATCAACGCCACGCTCATCATGCGGCGCTGGACAGAGTAGCGTTCGGAGTATTGCGGCAGAAACAGGATCGGCGCGAATCCCTTGGGATTCGCGCCGATCGTCTGCTTCCAGCAGCGATGGTTCTCAGCTGAAGATCGCCGCAATCCCCACGCCGAACAGCACAAAGATAGCCCACCAGCCGAAGACCGCAATGTAGCCCGAGGTGCGCTTGACTCCCGCCACTATAGCCGTTCCCATCCCCAGCAGCACCAGCGTCCAGATGGTAACCGCGTCCAGCGACGTCGCCAGCGTATAGAGCGCCTTGTTGGTCTCCAATGGATTGAGAAAGGCTCCAAGATTCGTGGGCGCAAAGTTCTTGATGTTGAACGACTCGGGGTCGGCCCCCGCAAATATCACGAGAGTTCCTAATAGCGATTTGACGATGCCCGGAAGGCCCGCATACATCCAAACGGTAAAGATGCTTCCGTACCTGGCCTTGCCGCCGAAGGCGAAGTTGATTGTGCCCCATAGACCGAGCGACATAAGGGCGACGCCACCCAAAACCAGCAACGGCAAGGCGATGAATACACCTTCGGTGACGTACAGAGAGATTTTGTTGCCGATCTGACGTTGTTCCGGCGGCATCTGCGCCAGTCTTTCCTCCGTTTTCGGATCCAGGCGAACCTGGTTGTCCACCACCTGCTGCATACCGATCTTGAGCGCGATAGCCGCAAACAGAATGTAGCTAGTAAGCGCAACAATCAGGAACGGCATCCACCAGCTTTTGTGGCCGCGCTTGATGTCTTCAAAGGTCTTCGACGGCGCGGTAAATGTGTTGGTTACGCGCTGCCACTGGCTAAGGCCGGCAGCCTCGGGGGCTGGTTCGACCGCAGATGGGTATTCCAAATTGCTCATGATTCCGCCTCTCGAAAGCCGCTTGGGGCTCGACGCACGCTTCCCCTGAGCATCCGCTAGGCCCGTCGCGAGTCATCGCACCTTGAAGACGATACGCAACAGACCGCTGGGGTGGTTCCCGGCGACTCCGGGAAAGAAATGCGTTTGTTGGCGATTGTACCCTTGAAAGGCGCTGTGGGGAAATCAATTCAAGCTCAATTTTGTTTACAAGGTGGGAGCGGATGGATGCGCGCCCTTCAAAGCCCCTCGGAGGCGGTCTCGCCAGGCTCGGCAGGCGGCGGCTCGGTCTCCCGGGGTTCCTTGTGTTTCCCAGCCGGGCGTTGCGCCGCCTTGCGCTGCCTGGTTTCCGGAGCGGGCGGCAGGTAGCTCTTGTAGACGGTGATGTGGAAGCAGGCCTGCTGAAACTCCTCCTCCACGTCGATCTTGCCCGCCTGTTGCAGGGGCAGCAGCCAGTTCCGCATCCAGCCAATCTCCTCGCGGCTCATCCCATGCTTGGCAAGGTCGATGGTGGCCCCAGTCAAATGCGGGCTAGCGATGTCGCCGTCGGCAGGCGCGGCATTCCCATTGGTCTCCATCAGCTGCTTCTGGTACTCAACCGTGCGCACCGCCGAGCTGACCTCGAGCGGGCGGTGAAACTCAGCCCCATGGACGCGTGCCAGATCGCTGAGAAACCGCGCCGTCCAGGGCCGGCAATAGCGATGGCTCTCGGGCAGGTTTTCGTTCACGGTCAGCGCCGCGGAGGCCGGGACCGGAACCAGCATCTTGCGGGCAATGCGATCGGCCAGATCGTCTTCGTCCTCGATCCGCTCGAGGTTGTCGGCCTCTGTCTTGTCGTTTTGCCTCACCAGCGATTCAAGCGACCCCACCAGCGGCGGCGGCATGGCTGCCCGGCTCAGGGGCAGCGAGGCAGCCTGGGCCATCGCCTGCCGCTGGCGCGCGCCCCCGCGCCCAGCCGGGTGCCGAGTCTCGCGCAAGACCGCGTAGCGGGCCTTCGCTCCGGAGGTATGGCCGGTCTTGACGGCCTTCGGGCGATGGGTCTCTTTCCGGGAATTGTGGGAGGAAACCGCGGCCGAGGCGCTCCTGTGCGTCTTCGCCGAAGGGGCCGGCGAGCCGTTAGCTGAGGCCGCTGAAAGCGCGGCCAGCACAAGAACGATCAATGCGGTCCGCAGCATGAGGAGCGTGCGGAGAATCCAGAGCAACTTCAGTGTAGGCCCATTTGCCCGCAATTCCGAGTACCCACGAAGATGCGGCTTTGTCCGATAATGCGCCGGTTCCCGATCCCTGATCCTCGCCACGGCGAGCCTTCGGCCTGATCCCTGATCCCTAACCCCTGACCCCTGTTCTTTGTCCCCCGCGTATAATGAGTATTCGAGTTCTTTCATCTCTCGCGGATGGAGCAATCCCGCTCGCCGCCATGGAACATGGATGCCCGAACACATAAAGAAGCAGCTTCTCGCGGAGATCGCCATCCTTGAGCACGAGCTCTCCCACGAGCTTCCCGCTGAAATCAAGAAGGCCGTGGCCATGGGCGATCTCTCGGAGAACGCCGAGTATCACATGGCCAGGCAGCGCCAGGACTTCGTCAACGCGCGACTGGGCCAACTGAAGCGGCGCATGGCCGAACTCTCGCTGGTGAACCTGACCAACATTCCCAAGGACAAGGCCGGTTTCGGTTCCACGATCGTGGTCTTCGACTCCACCAAAGACGAGGAGATCGTCTACCGCCTGGTGACCAGCGAGGAGTCCGACGTTGCCAAGGGCTTGATCTCGACCACCTCGCCCATTGGCCGCGGCCTGGTGGGCAAGCGCGTGGGCGACATCGCCACCATCGTCACTCCCAACGGCAAGCGCGACCTTGAAATACTAAAACTGACCACCATCCACGATGAAGTGGCAGCGGGCGGCGCGGAAAACGGAACCGCCGCCGGCATGGAGCTGTAAGGAAGACAAGCAATGACCTGGACCAGCGCTTTTGGCCGCGCCTGCGGCTGGCTTCTCGACCACATTGTGCATGGCCTGGCGCTCACCCGCATTTCCCCCAATACGCTGACGTTGATCGGCCTGGTCATTAACATCGTGGCCGCGATTCTGTTTGGCCACGCCAACGCCAGCAACTCCGGCCGCATGTTTTTCTATGCGGGCGTGGTGATCTTCTGCGCCGGCCTCTTCGACATGGTGGACGGCCGCGTGGCCCGGCGCAATAACCAGGTCACCGTCTTCGGCTCCTTCTTCGACTCAGTGATCGACCGCTATTCCGATGTGGTGCTGTTCTTCGGCCTGCTGGTCTACTACGGTCGCATCAACCGGTTCCGGTACGTGGTGCTGGTGGCCTTTGTGATGGTGACCTCGCTGATGGTGAGCTATACCCGTGCCCGCGCCGAAGCACTCATTGGCCAGTGCAAGGTGGGCTTCATGGAGCGCCCGGAGCGCGTCGTGCTCATTATTCTAGGCGCCCTGTTCAACCATTGGGGCGTGATGGCGCCGGTGCTGTGGGTGCTGGCCGCGCTCTCCACCATCACCGTCGCCCACCGCATCGTATACACTTATCAAAACACCAAGCATTTGGCGCCCCTGGGGTAAGCGGGCGAAGAGGGTATTTTCGCTGGTCCGCACCTGTAGCGGACACTCGACGGATTGGGAGATCGATCCATGCCCCTCAATGGCTTTCGGATATCGATTGTGCCGGTTTTGGCCGCGCTGCTGTGTTCTGTGTCCTGTTCGGCTCAGAATCTCGATTTTCCCCATGGACTTGGCGCCGCTTCGAACCTCTATCCAACCCAGCAATCCGTGTTGAGCCAACTCACGCTGCAGGTGAAGAGCATTGTCAACAACGGCACGCAGCCGATTCTGAGCTGCGCCGCCAACGGCGGCTACACGGGAAACGATGTGGCGGATGGCGAGTGGGGAACCGTCGCTCTGCTCGCTTTCTGGTGGAACAACAACAACGGCAGCGCGGCCGGTTTCAATGCAATCACGCAAAGCGGGAAGGCGGCCATCACAGCGGCTTCCTACCAGACTTTCGCGCAGAATGAGATCAACTATGCTCTCGGGGTCACGGGCGGCAATCCCTGCGACTTATCCGACAGCGGCCAGGCTACGGGCGGCAGTTCCTATCTGCTTGCAGCCAATGGTTACTATTACGCGAAATACCTTCCCGGCGAAATAGTTGTTTCCGACGCGGATTACGAGGAGACCGCGCTGAGCCTGATTTACAAGGACATGATTTACCAGTACAACACCACGCCCTCCGGCGTTAGTCTATTGACCTCATCGCAATTGGCAAGCGTGATGACCAGCGCGCAATCGAACTGGTCCTGGCTCACGATCGACTCGGTCTTCGATCCCGAGCACACCGCCAATCAGGTGATGCAGGCCGTACTGGGCGGTTATTGGCTGGGCCTCGATATGGGCTTGGATACGGCGCAGTTCAGCCAGAGCATGGCCACGGCGCAGATGAGCGCGGCGTTGGACTATTACGACGGAGGACTCGCGAATTCCAACCAGACGACAGGCTTCCGGCAGATTGAAATCGCGACTAATTCGCAGGGGTATAAGTACTTCACGGAGCATTTCCTCTGCATGCTGCCGACGACTCCCACAACCAGGGTCTACGACCAGGCCAGTTGCACCGCGGGCAACGGCAAGGCGCAGCTTGACGGCTTCGACACACACTACAGCGGACTGCAATTGACGCACATGGTTCAACTGATCTACATGATGAACCAGGGACAAGCTAAGTACCAAAATCTGTGCAGCACGCACAATGGAAGCTCGTGCATCGATTCCAATGTATACCCGGATGCGCTGGCGGAGGCAGAGTACAGCCGCGACCGGCTTTCTCAGGCGGGCACAATGCACGGCGGCTCGCGCCACAATGAGATGGGCAGCACCTCGACGGACATGACCTTCAGCGCGGGGTATAACTACTTCGGGCAAATCCTGGGAGCGGATTTCGGCCGTTCCCTGGTCAGATTGAACGATAGCTCCAACGGCGCTGGCAGCGCGGACGCGTGGGGACATCGCTCGGCTGAACTTATATTTCTCTATCTGAATTATCAGCCTTGGGTTACGGCGCCGCTGACGGTCAACAGCCTTGCCGGAATGCGCAGAGGCAACGTATCGGTTACCTTCGATGGGGGAAACCAGCCGCAGGAAATATCTGTCGCCGGCACGGTGCTGACCGATGCCATTCATAACAGCGTGGTGGGCAGCGACGGGGGCGCCGATACGCAGAGCGAGCAGTTGGGAGTTAACGGCAAGGCGCAGGGCCTGGAGATCGTCGATGCGAGCGGCAATGTATCTACCCCCGCGGCGATGAATCAGCCGGTCTATCACTCCACAACGAACTTCACCTTGCATTCGGTTACAGGAACCGCTAACTTACCGGGCGGGAGCGCGAATCTGCGCCAGTATTATGTGACCGATGGGACCTCCTTGTACATTGTCAGCCTGGCGCAGCTTCCTTCCGGGTCGGCTTCCCTGACTTCAGTCGGCAGCATTCTTGGCACGCCCAACATCTCGGCGGAGAATCGCATTGTCGACATCTGCGCCATCTCCGCCACGCCGTGCGGGAGTTCGTCTTCCACCGTGGCGCTCGACTTATCCGCGGGAACAACGGGGAGTTTTGGAGGAAGTTATAGCAGCACGACGGGCATCCAGACGGGCGGTGTCGCCATGTACGCGTGGCCACAGATCGTGGCGGAGAATGCGGCCACTCCGGCCGGCGGATATACCTGGATGAGTCCTTCCGGTTACCCCACGGCGTATACCAATACTCTGGAAGATTTGAGCGATGCCACTCCACATATCTTTTATTACCCCAACAGCATTTCGGCCATTATTACCAACAGTGGCGAGATTCGCACGCAGATGCAGCCCATTACCGGGCCAACCGCCTATCAGCCGGGAGACATGATCGCGTCGGTCGTCCGCATCGCGCCGCCGGCCGTTGGAGACACCATGACGGTCACGGCTCAGTACGCCGTAGGATCGACTTACAATCTCGCTTCGTGCGCGAGTTCTCCCTGCCTGGACATTGAGGATACCGGGCTTGGGTTCACGGTTTCTTCTTCGGGCGTGGCGACCTTTACCGACAAAGCTTCATCGCAGACCATCGTCTCACCGGAGTTAGCCGCACCGGTGTTGACCTCGCAGACCATCACCTTCGCCAATCCCGGCGCCCAGACGGTGGGAACGCCGCTCAACCTCGTGGCCACGGCCAGCTCCGGTTTGACAGTCAGCTTCGCTTCGACTACGACAACGGTTTGCACGGTCAGCGGCACGACGGCCAGCTTCATTGCCGCGGGCACTTGCACCATTCAGGCCACGCAAGCCGGCAACAGCACTTATGCGGCAGCTACCCCGGTTTCGCAGAGCTTCACCGTCAACGCGGCGCCGCTCACCCCGCAGACCATCACCTTCGCCAATCCCGGCGCCCAGACGGTGGGAACGCCGTTGACGCTCGTGGCCACGGCCAGTTCCGGCCTGACGGTCAGCTTCGCTTCGACCACGACCACGGTTTGCACGGTCAGCGGCACGACGGCCACCTTCCTTGCCGCGGGCGTCTGCACCATTACCGCATCGCAAGCCGGCAACAGCACCTACGCGGCAGCTACCCCGGTTTCGCAGAGCTTCACGGTCAACGCAGCGCCGCTCACCCCGCAGACCATCACCTTCGCCAATCCTGGCGCGCAGACGGTGGGAACGCCGCTCAACCTCGTGGCCACGGCCAGCTCCGGCCTGACGGTCAGCTTCGCTTCGACTACGACAACGGTCTGCACCGTCAGCGGCACGACGGCCAGCTTCATCGCGGCGGGCGCCTGCACCATCCAGGCCACGCAGGCCGGCAACAGCACCTATGCGGCAGCTACCCCGGTTTCGCAGAGCTTCACGGTCAACGCGGCCGTTGTTCCCGGCTTTACGATCGGCGGCACGGCAGTGACCATCGCAGCACCCGGCGCAACCACCGGAAACATTTCGACCATCACCCTAACTCCCAGCGGCGGTTTCATCGGCAGCGTAACGCTGACCGCGGCCATTGCGGGAGGGCCTTCCAATGCATCCGGGGATGAGCCGCAATTGAGCTTTGGATCGACCAGTCCGGTCACCCTTTCCAAAGCTGGTTCCGCAACGGCCACGCTCACCGTTTCCACCACCGCGGCAAGCAGCGCGGCTCTGGATCGCCGCATGCGCCCATGGCCCGGCAGCGGCGTGGCGCTGGCCTGCATCGTGCTCTGCGGCCTCTTCGTGCGTCGCCGCCGCTGGCCGGCGGTCCTCGGATTGCTCCTGTTTGCGGCCTTGGTTGCCTGTGGAGTCTCCGGTTGTGTTTCCGGAAACAGCGGAGCAGGCAGCGGCGGAGGAGGCGGGAATCCCGGCACTGCCGCGGGCGCCTACCAGGTGACCGTGACTGCCTCTTCGGGATCGGTAACGGCGCAGACCACAATCAACGTTCAAGTGAACTGAGGATTCTCCGCAACAGGCGGATGGTTTGTCCCGCTGCGATGCCGGCAAAACGATCAGGCAGGTTCTCAGACCCCCGCCTGAACCACGTTGTGCAGCGGCTCGCCGTCGACGTAGCGGCGCAGTTCGCCGGCGGCGACGGCCAGCGAGCGCGGCGCGAACTGCGGACTCGATCCCCCGATATGCGGCGTGAGCAGCAAGTTGGGACAGCTCCAAAGCGGATGGCCTTCCGGCAGCGGCTCGGGATCGGTCACATCGAGGGCGGCGCGAATCCTGCCCGACCGCAGCGCATCGACCAACGCATCGGTGTCCACCACCGGCCCGCGCGCGGCATTCACCAGGAGCGCCCCCTGGGGCATCAGAGCAAGCTGGCGCGCGCCGATCAGCCGGTACGACTCCGCTGTGGAGGGCAGAATCAGAACCACAACGTCAGCTTGCGGCAACAAGCCGTTCAACTCGCTGACCGCATGAACACGAGGTTCGGTGCGGGCGGAGCGGGCCAGGCGCAGCAGGTTCACGCGGAAGGGCGCCAGCATGCGCTCAATCTCCTTGCCAATGGCGCCATAGCCCACAAGAAGCACCGTCTTGCCCGTCAGTTCCTCCAGCAGGACGGGCGGATACAGCGGGCGTGTGTCCCCGGTGAGGCTGGCGTAGCGCGCGCCGGCCTCGAAGCGGCGCATCCACTGGCCGTCCCGCTGCACCTCGAGATAGAAAGGAAAGTACTTCAGCATGGCCAGAATCGAGGCCACAGTCCACTCCGCAGTGGAGATGTTGTGCGCGCCGCGGGCATTGCAGATGGTCACGCGCGGTCCCACCACGGCGGGAATCCACTCCGTTCCCGCCATCGTCGAGAGCACCAGGCTCACCCCGCGCAGCCACGGCCAGATCTTCATGGCGCGCGTCGAGTAAGGGTCCGGAATCCAGACGTCGATCTCGATCTCGCGGTCCAGAGAATCGGAGAGCGGAATAAGCTCGATTCCCTGGGGAAAATCGCGGAATAGCTCCGCGGCAAAGACTGCCGGGTATCCGACTCGCAGCATGGATTGCACCTCCCCATCGATGCGGGCGCATCGATACCTATGCTAAACGAGCGGGGCGATTCCAGCCGTCTTCAGCCTAGCGGAAAGCTGGTAGCCTTGATGGAACCGGTCCGGAGACGACGTGAGTCCGATCACCTTCGCAACTGGCCGGTTTCGGTCATTCTGTATTCATGGGAATCTTCCTAAGCAGATGCAATCCATGCGCCTGAAGGCCAACAAGACGGAATCTCGGCAGCAGCTTGCCGCTAAGCCGCGCGCGGAGCGGACCGAGCGGCCAAGGTTGCTTTCCTTGGAGCGGCAGCGGCTTCTCATCCACGCCGCCAAGACCGCGCTGGCCGCGGGCCTCTGCTGGGGCCTGGCGCGGCGGTTCGGCCTGCACGACGGCTATTGGGGTTCGATCAGCGCCATCATCGTCCTGCAATCCAATATGGGCGCAACCGTCAGCGCCTCGCGCGATCGCATTCTGGGCACGCTGATCGGCGCGGCGTTGGGCTTTTCGTTTTCCCTCTTCGGCGCGCTTCCGTGGAACTTTGTTCTGGCCGTGCTCGCGGCGGTGATCGTCTGCGGCTTGCTGGGACTGCGGACAAGTTCGCGGTTGGCCGGAGTCACCATCGCCATCGTCATGCTGGTGCAGAAGGCGGGTCCGCGCTGGGAGCTCGCGCTGGACCGCGTGGTCGAGGTGATGCTGGGCATCGTTGTGGCGCTCGCCGTAACCACGCTGGTGCTGCCCGACCGCGCGCGGCTGCGGCTGCGCGACGGCCTGGCACGGGAGTATCTGGCGCTGGGCGCGTTCTTCGATGCAATTCTCGATGGCTTTCGCGGCGCGCCCGCTCAGAACTTGTCCGCACTTCGCGAGGATGCGCTGGCCATGCTGCGCGGCAACAACCAACTGCTGGAGGCGGCGCGCAACGAGCCTTCCGGCGGCCCAGGCTGGCGCGAGGGGCTGGGAACACTCTCGCAGTTTGGCCGCTCGGTCTTCGACGCGCTGGTGGCGCTGGAGTTCGCAGTCAAAGACACCAACGAGTTTGGCTACGCGCGGCAACTGGAGCCTGCCCTGGGACAGTTGACGGCGGATATTCGCACCGGCTTCCACCACGTGGCCGGCTGCATTCGCGATTGGCGCTTCCATGTGCCGCCGCCGATGAATCTCGAAGAGGACATTGCTCAGCTCGAAGCCCGCATGACGGCGGCGCGGCCCACGGGCATCGAATTCTCGCAGGCCGAGATTCTGCGCGCCTACGCCGTACAGCTTCATCTCAAGCAGATAGCCAGGCTGCTGAGGGCCTCGCGCGTTGAGACCAGCCGGGCCATCGGCGAAGCCGGTGAGGTGCGGGACTGATCCTGAATTCCGGCGTTGAACCTCCATTCCGAGTCCCCACGGTTCTTGCGGCAGCCATCGGGTCCGCCAAGGCAGGCGTCAGGCCTGGTCCGCAGTGATCGTGACCGATGCGCCGGTCAATGACGCCGCCGAGGCGCTGAGCCGCATCTCGCCCGGCCGCCCGGTGGATTGCACCAGCGCCAGCGCCCTTCCGGCGAAGGCCCTCCGCCGGTTCCCCTGGTAGCTTTCGTGGCTCTCAGACTGGCCGTTGTCCAGCCCCAGGATTCGTCCCGGCCCGCTCAGTTCGAAGACCACTTCGTTGTCTGCGGTAGGGACGACGCGCCCGTCCTGGTCGACGATCTCGACGGCGATGTGCGCAAGGTCGTCCCATCCCGTGCCGATGCGCGCTCGATCCGCTGCAAGGCGAATAGCCGCCGGACTGCCGGTCGTGCTTCGCTCCACGGTCAGGACAACCTGGCCGTCCTTTGTGCCCACCGCTCTGAGCGTGCCGGCTTGATAAGGCACGTACCAAGCCAGGTGAAGGTCGCCTGTGGTTTGCAGCACATTATCCCGGGGCGGAAAGTGCGCCCACTCATTTTCCATGCCTGTCTCCGGAAACATGAATCCCTGCGCGCCCAGGCTCTTGCCGTTCAGGAACAGCTCGACCGTATCGCAGTTCGTAAAGCAAATTATAGGGATTATCTCGCCTTCTCTTCCGGCCCAGGTCCAATGCGGAGACAGGTGCAGCACGGGAGCCTTCGTCCAGATGCTCTTGTAGAAGTAATAGCCATCCTTCGCAAAGCCACAGGTATCGATAACACCGGAGTGCGACGACTTGGACGGCCATCTTGCTTCGCCGAGATAGTCGATGCCGGTCCACATGAAGTCGCCGCTCACGTAGTCGTAAACCTGGGTGAATCGCTGCAACTGCTCTATCTCGATGCGCTCGTTGGACGTGGGCCTGGCGCTGTAAAAAGAAGTGCTCGCGCCAGGATAAAAGCTGGGCATCGCCCCGTTCTCGGTTCCGATGAAACGCCGCCGCGGGAAGTCGTGGCGATCGATGCTATAGAGCTTCTCGCGCCGGTCGCGCCAGCGGCCAACGTAGTTGTATCCCACCACGTCGAGTTCGGCCAGAAACTCCGGCAGCGCGCCGCGGGGTTCCGCGACGATCTGGTCGCAGGCCACGGTCACCAGCCGCGTCGGATCGTCTGTGTGCAGTATCTGCATTAACTCGCGCAGAGTTTCCACGCCTCTGGGCACATCCTGATCCTGAACTTCGTTGCCCGCGCTCCAGATGACAATGGACGGATGATTGCGGTCGCGGGCGATCATATCCTTTAGGTCGCGCGCGCCCCATTCGTCGAAGTAACGGTGGTAGCCATACTCCGGCTGTTTCCTCTCGCGCCATTCGTCGAAGGCCTCGGCCATCACCAGAAAGCCCATCGTGTCGCAGAGATCGAGGAACTCCTCAGTGTGCGGATTGTGGCTGGTGCGAATGGCGTTGCAGCCCATCTCTTTCAGCAGCGCGAAGCGCCGCTCCCAGATGCGCCTGGGAACCGCCGCGCCCACCGAACCCCCATCGTCGTGCAGGCAAACTCCGTTCAGCTTGACTCGTTCGCCGTTCAGCAGAAATCCTTTGTCCGCATCGAATTCGATGGAGCGGATGCCGAAAGGAGTGCTCAATGCATCGGCCTCCGCGCCTTCGCAGCGCAGCGCTTGGCGAGCGGAATAAAGGTATGGCGAAGCGGTGGACCAGAGCCGCGGCTGGGACACAGTGATGCGCTGCACAAAAACATGCTCTCCACCGGCGGGTATCTCCGCCTCAGCTTCCGCCGACTGGACTGTAACTCCATCCTGGCCGGCGACAGCGGTGCTCAGCTTGCAGGGCGCTGGTCTCGCAAGCCCATTCCGCACCCGCGTTGAAACTTCGACCACAGCAATCTGCTGAGTTATCTCCGGAGTAACGATGCCCGTGCCCCATTGTTCGAAATAGACAGGTCCGGTGTTGATAAGCCAAGTATGGCGATAGATGCCGGAGCCCGAGTACCAGCGCAGATTCGGCTGATGCGAGTTATCCACGCGCACGGCCACGACGTTTGGCTCGCCGCCAAAATGGAGATGCGGAGTCAGTTCGTAGAAGAAAGTTATAAACCCATAGGGGCGCGAACCCAGGTGCTGGCCGTTGATCCACACATCGCTGCACTGGTAGACGCCGTCGAATTGCAGCAAGACGCGGCGTCCCTCATAACTCCGCGGAAGCCTGAAGCTCTTGCGATACCAGCCGATTCCGGTAGGCAGGTAGGCGCCCTCGCCGCCGCATAGTTCACTTTCGCTGAAAGGTCCGGCAATGCTCCAGTCGTGCGGCAGATCCACCGGCGTCCAGCTTCTGCCGGCGGCCACGGGCGACTGCCCATTGGCGATGTCTCCCTTTGAAAAGCTCCAGCCGTCGTCGAAGCTCTGCTTGCGCGCGGGCGGCTGTGCGCCCGGCGCTGCCGCCTCGCCGGCGAGGGCATTTCCAAGTCCCATCGCGGATGCAACTCCGACCAGGGCGGCGTCGCCCAAGAAAGCTCTTCGTGTCAGTTCGCGGCTCATAAGCGCGGTTCTCCTGGAGGGAATCTCGGAACAAATCCATGCCCGCAAGCGCCTCGATCTTCCCGCGGTGACGCTAAGCTCAACCCTTCAATCGCAGAGGTTGCTCCGGCCTCGGCTCAACCCGCCTTCACCTTCACAAAAACGATTCGATTGCCGTCCGGATCGTGAATCGAGAGCGTCGACCAATGCCTTTCCACTGCGATGTGCAGCGCCTTGAGCTGCTCCGCCGCGCGGTGAAGATCGGGGACGCCGAAGTAGAACACAAAGGCCGAGTCCGGCTTGTGCTGGATGAACTCAATGCGCTGGCCGGATGGACCGGGAAGCGCGAGCCAGATTCCCCCCGGCTCCAGCGCCGCGGCCGGCGCGAACCCCAGCTTCTCCACGTAGTACTGCCGCGCCGCCTCCGGGTTCTGCATCTCGATCCCCATGGCCACAATCTGCTCGGAGATTCGCTTCGCTCCCAGGTGCAATCCCTTGTCGTTGGTGTGCTTGGAGCCGGGCATGTACTGCGTGTATTCGATGTTCTGCTTCTCCGGCCCCGCCATGGTGAACAGCAGGTTGCCGGCGGCGGCTTTGCGCACCGGGATCGGCGCCAGTCCGCGCGCGGCATAGGTTTGATTGATAGCCTCAATCCCCGACGACTCGAAGCAGACGTGCATGAAGCCGGGGGTGTCGGTAGGCCGCCCCTGCGGGTACAGTTCAATGAACTGGAGGTCGTTCACCTTGACGAACGACTGCGTCGTCTTGCCATCCCGGCTCATGGCGAAGGCCTCTTCAAAGCCCAGCTTTCCATAAAAGTCGCGAGACTTGTCCAGATCGCCTACGCGAATGGCCGCATGGGCAATGCCGGCCAGATCCGGCCCTTGAACCGGAGCCGCAGCCGGCGACTGCGCGGCAACAGTGGGCGTGCAAACGACGGGTAGCGCCGCCGCCAGCAAAAAGAGAAGGCCATTACCAAACCACTTGAGAAAACTGGGCACGAGAATCGCTCCTTTCAACCAGCGCCGCCGCTTGGGCCGCCGTTCGCGGCGATCCGCAACGAGGGGGCGCTTTCCGACACCGAAAAAGTGTACCATGCGAAGTGGAATGCCGACAGGGCCGGCGCAAGGGCCAGCTCGATCGGCGGAGGAGTTCGACAATCATGACCAACCCGAAGCATGTAACTCTTATGGCGGCAGCCTACCTGTTGCTGGCCGCGGCGGCCGGTGCGCAGCAACCCTGGCAGCGGTTGCAGAACCCCACGGCGGCCGAGGTGGCAGCGCAATGGAAGGCTCCTCCGCCGGAGTACGGGCCCGAGCCGTATTACGGGTTGAATGGCCCCGTCAGCATTTCGCAGGTGCAGCGCGATCTGGACACGTTGCAGCACCTCGGCTTTCAGGCGGTGACCGTGCAGGCCGGCTTTAACATGCCCTTCGCCTACCTGTCGCCGGAGTACTTCGCCTTCTTTCGCAACTTTGTGGCCGAAGCCAAGCAGCGCAACATGCGCGTGTGGATCGTCGACGATGCGGGCTACCCCAGCGGCTTTGCGGGCGGCAAGTTCACCACCGAGAAGCCCGAGTTGCGCATGCAGGCGCTGGAGGTGGCGCGCAAGATTCCCGTGGCCGGAGGCGCAACCATCAACGAGGCGCTGCCGCCGGAAACCGTAAGCGCCGCGGCGGTGGACCAGGACGGCGCGGCGATTCCAATCCCGCTCGTCGGCAACACGCTGGAGTGGACCGCGCCCAAGGGCAAGTGGACGGTGCTGATCGTGGATCATGAGTTCCGCACCTCGCCCACGCGCTCCGACACCAATACACAGCGCGTCAAAGACACATCGCAGTCGCTCGAAGACTATCTCGATCCCGCCGCGACGGAGCAGTATCTGCGCTTCACGCACGAGCAGTACAAGCAAGCTGTCGGCGACGAATTCGGCAAGACGATCATGGGCTTCCGCGGCGACGAGCCCGACTATTCCATCCCCGGCCTGCCTTGGACGCCGAAGTTCTTCGAGCGCTTCACGGCCATCAAGGGCTACGACGTGCAGCCCTATGTTGCACTCTTTGCGCAGAGCCCTTCGCGCCGTGATCCAGGGGTTGCAATTCATCTAACTCCGGAGCAGATTCGCATCGAAGGCGATTATTACGACGTCTTCTCGCAGATGTTTGCCGCCGGCTTCTTCAAGCCGCAGGGAGACTGGTGCGCGGCCAACCATCTGGAGTACCAGGTCCATCTGAACCACGAAGAACTGGAGATGGAACTGACGCGCAGCGAGGGCTCGTTCTTCCGCGATATGCGCGCCGTCGAGGTGCCCGGCATCGACGCCATCTGGCATCAGATATGGAAGGACACGATCTCCGATTATCCGCGCCTCGCCAGCTCGGCCGCGCATGTCTATGGCAAGCCGCGCGCCTTCACTGAGAGCTTTGCCGCCTACCGCCCCGCTCCCGACGTGGAGATGGCGCGCTACATCCTCAATGAGCAGTTCGTCCGCGGAGTCAACCAGATCGAGACCATGTACTTTCCGGCTACCTCCGCGGGCGCGAGACCGCCTTCCGGGTTCATGGGCCAGCCGGGCTTTCCGGAGTTAATGAGTTATGCCCGCCGCTTGAGTTATCTCATGGCCATGGGCCGCCCCGATGCAACCGTGGCGCTGTTCCTGCCTTCGAGTTCCATGTGGCTGGGCAGCGATGCCTCGGATACTCAGTTTGTTTCCACCGAGCGCCTGCTGAGCGAGCGTCAGATCGACTTCGATATTGTGGACGAAGACGCGCTGGCAAGCGACCTGAAGGCGCTGAAAGGCAGCTTCGAAACCCTCAGCGGAAACCGCTATCGCACGGTCATCCTGCCCGCGCCGCTGGTGATTTCAACCGAGGCGCTGGCGCGGCTCAAGGCTTTCGCGCAAGGTGGCGGCAAGGTTCTCTTTCTCGGTGGCGCGCCGAAGTGGATTTCGGGCCGCACCATCCGCGACGCAACCCCAGCCATGGCTGCCGACTTCTCCTGGACAACCGTGCTGGACGCGCAGTTGGCGCACACTCCCACGCCGCCCGCTCAGCCACCAACCGAGCCGCCCGCGCCGCAAGCGGTCCCCGGCGAAGTGCTCGCGGCGGTCGATGCGGCGGTGATCGCGCCGGCCATCTGCCTGGACGCCGCGGATACGGCCCTGCGCGTGATGAAGCGCAGATGGAAGAACGCCGACGTATATCTGTTCTTCAATGAGGGCGCGCAGGCGAGCGATCACAAGATAACTCTGATGAGCAAGGGGCGCATGGCAGAGGCCTGGGATCCACAAACCGGAACCATCGCTGCTGTGCAGTCCAAACGCGCAGCCGGAGGCTTCTCCGTGCCGCTCAAGCTGCAGCCATACGAAACGCGCGTCATCGTCGTTCGCTGAGGAATCTCTGCGCGTGCGCGCTTTCACAACGCGGACTTGCCCATCGATTCCCGTCAGTGCACCATGCTTGTGAAGAGCGGCGAGCGCAGCAGGCTGTCGAAATCCGCGTCTGAGGTGGCAAAGTGAATCGACAGCCGCCCGGCATCGGAGGCGATGGCGGTACCGGCCAAGGCTTGCTTCTCGGCGTCCGAACCGCTCATCTTTCTCAGGGCCACCGCCGCCGTCAGGAGCGAAGAGATGGTGGCCGCGGCAAAGGAATCGCCGGTGGAGATGGTGAGGTCGAACTTGACGCCGTGCTGAAAGTCCATCCCGTACCATGAGGACTGCAGCCGCTTGCGGACAGTGTCGAAGTCGGCGACCGCGCCGGCCTCGCCCAGCACCTGGCGCATCATGGTCTGGGTGCCCTTCTCGTCCAGGATGCTCCACAGCGGCTCGGAGTCCACGGTCTTCATGGCGTCCATCATGGTGGCGTTGGTCAGCAGGCTGGGAGAGATTCCGTCGCGGGCATCGAGAGCCTTGCTGACTGCATCCTTGCCGCCAAAGACCATGGTGGAGGGATCGACAAAGCAAAGAACCATGCCGGTCTTGGCCAGCGGATAGATTCTGTTGGTGCGAAGGCGCGTGGGAAGTACCTTTTCCTTGCGGAAGTTGGCCAGGATGTCCTGCGTGGCAAACTGGCCTTGAGCAATGCCCACGGTCACCAGGTCGTCGCTGGACGCGCTGGGGCGAAAGAGAGCAAAAGCCAGGTTGTCCACGTCGTGGTTGTCGTTCAATCCGGACTTGCGCAGCGCGTCGTCGAACTGCTTGAGTTCGGGGGGCATTACGCGGTCGCGCAGACTCATGGCCGAGGTCGAGTTCTGCATGGCGCGGTAATCGACCACAACCAACTGCTGCACCTCATGCGGAATCGCCGTCCGGGCATCGGTGGACAACTGCGCCGCCGGAGCTAAACCAGCCGCCGCCAGCAACATGGGGACAATCGAAATCTTGATAAATGCTTTCAGCAATTCCATCCTCCGGGAACCAATCGCTCGTCGAACCGAGACTTTGGGGATCATTTGCAACTCACCAACTTTGTTTCGCCAGAAAAACGCAAAAAGCTCATCCCTCCGGCTTCTATTGTAGCCGCCGAAGGCCGTGACTGCGCCAAGCCCGCTCCGGCCCGCTCTTCGGCCTGATCGGCTACGGAGCTCCAGGCCCCTCTCCCGGCCAAGCCAGCGGAGCTTCTAATCGGCGCTCCAGAATCTTGGTCTGCGGATCGAACCCATTCAATTGACGCATCCAGTCGCTTTCCCGCTCACAGGCGGCTTCCGGAATCAGGCCAATCACCTCTCCCTCGACCGGCGAAACCTTATGCCGCAGCGCCAGGCTCGCGACGGCGCGATAGACCTGCGAGACCGGCGTCGCCTGGAAGTCGGTGATGTTCATGGAGAGCTGTGCCCGCCCGTGGGCAAGCACCCCCATGGCCTTTACGCCCTTAAGCCCGCCGGAAGCGGCGCGAATCTCGCGGGCAATGGCCCTCACGGTGGCGACGTCCGCGGAATCGAAATAGATGTTGTAGGCCACCAGGAACCTGCGCGCTCCCACGGCGCAGGCGCCGGCGGTGGGATGCAGGCCGGGTCCGCCCAGATCGGGGCGGCGAGCCGCATCCTTGCCGACCGCGTCCCTGAGCCCCTCGAACTGGCCCCGGCGCACCTCTTCGAGGTTGGCGCGATCGGGCCGGGCCGCCGCCGCCTCATAGAAGAATACCGGCACGCCGAAGCGCCGCCAGATCTCCAGGCCTGCCTGGCGGGCCAGCAACGCGCACTGCTCCAGCTTGATGCCGGAGATGGGCACGAAGGGAATCACGTCCGCGGCGCCGATGCGCGGGTGAACCCCCTGCTGGCGGGTCAGATCGATCAGCTCGACAGCCTTGCCGGCGCCGCGCACCGCGGCCTCGACTACCGCGGCGGGCCCCCCGGCAATGGTCACCACGGAGCGGTTGTGGTCGGCGTCCATCGACCAGTCGAGCAGGCGCACTCCTTCCACGCGCATTGCGGCCACAATCGCCTCGACCCGCCGGGCATCCCTACCCTCGGAGAAGTTCGGAACGCACTCCACAACCGGTTCGCTCATGCTACCTTTCATCCCAGCGCGGAAGATCCGTCGCCGCAGGCCGGATTGCCACCCCAGCGACGAGGCCCCGCCGCCGGAGGCCGGATCACTTCCAGAAGGTATAGCCCACCTGCACCTGGACACTGGCGTTGACGCCGGGATTGCGATCTCCCAGCGAGGCCGAGGAGATATGCACGCCGTTCACGCCCACATCGATCGACCGCTTGGCGCCAGTGAAGTAATGGAAGCCAACGCCGCCCTGGGGGGCAAAGTTCCACACACTGGTTCCGCCGTCGATCCCCGGCACGCCATTGACGGTTGGCGTACTGAGGAGATTTGGTGGAAACTTGTGCGTGGTATAGATGAGCCCGCCCGCGCCCTGGAACCAGGGCTGAAAGCGCTTCGAGCCGGTGAGGAAGTTCCAGCGCAGGATCACCGGCGTAAGACTGACGCCGCGGAAGGTACCGCCCCCGACCGCCAGCAGACAGGTGGAGTTCTGCCCATTGACGACGCAAGGAGACTCCTCCAGGTGGGGAGCCGGAGTATAGGCCTGCCACAGCGGCATGATGTTGGCGCCCAGCTCGAACTGGCCGCTAAAGATCCCTGCGTGGAACACCGGGGTGAGCGGCTTGCCCAACTGCATCCCGGCCGAAAGAAACTTGAAGGTCGAGCGGTCGCCCACCCCATTCCCATAGTTGACGAACGGCCCATACTCCCAGCTCTTTGCGTTACGAACCTCGGCCACGAAGTTAGCGGGCAAATTAGTAATCCCCGGACCATTTAGGGTCGACTTGATGCCCGCGTCAGTCGCGGAGCCGCCAGAAACCTGAGCGGCAGCAAAGCTCGCTCCCGCCACGGTCATTCCCGCCACCAAGACAAAAAAAACAAACCTTGCAATTCGGATCAATGTTCTTCCCTTCCCTCCATCGCAATTGACGACTTCCACAAAAAGGCCGCCACAACCGGGCGGCCTTTTGAGTGCCTGCCTGAATCCGGATCAACCGGCCGCCTCTTCCAACTGTGCGGCGTCCATGTCGAAGTTCGAATAAACATTCTGCGTGTCGTCGCAGTCTTCCAGCGCCTCGAGCAATCGGATCATCTGGTGGGCCGTGTTGCCCTCGAGCTTGGTATAGGTGGATGCGACCATGGTCACTTCGCTCATCACCGTGGGAATGCCCGCGGCCTTCACGGCTCCCAAAACCGCCTCATAATCCGCCGGATCGGTAAGTATCTCCCAGGTGTCGCCCTCGTCCTTCAGGTCTTCGCCGCCGTGTTCGAGCACGATATCCATCAACTGGTCTTCATCGGCCGCGGACTTCTCGACGGCGATCAGGCCCTTCTTGGCAAACAGGAACCGGACCGAGCCGGACTCGCCCAGGTTGCCGCCGTTCTTTGAGAAGGCGTGCCGAATCTCGCTCACCGCGCGGTTGCGGTTGTCGGTGGTCACATCCACAATGATGGCCACGCCGCCGGGGCCGTAGCCCTCGAACTTGATCTCCTCGTAGTTGACCCCTTCCAGCTCGCCGGTCCCGCGCTGGATGGCGCGCTTGATGTTCTCCTGGGGCATGTTTTCCGCTTTGGCCGCCAGGATTGCGGTGCGCAGGCGGGGGTTGCCGTCGGGGTCGCCGCCTCCCTTGGCCGCGATGCTGATTTCCTTGATGATGCGGGTGAATACCTTGCCGCGCTTGGCATCCAGCGCGCCCTTTTTGTGCTTGATTGTCGCCCATTTTGAATGGCCGGACATGGGAACCTCAGCGATCAAACGAGAATGCCGGCGCGGACCCGCGCCTGACCTTGTGAGTATACCACCGGCAGCGATGGTCGAATCGCGGGCCTGCGGCTCCGCCGGCCATCGCCAGTTGTCCAGTCGCTGCCCGGTCACCCTGGACAAGAGACCACTCTCGCTCCGCCGCAAAACTGCTACCCTATACACATGAAATTCGGGGTTCTGGTCTTTCCAGGTTCCAACTGCGATCACGACACCTACAACGTGATTGCCGAAGTGGCCCACCAGCCGGTCACCTTTCTCTGGCACGATTCCGAGGACCTGCAAGGCGTGGATGCGGTGCTGGTTCCGGGCGGTTTTGCCTACGGCGACTACCTGCGCACCGGCGCCATCGCGCGCTTTTCTCCCGTCATGCAGGCGGTGCAGCGGTTTGCCGCCGGCGGGGGCCTGGTGCTGGGCATCTGCAACGGCTTTCAGATTCTGACCGAGGCCGGCTTGCTGCCCGGCGCGCTGATGCGCAATGCCGGGCTCAAGTACATCTGCAAACAGGTTCATCTCCGCGTGGAAACTGCCGATAGTCCATTCACGAGCGGGCTGGCCAAGGGCGACGTGCTGCAGATGCCCATCGGACACATGGAGGGGAATTACTTCTGCACGCCGGATGAGCTGCGCGAGCTTGAGGCCGAGGAGCGCATCGCCTTCCGCTACGCCACTCCCGGCGGCGATATTACTCCGGAAGCGAATCCCAACGGCTCGTTGAGCAACATTGCGGGCATCCTGAACGCCAAGAGAAACGTGCTGGGCATGATGCCGCATCCCGACCGGTCAAGCGAGCAACTGCTCGGTTCGGCGGACGGCTGGAAGATCTTTGCCTCGATGGTCGAGGCCTTGGCAGCGCATTGAGCCTCTTGCCGCCGGAGCTCAAGATCGGATCGCCATGATCGACATTCATCATCATCTGATCTACGGAGTCGACGACGGGCCGCCCGATCTGGAAATGTCCCTGGCCATGGCGCGCGAGGCGGCCGCGGAGGGCGTCACACGCATCGTCTGCACCCCGCACGCCAGCGACGGCCATCCCTACCGGGCCGCGCTGGTCGAAGAGCGCCTGGCCGAGTTGCGCAGATTGCTGAGCGGCGTGGTCGAGTTGAGCCTGGGCTGCGACTTCCACCTGAGCGCGGAGAACGTCTTCGAGGCTGTGGCCAACCCCTTGCGCTACTCCATCGACGGCAAAGGATACCTGCTGGTCGAGTTTCCCGGCATGACCATCGCTCCCCAGTTGAACGATGCGCTCTTCCGGCTTCAGTCGGCTGGCTATACGCTGATCGTCACCCATCCTGAGCGCTACCCGGCCGTGCAGCGCCAGCCGGGGATGCTGGCCGATTGGATGCGCCAGGGCTGCCTTGTCCAGGTGACCGCCAGCGCCTTGTATGGGCGCTTTGGCCCCGTGGCGCAAGCCATTGCCAATGAGCTGCTTGACCGCAACTGGATCCACTTTCTGGCCACCGACGCGCACAACCCCGAATGGCGTTCGCCGCACCTGAAAAAGGGTTATGACTACGTGGCCGGGCGCTCCGGCGAGGAAACGGCGCGGCGGCTGTGCCTCACCAATCCCCAGGCTGCGGTCCAGGGCGCCAAGTGGCCCGCGCAGCCCGAGCCGCGGGGCCTGTGGGAGCGCGTGCCGCTAAAGATCGATCCCCGGCGCTATGCCGCCAGCCTCGAACCCCGGCCCGGCGAGAACGGTGAGGACGCTCCCAGAACGGGCACAAGAGGCTTCTGGGGCCGGTTGTTGGCCCGGTAGTTCCCCCGGAGGATCGGCGGCCGACCCTAGCCTACAGCCCCAATCCGCCATCGACGGCCAGGATCTGGCCGGTGACGAAGGCTGGGCCGGCGGCAAAGAACAGCACCGCCTGGGCCACATCCTCCGCTGTCCCGTTGCGCCGCATCGGCGTTTTGGCGGCAAAATGGGCGGCCTCGTCCTCGGAGTGGTCGTCCATCTCGATCCGGCCCGGCGCCACGCAGTTGACGCTCACCTCGGGAGCAAAGGCCTTGGCCATGGCCAGCGTAAGCATGTGCAGCGCGGCCTTGGAAGCGCAGTAGTGGGCATGGCCTGCCCAGGCATGAATCCCCCCCAAAGAGCCGACGTTGACGATCCTGCCCTGAACGGCGCGCAAGTGCGGCAACGCCTCGCGCGCCACCAGAAACGGCCCCCGCGCATTGGTCTCGAAGACGGCATCCCAGGTGTCGAGGCCGATAGTTTCCAGCGGAGCTGACGCAAAGACGGCGGCGTTGTTCACCACCACATCCAGCCGCCCGAAGCTGCCTACGGCAGCGGCGACGGCGGCGCGCACCGAGGCTTCCGAACGCACATCGCATTCCACGGCCAGGGCCCGGCGTCCCAGAGATTCGATCTCGCGTGCAGTCTGCACGGCCTCGGCGCTGGAGGTGCGGTAAGTTATGGCCACATCCGCCCCGGCCCGCGCCAGCGCCAGGGCAATCTCCCGGCCAATGCGCCGCGCGCCGCCGGTAACCAATGCCGATTTGCCGTTGAGGGGTTGGTTGGTCATCGCCCTGGTCTTGCGATCCATCTACAGAGTAGCAGTGGGCGAAACTACTTCGAAGTCGGCTGCAACTCTTTTGCATGGATTAGCGGCGCGGCAATCAGTCCGCAATACAGGCCAAGCCTGAGCGCACAGCCGGCCACCAGGCCTCGAAGGATATCGAACCTTGGCGTGAAGTCAAAAACAGAAAGAAAAAACAAAATCGAGAAAAACGATAGATAAACAGCGAACGGAATCTGCAGCATCGAACGGAACGGCATCTCCGGCTTCCTGAGAACCAGCCATGATCCGGGAAGAGCCAAATAAGTCACCGCTGACAATATCCCTGCCCAGAGCACGACGATGATGAGTTCCTGCTGGTCGCCTCCAAGTTTGGCCGCTTCGATTCTGGGGCGCAAGCCGGAATCATAGAAGAGATGGGCACCAAGCCCGCCCAGAACGCCATAAAGTGAGACGCAGAGGAGGTATTTTGCTCCCAGCCATTTGAGCACTGCCGGCCAGTCAGGAATCTTCTCTCTTTGCGTAAACAGAATGGCAAACAGTGCCACTGGAGTCAGTGTTAAAGCTCCCCAGATAAAGGCATGCATCTCATGCGGTTCGTTTCCGCTCCCTCCCATGTAATAATGCCATTCGCAGTGGCCCATCCATACCATGACATGACAAAGAAGATTCCACAAGATACCGCCGACGGTTGTTGCAGCTGCGGCGAAGATCGCAACCAACCAGCGGCTCGACTGCATGCGAAAAAGCCATTTGAAGAATGAATAGACCGCGCCGAAGACGGTGCCCACACTGATGATGATTCCTAAAAGGTCGCTGGCAAAATGACTGCCCATCAGAACCTCCTCGTTGTTGCCGGGATGAACCGCAATCTGCCCGATCGATCTCCGGAGTATCTCGCGCCTTATCAAGCCGGTCAGATGGTGAGCTAGCGCCAACCCCTTGTTGCGGTCGGGAGAATTCTAAGCGCACAGGTCGAAAAGCGCAAACAGTCACCCCGCTTGTTGGAGGCCGGGAATACACACCTGCTTGCGAATTGTCATCGAGTTAGCCCGAACGTTCCACCCGGCCGAAGCGAAGATCGAAGACAGACTACTTCGGCTGACTGGGCTGTGCGTCCGCCGGCATGTCCGGGGCCGGGGTCGCGGATGATGCCGGGGGCGCATCCTTCGCGGGAGCCGCCGTCTTGTCCGCATCGGGATTCTTGCCGCCAACCACCCCAGCGTCGTGCATCTTGTAAATTGAGTACTGTTCGCCCGGCCGCTTCATCTTGATCTCGATGGCCATCTCGGCCTTTTCGATCTTGTAGTCGTCGCCATAGGTCTGAAAGCCCTTGGCGATGATCTGCAGCCGCACCGTATCGCCGATGGGCAGCACGTCGATGATGGTCTTGCCGTCCTCATTGGTTCTCAGCTCCATGGATCCCTTGTCTTTCTCGCCCTTCATAGGATGAAAGACAACGGCGGCGTTCTCGATGGGCTTGCCATTCCCATCGCGCACGACGGTCACTTCGATGCGCGCGGTGTCCGGCGGCGCCTTGTACTTGCGTCCGCGCCTGGGCGCGTCCTGGGCGCTGGCGGCGAGCAGTGTAACGACCAAGCCGAATGCGGCCACGAATAGGCTGAGACGAAAGAGAAAACGGCGTCGCATGGGAACCATTGTAAATGGTTCCCGCCCCGGCTAGGAACTTTGTCCCAGGGCGGTCGCGAAGGAGAGGAAGACCAGCGCGGCGGGCGAGTAGCCGCCGGGGTCGGGCTGGGTGAAATCCCCCGTCAGCGGGTCCATCTGCTGGCGAAACTCCGCGTGGCGCAGAATGGCCTGGCACCACTGCCGCATCAGGCGATCGAGCTCCGCCTGCTTGCCGTAGTGCGCCATCCAGCGGGGCGCGCGCAGAGCGGTGAGCGCCTGCGATGCTCCGCCCCAAGAGTTGCGCGGAATGGGGCGTACGAAGGTGGGGTCGTCCATGGCAATGCTGGAGAACGGAAACGGCGCCCAGAAGGCCTTGGGATTGTGAAGCTGGCGGCTCCAAACCGCATCGAAGATCGCCCGGTCGCGCGCATCGGCGAGATCGAGAACATGCTCGCCCAGAACCCGCCCGATCACGTCGGAGCGCACCCGGACAAAGTTGCCCTGCGCGTCCAGATCGTAGAAGGCGGCGTCTTCCGGGCAGTAGAGCTTATTGAGAATCAACTGCCGTATGGTCTCCGCGTCGCTCTGCCAGCGGGCCGCTTCGGCGTTTTTGCCCAGCGCCTTGGCCATAGCGGCGAGCGCCACCCGGCCGCCGTAGACCGTTGCGGAAAGGTCCGGGCAGAGCCGCGGCATGGTGGCGATCAGCGGCGACTTGCGCGCATCGGCGTCGGGACAGCGATTAGGAATGCCGGCCCACCGCGGACTGTTGTCGTGGCCGGTGTCGTAGGTGCAGAAACCTTCCACCAGCCCGGTCTTGCGCGTGTCGCGGTACTGCCGCAGCCAGGCATCCCAGCGGCCGCAAGCGTCGTAGGCCGTCGCCAGAAATGCTTCGTCGCCGGCGAGTTGAGCCAGTTCCCACGCCGTGGCGGCGATGGGAACCACCATCTGAATCTGCCCGTAGCCGGTCTCGGTCATCTTCACGCTGGCGGGGAGCTGCCCGTCGGGCCGCTGCAACTCGAAGAAGGCCATGTGGTTGTTGCGGGCAGCTTCGAGCGGCGTCGCAATGGCCTGGCCCGCGGGAACGTGCTTGGCCAGAGTGGCGAAGACGAGGCCTTCGTGCGGTCCGCACTCCTGCCAGATGCCCTGGTAAGTGCTGCCCTCGAAGAGAAGCGGGCGCGGGTAGCGCGGCGTGGCGCGGATATTGCCCGCGAGCACGGTGAGGGCCGCATCCCAGGTGCTCTTCCCGGCGCGCTTCCAGGCAGCGTCGTCCGCAACCGCGTCTTGCGAATTCGGCCCGGCGGAGGGAAGGGCCGCGGCGTCTGCCTGCATCGCCGTTGTTGAATTCGCTGCCTGATCGGATTCGAGCGGGGCCGGCAGCGCAATCCGCGCCAGGGCTTGCAGAGGACGCGCGGCCAGCGCCGCCCCGGCTGCCTTGGCGGCGTTGGCCAGGAATCTTCTGCGGCCTTCGGTCGAACTCTCAGACTGCGCCATAAGCTCCTCGTGCCTAAGAGTACCAAAAGGCGCCGCGATTCCAACCAAGGGAGAAGTCCTTGCCGGGCAGCCGACATTCCCTCAGGGGTTAAAGCCCGGTCATTTTGTGGGCCATTTCAAGGCTGGTGATCATTTAGACTTGTTCAGATGCTTCCAAGATCGTCGTCGCCGCAGATAATTCATCGTATTCGTCATACTATATGAGCATGTTCCACTCATATTTTAGCCGGGTTGCTCTTGACAAAATGCGCCCGCCTGCCTATCGTTAGCAATTGGAAGGCGAGAGTGCTAGCATACTCCGTGCAGGACTGCTGGACCGGATCCGCTGCTCCAATTGCTGGGGCTGCACCGCAACCTTTCCGCAGGTTTTTCCCTGAATACCACTCAAATCCCGCGGCCGGGGCTCAACCCTGCCCGCGCGTGAAGGAGAAGCGAAGCAATGGCATCGACATCCGTAGCAACCACATTCACTCCGCTGCATGATCGCATCCTCGTCCGGCGTCTGGAAGAGGGCGAAACCATCCGCGGGGGCATCATCATCCCCGACAGCGCCAAGGAAAAGCCCCAGGAAGGCGAAGTGATCGCTGTGGGCAAGGGCAAGTCCAACGACGAAGGCAAGGTCTTTCCGCTCGACGTGAAGGCTGGCGACAAGGTTCTCTTCGGCAAGTACTCGGGCACCGAGATCAAGCTCGATGGCCAGGAGTTCCTGATCATGCGCGAAGAAGAAGTCCTCGGCATTGTGAAGAAGTAGCTGCCGAGTGGTCGGTGATCAGTGGTCAGTGGTCAGTAAAGACCGCCCGCCACGATTTAGAGATCACTGGTCACTGCAAGCCGGTATCCGATCACTGACAACTGATGACTGACAACTGTTCTAAGGAGAGTTACAGACATGGCAAAGCAGATTCTGCACGGTGAAGAATCCCGTCAGGCGATCCTGCGCGGCGTGAACGCGCTCGCGGACGCCGTCAAGGCGACGCTCGGGCCCAAGGGCCGCAACGTCGTCATCGAGAAGAAGTTCGGCTCGCCCACCATCACCAAGGACGGCGTGACGGTGGCCAAAGAGATCGATTTGAAGGACCCGTTGGAGAACGTCGGCGCGCAACTGGTGCGCGAAGTTGCCTCCAAGACCAGCGACGTGGCCGGCGACGGCACCACGACGGCGACGGTTCTGGCCCAGTCCATCTTCCGCGAAGGCGTGAAGACCGTAGCTGCCGGCGCCAACCCGACCGCCCTCAAGCGCGGCATCGAAAAGGCGGTCACAGTGATCATCGGCACTCGCGACAAGGACGGCAAGTGGACCGTGGGCGGAGCTCTCGGCGAACTGTCCAAGCCCGTGAACGAGGGTTCGGTTGCCCAGGTGGGTGCCATCTCCGCCAACGGCGACCAGGAGATTGGCGATATCATCGCCGAGGCTGTCAAGGTTGTGGGCAAGGATGGCGTCATCACCATCGAAGAGTCCAAGACCATGCACACCGGCCTGGAGACTGTGGACGGCATGCAGTTCGATCGCGGCTACCTCAGCCCCTACTTCGTCACCGACGCCGAGCGGCTGGAAGTGGTCCTCGAAGACCCCTATATCCTGATCTACGAGAAGAAGATCAGCGCCATGAAGGACCTGCTGCCCCTGCTGGAGCAGGTAGCCCGCGGCGGCAAGCCCCTGCTCATCATCGCCGAAGACGTGGAAGGCGAAGCCCTGGCCACCCTGGTGGTGAACAAGCTGCGCGGCACCCTGAACGTGGCTGCCGTCAAGGCTCCCGGCTTCGGCGACCGCCGCAAGGCCATCCTGGGCGACATTGCTATTCTCACCGGCGGCAAGGCCATCACCGAGGACCTGGGCATCAAGCTGGAAGGCGTCAAGCTCGATGACCTGGGCAAGGCCAAGCGCATCACCATCGACAAGGACAACACCACCATCGTCGACGGCTCCGGCAAGTCCAGCGAAATCGAAGGCCGCGTCAAGGAAATCCGTTCGCAGATCGAGAAGACCACCTCGGACTACGACAAGGAGAAGCTCCAGGAGCGGCTGGCCAAGCTGGTCGGCGGCGTTGCCATCATCAAGGTGGGCGCGGCTACCGAGACCGAGCTGAAGGAGAAGAAGGCTCGCGTCGAGGATGCCCTGCACGCCACCCGCGCCGCGGTCGAGGAAGGCATCGTCCCCGGCGGCGGCGTAGCGCTGGTTCGCGCCATTCCGGCCGTCGACGCGCTCATCAAGACGCTCGAAGGCGACGAGAAAATCGGCGCGCAGATCGTCCGCCGCTCCCTCGAAGAGCCGCTCCGCCAGATCGTCGCCAACGCCGGCGCGGAGGGCGCTGTCATCGTTGCCAAGGTCATTGAAGGCAAGGACAAGGACGGCGATGTGTACAACCCGCACTACGGCTACAACGCGCTGACCAATACCTTCGAGGACCTGGTCAAGGCCGGCGTCATCGACCCCACCAAGGTCGCTCGCACGGCGCTCCAGAATGCAGCCTCGATCGCCGCTCTGCTGCTCACCACGGAAGCCCTGGTGGTCGAGATTCCGGAACCCAAGTCGGCTCCGGCCGGCGGCCACGGCGGCGGCATGGACGGCATGTACTAAAGACAGGGGTCAGGCCAAAGGCTCGCCGTGGCGAGGATCAGTGGTTAGTTTTTCTCTGCCCTCGCACCGGTCCTGAACGCGCCGCAACGACAAAAGGCCTCCAGCTTCGGCTGGAGGCCTTTTTCGTTCATTGTGCGCGCCTGGATGTTCCCAGGGGTAGCGCGTTCGTTTGTTCGCGGTCCTGGGGTCAACCAGGCATTAACCTTGGACCCCAACTCAAGGAGTCAGCCCGCTATTCCGACGCCGCCGGAACGCAGCTTTACCCTACCAGCGCGATCATGTTCGATGGAGCGATTTCAGCCCTGCTCGGGACGGCCTGCGGACGCAACGGACGCAACCACCCCGCGGAAAGCCACGCGCGCGGAATGGAAAACTCCGACCAGCCGCAGTCCAGGCACACCCGGACATCGGGAGAAGGCGTTAAGGGAGGATGGCTCAGAGTACGAGGAGAGTTGCGATAAAGCCGGATCTCCGCCGGAACCGTCGATAAGGAGCTAGATTGGCACTTCGGGCAGACCATGGGAACACCTCGGGAGGCAAGTAACCAAGGAAACAAACGACTCAGTCTAAATCAGGTACATCAATATCGGAGGCTCCTACAACCTTAATCCGATTCCGTCCCCCTTTTCAACAGCAATTGTGCAAGGAACGGATTGCAAACCGATAAATCCTTTAGAGATTCTAATAATAGATTTGACCACATCAAAACAAGTTTCAGGTGTTGAAAGTGCCTGCCGAAAGCCGCCCGCGCGCCTAGAGCATTTTCGGGTCAAGTGTTAACAAAACGCTGGGTGCCCCATCCTTGAATCGCTCTTTGATTCAAGGGTGGGAGAGCACAAATCTCAATTTGGACCGTAAACAGCCAAGCCGAAAATGCTCTAGCTGCGGCACACCCGCGTCCTGGCGCGTCCTGCTGGCTCCGGCCAGCTACATGGCCGGTTAGAAGCTCTCGATCCACCCTTGCAGCAGCGCCGGAAAGCAGCCCAGCACCACCACCGCCGCCGCAATCGCCACCAGAACGGCGAGGGTGACTGGATGCGCCTTGATCGGAGTTTCGTCGATGGCGGGCATCACGTAGGCTCGCTTGAGCACCTGCAAATAGTAGTAGAGCGAGACCGCGCTGAAGGCGACTGCGAGGACAACCAGGGCAAAGGGAACCGGACCGGCCGATACGCCCAGCACCGCGGCAAAGAGATTGAACTTGGCCCAAAAGCCGACCAGTGGCGGAATCCCGGCCAGCGACAGGAAGAGCACCAGCAGCACCGCCGCCAGCACCGGATTGCGCTTGTGCAGGCCGAGGAAGGAGTCCAGCCGGTCGCTGCCGGTCGCCCGCTCGACGACCCCAACTACGCCGAAGGCGCCGATGACGGTAAGGCCGTAGGTGAGGACGTAGTAGAGAATGGCGTCTGTGCTGCGAATGGCGAGATAGACCGATTTAGCGAAAAACTCAAATGGACTTCCCTGTCCTGAGTAGACAGGTTGAACGGCAAGTCCTAATAGGATGTATCCCGCATGAGCAATGGCCGAGTAAGCAAGCAGGCGACGGACGCTGATCTGCGCCAGCGCCGCCAGATTGCCAACGACCATGGAGGCTGCCGCAACCACCAGCAAAACCAGCCCCAGCTTGGGCCAGGTTTGGTAATACTGACGCAGGAACGGGTTCACCACGGTCAACGAGCTTCCGAAATTAGAACCCACCCTCATCCACTGCCAGCTCAGAGTGATAAGCAGTGCAAAGCTGGCCACTTTTGAAACCGAGGCAATAAACGCCGCCGCCGGAGCGGGCGCACCTTCATAGGTGTCGGGCGCCCAAAGGTGGAACGGCACCGCGGCTACTTTGAATCCGAGTCCAGCCACAACCAGAATCCACGCAACGCAAAACAGCGGGCTCGATCCGGAGCTTGAAATAGCTTCCTGAATTCCGGTCAGATTTGTGGTGCCGCTCAAGCCATAGAAATAGCTGAAGCCAAACAAAAGAAACGCTGCTGACATTCCTCCGAAAAGGTAATACTTCAGTGCTGCTTCGGCGCTCTTGGCGGAACTCTTGGCAAACGCGGTCATGATGTACAAGCTCAGACTCAGCAGTTCTAGCCCAACGAAAATGACTAGCAGGTCTTGCGCGCCGGCAACCAGCAAGCCGCCCGCTGCCGCCATCAGATCCAGAGCAACAAACTCGCCCACATGACGCGTGAAAACTGAATCGATCAGCAGAAGAAGAGTAAGGGCGGTCAGGATCAGGATTCCGGTTTGTGCGACTCCGACGTACCCTCCTGTGCCCAGTAATGCGGGACCGAATCCCTCGCCATCGCTGGTCAGCCAGGCGCCGTATTGGAACCTCATCGCCCACAACGCCGCCCCGCACCCGGCCACGCCCAATAGCGCGGCCACGGCCACCCGCGTCTTCAGCGCGGCCTTGCGCAAGAAGCCCAGGTCAACTATCAGCACGAGCAACGCCGCTACTTCCAGCGCCGTCTCCGGCAGCGTCACGCGGAAGAGGTCTGCGTAGTTCATTGTCCCCCTCCCGCAAGCAGCGCCTTCACCGCCGGTTCAATTTGATCGAGCAGAATCCTCGGGTAAAGCCCGACGAACAAACTCACTCCAGCCAGCAGCGCCACGCCGGTAACCTCCGGCCAGGTGATCGCGGCCAGCGGATGCCCATGCTCCTGCTCAAGCACGTGAGCGGCGGGCAGCGCATCGCTGAAGAATGCCTTCTGCATGGCTCTCCAGGTATAAGCCACGCCCACCACGATGCCCACGCCCGCGGCAGCCGTCCACCACGGCTTGACCATCCAAGCGCCCACCAGAACCTGCAACTCGGCCACGAAGCCGGAGAAGCCCGGCAGCCCCATCGAAGCCATTCCGGCGATCACAAAGGCCCAGGCGGCAAAGGGCAGGCGCTTGGATAAGTGCATCGTCTCCAGCTCCGCAAACTGGCGCGTGTGCGTGCGCTCGTACACGATGCGCCCCACAATGGCGAAGAGGAGACCCGCAATGATGCCGTGCGAGAACATCTGCAACACCGCGCCGGTGACGCCGATCTGGTTCAACGTGACCAGGCCGAGCAGCACAAAGCCCATGTGGCTCACGCTGGAGTAGCCAATGACGAATTTGAAGTCGGTCTGCACCAGCGCCACCAGCGCGCCATAGACGATGCCCACCACGGCGAGGACCGCGAACACATCGCGCCAGGAACCGATGCCCGCGAATGAAAATCCCCACGGATCGAGGCCGCGCGGGAAGAGCGCAATCGCGACCCGCAGGCAGCCGTAAGCGCCCAGTTTCATCACCACGCCGGCCAGCAGCATGGAGGCGGCTGTGGGCGCGGCCACGTGCCCTGTCGGCGCCCAGGTATGGAACGGCCACATACCGGCCAGAATCGCAAAGCCCGTGAAGACCAGCGGGAAACACCACATCTGAAAGCTCGCCGGAAGCCCGGCATGAGCGAACTCAATTAGCCCCGTGGAGTGGCTGCCCGCGGTCGCGTAGGCCGCCAGCAAACCGATCAGCACCATCGCCGAGCCAGCGAAGGAGTAGAGCGCCAGCTTCATGGCCGCGTACTCTCTCCGCGTGGAACCCCAGATGGCGATCAGGAAGTACTTGGGCACGATGGCCACTTCGTAGAAAACGAAGAGCAGAAACAGATCGAAGCTGAGAAAGACTCCGTAGACGCCGCCGATAAGCGCCAGAAAGAACGCGAAAAACTCATTCGTCCGCAGTTCGATATTCCAACTGAAGAGCACGCCCGCCACCGCGGCCAGCCCGGTGAGCAGCACCAACACGCGGCTGATGCCGTCGGCGGCAAGCAGGTAGCGAATGCCCATCGACGGAACCCAGGGCGCGTCGACGATCACTTGACGTCCCTGCCCCATGCCGGCAGCGAATCCCGCCACAGCCAGCGCCAGCCCGGTCACGGCCACGGCCAGCGCCAGCCAGCGCGCCAGCGCATTCCGCCCCTTGGGCAGCAGCGCCTCGGCGAGGGCTCCGGCAAACGAGAGATAGATCGTCCACGCCAGCATCAAAATCTCCAGTGAGCCAGGAGGTTCACGACCGTTGGGTTCACGCTGTCCACAATCAACCACGGTAGAATGCCGATGACCAGCATCAGGCCGATCACGGGGGCCAGCGCCAGCCGCTCTCCATGGTGCAGATCGGGAAAGCCCTCGCAGTGCTTTGGAACAGGCCCGTTAAAGACCTTCTGAATTACCGTCAGAATCACCGCCGCCGTCACCAGCAGCCCAAGAACGGAGACCGTCGCCGCCACCCACGCCAGCGGAAAGACGCCGCGGAAGATGAGGAACTCGCCGGGAAAGCTGTTCAGTCCCGGCAGTCCCAGCGACGAGAAGAGCGCAATTCCCATCAGACCGGCCAGCACCGGAGCAGGCTTTCGCAGCCCGCCAAAGTCGCCGATGCTGCGATGGCCGCCCGTCCGCTGCTGCATCATGGCCACAAACCAGAAGAGCGCCGCCGCCGTCAGGCCGTGGTTGAACATCTGCAGGATCACGCCGTTCAGTGCCGCCGCCTGGCTGGCCACAGCCGCAGCGCCCGCCGCCGGAACCGCCAGCGCGAAGATGCCCAGCAGGCAATAGCCCAGGTGATTCACCGACAAGTACGCGAAGACGCGCTTCAGATCCTTCTGCGCCGCCGCCGCCCACGCGCCCATCACCACCGTGGCCGCGGCCAGCGCCAGCAGCGGCGTGCGCATCTGCGCGATCTGGGGTCCGAACAGCGGAATCGCAATCCGCAGCAAACCGTAGACTCCCATCTTCGACATGGCGCCGGTCAAGAGCATGGTCACCGGCGATGGAGCCTCGGCATAGGCCGCGGGCAGCCAGGTGTGGAAGGGAACCATCGGCACCTTGACCGCAAACCCGGCCAGCACACCGATGGCCAGCCAAAGCATCATTGCCGATCCAAAGTGGTCCCTCACCAACTGCTCCAGCGCTCCCGTTGAGGCCAAGAAGGCGAGGCGGCCGAAGTCCATGCTGCCCGGCGAGTCAACGCTCCTCGTCGAGGCAAAAAGGGCCAGAAACGCCACCAGCAGCGCCACCGAGCCGGCCATGGTGTAGACGAAGAACTGCGTTGCCGCCGGCCCTCGGCGCGCGCCGCCCCACAGCTTGATGAGGAAGAAGGCCGGAATCAGGCTCAGCTCCCAGAAGAGAAACCAGTGAAAGAAGTTCAGCGCCGTGAAGGATCCGAAGAGCCCCGCTTCCAGCGTCAGCACCAGCCCGAAGTAAAGTCCCGGCTGATGATGCACGTGGCTGGCCGCATCCACCGACATCAGCGTCACAATGGCCGAAAGCAACACCATCAGCGCGCCCAATCCATCCACGCCCAGGTGATACTCGATGCCCAGGGACGGCGCCCACGCGTGCTGCTCGATGAATCCGTAGCCGCCAATAACAGGAAACCTACTCCACTCGGCCCACACCACCAGCGCCAACGCCAGGCTGAGCAGGGTCGTGATGAGCGCCACGCCGCGCGCGTGCCTGCCGGACAACAGCGCAATCGCCGCTCCCACGAGAGGCAGCACAGTCAGCGCGGTCAATATGGGGAATCCGCTCATGGCCGGCTGCTCCAGATCAAGATCGCGACAAGCCCCACCACGGCGGCGGCCAGGATTCTCAGGTAGGTCTGCACGCGCCCGTTCTGCACCCGCGACAGCAGGCCTCCGCCACTGGCCAATTCTTCGCAGCCTTTGTCGAAGCTGCCATCCACCCAATTCGTATCGAGGAAGCGGTTGAGCCGCGCCCATCTGCTGAAGGCCCATGCAACCCCGGCCACCGCCCCGCCCCAAACGCGGCGGTCGAGCCAGTCGGCAACCCGCGCCCACCATCCGTAAAACGCGATCACCGTCGCGCCGTATAACTCATCCACATACAGCCGGTTGCGCAGCCAGCCCCACGGCAATGGCGCGAGCATTTCCAGCGCGTCGGGCTGCTCCGGCGCGGGCGATTTGCCGCCATAGAGCCACAAACCAAGGCCCAGGCCCACACAGACCACAACTGTCGAGAGCCCCAACAGCGTGATGAACTCTGGCTCGACGAAGCCATGCCAATCGAAGCTCAGCGCGCTGCCCTCCAGGAAGGCTCGGAACCACGGCCAGGCCGGCGTTCCAATCAATCCCAAAGCCATGGCGAAGAAGGCCAATATCGCGAGTGGCGCGGTCATCACTCTGGGGCTTTCATGCGCCGGTTCATTACCTCTTCTCGCCCCAAAGAAGACGTAGGCCACCTGCCGCGTCATATAGAACGCGGTCAGCAGCGCGCCGAAGACCAGCATGTAAAAGGGAGTCTTGGCCACGCTCCAGTGTCGCGCCGCATCCAGGATTCCATCCTTGCTCCAGAAGCCAGAAAACAGCAGCGGAAAGCCGCACAATGCCAGCATTCCGATCGCATAAGTGACAAAGGTGAGCGGCATCTCAGCGCGCAACCCGCCCATGCGGCGAATGTCCTGCTCCTCGAGGCAGCCGTGAATCACCGACCCCGCGCCCAGGAAGAGCAGCGCCTTGAAGAACGCATGCGTGATGAGATGGAACATCCCCACCGCTACTCCGCCCATGCCCAACCCGGCCATCATGTAGCCCAGCTGCGAGATGGTTGAGTACGCCAGAATTCTCTTGATGTCATTCTGAGCCACGGCAATCAGCGCGGCAAGAACCGCCGTGAACGCGCCCACCCAGGTCACCACGGTCAGGGCCGCCGTGCTTCCACCGGCGTGCGCGCCCGCGGCCATCAGCGGATAGACCCGCGCAATCAGATAAACGCCCGCGGCCACCATCGTCGCCGCGTGAATCAGCGCTGAGACCGGCGTCGGGCCTTCCATCGCATCCGGCAGCCACACATGCAGCGGAAACTGGCCGCTCTTGCCCGCCGCTCCACAGAAGAACAGCAAACCGATCACGCTCGCGGCGGAGAGTCCCAAGCCCGCATGTTGCGCCAGCAAGGCGGTCAGCGCGGCCGGCTCAATCGCTCCCGCGCCGCCCTTATACAGGATCAGCGTGCCTGTCTGCGCGTAGAGCCAGACCATTCCGAGCAGGAAAAGAACGTCGCCAATGCGGGTTGTGAGAAAAGCCTTCTTCGCCGCGGC
>JBEKDB010000024.1:0-43579 GCA_050014575.1 Occallatibacter sp. | reverse complement strand
GCAGGCCACGGCGGCTTCCGGCGGGTTAAACGACCTGCCGGACATACGAAAATGCGCCGATTTCATGCCCTTGCAGAAAAATACCGGCGACGGACTCTTCTAACTCGGCGCTTTTCAGAGGTTCCCTAAGTTTAAGATAAATCTCCCGCTGCCTCAATATTTCGAGATGAGCGTCGGGCTCATCAAGCAGGAGAACCGCTCCTGGATGAAGGGCAAGATAGGCTAACAGAAGAAGCGTCTGTTGAAGGCCAAGTCCAGAGCAAGTCAGGTCGAGTTTGACATCGTATTCGTCCCTATATGTCATCTGGATCTCACCGCGCTCTGGAATATACTCCGGGACATCCAGCTTCACCTTAAACAGATCTTGCATATGGGAAACAAGCTTTGCCCAATCCGAGGCATTTCCCTTGTCGTCCTTCTTGTTGGAAAGTGCATAACACAAATTCCGCAATACCTCAGCGGTTCGTCCGTCTCCCAGTCTCACATTAATTGCGCCACTGTCAAGGCGTGTCTCCGTGGAACTAACGCCGGACATGGGAGGCAAAAAAGCAATTTCAACGCGGCTCGCTTCCTCCGGTATCGACATCCGCTTTGGCTGCTTGCCCTCCGACATCCTCAATGGACGGCAAGCAAACGATTCGTCATTCGAGAAGTCAAATTCCAGACCACACTCCCATCCCTTACCATTAGTATTCCCGCCGACGAGGATATCGATTCGAATATTCTTGGTTTCTTGTTTCCCATTCGATTTTTGAACGTCGCGCACGTGCAACTTGCGCCATAGCTGTTTTGCATCATCACCGGGAACAAACAAGTCGCGCCTGTTAATGTTCACGCCCGGGCGCTTTTCCGGCGCACCTGCGCCCCGTTTCTCCTTCCACCGGCGTAGGCCCAATTCCCAGAGCGCAAACGCCTGCAGCGCCGTTGTCTTTCCTGAGTTGTTGGGACCGATGAATACCACGGGGCTAGACAGAGGAATCTCGACGTCTTCGAACCGCTTGAAGTTCCGAATGACCAGTTTTGTCAGCATGATTCCCAAACCTCGTTCAGCCGAAACCGGCGCACAGATTCTTCGCCAATACCGTAGTCTATACTCTCGGCCCGTGGATTGGCCCTGGCCCAATCGACGCTGATTGTGCTCAAACTGTGACTGGCCTGGAACGCGCTGCGCCCGCCCACCCCCGAACGATACAATCCCATTTAGGCCGCCGGGAGCTCCGGGAGGCCGCGGGAGCGGGTTCACCGATGGGTTATCAGGTTCTGGCCAGAAAATATCGACCACAGCGCTTCGCCGACGTGGTGGGCCAGGACCACGTCACCCGCACGCTGATGAATGCGCTCAGCCAGAACCGCATCGCGCACGGTTATATCTTCTCGGGGCACAGGGGCATCGGCAAGACCACCATCGCGCGCATCGTGGCCATGGCGCTGAACTGCCGCGCCGAGGTCGGCAGCGAGGCACGACCCACGCCCGAGCCCTGCGGCGTCTGCGACTCCTGCATCGAGGTTCGCCAGGGCAACGCCGTTGACGTGATCGAGATAGACGCCGCCACCAACCGCGGCATCGACGAGATTCGCGAACTGCGCGACGCCGCCCGCTACGCCCCAGCCCGCGACCGCTACAAGATTTATATCCTCGACGAGGCCCATCAGATCACCGAGGCGGCCTTCAACGCCCTGCTCAAGACCCTCGAAGAGCCTCCGGCGCACGTCATCTTCATGATGGCCACCACGCAGCCGGAAGACATTCCCCAGACCATCCGCTCCCGCTGCCAACACTTCAGCTTTCATGCTGTCAAATTCGACGACATTCTCGCCCAGTTGCGCATGATCGCCGTCGCGGAGCAAGTGGAAGCCGAGGACGGCGCGCTGGCCCTGCTGGCCGAGGCCGGCGACGGCTCCATGCGCGACGCGCTCTCGATTATGGACCAGGCCATCGCTTCCGCGCCCATCGAGGCCGGCCGCCCCGTGCTCTCCGCCGCGCAGATTCGCGAGCTCATGGGCGCGGTTCCCAACGCCGTCTTCGAGCGCCTGCTGGAAGCGGTCGCCGCCGGCCAAAGCGCCGAACTCATGGGGCAGTTGAACCTGCTGGTGAATGCCGGTCACAGCCCCTCGTCGCTGGCCCGCCAGATGGTTCGCTACCTGCGCAACGCGCTCATGGCCAAGCTGGACGGCGAGCAGACCGAATTGCTCCAAATCTCCGGCGATGAGCGCGCCCGCGCCGTCCGCACCGCTCTGCTCTTCACCGAGGAGGAGCTGACCCGTAACCTGCAAATTGTCCTGCGCGCCTTCGACGATCTGAACTACCGCCAGGAGCAGCGCTTCCATCTGGAACTGGGCCTGCTCAAGCTGATCCATGCGCAGCGGCTGCTGCCTCTGGAAGAGCTGCTGAGCGGCGTGGCGATTGGCGCACAAGGCGGCTCCGCGACCCGCGACGCCGTACCTCCCAACGCTTCCCGTTCGTCGCCGGCCCCATCGCGCTCGGTCCCGGCTGCTCCTTCCGTCTCGCCCTTTGGGGCGGCTGGCGATAGCTGGAGCTCAAGCGCCTCAAACTCCGCATCGAAGCCGGCTTCGTCCCTCAGGCACGGCGCTGGGTCCGCCGCTGTTGCCGAGGTGGAACGCGCCACGCCTTCTCCCGCGTCCGCGGCAACCGAGGCAGCAGGCAGTCCGTTCCGGGGCACCGCGCAGTTCCCTGCCCCGGCAAGCCTCGCTGCCCAGCCGCTGACGGAAGGCGCACTGGCCAGGGCGCCGGAGTCTCCCGCACCACTCTGCGCCACGCCCAGCATGGAGACAGTGCGCCAGAACGTTGGCTCCGCGCTGGGCAATGCCGGGCACAACTCCGCGGCCCAGTTGCTAGGCACGGGCGCATGGACCCTCGACGGCTCCAGCCTGCGCATCGAAGTGCCCGGAGTAGGCAAGAAGATGCTGGCCTTGACGGTGAATGGCGCAGCGGAGAAGATCATTCGCCAGGAGCTGCAGCGGCTGGGCGCGCCGGCGCGCTTTCTGGTCGTTCCGGCAGAGGGCGCTGCCCAGGCCGCAGGTCCAATAGCCGCGCCGACCGCTCCACTGGCGGGCAGCATTCATGAGGCAGCGCTCGCCAATCCATTGGTCCAACGAGCGCAAAAGGTATTCAAGGCCGAGGTGCGCAGCGTGCTCGATCTGCGACCGAAGTAACCCATTCTCCAACCAGGAAAAGAGACCATGATCAACCCCCTCAAGATCCCCGAAATGCTTGCCCAGGCCAACCAGTTGCAGGAGCAGGTGCAACGCACGCTGGCCGAAACCGTGGTCGAGGCCAACAGCGGCGGCGGCGCGGTGACCGTAACCATGAACGGCAAGAAGCAACTGCTCAAGCTGCGCATCGACGCCTCAGCGGTCGTTGGCCTCAGCGGCGGCCAGCCGGATGTGGAGATGCTCGAAGACCTGGTAGTGGCCGCCGTCAACGAGGCCGGACGCAAAGCCGACGAGGCCATGCAGTCGAGCGTGCAAGGGATACTGGGCGGCCTCAAGCTGCCGGGGCTGGGCTAGTAACGAGACTTGATGATCTTGTGCTCTCCCAGGTCCCCAAATGCGAGGGACCTGGGGCACCCAGCCATGGATCCTCCCATTCGCAGAAGACGCGAAGGCCAAACCATGCACGGTTCACAAGCCGCGAATCCGCTTCAGCGTGGAAGCGCCAGCAGCGCGCCCCAGTTCAACCCAGCGCCAAACGCTGAGAAGACCAGAGGGCCGGAGAGCGGAGCGGTTTGCGTACGAAGCCATTCATCGGCTGCAATCAACAGCGATGCCGACGAGGTGTTGCCGTAGCGGGCGATATTGGTGAAGAACCGCTCTCTGGGCGCCTTGACGGCTGCGGAGACGCGTGCGATCAGATTCAGATTGGCCTGGTGGAGAAGGAATGCCTCCACCTCGCCGGTCGTAATCCGGTTGCGGGCGAGCAGTTCGTTGATGGCGCGGGGAATCTTTCGCGCCGCCTGCAGGATGACCGCCGGCCCATCCATGTGAATCTGCCCGTCGCGGACGAAGAGAATCTCTGCCGACGCGCCGTCGGTAAACAGGCGGGAGTCCGCGATGCGGGCAAAGCCTGTTTCTGCGTCAACCAGGGCAGCCCCCGCGCCATCGCCGAAGAGGATGACGGTGTTCTTGCCTTGCGGAGTGAGCGAGATGCGGCGCGACATGATCTCCGCGCCAACCACCAGTACGCGGCCCGCGGCGGGGGCAAGGTGCGCGGCCAGCGCCAGCCCGATCAGCGAGCCGGCGGAGGCGACGGGAATATCGAGGGCGGGCGTCGAGGCAAGGCCGAGCGAGGCGGCGATCTGGCTGGCCGGTCCAGGACAAAAGCGGTCGCTCGATCCGCTGGCGACCAGGATCATGCCCAGATCTGCGGCGGTTGCTCCGGCCTTCTCAAGGCAATTCTGCGCGGCCAGCAGGCCGATGCCCGCCACCGTGTCTCCGTCCGATGCGTAACGGCGCTCCTCGATGCCGGAGAGTTCGAGAATCCACTCCGGCGTCGCATCCACCAGGGGCGCAATCTCCGCGTTGCTCACGCGGCGCGGCGGAAGCCACGAACCGAAGGCGCGCAACCAGGCCATGGTTACGCCTTTGAGGCAAGGTAGGACTCGACCTTGCCGATGGTGTCGAATTTGCGCGCGGACAAGTCAGAGTCGGGAATGGAGACGCCGAACTCCTCTTCCAGGCCGCTGAGAAAGTCGGTGAGAACAAAGGAATCCAATAATCCCGAGACGAACAGCGACTCATCCGCGCCGGGAGCGATCTCCTTTCCGGTAACCTTCTGAAGAACCTTAAGGATTCGAGCCTGTGGCTCCATCTGCCGCTCCTTGCGCCGCTCCCTGCGCGGTGGTTTCGCTGCCGGCCGGGTTGCGTTCTTTGTAGCTTTGATAGCCGGTCATCAGGTCGGCCATCAGAGCGTCGGCCAGCGCCCGGTATCCGTCGCCGGTGAAATGCGTGTGGTCGGGCTGCGCCCAGCCCGCGTAAACCCACTGCTGCATCGCTCCCAGGCCGCCCATTCGCTCGCGCTGGTCCCAGTACGCGCACCCATGAGCGCGGCAAACGGCGCGTTGCGCCTGGACGATGGCATCCGTTCCCGCATAGGGATGCCAGGCGCGATGCTGGGTCACGGAGCGATCCGGCGGGCCAACGACAAGAATCGACGACTCCGGCACGTACTGATGGAGAGTATCAACGATCGATGCGAAGGCCTGGCGATAGCTCTCCTCGTCCCAACTGGAACTCGCGGCTTCATTGGTTCCGTAAGCCAGCACGATCAGTGCGGGCGAGTTGTCCTTGAGGTAGCGCGAGAAGAGCGGCTGATCCCACTTCAGGATCAGCGGGGCTTCGGCTCCGTTGATCCCGATCGACTCCCATGTAACTCCCGGCTGGGTCGCCACCCAGCCCAGCAGGGTTACCGGCGCGCGCTGCTCCGTCGCGACCTCAAAATGGTGGTCGCCGGGCGGACAGAAGTAGCTGTATGTGCCGGGGCCGGCGATGGGCGCATCAGTCTCGATCTCCACCGGATCTCCGCCGTTATCGGTGAAGCGAAGGTTGCCGCCGCCGGGCTGTTGCAGGTACTGGAGGTCGAGCGTGGCGCAGGTTGTGTCCAGCGTGACCCACTCTCCAGCTCGCGCGGTTGAAATGCTAATGCCGCCCAGGCCGGTTTGGCCGTCGCCGAGATCTAGGAACTTGTTTCCTTGCGTCTTCCATCCCGGCGACTGCGACCGCGCCGAGCCGAGAATCTTGTACCCGGCAAAGGGGTGGCCGGCATAAGAGTAGCCGATGCCGCCGTTGCCGAACTGCTCCTGGAAAACGCGCCGGGCCTCGCCTGTAAACAAATCCGCAGCGGTGTGCGAGTCGCCGAATTGAAGTACGCGAACGGTGGAGGTTTGCAGCTCTGACGCATGGAGCGAGGACTCATAGGATGCGAGCTGGGCATAGAAGCCATCCAGCGCGGAGCCGTATGCGATGGCCTTCGTGGCCGGTTCCTTGAGCTGAGCGCCGATCTTCTCCACCAGCTCGGCCCTGCGCGCAGGGTCGATGCGCGGTCCGGAATAGTAGCGCACTCGGGTACGCCTTCGGGATCGAGCGGACTTGGCGGTCGTTGACGTGGTCTTGCCGGTCGGAGCTGCCGTCTTGCCGGCCGCAGCCTTTCCGGGCGTGGTTTCTCCGCTCTTGTTCGCCTGGGCGGGATGCTTCTTCTTGGCCGGAGCAGCCGACACGAGGTTAGCGCCCGCCAGCGCAAGCAGCAGCGTGGCGGCCAGAGCCACGGCCAGCTTCGTTCGGAGATGCCAGGTTGGAAGTCGCCAGTTCATTTCTTGCCGGCCTTCCTTCCGCTGCGCCTCGCGGCAGGTTTGGATTGCGACTTTGCCTGGGGCGCTTCGGCCTTGGGAGCGGCTGCGGGGATTGCAGCTGGCAGGGGAATTCCGTGTTGCATCTTCCATCGATTGTATCCCAGGCCCAATTGTTCGACGACGAGGCTGGCCACGATGGCGGCGCCCTGCGGCGTGGGATGCAGGAAGTCTGCGGTCACCAGCCTGGGACTGGCCGCATACCAGCGGCTCATGGTTCCATCGCCGCCCATCGCGTCGTAGGTGTCGAAGAAGGCGCAGTGCATCTCGGCCGCCGCCTGGCGCTGAATGCCGACGATCTCGGGAATGGTGCTCATGGTCTTGATCTCGTCCAACCCGCTGCGCTCTCCGCGGTCCATGGGGCTCATCACCAGAATAGGCACGCCTGGGGCAGCCTGGCGCAGGCGCTGTATAGCCAGACGCAACTCGCCCGTGTACTGCTTGTGAACGAATGCGCCGAAGCTGCTTTCGTTGGAGCCGTAGTTGACGATCACCAGCACCGGTTGGGCGCGATTAAGCTCCTGCTTCCACAGGACCGGCTGCAGGACGCGGCCCAGGACGCTGACGGTTGCGCCGTTCAGGCCCAGGCTGTCGTAAAGCAGGCCGCTCGACCCGCGGCGGAAGTCTGCGCCAAACAGAATCACGCTTCCCGACGTGGGCCGGATGGATACGAACTTCGTTCCGGGAGGCAGTTCGACGTGGACCGAGGCAGTCGCCTGCGTCTCGGCTCCGGTCGTCTGCTCGACGATCTGCTGGGCATCCGCCTCGACGGCAAACGCGCCTCCGCCGGGCTTGGCCAGGTACTCCACATCGACGGCCGTCTGCTGCGATTCGGTGAGCCGGAACTTGCTCCATGCGCCGGGCTGCCCTTCAAAGGCAGCGCCGCCCAGCCCATAGATTCCCTCGCGCATCAGACCCACGCCGGTGCGCATCTTCCAGCCGTGGTCGCTGATTTCCACGCCGCGATGGCCATACCACGCCCACGGCTTGGCGATGAGCGTGTAGCCGCGCCCCGCGTCGCCAAACCGGCGCTGCAACTGGGCGCGCACGTCGCCGGTGATCAGGTCGGCTGTGGTGGGCGAGTCGCCATAGTGCAGGATGGTGACCACGCCGCCCTGCTTTCCCTGGGCCGGATTCGCTTGTTCGAGCTGCCACAACGCCGCAAAGAATGGGTCCAGGCTGTTGGTGTCGTCCACAAAAACGGGGGAGATGGCCTGTGGCCTTCCATTCCCCTGGGGTTGGATTGGGGGCGCTTTGGGAACCGGAGGTGCAGGTGGCTGGGGCCAGCCCAGCCTGAAGGTCTCCGTGAAGACGCCTGGGTCCAAGCCCTTGCCGCGGTCCACGTATAGGCGCCAGCCCGTCAGCGCGTCCGCGAGCACAAGAATGGCGAGCGCGGTCTTGATCGGAAAGCCTGAGCCGCCAGCCGGGCCGGGACTAGGCGGGTGTGGGCCGGGTTGGGAAGACTCAGAAGTTGCCATAGACAAAGGGAGCGGAGCCGCGGCCCGCCAGCGTTTGAATGAGCAGTACCAGGGCCGCGATAGCGAGCCCCAGCACCCAGAAAGGCATGCGGGCGGCCACGCCGGCCGAAACGTCAAACCAGCGCGCCGGGAGCGAATGGATCACCGCGGCAAGCACCAGCACGCCCAGCACCAGCGGCGTCAAATTCTCCGCCGACCAGGTCAGCGCGCCCAGTCCGCGCAGGATGGCGAGCGCGTTTTCAAGCGTCGCGGCGCGGAAGAATATCCAGGTGAAGCAGACAAAGTGGAAGGTGACGAAGCCTCCCAGCAATTTGGCCCACCAGTAGGGCGAGGGAAACTTGCGCCGCAGCTTCCAGGCAAAGACAACGCCCAGCGCCAGCCCGTGCAGCACGCCCCAGATAAGGAAGTTCCAACTGATCCCATGCCACAGGCCGCCCAGCGCGAATGTGACCAGGAAGGCATAGCTGTATGAGAGCAGCGGATGCTTGCGCCGCTTGGGAAGCACGTCGAAGAGGTAGTCGCGCAGCCACTCGGAGAAGGTGATGTGCCAGCGCCGCCAGAACTCGGCCACGTTTACCGCAAAATACGGCTGGCGGAAGTTCTCCGGCAGGCGGATGCCCAGCAGCAGCGCCGCGCCCATGGCGATGTCGGTGTAGCCGGAGAAGTCGAAGAAGAGCTGCAGCGCGTAAGCGTAGACGGCGACCAGGGTCTCCACGCTGGAATAGAGCGCGGGAGTATCGAAGACGCGGTTCACCAGATTGTTGGCCAGGAAGTCGGCGATCAGCAGCTTCTTCACCAGGCCCACCGATATCAGCAGCAGGGCGCGGCCGGCATCCTCGGCGTTGAAGGCGAAGGGTCTTGAGATCTGGTCGAGCAGCTTGCCCTGGCGCGGAATCGGCCCCGCCGTCATGGAAGGAAAGAACAGGGCGGAGGCCAGATAGGCCAGGTAGCTTGGTGTGGGCCGCATCTCGCCGAAATAGAGATCGACGGTATAGGTAAGCGATTGAAAACAATAGAACGAAAGGCTCAGCGGAAAGAGCCAGGCGAAGCGCCCCGCCGTCAGAAGCGGAAGCAGCTTGAGCCCCGCGAGCAGGCCCAGATTGACGGCCAGCGAAATGCACAGGAGCAGCCGGCGGGTGGTCTTTCGCTGGAACCGGCCCAATCCAAGGCCGACAAAATAGTCCGCGCTTGCCGCCAGGGGCAGCGCCAGATACACCAGGCTGAAGCGGGCCAGAAAGAAGAGATTGGCCGCCACCAGCACCGCCAACCGCAGCCGGCGCGACCCGGCGGCGGCCCAGTAGAGCAGGCACACCGCAACCAGAAAGACAAAGAAAGGAGCCGCGCTGACCAGCATGGGAGGATTCCCGATTATATCCCGTGACCTGCGGCGCGGAGGTCATTCGCCGCCCGGTCATCTTCTAATGGTCGGGCCTTGGCAGCCACGCCGGACCCGCCCGCGATTGGGAAAACGGTCGCGGGAACACAGTTGATTACCTGCATGGACGTCAATGGCGGTCAAACAGCAAAGGAGCGCGGTCTCGCGGCCGCGCCAGGCGTCAGCCTGCCGCAGCGTGAATGGGGGTGACAGCGGCGCAGTTTTCGAGTGGTTGACAATGCGTCCGGAACCGAGAAGTAGCGCTAATTCTCTTCTCCGTTCGCCTTCCTATCTTGCCTGCGGCTATCATTTACCAGCCGGCTGCCACAATGTTTGCATCTGCTCCAGCGAACGGCCTTTGGTTTCCGGCACAACTGCCCACATGAACAAGGCGGCGAGAATGCCCATGACGCCATAGATCCAATAGGCGAACCCATGCTTGAAATGGTCAACGAGATAGGGATTCTTATCGAGGATGGGGAACGTCCAACTGACGAGATAATTCGCGATCCACTGCGCCGCCACCGCCACGGCCATGGCCTTGCCGCGAATCTGGTTGGGGAAGATCTCGCTCAGGAGCACCCAGGTGACTGGCCCCCAGGAAACGGCAAAACCGGCAGTGTATACCAGCATACTGATCAGCGCTACCATGCCCTTGCCGCCCAGCCAAAAGTCAGCGCCCAACGAAATCATGCTCACCGCCATGACCAGCGCTCCGATAATCTGGAGCGGCTTTCGGCCGAATCGATCTACGCTCAGAACCGCAACTACAGTGAAAACAAGGTTGACCGCGCCGACAATGATCGTTTGGAGGAGCGAGGCATTGGTGGTCATGCCCATACCCTTGAAGATATCCGTCGCATAATAGAGCACGACGTTGATGCCGACAAATTGCTGGAAGACCGACAGCATAATGCCGATAAGAACGAGGAGCACGCCGAAGGAAAACAAATTGCCGGAATGATGCTCGCTAAGCGAGGCGCTGATTTCGGAAATCTCCTGTTCGCCTTCCTCCGGCGTCACCAGTTTGGCCAGCACCGCGCGCGCGCCACTTTCATTTCCCTTTAGCATCAGGTAACGCGGGGTTTCAGGCACAAGAAACAGGAGGATCAGAAAGAGGATTGCGGGAATGGCGCCGGAAAGGAACATGTAGCGCCAGCCGATGGAATTGAGCCAGGCATCGCCACTCCCCGCTTTCGAGATTCCGAAGTTGACGAAGTAAATCACCAGCATGCCGAAGATGATGGCGAATTGGTTCCAGCCCACCAGATTTCCCCGGACCTTGGGCGGCGCGATTTCCGCGATATACATCGGCGACAGCATGGAAGCCAATCCCACGCCAATGCCGCCAAGGATACGGTAAACAACGAAATTCGCCATATATCCTGGCCCGCCGTGGCCGATGGGGGCAAACGGAAACTCCGGCGCGGCGGCGCCCAGGGCTGAAATCAGAAAAAGCACGGCGGCAACGATCAATCCGCGCTTGCGGCCGACGTGGGTACTCACCCAGCCGCCAAACAGCCCACCGACGATGCAACCGATCAGCGCACTCGAAACCAAGAAGCCAAGCAACGAATTCGCGGCGTTGGCCTGGGCTGGGTTGGCCAGATCGGCAAATCGCGGATTTATGAAATACGCCTTCAGACTGTCCACCGCGCCGTTGATTACAGCCGTGTCATATCCAAAAAGCAATCCGCCCAACGTGGCGATGATGGTCAGCAAAACGACGTACGGATTCAATCGCGACATAAGATCCTCAAGAATTACGGGTGGACTGGAGGCGAGATTCGCAGATCATTGTGGTCCAGCGCAATTGCGGGGAAACATACGTCATTCTCGCGCAACGGCGGGTGGTGAAAGAATTCTAGTCGCCTCTAACGGCGACGGTGGTTTCGGCAACCGATTCGCGGCTTGAATCGGCCGGACTGCCCATTTCCAGACAGCGCAAATACGGAACATTGCCATAATAACCGATTCGATAGATGATCAGGCGGTAGCCCGAAGCCGGACCGCTGCCCAGCAGGCCAAACTGTGCAATTCTGTACAACTTTCGGGTCGCAGAGAATAACTATCGGTAAGCCTTATGAGAACTTTAGGCAATTGCCGCGGATAATCGTTGGGTTTACAAGGGAAAAAGGTTGGCAAAATCCTGCAAATTCAGTAAGATATGCAGATGGTGATACCAAGAAAACCCGGCCGCACGCGCCTCAAGACTCAGGTGGCTATTTGTCTCCTCGCGGCAGTTTCCTCGGTTGCGCTGGCCGCCGTGGTGGTTACGCTCTCCACGCCGGCGGTGCAGGCGGATGTGCGGCTTGCAAGACCCGCGTCAACCTTGCCGCCCGCGGCGCCCATCCTGAGCGAAACGCCGGCCTTGCTTGCGCCGCCGATAACCTCCAAGAAAGCCAAGAAGGCCTCGAGCGGCGATCTTCTCCACGGTATTGCCTCCTGGTACGGTTCGGTGCTCAACGGCCATCGTACCGCCAGCGGGGAGCGCTTCGATATGTACGCCATGACGGCCTGCCACCCCACTCTGCCGTTCGGCACCATGGTGCGCGTGGTCAACCTCAGGAACAAAAGGTCGGCGGTGGTGCGCATCAACGATCGCGGCATACTCGACGAGGGGCGCATCATCGACCTCTCCTATGCCGCGGCCCAGGAGCTGGAGATCACCAAAGCCGGTCTTGCTCCGGTGGAGTTAGAAGTCATCTCCTTGGGCCAGCCCAAGCACAAGAAGTAAACTGGCCATCTTGCTTGTTCGATTCTCGCCCCTCCGTCAATTCGACTGTCGCTCATGTGTGAGCCAAGCGGCGCAACTGGGCCTTCCCTCGGCATTCTCCAACAATTACAAAGGGGTATCTTTTGACTGCCGGGAATAGCACCGCTGCGGTCGTCGAACGTAATAATAGATCGCGGCGCCAACGATGCTTGCGAAGATGATGATGATAACCCAGACGATCTTGGTGTTGCCCTCGTCCGGTTCGTTGGCGGCGCAATCCGCCAGCATCCACACCCAAAATATGAATCCCAAAAGGACTAGCAGGAAAAGCAGCAAACTGAGCATAATCAGCCCTCCTCCGCAAAAGAGTACACCCTCAAGCCCGCCAGTTAGGCGTCAAACACCGCAACCACGTTTCGTCTGGCTCGATTGCTAGGCCAGCGCGCGGCGCAGCAGCGGCTCCGAATCGGCATTGGCGGCGAGGTAACTGTCGATGGCGGCGGCGGCCTTGCGGCCTTCGGCGATGGCGTGGACGACGAGCGATTGGCCGCGGCGCATATCGCCGGCGGCAAAGATGCCCTCGACCGAGGTCATATAGCTGGCGTTGGCGGCCACATTGCCGCGCTTGTCGAGCGCCAGGCCCAACTTCTCGACCAGGCCCGACCGCACCGGGCCGAGGAATCCCATGGCCAGCAGGACCAGATCGACGTCGATGGTGAACTCCGTGCCGGGAACGGGCGCGAACGACGGCGGCGGACCGACGCGCACCAAGTGCAACTGCTGGACGTTGCCATTCTCGTCGCCGGTGAAGCGCACACTGTTCACGCCCCAGTCGCGGATGCCGCCCTCTTCGTGAGCGCTTTCGGTGCGCAACTGCAGGGGCCACATCGGCCAGGGAGTGGATGGGGCGCGCTGGGCGGGCGGCTTGGGCATGATCTCGAACTGATGGACGCTCCTGGCTCCCTGGCGCAGGCTGGTGCCCAGGCAGTCAGCGCCCGTGTCGCCGCCGCCGATGATGGCGACGCGCTTGCCCGCCGCGTGGATGGCGATGGATGGATCGACAAGATCACCCTCGTTGCGGCGATTCTGCTGGGGCAGGTAATCCATGGCGAAGTGGATGCCCTTCAGCTCGCGGCCGGAAATCTTGAGGTCGCGCGGCTGCTCCGAGCCGCCGGCCAGCAGGATAGCGTCATAGTGATCGGTCAGGGCCTCGACGGGTATATTCACGCCCACGTGCGCGTTGGCGACAAAGGTGACGCCCTCGGCGGACATCTGGTCCAGCCTGCGGTCGATGACGTACTTCTCCATTTTGAAGCTGGGAATGCCGTAGCGCAGCAGGCCGCCGATGCGGTCGGCCTTCTCATAGACGGTGACTGTGTGGCCGGCGCGGCGCAACTGCTGCGCGGCGGCCAGGCCCGCCGGACCGCTGCCCACGACGGCCACGCGCTTGCCGGTATTCTGCTCCGGAAGTTCCGGACGAATCCAGCCCTGCTCCCAGGCGCGCTCCACGATGGAGCGCTCGATCAGCTTGATGGAGACGGCCGGCTGATCGATGGCCAGCACGCAGGCGGCCTCGCACGGAGCCGGACAGATGCGGCCGGTAAACTCGGGAAAGTTGTTGGTGGCGTGGAGCCGGCGAATGGCCGCCTCCCAGCGCCCGTTGTAGGCCAAATCGTTCCAATCGGGAATCAGGTTGTTCACCGGGCAGCCGGTGTGGCAGAAGGGCACGCCGCAATCCATGCAGCGAGCGCCCTGCTCGCGCTGTTTCTCCTCGGGAAAGGGCTCGTAGATTTCAAACCAGTCCAGGAGCCGGTCCTCGACCTTGCGGCGGGCGGGCTGTTCGCGCTCAATCTCAAGAAAACCGGTGACCTTACCCATGCTGCACCTCGGCTGCCGCCGCCACAGGCGACGAAGTTATGGGGGGAACATAGACCTCTTCGACGCGCGCAATGCCCAGAACGCGCTTGTACTCGTGCGGGAAGATCTTGATGAACCGCGGTTGCGCGTCTGCCCAGTGCTCAAGAACCCACGCCGCGCGGGGGCTGCCGGTCAGGTCGCGATGGCGTTCAAGCAGGCCGCGGACGCGGTCCACGTCCTCGGCGGCGGCCAGCGGCTCCAGATCCACGGCGGCCAGATTGCAGCGGCGCGTTGAGAAGTCGCCCTGATCGTCGTAGACGTAGGCGATCCCGCCGTTCATGCCGGCGGCAAAGTTGCGCCCCGTCGAGCCGAGCACGATCACCGTGCCGTTGGTCATGTATTCGCAGCCGTGGTCGCCCACGCCTTCCACCACCGCCGTTGCGCCGGAGTTGCGCACCGCAAACCGTTCCCCGGCGATGCCATTCAGGAAGGCTTCGCCGCTGGTAGCGCCGTAGAGGACGACGTTGCCCACCAGAATGCTCTCCTCGGGCAGGAAGCTGGAAGTCTTGGGCGGATAAACGATAATGCGCCCGCCGGAGAGCCCCTTGCCCAGGTAATCGTTGGCGTCGCCTTCCAGTTCGAGCGTGACGCCGTTGGGCACAAATGCGCCGAAGCTTTGGCCGGCCGATCCCTCAAAGCGGAAATGGATGGTGCCGTCGAGCAGTCCAGCCGAACCGTAGCGGCGGGCAATCTCGCCGCCCAGCATGGCGCCCACGGTGCGATGCACGTTGCGGATGGCGAAGCTGCCGGTGACCGGCGTCCTGGATTCGAGCGCCGGCGCCGCCTTGGCAATCAGCAGGTGATCGAGCGCCTTGGTCAGCCCGTGATCCTGGGCCTGGACCTTGCGCCGCGCCACGCGCGACGGCAGCGCGGGAGCGTAGAGGATCGAGGAGAGATCGATCCCCTTGGCCTTCCAGTGCACATTGGCCACGGTACCATCGATCTTGTCCACGCGGCCTACCATCTCGTCGAAGGTGCGGAAGCCGAGTTTGGCCATGTGCTGGCGCACCTGTTCGGCGAGGAAGAAGAAGAAGTTGACCACATGCTCGGGCTGGCCTTTGAAACGCGCGCGCAGCACTGGGTCCTGCGTGGCGATGCCCACCGAGCAGGTATTTAAATGGCATTTGCGCATCATGATGCAGCCCATGGCGATCAGCGGCATGGTGGAAAAGCCGAATTCTTCGGCGCCCAGCAGCGCGCCGATCACCACGTCGCGGCCGGTCTGGAGCTTGCCGTCGGTCTGCACCCGGATGCGGCTGCGCAGATCGTTCAGCAGCAGCACCTGTTGCGTTTCAGCCAGGCCCAGTTCCCAGGGCAGTCCGGCGTGCTTGATGGAGCTGAGCGGCGAAGCGCCCGTGCCGCCGCTGTCGCCGGAGATGAGCACCGTATCGGCATGAGCCTTGGAGACGCCGGCGGCCACCGTTCCCACACCCACCTCGGAAACCAGCTTGACCGCAATGCGCGCCTGCGGGTTTACGTTCTTCAGGTCGTAGATCAGTTGCGCCAGGTCTTCGATGGAGTAAATGTCGTGGTGCGGCGGCGGCGAGATCAGGCCCACGCCGGCGATGGAGTGGCGGGTCTTGGCGATGATCGCATCCACCTTGTGGCCGGGCAACTGGCCGCCCTCGCCGGGCTTGGCTCCCTGCGCCATTTTGATCTGGATTTCATCGGCGTTGACCAGGTAATTGGTGGTCACGCCGAAGCGTCCGCTGGCCACCTGCTTCACGGCGCTGCGCCGCGAGTCGCCGTTGGCATCTCGAATGAAGCGTTCTTCGTCCTCGCCGCCCTCGCCGGTATTCGACATTCCGCCCAGGCGGTTCATGGCGATGGCCATGGTTTCGTGCGCCTCTTTGCTGATGGAGCCGAAGCTCATGGCGCCGGTGGTGAAGCGCTTGACGATCTCCTTGGCCGGCTCAACCTTATCGAGCGGAATCGGCTTATCGGAATACTTCAGCTTGAACAGTCCGCGCAGCGTGCACAGGTTGCGGCTCTGTTCATCGATCAGATCGGTGTACTCCTGGAAGGTGGCGGGACTGTTCTGGCGCACGGCCTGCTGAAGCGCGGAGATGGTGAGCGGGTTCACCAGGTGATACTCGCCGCCCTCGCGATACTGATATTGGCCGCCGACCGTCAGGTCGGTCTCCGAATCGGTGAGCGGCTGGAAGGCATATGTGTGCTTGAGCTGCGCTTCGCGCGCCAGCACCTCCAGGCCCACGCCCTCGATGCGCGACGCGGTTCCGGAGAAGTATGCATCCACCAACTGCCGATTCAATCCCACGGCCTCGAAGACCTGCGCGCCGCGATAGCTTTGCAGGGTGCTGATGCCCATCTTCGAGAAGGTCTTCAGCAGTCCCTTGTTGATGGCCTTGATGAAGTTCTTCTCGGCGTATTCCGCGGTCAGGCCGGCAGGCAGCAGGTTGCGCCGCTGCAGATCGTGGATGGTCTCGATGGCCAGGTAGGGATTGACAGCGCTGGCGCCGTAGCCGATGAGCAGGGCGAAGTGCATCACCTCGCGCGGCTCGCCGCTCTCGATGATCAGCGCCACCTGGGTGCGGGTCTCGTCGCGCACCAGCCGGTCATGCACGGCCGCCATGGCCAGCAGGCTGGGTATGGGCGCGTAGGTCGGATCGACGCAGCGGTCGGAGAGGATCAGCAGCGTGTAGCCGGAGTTCACCGCATGGGCCGCGCGATTGCTCAGATCGTCGAGCGAGTGCTTCAGCCCGTGCTCGCCGTCCGCGGCGCGGAAGAGCGCCGGCAGCGTGGTGGCCAGCAGATCGCCGGAGGAGACGCGGCGCAGCTTCTCCAGATCCCGGTTGGTCAGGATCGGGTGCGGCAGCTTCAGCGTGTGGCAGTTGTCCGGCGCCTCGTCCAGAATGTTCCGCTCCGTGCCGATGTAGCTGATGAGCGACATGACCAGCTCCTCGCGGATGGGATCGATGGGCGGGTTGGTTACCTGCGCAAAGAGCTGCTTGAAGTAGTTGAACAGCGGCTGCGGGCGGTCGGAGAGGCAGGCCAGCGGCACATCGGTGCCCATGGCGCCCACCGGTTCCGCGCCTGTCGAGCACATCGGCACCAGGAGCACCTTCAGGTCTTCTTCGCTGTAGCCGAAGGCTCGCTTCCGGCGCAGCAGCGTTTCATGGTTTGCCCCGATCACCCGCGAAGGCTCCGGCAGATGGTCGAGCGTGATCTGCTGTTCCTTGAGCCAGGTTGCGTAAGGCTGGCGGCCGGCCAACTGCTTCTTGATCTCGGCGTCGGAGATGATGCGCTGCTGAACCGTATCCACTAGGAACATGCGGCCGGGCTGCAAGCGGCCCTTCTTGCGCACGTCTTCAGGCGGAACGTCCAGAACGCCGGCCTCGGAGGCCAGCACCACCAGGTCGTCCTTGGTGACCACGTAACGGCCGGGGCGCAAGCCGTTGCGATCCAGCGTTGCGCCGATCACGCGGCCATCGGTGAACCCGATCGCCGCCGGGCCGTCCCAGGGCTCCATCAGCGAGGCGTGGTATTCGTAAAAGGCGCGCTTATCCTCGTCCATGTCCGGGTTGCCGGACCAGGCCTCGGGAATCAGCATGGCCATGACGTGGGGCAGCGAGCGGCCCGACTGGAAGAGGAACTCGACCGCGTTGTCCAGCGATCCGGAGTCGCTGCCGCCGGGCGTGATCACCGGGTACAGCTTGTCGATCTGGCCGTCGTAAAGCGGGCTCTCCATAATCGACTGCCGCGCGCTCATCCAGCTGATATTGCCGCGGATGGTATTGATTTCGCCGTTGTGCGCCACATAACGGTACGGATGCGCTAGCTTCCAACTGGGAAAGGTGTTGGTCGAGAAGCGCTGGTGGACCAGGCACAAGGCGCTCGCGACCAGCGGATTGGCCAGTTCGTAATAGAACCGCTCAATCTGCGGCGCCAGCATCAGCCCCTTGTAGACGATGGTACGGCACGAGAACGAGGGAATGTAGAAGGTCTCCTTGTCTTCGATCTCCGAGGCCGCAATCTCGTTTTCGGTGCGGCGGCGGATTCTGTATAGAAGGCGCTCGAAGGCATCTTCGTCCAGCCCCGCCGGCCGGCTCACGAAGAGCTGTTCGATATAGGGCTGGGAGGCGCGGGCTTCGCGGCCCACCGCGTCGATGTTGATGGGCGTATCGCGCCAGCCCAGCACGGTCAGGCCCTCCTCGCTGGCAATGCGCTCGCAGACGCCCTCGCACTGCAAGCGGCTATGCCTCTCGACGGGCAGAAAAACCATGGCCACGCCGTATTCGCCCGGCCCCGGCAACTGGGTTCCCAGTTCGCCGCAATCGCGCGCAAAGAACTCGTGCGGAATCTGAATCAGGATGCCGGCGCCGTCGCCCGTCTCCGGGTCGCAGCCCGCCGCGCCGCGGTGCGTCAGGTTGATCAGAACCTCAAGGCCCTTGCGGACGATCTCATGGCTCTTCTCGCCGCGAATGCTGGCGACCAGTCCCATTCCGCAGGCGTCGTGCTCATTCCGTGGATGATAAAGACCCTGCGGTAGAGGTGTGCGGAGACGACAATCCGATGTGTCCAATGTGCTCATGGCAACCCTTTTCGATGAACCGTTTGCGCTGCGAAGTGCGCTGGCCAGCCCGGAAGACACAAACCCCGCGCGATTCCCGTCGAGGAAAATCGCCCCTGTCTTTCTTTAGGGCTTGCCGGAGCAGGCCGGGCCCCGGTCGGGACTAACCTGAATCTTTAATATACCGAAAATTTCGCTTTTTTGCTGGAATTCCATGCCCCGGAGGGGCCGGTTTGGGCCTTTCGGCAGGCTTTCGGACCGGATGCTGGGACACCTTGCACCAGCGCCGTACGACCGTCATGGGCCTCAATCCGCCTGCGGAGGGCTCAACGAAGCCGCGCCTGTCCGGTTCTTCAGCCCGCTCCAACCTGCCCGGCTGCACCGGCCCGAAGATCGTTCACTGTTGGTGAATTCCCATGATGCTGACGGGCAGGCGCGACGTCGTTTTGGGCGTTCCGAACTCCTTGACGCCGTCCGCAAGAAACTTTCCATCGCGCCATATATATCGAGTGCGAACGAACCGCGTCGAGCAGCATTCGCCAACTTGCTTCTTCGAGTCGAAAAGCTCGACAACCAGCTTTCCGTCTTGCCCGTATACCCTGTAGAGGCCCGAATCGGCGCGCTCGCCGGACTGAAAGCACGCCAGCAGTTTTGGCTGTGCGGCGGCAAACGAATAGACATAAACGAAATAGAAGAACATTGTGCCGCCTGTATCGTAGCGCAGGGCGACAACCGCATCGGTCTGGCCGTCGCCCGTCACATCGGCGTACTGCACTTCTTCGAGCGTCAGGCCCTCGCGCATCACGCCATTTCCCGGTCCGGGGTTGTGCAGCCGCCGCCCGTTCGTGAGCCGGACCAATCTCGCGTGGGAGATATCCAACCATCCCGGCTTATCCCGCAATGAGCCGGACCAGGGATAGCTGAAGTTCTTGAAATCGACCTGGCTAATGTCCGTTTGCGCGGCGGAAGGGTTGGCGGGAAGAAAGGCGGCGGCGGAAACCGCAATCGCGAGAAGCAGCTTGGCGCGCATTCGCAGGCTCCTTTCCTTCCGTTGAGACGCCGGAGCGATTATACGCGCCAGGCAAAGGCGAATGAAGGCGCGGATATTCGGGGATTTGGGCGGAAAAGCGTTGTCCTTTGGCTCAAAACCAGCTCAAACGGGCCAAAATTCGCCGGTTTTGTTTACCGATCGGTTAACGGGCGGAATTCCTATCCTGCTGATTCGTAGCGATTTACAAGCAAGCGCGGGTTGAAAACGGGCCTTCCGGAGTGGGGAGGGGGTGGGGGTGCCGCGGGTACGGACCGGGCAGATACTTGACATTTTGGAAAGTGGTCAGTGAACAGTGGTCAGTGGTCAGCAAAGGCTCGCTCGGTCGATCATTTCCATTGTGCGCCGGCGGGATGAAATATTCGGCAAAGGTTGGCCCTTTCGACTTCGCTTAAGGCAGGCTTTCGGCGAAGGATGGCCCTCAAATCCTGCGTTATGAAGGATAGGCCCTGGGGGAGCCGTCAGGCTGACGCCGAGTTGAGGCTCTGGAACATAGGCTGCTCGCCGCGTCGATGAGCGCTGGCCGACTCTTCGGGAGTAATATGTGTGGGCAACCTTCCCAGGCCCCAGAAGCGAGACCTGGGACACCAGCGCGCCAAAACCGAACAAGAAGGCGTTATGGAAACGCAAGCCAAAATTACCGCAGGGTCCCCCATATGGCCCAAAGCAGCGGCCATTCTGATTGCCTTACTCGTAACCTCACTTTTCGTTCTCTGGCTGGCATCGTTTTTTGCTCCGCGCCCGCGGGCAAATCCGATTCCGAAGGTTGTGGATTCGGCGGGCGTATTCAGCCAACAAATGGTAGACGCGCTCACAGCGCTTCGATTCCCCGACGATACCCCGGTCGTCATTCGTACCGTGAGCAAGATTCCATCGTCGGAGATCGGCAGCTTCGCCACCGAAGCAATGAACCACGATCCAAATTGGCAGTCACTCCGCCCTCGAGGATTTCTGCGCCGTTATTTTCGCCAAGACCTCCCCTATGGAACCGGAGTGTATGTTCTCGTGTCTGTCGAACCGCTGCTGGTTCAGGTTCGGTTTGGAAACGAAATTCGCCTTGCGGCCTACCAGTCTGGTCTGGCTGCCGGTCCCTGGTACCGCCAGCAGCAAGTCTTCCCCCGTGATCAGATCGAGACCCACGCCGTCGCTGTTGTGAGCGAACTCGCAGGCAAGATGAAGGATGTCCGCCATCCTTCATGGCTCATGAGCCTTGTAGAGCGCCTTCCTTCCGAGGCCTATTCCGAAATCGAAGATCTTCTTGCCCCCTCCAGCGAGACCGGGAGCACTATCGTGACCTGGTACGTGAAGATTCTGAACTGGTTCGGTGGGACAAAATCCCTGTTCAGCTTTTTCATGGTCAATGTCTTCGTTCTGTTCCTGCCCTGGACGATTCTCACCAGGGTTCTCCTCAGAGGGTTGGTTGACGCCGATATCAACAAGGCGGTCAGTATCATACTCAGAATCATTGCCAATTGCGGAGTCCTGGGCATTGCAGTGATGTCCGTAGTCGCTTTGGGACTGCTGGGCCACGGACGCGTCGAAGATGAACTTGCGCTTTCCAATCTGGGACTGGGATTCCTTGGTTCGATAGGATTTAGCGCACAAAGCTATGCCCGCGCGGGGGGCATTCTCATCGCTCTCCCTGCAGCCATCTTGCGATTCTTTGTCGAACTCCTCGAAGCCAGTCAAGAGCAGCGCAAAGCCCAAATCAAGGCCAATGTTTTACCGCTGGGATGCCTCGTCTGGGGAGCCGTTCTCTTCGTCTTGCCCCTGGCCATCGGCTTCTACTCGATTCCGCTCCTCCTTTGGCAGCTCGGAAAGGCAATCGTGGGGAACTTCAAAGAGAATACAGAAGCGACGAGCAGTAGCTAGTCGGACAGACAAGCACACTGCGAGCACCGATGCAGCAAATTCAGGATTGGACGGTAAGCCAAGAACAGCGCAGAGTTCGTGTGGTCGGCCATCCGGAAGTTACTATTTAGACGACCGCCTGCCACGGACAGCGCAATTGGAGGACCGGAGTCAGTAGGATTCTCGATTCCCGGCACCCCAGCATCGACCGCTTGCCGCAACGAGGGGTTCCCGGCTAACGAAGGGCCGTTTTTCCCATTCGGACTCTTGAAGACAACTGCGGCATTCAGGAGCCCGAAGGCCCGGCTCCCTTGCGGCGCGGAGCGGCTGGTGAGCGCCCCTACGCAAAAAGTCAAGGCCCGGACTTGGCATCCGGGCCTTCTTCCGACCTACGATCATGCTGCCGATCAGCCCTGACCGCCTCCGGGTCCGCGACCGCCACCAGGGCCACCGGGACGGCGACGACGACGGCGGCGATTGTTGTTGTTGGCCGGGGGACGGCCCCCGCCGGACGGTTGACCAACCGGAACCGGGGCGCCCTCAACGCGATTGAAGTTCGGCTCGGTCTCCTCGTCGAACTCCTCGCCAGCCTCCTCGTCGAAGTCGTCTCCGCCCTCGATGAGAATGGTGCTCTGGTTGGACTTCGGCTGACGCTCGTCGAACTCGTGGCGGGGCCTCGGCGGCGCGGCCTGCGCGGCTGGATACTCGGACGGCGCAACCTGCGCCTCCGCCGTCTCGGCCGGGGCCGATGGAGCAAGCTTGGCTTTCTGTTCGCGGATGAGCGCCTTGCGGCTGAGCTTGATGCGATTGCCCTCGATGGCCAGAACCTTGACCATGACCTGATCGCCTTCGCGCAGCTCGTCCTTCACTTCCTTGACGCGATGTTCCGCAATTTCCGAGATGTGCAGCAGGCCATCGGTGCCGGGGAAAAGCTCGACAAACGCGCCGAACTCGGCCAGGCGAACCACTTTGCCCAGATAGACCTTGCCGATCTCCGGCACTGCGGTGATGTTGCCGATCATTTCGAGCGCCTTCTTCAGGCCCTCGCTATCGCAGGAGGCGACGCTGACGCGGCCGGTATCGTCCACGTCGATCTTTGCGCCGGTCTGCTCGATGATGCCGCGGATGGTTGCGCCGCCCTTGCCGATCAGATCGCGAATCTTGTCGGTGGGAATCATCAGGGTTTCGATGCGCGGGGCATAGGCGGAGCGCTCGGTGCGCGGTCCGTCGAGGGCGGCATCCATCTTGTCGAGCAGGAAGAGCCGGCCGCGGCGCGCCTGTTCCATGGCCTGTTCGAGAATCTGGCGGGTCAGGCCGCCGATCTTGATGTCCATTTGCAGGGCGGTAATGCCCTTGCGGGTGCCGGCCACCTTGAAGTCCATGTCGCCGTAGTGGTCTTCTGCGCCGGCAATGTCGGTGAGGATGGCGTAGTCGTCGCCCTCCTTGACCAGGCCCATGGCCACGCCGGCCACCGCGCCCTTGAGAGCGATGCCGGAGTCAAAGAGCGCCAAACTCGCGCCGCAGACCGTGGCCATCGACGAAGAGCCGTTGGATTCGAGAATGTCGGAGACGATGCGGATGGTATAGGGCGACTCCTCGGGGCTGGGCAGGACCGCGGTGATGGCGCGCTCGGCCAGAGCACCATGGCCGATCTCGCGACGGCCCGTGCCACCCATGCGGCCCGTCTCGCCCACGCAGAAGGGCGGGAAGTTGTAGTGGAGCATGAAGGGCTTCTTCTTCTCGCCCTCATAGCTTTCGAGGCGCTGGCCGTCGTCGGTGGTGCCCAGCGTGGCCGTAACCAGGGCTTGGGTCTCGCCGCGGGTGAAGAGCGCCGAGCCGTGGGTGCGGGGCAGAACGCTGGTCTCGATGGTGATCTGGCGAATCTCGTCGAAGGCTCGGCGATCGGGGCGGATGCGCTCGTGGGTTACCTGCTCGCGGAAGACGCGCTCGCGCAGATGCTCGTAGTAGTGAGCCAGCTTCTTCTTGGCATCGGGCTCGTCGGCGGGCAGCGCGGCGGCCAGTTCGTCCTTGATCTCCTTAATCAGTATCTGGCTGTCCAGCTTGGTGTGGGTCTTGGTGTCCAGGGCATCCTTGAGGCGGTCGCCAACCCTGGCTTTCAGCTCGTCGTAGTAGGCCTGGTCGAACTCCGGCGCGGTGAAGGCCCGCTTGGGCTTGCCGGCTAGGGCGACCAGCTCGTCGATGGCGGCGACGATTTTCTTGATCTCGGCGTGGCCAAACTCGATGGCGGCCAGAATGGTCTCTTCGGACTCTTCCTTGGCGCCCGACTCGATCATCACGATGCCGTCCTTGTGGCCGACGACCATGATGTTGACGGTGGTGGCGGCACGCTCGGAATAGGTGGGATTGATGACGAACTCGCCCTCCACGCGGCCAACCCGGACCGCGCCCACCGTGGCGCTGAAGGGAATGTCGGAGAGAGCCAAAGCGCAAGCGGCGGCGTTGATGCCGATCACGTCGGGGTCGTTCTCCTTGTCGGCGGAGAAGACCAGAGCAATCACCTGGGTTTCGTTGCGAAAGCCGTCGGGGAAGAGCGGGCGGATAGGGCGGTCGATCTGGCGGCAGGTGAGAACTTCCTTCTCGCTGGGCCGGCCTTCGCGCTTGATGAAGCCGCCGGGGATGCGGCCGCCGGCGTAGGTGTACTCGCGGTAATCGACGGTGAGGGGGAAAAAGTCGATACCTTCCCTGGGTTCGTTGGAGGCTACGGCGGTGGCCAGCACAACGGTTTCGCCCGTGGTGACCAGTGCGGCGCCAGAGGCTTGCTTGGCCATGCGGCCGGTCTCAAAGACCATTCGCTTGCCGCCGGCAAGCTCGACGGCTACTTCATGCTTTGACATACAGTCCTCGTTTCGTTTTTGTTTGCTTGGGAAACTTGTGGGGGGAGGGCGGCGAGCGGCGCGCTCAACCGATAGTTCTGCGCGGTCCCTGGCAGCGGGTCCGATTCGCCAGGGACACCATGGCCCCAAGTCCTGGGTAGAACGCGGGCCGTGACCAATACTCGGTCTGGGCGCTTCCTGATCAAAGTTCGCCTTCCGGCTATTTGCGGATACCGAGTTTGCCGATCACGTCGCGGTAGCGATCGGTATCGTGCGTCTTCAGGTAATCCAGCAGGCGGCGGCGCTTGCTGACCAGCTGCAACAATCCGCGCCGGGAAGCGTGATCCTTCTTGTGCGTCTTGAAGTGCTCGGTCAGTTCAGCGACACGCGCACTCAGAATCGCGATCTGGACCTCCGGCGAACCGGTGTCCTTATCGTGGGTGCGGAAGCTCTCGATCAGGGTTGTTTTCTTGGCAGTCGCCAGCACGGCGTGTGTTACTCCTCTTGTCTTCTCAGGTCCACTCTCAAGTGTCTAGTGTGAGATTACCATGAATGGGCGGCGGGGGGGAATTCCGGGCGCGGGCGGGAACCAGAGTGCAAACCCAAGCGGGTCAACGGGAGCCGAATCGGAACAGCCGGTTGTCGAAGCGCTCGTGAATCACGGAGCCGACGGTGATCCGCGGCGCGTCTGGATGTTCGGGATTCAGCAGGATATTCCATGTGCGCGGCATGATCGCAGAAGGAACTCGCGCGAGCGGCGTTTCCCGAGAGGCCAGCCAGGCATCGCCAATCCTCTGGGTCGATTCAGGCTGCGTTTTCCAATCGACATCAGCCAAAGGCAAAATCTCCCGAGTGGCAAGATGCTCGGGAGCTTCAATCTCCAAGAGGGCAAAGGTGTAAGGGAGTTCCTGGCCACGGTCCTTAAGGTGAACGAGTACCTCAAGCATCGCCCCGGCTGGAGATTCCGCCAGATAGACCAAACGCTTTCCCAAGCTGCTCCATCGGGAAGAGTATTTCCTTCCGCCCCAGCCGCCCAGATCCAAGTGGTTGCTAATGCGCCACAGAGTCGTCATCGTTCCTCTTGCACACCCGGTTCCGGACCGTCCTCATGCGAAAACACCCTCATCGATCTGATAAAGGAACTCCTCAACCCCCCGTTCGCCAGCCTCCGTCCTCAGCATGGCCAACGCAGTCTTATCATTGAACCGGCTCTTCTTCCCGCACAGCCACTTCCTGCCATCCTCGCGATCCCCGTATACCTTCACCGCCAGTTCATAGAGCCGGGCCACGCGGGCCAGCCTGTCGGATTCATCCGGGTTGAGCGGCTCCTGCCTTTGGCGGCGATGCTTGAGCGTGCGAGCGGGAATCACCACCTCCAGCAGATCCTTGACGGCGATGCCGGAGTAAGCGGAGAACTCCTCCAACGTAGAGAGCGGGAGGCCGCGCTCGATCTCCCGCCAATCGAAGGTGAAGGGGGGTGCAGAGACGACGGGAATTGCGGCGGCTTGGCTCATGGGGACATTATGCCACACTTTTCGCGGCATTTTGTCTGGGCGCCGAAAAATGCAGGTTGTGATGATTACTTCCGGCTTGCCGCTAATCCGGCCGCAGCTTGAAAATTACAACGCTTGGCACCTCAGCCCAAGAACAAATGAAGAGTCCTCCGAGTAGTAGTAGGCGGCGCAGACCGCATGCGGAACAGCGGGTGGCGCTTGCGCGCCCGTGGGTTCGTTGTCAGCTGGTCGAGTCAAGCCTTAGGATTTCCGCGGATAACTCAATCACCTCTAATGGGCAGTCCGGCCAGTTGTTCTCCCAACATACGATCACATCACAACTACTTTCGTCGTGGCCATGGGTGAAGAAGTTACGACTCCGGAATTCAAATTCTATTTTGACCTTCTCCCAGCGGTCCTTGCCTACGCGACGCTTAGCCTCGCAGTCAGGAAAGCTGGTTCTCACGATCTCGACGACAAACCCGAGCTCCCGAGCTACCATGCCGAACAGGAAGACGACCCCCTGCTCATTGACCGGTTCATGCTTTAGACCGCGAAAGTCAATGAATTCTCCTAACAATCGTCCCCTGTTTGAGTCCGGTGATTTGAGGTGGAATCTCTTCCCAATCTCGGCCGAAAACTCCTTTTGCTTCATGGTCTGAGCTGCTGAGATCACGCTGACGCGCTTACCGTCCTCGATCTCAATTTCTCTTGCCCTGTCTGTCGGCGACATTAATTTCAACTGCTCAATATTGCATCGTGGAATAAGAAGCAAGTCTTCAACGCGCATATCTCGTAGCTCCTTGACGGCTGCCAAGGCGGCATAGCAATCCCGGAAGGAAGCGGGCGCGATCCTTTTTATCCATTTTCTCAAGGATGGGTAGGGCTGGTCGGTATCCGGGTCCTTGAGAAGACTCCAGAGATCCCGTTCCTCGAATTCCAGTAGAATCAGGCCGCGTTCTACAAAACTGCGCTTCCATTGGTCCTCCAGGATACACATCCGGGCGTCAAGGACGAGCGCGGCCTCCTCATCGCCCATTCCATTGACCCGAAGGGCGAGTTCTAACGTCTCACCGCCAAGGATTTGACCGGCGTTCCGCTCTGTCGTCATAGGTATTCAGCCCCTTTTGGAACAATATCAGGTTGTACACTGTCGGAATCGACGAATATTTCTGGAGGCATGTCCGTTCAGTTGCCAATCCGGAATTCTGCGATCTGTTGGCAAGCAACTTGACCTCGAATGCTGGTCGTGCCGGAAGAGCCGGGAGCTAAAAGCTAGAGGCTAGAGGCTGCTTTCACTGCTCCGCCGCCAGCCAATAATTGGCGCGGGCTACGATGCGGGCGCCATAGTCCACGGCGGTGCGCACGCGGATGGTATGCAGGCCGGGGGTGGGATCGGAGGGGCTGAAGGTGATGAGATAGCGGTTGCGGGCGTGCTTGGCCGCATCCACCACCCTCTGCTCGAAGCCCTTGTCGCCGGTGAAGGTGGTGTACTCGCCGCCACTCATGTGGGCAACCTCTTTGGCCACGTTCTTCTTGAAGGCCTGCACGGCCATGGCCAGGGTGGAGACGATGTTCATGGTGCGCTCGTCGCCCGAGTCCTTCACATCGTGGAGCAGTTCGGCGCGCGACGGGGAAAACGAGACGCTCAGCACCAGCACGTCGGAGCGGCCTATCTTCTCCACCAACTGCTCCGGCTTGGTGTGCTTGCTGCCGTGGTCGCGCTCCTCGCTGATGAGCAGGAGCACCCGGCGGTACTCCTTGGGCTGGGACTCGAGCAGATCGACGGCATAGCTGACGGTATCCAGAATCGCATCGCCGCCATTGCCGGGTTCCAGGTGCTTGAGGGCCTGGTTGACCTCGTCGCTGGAGTGCGTGTAGTCGCGAATCAGGTGCGGCCGGGAGTCGAAGCCCACCAGCGCCGCCTGGCTCCTGCCGTCGGAGAGGAAGAGATCGAGCAGCGGGCCGAGCTTGGCCAGCTTGTCGAATTCGAGCACGCTGACTCCGCCCTCCTCGACGGCCACCACCAGGGAAACCGGCGCCGTGTCCATCTCCTCCTGCACGCGAATCTTCTGCGGCACGCCGTTGTCTTCGAGAACGAAGTCGTCCGGCTTGAGGCCGTAAACAATGCCGCCGCCGCGCTTTTCGACCAGGGTGGGCACCAGCACCTCATTGGCCGTTACGCGCAGGGTTGGAGCGCCGGGGTGAGCGCCGGGCAGCGGCTGAGGCGGCTCGATGGGCGGCAACTGCTGCGCCCCGGCTGCCAAAGCCGTCGCCAGAGATGCCGCGAGTGCGATGCGGGCCAGCCAAGAAACTCCGATTCTCATGGAGAAATAGACTCCGTTGTTTGCTGCCGGGGATCAGTTCCCTGCCCGATTCCCGGCTTTGTTACTTGGGCAACTGGCCAGCGTCCCATCCCCCGCCCAGCGCTCGAACCAGGCCCACGCTGGCGACGAACTGCCGGGTCCGGAGGTCGATCGCCGTGCGCTGGTTCTGGAGCAGCGCGGCCTCGGCCGTAAGAACCTCAAGATAGCTGGTGACGCCGCCCCTGTAACGCTGGTTGGATAGATCGAAGGAATGCTGCGCCGACTCGACCGCCTTTTGCTCGACACCTGTTTCCTGCTCCAGAATCCTCAGGCCGGAGAGCTGGTCCTCCACGTCGTTGAAGGCCTGGAAGACGGCGTTCCGGTAGGCGGCGACCTGCGCCTCGTAGTTGTGGCGGGCCTGATCGGTCAGAGCGTGGCGCTGGCCGGCGTCGAAGAGCAACTGAGTGGCTTGCGCCCCCAGGGTCCACAGCGCGCTCGGGCCCTGAATCCAGGTGCCGAAATGCAGGCTTTCAAAACCGCCTTCGCCGGTGAGGTTGATGGTGGGATAGAAAGCGCTGACGGCGATGCCGATTTGGGCGTTGGCGGCGGCAGCGCGGCGCTCGGCGGCGGCAATGTCCGGCCGGCGCTCAAGCAGTTGCGAGGGCACGCCGACGGGAACCTTGGGCAAAGCCAGATCGAGAGGCGAGGGCGGAATGCTGAACTCGGAGAGCTTGAAGTTGGCGATGGTGCCGATGGCGTGCTCTAGCTGGGCCCGCGCCACGCCCACGTCGATCCGCTGCGCGCGTACCGTCTCAAGCTGGGTTCTGGCCTGGGCGACGTCAACCTCGGTGGCCACACCGCCATCGAGGCGTCGCTGGGTCAGGTCGAGCTGTCGCTCCAGGTCGGCGACCGTGGCGTCGAGCAGCTTGATCTCGGAGTCCAGGCCGCGAAGCTGGAAATAATTGGCGGCCATCTCGGCGTGAAGGCTGAGGTCGATATTGGCCTGGTCGGCGGCGCTGGCCTGGGAGTTGGCGTGAACGGCCTCGACGGTGCGGCGGATGCGGCCCCAGAAATCCGGTTCCCAACTTGCCTGGCCGTCCACCACCAGATCCGTATAGGCGGTGGGTTTGCCGACTGCGTAAGAGGGTCCATTCGACGAGATGTGCTCGCGGGTGACGGAAGGCCCGGCGGAGAGCGTGGGGTAGAGAGCGGACCGGGCCGCGGCAACCTGGTCGCGCGCCGCGAGGTAGGTCTCAAGCGCCTGGCGCAGGCTCTGGTTATCGGTCGCAATGCGCTCTTCGAGTTGGTTCAGCTGCGGATCCTGGTAGATCTCCCACCATTTGCCGCGCAGCATTCCATCGGAGGGCGCGGCCGGCTGCCAGCCGCCGCCGTTAGCCGGGTTGGGCGGCAGGACAAGAGCTGTGGATGCGCCAGTTTCCTTGTAGGCCGGAGGCGCTTCATAGCCGGGACGATTGTAGTTCGGCCCAACGGGTTTGCAAGCGGTGAGAAAGCTGAGAGCGGCAAAACAGGTGGCAAAGAACAGCACCCTATTCCTCTGAGTAGCCGGCAGGATTCCCTCAGGGACTAAAGCCCGCGTTGGTTCTGTGGGGCTAATGTACGGGCTAAAGCCCATACCCTTCGCCGGCCTGAGCCTTTCCGCAACCTGGAGCGCTGGCATCGCTACTTGCCTCCCGCGGGGGTGGGCGCCGAGGCGCTCTCCACAAATAGCTCCTCGCCCTCGATGAGAGAGTCGGGCGGGTCCTGAATCACCCGGTCGCCGGCGCTCAGCCCGCTGACGATCTGCACGTTTGCCCCGTCGTCCTCGCCGATGACCACCGGAACCAGATGCGCGACGCTGCCGTTGACCACGACCCCCACGCGCAGGCCTTCTCTGCGGAAGATGAGCGCGGCGGCGGGCACGATGAAGACGGGTCCGGCAGCCGGCGTCTTGAAGTGGACCTGGGCCAGCGAGCCGGGCAGCAACTCGCCGGCGCGGTTGTCCACATCGATCTCCACCAGCAGCGTGCGGCTGGTCGGGTCGATGGCGTCGGAGGTGCGCGCGAGGACTCCCTGGTAGGTCTTGCCGGCGTGCTCGGCAAAGGTCAGATCGATCTTCAAGCCATGCTTCACGTTATTCGTGTAAGCCTGTGGTAAGTTGGCATATACGCGCAGGGTTTGGATGGCCTGCAGATGGAAGAGCTCCCTGGCCGCGCCGGGATCGATCAGCTGGCCGGTATCGACATTGCGGGCGGTGACCACCCCGTCGAAGGGCGCGTAAACCTTCTCGAAAGATTGCAGCTCGCGCAGCCGCTCGACGTTGGCCTGGGCAGAGCGCACCGCTGCCGCTGTAGCCGTGGCCTGGTTCACAAAAGTATCGGTGTCCTGGCGGGAGACGGCGTTGGACTTGACGAGGCCGGTGTAGCGATCGGCCTGCATTCGGGCGTTGTTGGCGTTGGCCTGGGCAGTGTTCAGGTCGGCCTCGGCCTGGGCCAGTTGCTGGTCCACCTCGGGCGTGGCGATTTCGGCCAGCAGCGCGCCCTTCTTCACCCTGGCGCCGATGTCGAAGTACCACCGCGTGAGGTAGCCGGAGGTGCGCGCGTAGATGGGCGAATCCGTCCAGGCGGTTACGTTGCCGGGCAGCACAAAACTGTCCACCGGAGCGCCCGGCGTGGGAGGCGCGGCGATCACCGCGGGCGCAGCCAGCTCCTGGGTGCGCTCAGCCAGAACGGTGGCGGCGGACCTGCGGCTCAAAACGCCGAAGACCGCCAGCAGCACGGTCACAAAGACTACCAAGGCTACGCCTGCCAGAGCGAGGCGCGGCGAGATGGGCTTCTGCTCGGGAGCGGTCTCGTGGCTTTGAGCCGTTTGGGGGGTCGGATCGGGATTGTTGGTCATAAGAAGCTACTCCGAAAGCTCGTCAAACTCGTCAAGAGTGCCGGCCAGTGCGGCGCCGTGCGCCGTCCGGCGGCGGCCTTCAAGCCAGCCGTGGACGACAGAGAAGAACGCGGGAACAAAAAACAGGGTGGCCACGGTGGCCAGCAGCAGCCCGCCGATGACGGCGCGGCCCAGCGGGGCGTTCTGCTCGCCGCCGTCGCCCAGCCCCAGCGCCATGGGCACCATGCCGATGATCATGGCCAGGGCGGTCATCAGCACCGGGCGCAGGCGGACAAAGCCGGCATTCAGCGCCGCCCGGCGCGCATCGCCCACCAGAACCTCCAACTGCTCGCGGGCAAAGCTCACCACCAGGATGGAGTTGGCCGTGGCCACGCCCATGCACATGATGGCTCCGGTGAGCGCCGGCACGCTGAGAGGGGTATGGGTGAGGAACAGGAACCAGACAATGCCGGCCAGCGCCGCCGGCAAGGCCGAGATGATGAGAAATGGATCGAGCCAGGACTGGAAGTTGACCACAATGAGCAGGTAGACCAGCAGAATCGAAAACGCCAAGCCGCCGAGCAGCCCCATGTACGACGATTTCATGGTCTCGCTCTGGCCGCGCAGGTCGAAGTGCGAGCCGCGCGGCAGCTCGGCTTTGTGCTTGTCGACAATTCTCTCCATCGCGCGGGTCACCGTACCCAGATCGGTTCCATCCACGTTGGCGTAGATATCGATCACCGGCTGAACGTCGTAGTGGCTCACCGTGCCCAGCTCCGCTCCGGGCGAGACGGTCGCCAGGTTGCCAAGCACCTGCACGGGCCGCTGAGCGCCCGGCGCGCCGGTGGCTGCCGCTCCGTTGGACTGCGCCGCCCCGGTCGTGCCGGTAATGGGCAGGCTCTTGAGCGCGGCCAGCGAGTTCACCCGGTACTGCGGAGCCTGGGTGGCGACGTTGTAGCTCACGCCGTTCTGGGGGTCGAGATAGAAGCTGGGAGATGTCTGGAAGCTGCCGCTCAAGGCCACCAGCAGGCTGCTGGCCACGTCCTTTTGCGTTAGGCCGATCGTCTGGGCGCGGGTGCGGTCCACGTCCACGCTGATCTTGGGATAGTCGAAAGGCTGCTGAATGCGCGCATCGACAGCGCCGGGAACATGGCGAACCTCGTCGATCATGCGCTCGGCCAGGGCGCGATTCCTGTCCAGGTCGGGGCCCACTACCTGAATATCGATGGGCGCCGAGAGGCCGAAGTTCAGAATCTGGGTCACGATGTCCACGGGAAGCACATAGAAGGTGACGCCGGGGTACTGGCGGCTCAGCACCGCGCGCAGGCGCTCGACGTAAACCGCCGTGGGGTGGTGATCCGGAGTCAATTGCACTTGAATGTCCGCGTCGGCGGGGCCGATGGGCGCCGAGGTCGAGTAAGAGAGGTTCAGCCCGGAGTAGGGCAGGCCGATGTTATCGAGAATGGTGACCACTTCCTTGGCGGGTATCTGTTCGCGGATGGTGGCGTCGATGTGGTCGCAAAGCGCGGCCGTCTCTTCGATGCGCGTACCGGTGCGCGCGCGCACGTGAATCTTGAACTGGCCGGAGTCCACGGAGGGGAAGAAGTCCTGGCCTAGAAATGGCGCCAGCAGACCCACTGAACCTAATGCGAAAGCCAGAAACAAAATCAGAAAGACTCCGGCGCTATCCACGCATAGGGTGAGCAGGCGCAGGTAGCCGTGGCGGAAATTCTCAAAGCCGGACTCGAAGGCGCTCTGGAAGCGAATGAAGGGGTTGCGGCTGGCGCTCTTCCGTGCAACTTCCGCGTCGCTGTGCTCTTTGAGCAGGTACTTGGCCATGGTGGGAACCAGCGTTCGAGAGAGGAAGTAACTGGCCAGCATGGCGAAGACCACCGCCTCGGCCATGGGAACGAATAGGTAGCGCGCCACGCCGCCCAGGAAGAACATGGGCACAAAGACGATGCAGATGGCGAGGGTCGAGACCAGGGCCGGGACGGCGATCTGCGCCGAGCCATCGAGAATGGATTGCTCCAGTTCCTTGCCCGCCTCCAGATTGCGGTTGATGTTTTCGATGGCGACGGTGGCGTCGTCCACCAGGATGCCGACGGCCAGCGCCATGCCTCCCAGCGTCATGATGTTGATGGTCTCGTGGAGCATCGAAAGCACGCTGAGCGAACAGAGAATCGAGAGCGGAATGGAGACCGCGATGATCACCGTCGAGCGCCAACTGCCCAGAAAGACCAGGATCATGATGGCGGTGAGGCAGGCGGCGATGATGGCCTCGCGAACCACGCCGTCGATGGCTCCGCGCACAAAGATCGACTGGTCGGAGAGCGGGTTGATCTGCAACTGCGGCGGCAACTGGGTCTTGATGGCGATCAGCTTCTTCTGCACGCCGGCGATGATGTCCAGCGTGGAGGAGGAGCCGGTCTTCATGATGCTCATCAGGATGGCGCGCTTGCCGTCCACGCGCACGATGTTGGTCTGCGGCGGATTGCCGTCGCGCACGTGGGCCACGTCGCGAATGTAGATGACCGCGCCGTTCACCGACCGGATAGGCAGGTTGTTCAGCTCGTCGATGATCTGGGGAGCTGAATTGGTCTCGACCGCGTACTCGAAGCGGTCGACCTTCATGGTGCCCGAGGGCGCAATCAAGTTCTGCGCGGAGATGGCGTTCACCACATCCACCGGCGAAAGCCCCTTGGCCTGGAGCGCGGCGAGGTCCAGGTCCACCTGAATCTGGCGCTGCTTGCCGCCGTAGGGAAACGGCGTCTGCGCCCCCTCAATGGTGGCCAACTGCGTGCGGATGGTGGTTGTACTCAGATCGGAGACTTGTTGTTCGTTCAGGCCCTGCCCGGAAAGTCCCAACTGCAGCACCGGCACGCTGGAGGCGTTGTATTGGATGATGAACGGCGGCGTCGAACCCGGAGGAAGCGAGCGCAACTGAACCTGGCAGATGGCCGTCACCTGTGCCACGGCGTTGCCGATGTTCACATGCGGGTGGAAGAAGATCTTGATGAGGCCGATGCCGTTGAGCGACTGCGACTCGATGTGCTCGATGTCGTTGACCGTGGTGGTCATGCCGCGCTCGCTGTTGGTAACGATGCGGTTGGCCATCTCCTGCGCCGAAAGGCCGTTGAAGCCCCAGATCACGGTGACGACGGGGATATCGATGTTGGGAAAGATGTCCGTAGGCATCGTGAGGATGCTGAAGGCGCCGAGGATGAGAATCAAAAGCGCAAAGACGGCAAACGTATAAGGCCGCCGCAGCGCAAGCCGGACAATCCACATAAAACTGGCAATCGCTCCTGAGCCGGGGCACCGGAAAACAGGCCGGCAAACGCTCTGGCCCGGTCCGTGGCGGCACTCCCATCTTCGAGGCTGGAGGTTGAAACCGCCAGCACCCTTCCCAACTTACGGCCGAAACTACAATGGTAGACGAAGAGGCCGGCTAAAACGCCGCGCGCAAATGAACGGGCTGGCCTGAACACGCTCGCGGAGCTTGAACCGCGAATCAGATGCGCCTTCGAGGATCCGGCTCCCTGAATGCAAATTGCGCCGGGCAGCCCCGCCATTCCGCCGGTTCTTTCCGCCGATGACGCCCGTTCGCTTACAATGGTCCGGTCTCTCATTCTCAGCGAATGCGGTTCATTGTCCGAGGCCGGGGAATTCGTCTCGGAGTCGCGGTGGCATCGCTTTGGGACGGGCGAAACTTATGCTGAAACTGACGCGTCCGTAGAAATATATTCGGGCGATCTACCTCCGCCCGGCAGGTACGCGTCTGTGCCCCTTCCGGGGCTGAACACCAAGGAACACGACGGGAATCGAAATCATGTCTATCGAAGGCACTCCGGAGTCCAACCCGCACTCATTCAGCTCATTTGAACAGCCGCCCGCCCGCAGGGGTTCCTGGGTGCGCATCCTCGTTTACGTTGTGCTAGTGAGCGCATTGGGGCTTATCGTCTGGCGTATCTACCAGAATCAGAAGCAGAACGCGGCAACCAGCGCCAGCCAAGCAACTGCCTTGAGGAACCAGCCGGTTCCGGTGCAGGTAGCCGCCGCGGAACAGAAGCCGATGCCCATCTTTCTCACCGCTCTGGGCACGGTGACGCCTTACATGAGCGTTACGGTGAAGGCGCGGGTCAGCGGAGAGCTGGAGCCGGTCAAGTTCACTGAAGGCCAGGAGGTCAAGCAGGGCGAAACCATCATGGTGATCGACCCCAGGCCTTACAAGGCCGCACTGGACCAGGCCAAAGGAACCCTGGCCCACGATCAGGCGCTGCTTAAGAACGCCCAAGCCGAGTATGCCCGGTACAAGGCTTTGTTCGACGCGGGCGTGACCTCAAAGGAGACGCTGGACGCCGATGCGGCGGCTCAAGGCCAGTATATGGGCGCCATCGAAGCGGACAAGGCAGCTATTGAAACCGCCCAGTTGCAGCTCGACTGGTGTTCCATCCAGTCCCCAATTAACGGCCGCATCGGCCTGCGCCTGGTGGACCCCGGCAACATCATCACCGCCAACACAACAAACCTCGTCGTCATCAACCAGTTCCAGCCCATCGCCGTTTACTTTACGCTGCCCGAGAACGAGCTTCCCCAGGTGCTGAGCAAGTTGGCCTCGGAGAAGCGCCTGCCCGTGGATGCCTATGACCGGGACGACGTGCGGAAGCTCGCCACCGGCTACCTGCTCACCGCCGACAACCAGATCGACACCACCACCGGCACCGACAAGTTGAAGGCGGTCTTCGACAACAAGGACCAGTCGCTCTTTCCCAACCAGTTCGTCAACATCCATCTGGTGCTGGAGGATCGGCCCAAAGCGGTGGTGGTGCCTTCGGCGGCCATCCAGAGCGGCTTGCAGGGATCGTATGTGTGGGTGACCGATACGGATGCCAAGGGAACCGCGACCGCCAAGATCCAGCCGGTGAAGATTGCTCTGGCAGAGGGACAGGTCACCATCCTGGACAGCGGCCTCCAAGCCGGACAGAACGTGGTGGTGGATGGCGCGGACCGGCTCCGCTCAGGACAGATTGTGACCGTGAGCACGGCTCGCCAGCGCTCCGGTCAAGGAGCGGGGGGACAAGGCAAAGGTCAGCCGGGCGCCTCCAGCGGTCCATTTGCGCCCGCCGGCGCGTCGCCTCAGTCCGGGGCGCAGTATGGAGCCGGCGCAGCTTCCGGTAAAGATAGCGGCGAACCGAAGAAGGAGCGGCAGTGAGCCTGAGTCCTTCCCGGCCGTTCATTCTGCGCCCGGTAGCCACCTCGCTGCTGATGGCGGCCATTCTGCTGGCCGGCTTTGTTGGCTACCAGCAATTGCCCGTCTCCGCGCTGCCTGAGGTGGACTACCCCATCATCCAGGTGCTCACCTTTTACCCCGGCGGCGGCCCCGAGGTGATGGCTTCGTCCGTCACGGCGCCTCTGGAGCGGCAGTTCGGTCAGATGCCCGGCCTCAAGCAGATGACATCGGTCAGCTCCGGCGGCGGCTCGGTCATCACCCTCGAATTCGACCTGGACGAGAACATCGACGTTGCCGAGCAGGAAGTCCAGGCCGCCATCAACGCCGCCAACAGCTTTCTGCCCGCCGACCTGCCCAATCCCCCCATCTACAGCAAGGTCAACCCCGCCGACGCGCCCATCATGACCCTGGCGCTGTACTCCGATTCCCTGCCCCTGGACAAGGTGGAAGACGCGGCCGACACCAATCTGGCCCAGAAGATATCCCAGGTCACCGGTGTCGGCCTGGTTTCCATCGCCGGCGGGCAAAAGCCGTCGGTGCGCATTCAAGCCAATCCGGCCCAACTGGCTGCTTACAATCTCAGCCTGGAAGATCTGCGCATCGCTTTGGCGGCGGCCAACGTTGATCAGGCCAAAGGCACGCTGAACGGCGCGCGCCAGTCCTATACCATTGGCGCCAACGACCAGTTGCTGGCCAGCGGCGATTACAAGCCCGTGATCGTGGCCTATCGCAACGGAGCCGCCGTCCGCGCCTCCGATGTGGCCACCATCGTGGACGCCGCCGAAAACTCGCAGCAGGCCGCCTGGATGGATCGCCAGCCCGCGGTCATCGTCAACATTCAGCGCCAGCCGGGAGCCAACATCATCGCGGTGGTGGACCGCATCAAGAAGCTGCTGCCGCAGTTGCAGACCAGCCTGCCCGCCTCCATTCAGGTGCGCGTGCTCACCGACCGAACCACCACCATCCGCGCCTCGGTCAGGGACGTGGAATTCGAGCTGATGCTCACCGTGGCGCTGGTGGTGATGGTCATCTTCCTCTTCCTGCGCAACCTGGCCGCCACCGTAATTCCCTCCGTCGCCGTGCCGCTCTCCATTGTGGGCACCTTCGGCGTGATGTATCTGCTCGGCTACTCGCTCAATAACCTCACCCTGATGGCGCTCACCATCTCCACCGGCTTTGTGGTGGACGACGCCATCGTGATGATTGAGAACATCTCGCGCTTCATCGAAGAGGGAGACAGCCCCATGCGCGCCGCGCTGAAGGGCAGCGAACAGATCGGCTTCACCATCATGTCGCTTACTGTCTCGCTGATCGCGGTGCTCATCCCGCTGCTCTTCATGAGCGACGTGGTGGGACGGCTCTTCCGCGAGTTCGCCATCACTCTCGCGGTCACCATCCTGGTCTCGGCGTTCGTATCGCTCACGCTCACGCCCATGATGTGCTCGCGCATTCTTCAGGACAAGGCGAACGCCAAGCAGACCCGCTTCTACTATTGGTCGGAGAAGGTCTTCAACGCGGTGATCGCGTGGTATGGACGGACCCTGCAGGTCGTCTTGCGCTATCGCTTCATCACGCTTCTAGTCACCATCGGCACGCTGGTAGCCACCATCTTCCTGTTCATTGTGGTTCCCAAAGGCTTCTTCCCAGTGCAGGACACGGGCGTGATCCTGGGCATCAGCGAGGCGCCGCAGACGGTCAGCTTCACCAGCATGGCCGAGCGCCAGCAGAAACTAGTGGATGTTCTCCTTCAGGATCCCGCCGTCGATAACGTCTCTTCCTTCATCGGCGTGGACGGAACCAATACCACCCTCAACTCGGGCCGCATCCAGATCGATCTGAAGCCGCTCGATCAGCGCGGAATCTCCGCTACCGAAGTGATTCGCCGCCTGCAACCCAAGCTGGCCGGCGTTGAGGGAATCCAGCTCTTCCTGCAGCCGCTCCAGGATCTCACGGTCGAAGACCGCGTCAGCCGCACGCAGTTTCAATACTCCCTTGAAGATCCCGATCCCGTCGAGTTGGCCAGATACACCCGGCAGATGGTGACCGAACTGAGCAAGGAGAGCGTGGTCACCGACGTGGCCAGCGATCTCCAGGACCAGGGCCTGGGCGCCAGCCTGGTGATCGATCGCGACACCGCCGCCCGGCTGGGCATCGCTATGGCCGATGTGGACAATACCCTCTACGACGCCTTCGGGCAGCGCCAGGTCTCCACCATCTTCACCCAGCTCAACCAGTACCACGTGGTCATGGAGGTGGGGCCAACTTTCCAGACCGATCCCACGGTGCTGAACGACCTCTACGTCAAGTCCGGCAACGGCACGCAGGTTCCGCTCAGCATGGTGGCCCACTGGGAGCAGTCGCGCGCGCAACTGTCGATTGGCCACCAGGGACAGTTCCCCTCCACCGTCATCAGCTTCAACCTGGCGCCCGGCAAGGCGCTGGGCGACGCCGTCAACGCGGTGAACCGCATCGAAAAGGACATCAAAATGCCGGCGGCCATCAATGCCAGCTTCCAGGGCACCGCCGCCGCCTTCCAGACCTCGCTCGCCAATGAGCCCATCCTGATCCTGGCCGCCCTGGTGACCGTGTATATCGTGCTGGGCGTGCTCTACGAGAGTTACATCCACCCCATCACCATCATCTCCTCGCTGCCCTCGGCCAGCGTGGGCGCCCTTCTTGCGCTGATGATTACCCGCGTCGAGTTCAGCGTGATTGCGCTCATCGGCATCATCCTGCTCATCGGGATTGTGCAGAAGAATGCCATCATGATGATCGACTTTGCCCTGCAGGCTGAACGCAACGAGGGCAAATCCGCCGAGGCTGCCATCTTCCAGGCCTGCCAGTTGCGCTTCAGGCCCATTCTGATGACCACCATGGCCGCCATGCTGGGCGGACTGCCGCTCTGGCTGGGCGGCGGCGTCGGCGCTGAGCTGCGCCAGCCACTGGGCATCACCATCGTCGGCGGACTGCTCATGTCGCAGGCGCTGACTCTGTATACCGTCCCGGTCATCTATCTCTACTTCGACAAGCTCGCCCAGCGGTTGAAGCCGCGCGAGATCCACACCAGCTACCAGCAAGAACCGGTATCCGGCGACTGAGGACAAGGACCGATGCATCTTTCCGCACCCTTCATTCAGCGCCCGGTAGCCACTTCGCTGATCAGCCTGGCCCTGCTGCTGGCCGGTTCGGTGGCTTACTCCCTGCTGCCCGTAGCTTCTCTGCCCAATGTTGACTTGCCGGTCATCGGCGTGGGCGCGGGCCTACCCGGCGCCAGCCCGGAGACCATGGCTTCGTCGGTCGCCACCCCGCTCGAACGCCAGTTCGGACGCATCGCCGGCGTCAATCAGATGACCTCGTCGAGTTCCCTGGGTTCGGCCAACGTCACGCTGCAGTTCGACATCAATCGCAACATCGACGCCGCCGCCCGCGACGTGCAGGCCTCCATCAATGCGGCACGCAGCCAGTTGCCCTCGTATCTGCCCCAGAATCCCAGCTACCGCAAGGCCAATCCCGCCGAAGCGCCGATCCTGATTCTCACCCTGACCTCGGACGTTGAGTCCAAGCGGCAGATCTACGACATGGCCGACTCCATTCTGTCGCAGAAGATTTCGCAGATTCAGGGCGTGGGCCAGGTTTTTGTCGGCGGCAGCTCCAGCCCCGCCGTGCGCGTGGAACTGAATCCGATGCAGTTGGGCTCGAACGGAGTCGGCCTCGATGCGGTGCGGACCGCGCTGGCCGGCGCCAACGCCAATCGCCCCAAGGGCGCATTTCAGGATGCGGGCCATCGCTGGCAGATCAGCGACAACGACCAGATCTTCAAGGCCAGCGACTACGCGCCCCTCATCGCCGGATATAACCGCCAGACCGGCGCTCCGGTGCGCATCTCCGACCTGGGCACCGTTTCTGACAGCGTTGCCAACATCCTCACCGCGGGTGTGTCGGGCATCAACGGTCCCGACGGGCAGCATGGCGAGTTGAACGACGCCATCCTGATCTTCGTCTTCAAGATTCCCGGCGCCAATGTCATCTCCACCGTGGACGCGGTGATGGCCGAAATGCCGCGCTTGCAGGCCGCCATTCCGCCCACCATCAAGATCGACGTGGCCGTGGACCGCACCACCACCATCCGCTCCAGCGTGCGCGACGTGGAAATCTCGCTCATGATCAGCGTGACGCTTGTGGTGCTGGTGGTCTTCCTCTTCCTGCGCGAGGTGTGGGCCACCATCATTCCCTCGGTGGCTGTGCCGCTCTCCCTGCTGGGCACCTTCGGGGTGATGTACCTGCTGGGCTACACCATCGACAACCTCTCCCTGATGGCCCTCACCATCGCCACCGGCTTCGTGGTGGACGACGCCATCGTAGTCATCGAGAACATCACCCGCTATCTCGAGATGGGCATGAAGCCCTTCGATGCGGCCATGAAGGGCTCGAAGGAGATCGGCTTCACAGTGCTGTCGATGAGCACCTCGCTGATCGCCGTCTTCATTCCGATTCTTCTCATGGGCGGCGTCGTGGGCAAGCTCTTCCGCGAGTTTGCCGTCACCCTATCGGTGGCCATCGCCGTTTCGCTCATGGTGTCGCTAACCGCCACGCCGATGCTGTGCGCCAGGTTTCTCAAGTCGCGGGACGACAGCCGCCATGGGCGCGTCTACCGCGCCAGCGAACGCGCCTTTCAGTGGATGCACAGCGAATACGCCACTGGGCTGCGCTGGGTCTTGCGCCACCAGTGGCTTATCCTCGGCGTGGTCTTCGGCACCGTGGCCCTCAACGTCTACCTCTACATCATCGTGCCCAAAGACTTCTTCCCGCAGCAGGACACCGGCCGCATGGGCGGCCGAACCCTGGCCTCGCAGGACATCAGCTTTGAAGCCATGCGTGTCAAGCAGCGCCAACTGGCGCAGATGGTGCTCGACGATCCGGCCGTCGCCTCGGTGACGGCCTTTGTGGGCGGCGGCGGACCCGGCGGCGGCAGTTCGAATATAGGCAACATGTTCGTTGGGCTCAAACCGCTCAACCAGCGCCCTGGGCGCGTCTCCGCCGATCAGGTGGTGAATCGCCTGCGCCGGAGGCTCACCAGCGTGCCCGGCGCCACCCTCTACCTCCAGGTCCAGCAGGAGTTCCAGATCGGCGGCCGCGGCAGCGCCGCGCAATACCAATACACGCTCTCCGACGAGAACCTCAGCGAGCTGAACGCCTGGGCGCCGCAGTTCGAGGCGCGCGCCAGAGCCATGCCTGAGTTGCGCGACGTCTCCACCGACCAGCAGAACCAGGGCCTGGCCGCCAACCTGGTCATCGACCGCGACACCGCATCGCGGCTGGGCATCACCACGGCCGCCATCGACAACGTGCTCTACGACGCCTTCGGCCAGCGCGAAGTCTCCACCATGTACACCGCGCTCAATCAGTACTTCGTGGTGATGGAAGTGGACCCCAAGTACCAGCTCAGCCCCGACTCGCTCAATGGCATCTTCATCAAGTCCTCGACCGGCGCAATGGTGCCGCTATCGGCCATTGCCAAATACGAGCCGCAACGGACCGCTCTGCAGGTAAATCACCAGGGGCAGTATCCGGCCGTCACCCTCACCTTCAACCTGGCGCCCAACGTGGCCCTGGGCGACGCCGTCACCGCGCTTGAGAAGGTCCAGGCCGAGATGAATATGCCCCCCTCGATCCACCCCACCTTCCAGGGAACCACGCAGGCCTACAAAGACTCGATCAAGAATGAGCCCTACCTTATCCTCGCCGCGCTGGTCGCCGTTTATATCGTGCTCGGCATCCTCTATGAGAGCCTGATTCATCCGCTGACCATTCTCTCCACGCTGCCTCCGGCCGGCGTCGGCGCCATCCTGGCTCTGCTGCTCACCGGAACCAGCCTGACCATCATCGCCCTCATCGGCATCATCCTGCTCATCGGCATCGTGAAGAAGAACGCCATCATGATGATCGACTTCGCCCTGCAGGCCGAGCGCGACCAGGGGCTGCCGCCCGTCGAGGCCATCTATCAGGCATGTTTATTGCGCTTCCGCCCCATCATGATGACTACCATGGCCGCGCTCTTCGGCGGACTGCCGCTGGCCATCGGAATGGGTGTCGGCTCTGAACTGCGCAAGCCCCTGGGCATCGCCATCGTCGGCGGCCTCATTGTCTCCCAGATGCTTACCCTCTTCACCACCCCGGTCGTCTACCTCTTCTTCGACCGCCTGCAATGGCGCGTGATGAAGCTGCACAAGCTGGGCGCGGAGCTGGAAGCGGCGCCGGGCGACTGACGAGCGGCGCTTCGGCTCGCGCCACGCCGCGATGCTCTAGACTCAAATCTGGATCCCTCCAACGATGAAGCTCTTCGGCGGCAAAAAAGACTCGATAATCCCTCCGGCGGCGAACGCCGAAACCGCGCCTCTGCCCGGCGAGGCGGAGAGCCCGAAGGCCGGCTTCTTCGAGCGCATGAAGCAGGCCGTCTCGCGCACCCGCGAGAGCCTTTCGTCCAAGATCGAAGGCCTCGTCGCGCTCACCCGCACTGTGGACGAGTCCACGCTCGAAGGCCTTGAGACCGCGCTGCTCACCAGCGACCTGGGAGTGCAGACGACGACCCGGATTCTCGACGCTTTGCGCGACCGCGCCCGCCGTCAGGACATCGAAGGCGGCGACGAGTTGCGCGCCCTCTTGAAGGCCCAGTTGCGCGCCATTCTGGAGGCCCCGCAGCGCCCGGTTCCCTGCCCTGAAACCCCTCCCAAGGTTATCTTCCTGGTGGGCGTGAACGGCACCGGGAAGACCACCTCGGCGGGCAAGCTGGCTGCGTGGAGCCGCTCTCAGGGGCGCTCTGTACTCCTGTGCGCAGCGGATACCTTTCGCGCGGCGGCGATCGAGCAGCTCGAAATCTGGGCCTCGCGCTCCGGCGTGGAGATGATCAAGACCCGCCAGGGCGGCGACCCGGCGGCCGTCTTGTACGACGCGATCGCCGCCGCCAAGGCGCGCGGGATCGACGATCTGTACGTGGATACCGCCGGACGCCTGCACACCAAGACCGGCCTGATGGACGAGCTGGAAAAGATGCGCCGCACCGCCCAGCGGCTGATCCCCGACGCGCCGCACGAGGTGCTTCTGGTGATGGACGCGACGACCGGCCAGAACGGACTGCAGCAGGCTCGCCTCTTCACCCAGGCCGCCGGCGTAACGGGCATTTTGCTCACCAAGCTCGACGGCACGGCCAAGGGCGGAATCGCCGTCGCCATCGCCCAGGAACTCAACCTGCCGGTCCGCTTTGCCGGCGTAGGCGAGCAGATGACCGACCTGCTGGAGTTCTCACCGGAGGCGTTTGTGGATTCGCTATTGGGGTAGAAACGTTTGCCGATTCGATTGCGATTGTTCTTGGCCGGCCACGGTGGAATTTGGCTGCAATCTACTCACCGCCTGAGATGAGATGCCAAGCACCTCGATTTGGAGGTAAGCGTCCTGAGTTCCCCTCTGGCATAACCTCGGGGGCGCGACCGACTATTCAGTCATGGTTCATTCAGAGGGTGTGGGAGAGGCGCGTCGCGCGCGGAGATGGCGATCGGTAGCTGAG
>JBEKDB010000023.1:0-44842 GCA_050014575.1 Occallatibacter sp. | reverse complement strand
TGAGACCGATGCTCCTGAGAGACATGGCAGGCCGAAAAGTTGAGACGTTGGCCGGGCAGATTATGCCTGATTGGGCGAGACTTTGCCTGATTTGGCCTGGTTGCACGTCTAATTGGCTTCGAATCAGGCATTGTCAGTAGGAATCAGTCTTAGTCGGGCGAAATCAGGGAGAATCCGTGCTGCTGGTCTGCGACTCTTGGAACGGCATCGCGTCTATAGAAATGTACATGGCGCGTATGGAAGACATTCCGGAGGTCAAACGGCTTGTAGAACTTCTTCAGGCGCGGCGCGAGTTGCTACACCTGAAAGCACTCTTTCTGAAAGGTGCAGCGGTGGAGTTGAACGCGGCGCACGCGATTGGGCTTCCGTGGAAAGACATTTGGCGTGCACTTGTCGAGCACGGATACCAAGGTAGCTACCAGCAATTCTGGCGCATGGCGCTGCTCCTGAATGGGGTGACGCAAAGCAGATCGCAGGGGCGCAAGAACCTCCTGCCCCCTGTGATGGGGAAAGAGATTCAACAACCGACGGTCCAAGTAAACGGCCTGAGCACAGAGAGCAAGGGGAAACCGGAATGGCAAATCCGGAGAGAAGAGCAAATGGCGCGCTTGGATCGCGAGGCGGAATTGAATCGTCAACGGGAGGCACGGCTCCAGGTTAAGAAGGTATTCATTCCGAGCGCATTTGTTGGACGGGACGAGGAATGAGCGCCGCCCACTTCGCCGCCGTTGCTGATCTGCTGACGCGGACCCCGAGAATGAAAGCGGAAAAGCTAGGTTTTTGCTTTTGCTTTTGTTTTTCTATGCTCATGCCCGGATAGCTGAAAATTCGGCCTGGGTTGAAGCTCCGGGTCAAAGCCGCGTAGCGCCGCGTACTACGCGGTTTAGCCTTGACGCGGAGCTGGCCAGGCCGATACTCGCTGAGCCGGGATGGCATTCGGGGAAGTTTTTTCGCAACAACGCCTTGAGTTTATAGAAAGCCTATTGTGGAGTGAAGCTCCTGTGAGCGCGAAGTTCAAGCCGCAATTCTTCCCGTAGCGCCTTGCTGCGCTTGAGGCGCTTGAAGAACTCTTCGAGGACGCTGACGACAATCGCGTTGATGCTGACACCCTTGGATTCTGCCCATTCCTTTAGTGCCGTCCTGGCCTCTGCGCCCACATGAAGGAGTTGCGGGTTGGAAAGCTCCAGGCCCGCCTTGCGGGTTTGCTGAATCTCCACCTTTTCTCGATCAACCTGACTCAGGGCGAAGAGTAGAATCCGGGCCAGATCGCCTTTCACGCGCGATTCCTCTGTGATTGCCTCCCTCAAATCAATCGGAAGCCGGAGTGTCATCCCTGGCTTGTCGTCGGCCTTTTCTTGAGCCTTCTTGATCGGAGTCCGGGTTTTCTTCTTTCCTGCCACAAATAGACCTCCCGCTTTCATACTGCGTTCCGTTGAGCTTTCTGTCGGCTGCCATTCCCAAGGCGCACTAAATGCTCGACACTCGGTCAACTTCATCTATCATGACACGCCACAACTGCCATGCACGTCGCGGTATGCGGTTCTCTCCCACAATTTTATCCGATAGCCAATTTGCTTACCGGAGGCGATTATGGCACACTATGAGCGATGTACATTGCAGTAGCAATGATCGATGACTTGCGGAGCTGGAGGTAAGAGGATGCCCGAGAAGATTCTGAGATTGCCAAACGTGTTGGATCGCACCGGCCTGTCGCGAAGTACCGTTTATCTGCGCGTCACTGAAGGAAGGTTCCCAAGGCCCGTGTCGCTTGGGGCCAGGGCCGTCGGCTGGATCGAAACAGAAATAGAGGAGTGGATTGCACGCCAAATTACAATCAGTCGGGAAATTCGAAGCGAGAGAACTGGTGCGAATGCTCTGTCGTCAAGATGATGCCGGAAAGTGATTCCAGCGTGGCAGTCCGAGATTGAATTGCCACGTATGCCTGACACTCTGCCAGCCGAGTTGATCGACAGGCTATGCCGCAGTTCCACGGAAGGGCAATACCTTGCCGCCGCGCTGGGTCCGTTCCAGAAAATCTGCCCAGTCCTGCATCATCTTGGCGCGTGGCTCCAGGTAGAGGGCGTGGTTGTAGGCGGCGCTTACAGCGTTCCGGGGCGCGTGTGCAAGCTGCAACTCGATATGGTCATGCGCGTAGCCCTGCTCATGCAGGATCGTGGACGCCAGACCACGGAAGCCGTGACCGGTCATGCGCCCTTTGTAGCCCATGCGTTCCAATGCCTTCAGGATTGTATTGTTGCTCATTGGCTTGTTGGCGTTTCGGTCGCCTGGGAAGAGCCATTCACTCTGCCCTGTGAGTGTGCGCAGAGTATCGAGGACTTCCAAGGCCTGTCTGGACAGAGGAGCAATATGCGGGGTGCGCATCTTCATTCGCACCGCTGGGATGTCCCAACGCGCGGCCTCCAGATCGAATTCTGTCCACTTGGCTCCAATCAGTTCGCTGGTGCGCACGAAGGTAAGGGAGATGAGCTTCATGGCCAATCGGGTTACGTGCGTTCCCTTGTAAACCTCGATGTTCCGCAGCAGCGCCGGAAGCTCTTTGGTATCCACGCGGGCATAGTTCACCTTGCGCGTGGTCTTGAGGATGTCGCTGGGGCGAATCTCAGCAGCCGGGTTGCGCTTCGAGTATCCGTGAGCAACGCTGTACCGGAAGATCTGGCCAACGGTTTCGAGGGATCTTTTGGCAATGTCAAGTGCTCCACGATCCTCTATGGCCTTTGTCATCGCTACCAACTCAGGTGCTTCGATTTCTCTAATCGGACGAGTTCCAAGGCAGGGAAGAATGTCCATCGCAATGCGACGCTTTACGTAGTCCACGTGGCGCCGGCTCTTCCCGTACTGCCAGTGATCAAGCCAGAGGTTGGCGATGCTCTGGAATGAACTTTCTTCGGCTGCCTTTTCTGCGGTCGTGACGGCTTTACGCTCGGCCATTGGATCAACACCCGTAGCCAGGAGTTTGCGCGCTTCGGCATGACGCTCGCGGGCAAGAACGAGAGAAACGTCGGGATATTTGCCGAATGACATGAGCTTATTCTTTGCCGCCGAACGTGTAGGCCCAGCGCCAGAGTTTGCCGCCAGATGGAGTGACCCAGAGGTAAAGACTTCCTCCGTCGCTCAACCGATAAGGTGTATCTGAAGACTTGGATTTGCGAACTTCCGTGCCTGTGAGTGCCATAGATTCTCCAAAATACCCCCCGGCTCTCTGGTGAGTACCCCCAACAAAAACAGCGTTCTAGCCGAAAATACCCCCGCTGCTGGAAGGCTCTCGATCAGAAATACCCCCCGTTCTGGGAAATACCCCCCTCTCCAAAACAAAATACCGGCAAGAGTACCCCCCCGACGGGCTCGGCTTCTATAGTACGCCGCAGGAAATAGAAACACAATAACCCCATTATTTTCTGTGGTTATGACTGTTTTATTGGATGTCTTTGGATGTTCTTGGAAGGTGTCTTGGCGGAGGGAGAGGGATTCGAACCCCCGGTACCCTTTCAGGCACAACGGTTTTCAAGACCGCCGGTATCAACCGCTCACCCATCCCTCCGCTTCGCAGAGCCTCTTCGTCCCGAACGCCCTGCAAGGACTTGATCTTCGCGTGCAGCCTCACCGCTTGCACTGTGGTGGCATACTCGCGTTTCCAAAGCCCGCATTGCCCCCAGGAATCAGGGGCCGCAACGTCTCTTATGATATACGACGCGCGCTTGACGCCGCCGGTACGGCCGCTCTCAGCAGAGATCGGTTGCAAGGGCGAGGCGGCGGCACAGCCAGCGCGCTGCTATCGATGAGGCAATCCGGCCCCGAGACTCGAACGCTTTCTGTTAGACGAATGTATCCTCGTCGCCGGAAAAGCGTGCGTGCCGGGGTTCGCGCACGGGCCCGCGCAGCGATCCGACGATCGCTCTGGCTGCCGCCACCAACCCGGCAAGTTGCCTTACCGGCTTGCCGACGGTCACGGCCACATAGCTGCCGGCCCGATCGACGGCATCCAAACCGCTGGTGGTCATAGCGTCCATCCGGCTGGCCTGGAAGCGCACTCGCGCAAGAGTCTCCTGGGCTGCCAATTCCAGTTCCTCGGTTTGCTCGCGCAACCCGCGCGCCACCCTTGCCACGTCGCTGGCAGTCGTTTCGGCCTTTGGAGCCACGCGAACAAAGAGACGCCGCGTGTTGTCGATGAGCGCCCGCGCTTCTACAATGGCATCCCGCGCATTGTTGGCTACCGGCATCAGCGAGGAACGCAGATCCTCGACCTCACTGCGCAGGGAACCGATTGCCTTGCGCAGGGCCAGATAGATTGCCGACAGAACGATCGCCTGCAGCAGCACAGCCAGCGTCGTGACGGCGATACAGACTAACTCGACGGTTTCATTGTCCAACTTTGGCATCGGAACAATCTCGCGCAGGTCTTCTGCGGACTTCCAACAACGCTGTTAGTGCGCTCCCAGGGCAGATTGGAGCCGGTTGCCCGGGGCCTGCGCACACCGAATTCGGTCACTCGCGCGCTCAACTCCGGAGCGTACGATTGAACAGAATGAGGCCGCGCCGGAATGGAATCCGGGGTAAATGGCCGCTCAGACGTGGTCTGGATCGACGGGGCCGACGGTGGTCCTATAGGCCTCGCGTCCCGCATCGACGGCCGCGGTCACCCTGGTGGTCTGGTCGTTGACGAGGTTCTTGCCTCGCTCCACAAACTCTTCCCACTGCGCCCGGCCGCGATCGACGAATTCGCCTGCCTGCTCCTTGCCTTTGTCCACCAGGGTGCCTACCTTCTCAGCAACCTGCTGCGAGCGGACGCGCAGGTACTCCGTTCCCTCGCGGGCTCCGCTTGCGATCTTTTCGCGGGTCTCACGACCACTCTTGGGGGCATACAGAATCCCCACCAGGGCACCCACACCCAGCCCCGCCAAAAACCACCCCAATTGATTTACCTTGTTGTCCTCTGCCATGACGAATCGTCTCCCTCTGCTCAACCTGAAGAATGCCTGAGCCTATCAAAATTGCCTACCGTGCCGCAAATCGCGATCCCATTGCCGCGTCCAAAGCCAGAATAGCTGATCTCCAAAACAACCCTCAGTTCAAGGCCCGGCACCCACCCTCGAATCGGGGCGAGCCTCCGCCGCGTCCTAACCGATTGGACGCAGTTTCCGCAAGCGGAGTTGCAAAGGCCTCCAATGGAACCAGCTAAGCGACTCCCCCTCAACACAATACAGCAAATTCCCGGCGCGTGCCGATTGAATTCTCCGCCCGTCGTCGACAATTCACAATACGGACATCTGTTCATTCTTGGGTCGAGAATTGACCTGAAACCCTGTCACTTAGCGCAATCGCAGCCTCGATTCAGCACCTCGGCGAAGTGCATGGCCTTGCGGCGACCCAACTGGGCGATCTGTTCGCGGCAACTGAAGCCGTCGGCGACGATGAGCGTAGTTGGGCCGGCCCTCTGGACGGCCGGCAACAGGCCGTCATTTGCGATGGCCTTGGAAACTACGAACTTGTCCGCTTCGAACCCGAAGGGGCCAGCCATGCCGCAGCAGCCTGCCTGGATGGGCTCGACGGCGGCCCCGGCCTGGCGGAGCAGCGCGATCTCGCTGGCCGGACCGCGGAAGACCGCCTTGTGGTGGCAGTGGCCGTGGAGCAGAACACGCGCGCCCTGGAGCCGGCCAGTGGCCCACTCCGGGGCCTTGGCGGCCAGCCAGTCGGCCAGCAGCCAGACCTGCCGGCTCAGGCGTTGCGCGCGCTGGTCGTTTGGAAAGAGTTCGAGCAGCTCGTCCTTGAAGACGCTGGCGCAACTTGGCTCCAGAAAGATGAAGGGTAGACCCGCATCGATTTGGGGAGCCATGCGGTCGAGGACTTTGGCCAGATAGCGGCGGGCAGCGCCAAGCAGGCCGAAGTCGTAGAGCGGGCGGCCGCAGCAGATGTGTCCCCGCGGGGTTTCTACCCGGAAGCCTGCCTGTGCGAGGACCGATTCGGCGGCGGCGAGGGCTTGCGGGTGGTAGTAGTTGTTCCAGGTATCCGGCCAGAGAAGCACCTGCGGTGCGGCCAACCGCCATTCGGGCCCTGCCGCTGGGACTCTTCCCTTTTGATAGCTCCGCACCGCTAGCCGTGGGAACTGGCGCTCTTGCGCTACTCCGGCGATTCGCTTGATGAGCGGGCCGGTGACGGGGCCGGTGAGCAGCACGTTGGTCAGGGCGGGGGTGAGCGAACCCCAGCGCGCCAACCGGTCGGCAAAGCCGAAAAGGTAGTGGCGCAGGGGATGAAGGCGGCCCTTGTACCGCTGGAACAGAAACTCCGACTTGTACGCAGCCACATCCACCTGCACCGGGCACTCGGACTTGCAGGCCTTGCAACTGAGGCAAAAGTCGAGAGCCTCGTGGACGGCCTGGCTTTGAAAGCCTTCATCGCGCAGTACGCCAGCCAGCATCTCCCAAAGCAGGCGCGCGCGGCCCCGGGTGGAGTGCCGCTCTTCGCCGGTGGCGCGGAAGCTGGGGCACATGACGCCGCCTTCGGCCTTGCGGCAGGCGCCCACGCCGACGCAGCGCTCGGTGGCGCGCTCCAGCGAGCCGCCATCGGCGGCGAAAGCGAGCTCCGCTCTCTGCACTTTTGGAGGAGAGCTGTGGGTGGTCAACAGGCCGTGGCGGAGGTTTTCCAGGGGGTCGTAGACGCGGACCGCATCCACCAGCTTGCCGGGATTCATGCGATTGTCCGGATCCCACAGGGCCTTGAACTCGCGAAAGGCGCCCATCAACTCCGGGCCGAACATTTTGGGCAACAGCGCGGCGCGCGACTGGCCGTCGCCGTGTTCGCCGCTGAGCGATCCGCCGAAGCTGAGTACCAGATCGGCGGCGCGCTCGATGAACTCGCGGTAGCGGCGCAGGCCTTCCACGCTGCGGAAGTCGAAGTTGACGCGCATGTGCACGCAGCCCTGGCCATAATGGCCGTAGAGCGGGCTGCGGTATCCGTATTCGGCCATCAGGGCGGAGATGCCGCGGAGATAGGCGCCTAGTTGAGCGGGCGGGACAGCAGCGTCTTCCCAGCCTTCGAAGCGGTCAGGCTCACCGGGAACAAAGACCATGGCGCCTAGCGCGGACTCGCGGACGTGCCAGACGCGAGCGGCTTCTGCGGGCGAGTATGTGCGGGCCGACGGGGGATGAGGCCAGGCTTGCGCAGCGCGAATCAGGGCTTCGGCCTTGGCCTGTGCTTCGGTGGCATCCCATGCGCCCATCTCGACCAGCAGAAAGCCGCCGCCGGGCGGGAGCAGAGCAACGTCGTCGACGGCGAGACGCTTGCGGCGCATGAAATCGACCAGCATGCCATCGAAGCCCTCCAAACCGATGGGCGCGTGCTCCAGCGCGAACGGCACGGCGTCGGCGGCGAGAAAAGCGTCGTCGAAGGCCAGAGCGATGAGCACGCGAAAGGGCGGGCTGGCGGTCAGGTTGAGCGTAGCAGAGACGACAGTGGCGCAGGTACCTTCGCTCCCCACCAGCGCGCGGGCCACGTTGAAGCCGTTCTCGTCGAGCAATTCATCCAGGTTGTAGCCGGAGACGCGGCGGGGAATGCGCGGAAACCGCTCCCGGATAAGGCTTGCATAGCGGTCGCGCAGGCTGGCGAGCCCGGCGTAAATCTGCCCGGCCCGGCCACCGGCGCGGATCGCGGCTTCGAGCTGTTCCGGGCCTGTGCGGCCGACGGTCATGCGAGTGCCGTCGTAGAGAACGATGTCGAGGGACTCGACATTGTCGGCCACCTTGCCGCCGAGCAGCCCGTGGATTCCGCAACTGTTGTTGCCGATCATGCCGCCCAGCGTGCAGCGGCTATGCGTGGCGGGGTCTGGGGCGTAGGTCAGGTGATGAAGCTCGGCGGCCTCGCGCAGGCGATCGAGGACGATGCCCGGCTCGACGCGCGCCAGTTTGGCGGCCGGGTCGATGGAGGTGAGCCCGTGCATATACCGGGAGAAATCGAAGACCACAGCCACATTGGCGCACTGGCCGGCCAGGCTGGTGCCCGCGCCGCGAGGCAGAACGGCCGCTCCGGTGGCCCTGCAAGCGGCCAGAGCAGCCTCCACGTCGGCGGCGTCCCTGGGCAGGACAACTCCGATCGGGAGCTGGCGGTAGTTGGAGGAGTCGGCGGCGTACAGCGCCCTTGAGCCCAGGTCGAATCGAATGTCGCCGCGCACGGTACGCTTGAGAAGGGCCTCCAACTCGCGGTGCGCGGCAAAGCGTTCATGCTCCAGCGGAGGCTGGCTCATGAGAACGGAAAAAGGTGAAGTGCTCACGGTGAAATAGTAGCGTGTTCATCCAAACGTGGGCGCGCACGGGCGGAGTGAGGAGTGGCCGCATAGCCGGCAAACGTTGGGAACGCGGAATGAACGCCGGAAATCGCAATGGTGTCAACGCACCCCGGGCGCCAGTTGCGGTGTGCGGCCGGTCGCAAGGCATGGTTGCGCAAATATGCGCGCAATATCCTTGTCCTGTAAGGCGCCGGCTCGATCGCGCGGCACGAGCGCAATGAAGTCAGGCACCTCGCAAAGGGCCCGATAATGACTCGCCATTGGACCCAGCGTGTCGGCTCCCCAAAAGGAGGCCCCGCGAAAGCTCTTAACCAGGAACTCCGAATTGCTTGGGCCATCCTCGCCCTCAATCAAGATAAGGTCATATTCCTCATCGTCAATCTGCCGAACGATCGGTGCGATCGACCCTACGTTTTGCAAAAATAAATGATGATAGAGGAGCGGGTCGAGCAGTTGTGGTTGCCGGCTGCGCATTTCCAAATAGGACAGGGAGGATAACGCCTTCATCTGGTCAACATCATAAGTATCGAGATCGGCGGGGAGCTTTGGCAGGAGATTCCGCTGGTGGATCAAGAAGAATCCGCCGAGAAGAGTCAGCCCCAAGGGAATCAAAATCGAGCGCCGCGTCCATTCCTCGATCCTGGCTAAGCCGGTAGGCACCGACAGAATCGTCAGCATCCATGGCAGTATTAGGTAATTCGAGGAGCCCCCCGTGTTTGCCAGCGCAGCGAGATTGACGAGCCAAGCGAAAGCGCCTACCAGCAGAATCGGGCGGTACTTCACGTTTTTCCAACTCAATCCCGCTCCCAGCAAGCCCAGAGCGATGGGAATAACATCAATCTGGTTTGTGCGCACCAGATTGATGGTGGTAAGAACCGCCCCTGGCCAGTTGAATACGACGTGTCCCACCACAAGAAAATTCGCAAGGAATGGCTCGTGGCGCAGCCATAGCATGGAGAAAATGAGAAACGGGACAGGCACGCTGCCCGCGATCAGAGCCGTGCAATTTCGGAATCTCCTGGCGATCAGGCAGTCGATCGCCAGTGCAAGTAGGACAGGAGCTGTGCTTTGTTTCGTCAGGCATGAAAGCGTTCCCAAGATGCCAACCCAAAAGATGAGCCGGCTTCTTCCCCGGGCCACTTCGTAAATCGTCAGTGCGCCGAGAATGAGAAATATGGATAAATAGTCCGGCCTGGCGCTTGCGAATGGCGCAGCCCAGCCGCAAGCCAAACCCAAGACGACTGTGATCGCTGTCCAACGCTTACACCCTTCCAGCCTCCAGGAAAGGAAGCCAACGAGCCCTACCGATCCGAGAAATGACAGGAAAGAGAGCAAGCGCGCAAGCTCTGTTGTCAGCGTGGGATCACCTCGCGCCACCCTTGCGAAGATCGATCCGATAAGGTAGAAAACCGGCCCGTAGATTTCCGCGTTCCAAGGATAGTTGTATGGGGAGGAATATAGCCGTCCTGTTCGAAAGGCCGTCAAGAATGCATAGATGCTGGCGCCTTCTGGATAGCCGATATCGTTACGGACGAAGATACATTGTAGCGATATCTTCACATATAGAACCGCCAAAACGAGGAAAGGCAGAAAAATGAGCAACACAAGCAGATAGCTCCGCCTCGTTCCGGTTTCCGAGTCGTGTCGGGTCTCAAGCGATCTTGTTTCGGTCATAACTCCCCTTAGGCAGTCCGCGATGGAGTCCGATGCAACATCGTTCCGCGCCACGGAAATCGCTGCCTGTGTTTCCGCCGCGCAATGCCGGCGCTGCAAGGATCATTCTCACTCGCGCCGCCAGATCGCGACGATTGACTTACCGACTGAATTGAGCAGGCATCTGTCGAGGACTCGCGAGAGGGGGATCACCCAACTGTCCCAGATGCGCAGCTGTGCTTTGGTTGGCATGGACTGCCGCAGCAGCAACCGGTTCGCACATGAGAGCACAAGGCCGACGGAGTCGAGATAAAACAGGCGATCGAGGCGCAGGCTCGGCGGAGTAATCCGGCGCAGCATCGGGCGGTTGTACCTCCTGAAATGTCCAATTGCGGAATCAAACGGGGAGAAGAGCCATTTGTGGGCCGGCGAAAGAACGATGATTCGACCGCCGGACCGAAGTCGCGATGCCGCACATTCCAACTCCCCCTGATCGTCCTCGATATGTTCAAGGACATCGATGTAGAGGATGGTATCGAATTTCCAGTTGGAATCGATATCCCGAACTGTTCCGGATACAGTTTCGCGGTTTCGCTCGCTTGCTGCTTCTTTCAGGTTCCGGGCCAACTGGGCGGCAAGCCCCGCATCTGGTTCCAGGCAGACCCATCGTCCGCTTCCGCCTGGATCGAGAAACGGCGTATTGGCGCCGATGCCGGCGCCGACCTCGAGAACGTCGCCGGCCACAAAGGGCCGGATTCGCTGCGACCAATACGACTTCCAGTTGTGAACCGCAGCGAACAAGTCCAGCTCGGCGCCCGCATACTTGAAATCAGTCAACGCTGTAGACCTCCACGCTCTCCAGGACAAAGACTTCGCAGTCGCGGAGCGGCACGAAACTCAGTGCCGCCCGATTGGACAGCATAGTGAAGGTAAAGCTCGTTGCTATGGCAACGAATTGAATGAGGATTACAATCAGCAGCCCTATCGTATAGGTGGCCCAGCCTGGGACCGCCCTGTCGGTGAAGAGCCGAACCGCAACCACGGAAAAAACGCCAAGCACAGCCATGAACGAGCCGGCCATGGAAGCGATCAGCATCCGAACGCCAACCACATCCGCAAACACCGAGATGGCGCTCATTCCATGCGCGACGAGCGAGACGAAGTTCATCCTGGATGAACCAGCAATCCTGTATCCGCGCGGAATAGGTGTCGTCGTGAAAGGAAGCCCCGAACGAAAGACCGCCGCGGCATAGTGATTCCACAATTCCGACATGACAATCAGCGTGCTCAGGTAGCCCGATGGGAAGACGCTGAAGTTTCCCACGCGCACGCTGATTCCCGTGAGAAGGCGATGCAATATCTTAAATAACTTGTAGGAAACCTTGAAAACAAGCGATTCAGTGCGGCGGCTGCGTTGGGCAAAGACGGCTTTCGCGCCATGATGGATCTCGGAAAACTCGCGCAATAGCTGCAATGCCCCGTCAGGCGTGTCCTCCCCATCGGCATCCATGACGAGAACGGCATCGCAGGAGACGGCCTGCGCCAGGTGGACGAGACCGACGGCGATGGCCCGCTGGTGTCCAATGTTGCGCCGCAGACGAAGCACTCGGATGGATCGCACAACGGAGTAATCGGATTGGAAATCCGGTGTCGTGCAGGGTTGAACCGAGCCATCGTCCACTAACACGACGCTTAGAATCCAAGGATAGGCGCCGAAAGTCCGATCGATCCTGCGAATAAGTTCCGCGGCGGAGGCCCAGTCATCGCGGAGGGGCATAAGAACCGTGACGCGCATCGGAGCGGCCATGGGTGCGCTCGAAGCCATTGGCCCTTGTTCCTCATGGCGTTTCTGGGGTTCCGGTCTCACTTGAGTTGAAGACTAGCAGAGCCGCAGTCTGCCTTCAAGCAAAGAACCGGCAAGAGCGAAATGGGTTGCCCGGAAAGGTAACATGCGCAATGACTGCTTCCGCTTGCGGGAAACTAGCGCGTGGGCCACTCTTCGACCACCAGCCCCAGGTCGTTGAGCTGCTGAATGGCGGCTTCGACGTTGCGGCGGACCTTGGGACGGTCCTTGCGGCTGGCCAGGGGTGACTCGGCCACGGCGATCACGCGCCCATAGCGCCATGCGCCCGGCGGCAAAGCGGCCAACGCTTCGGCCAGGTCGGCGGGGCGCAATTGAATCTCACGCCGTCGCGCCGCCTCAGGCCGCAGCATGGTTCCCTGGCCCAGGCTGCTGGGGTTGGCGTCCGTCATGGTCACGCGCAGGTTGAGCGTGTCCGCATCGACGGAAAGAAATGGATTGGCCCACGCGCCGGGTTCATGCACATCCACGTAAAGGCTCTTGGTGGGCAGCGGGATGCGAGCAAGCTCTTCCCGCTGCTGGTCGCGCTTGCTGGCGGAGGCCTGGGCCGCGGCCTGAGCCTGATGTTCGGCGTTCACCGCTTCGTGTGCAACACCAACCACCGCCTGCTCTTCCTTATGGCAAGCGGCCAAAGCTGCGGCCAGCAGCAGGGCCATGGCCGCAAATCCCCTGATCTGTCCTCGCTGGATCACCTGTCAAGAATAACAGGGCCGCACAGCGCAGCCGGCGGGTTACATCGGCTGGACGCTGGCGTAGACGCGGCGACCAGCGCCTACTTGCCGATCAGGCTGCGCGCGATCGCATCCAGCATTCCATTCAGGAAGTTGATCGACTCCGGCGCGGAGAAGCGGCGGCCAATCTCCAGCGCCTCGTTGATGACGATGGGGAAGGGCGTGCTCTTGAAGCCGAGCATCTCGCCCACTGCCATGCGGAGCAGGTTGCGATCCACGGCCGGCATGCGCTCCAGCCGCCAGTGTTTTGAGTTGGCAATTATAAGCTCGTCGATCTTCTCCTGGTTGGCAGTGGCCACGCGGAAGAGGTCCTCGGCAAAGCCGCGGACTTCGGGCTCGACCTCGTCGCCGGCCTTCCAGAAGGTGGCGCGCACCTGGTCCGGCGTCTGCTTGCCGATGTCCGCCTGAAAGAGCATCTGCATGGCCAGTTCACGCGACTTGCGGCGCGGTCCGGCGGTCAAGCAGGGCCGCCTTCCACACCACGGCCTTGCTTCAATTTGCGGCTGAGGCTCCCCATCTCGATGGCGGCCAGGGCGGCCTCGAAGCCCTTGTTGCCGGCCTTGATGCCGGCGCGGTTGAGGGCCTGCTCCAGAGTCTCGCAAGTCAGCACGCCAAAGCTGTGGGGGATGCCGGTCTCCTGCTGCGACTGGCCGATGCCGCGCGCCACTTCGGTGTAAATGGCCCCGTAGTGAGCGGTTTCGCCGCGCAGCAAGCAACCAAGCGTCACGATGGCGTCCACTCGGCCCAGGCTGGCCACGGCCCGGGCGGCAGTGGGAATCTCCCATGCGCCGGGAACGCGGACCACCTCAATGTCGGCGCGCATCGCTCCGCTGCGCAGCAAAGCGTCCAGCGCCCCCTCCAGCAAGCGTTCGGTAATCACCGCATTCCAGCGCGCGACCACGATGGCAAAACGCATTCCCGCGGCGGAGAGGTCGCCTTCGACGGCCACCGGCTTTCCCTTGACCGGATCGGTCCAGGCCCAGAAGCTGAAGGCAAAGCCGGGCTCCGGCTCGACGGTAAAGATACGCGACTTCCAATGGGTTTCCGCTATGGAAGAGAGGCGCGCGACTGCCGCATCGCCGCCCTGGGCGCACAGCCAACTGTGGGCTGCCTGATGCGCGGCATCTAGAGCGGTAACCTCCACCAGCACATCGGCAGTCGAGGGAAGCGCGCCATCGACAAACTCCAGGTTGCCCAAAGGCGCCAGGAACGACGCGCCTCGGTTCGCTTCCTCATCCCATCCCTTTCCGGACTCGAACCCCAGCGCGGAAAAGAAGCTTGCCAGGCGGCCATGGGCTGCGGCGCTACCGGCTGGACGAAGGAAGGAGATTCCCTTGATCATGCTTCGATTCTATCGTGCGGAGATGGCTCTGCCTTCTCCCACTCCGCCGTGCCCAATTGCAGAAGAGGCCGACTCCCAGCCGGCCTCTTCTGTGGATCGCATCGGTGGGACGAAGGCTATGTGGTGGAACGCGGCTTGACCGCAACGACCGTGGCCGGCACGGGGTTCGCAGTCGGCGCGGTCAGTATGCAGCCGGGATCGACGCCACCGTCGGCGACGGGTGTGCATGCGGGCAGGTTGGGAGCGATCTGCTGCGTGTCGGCCTTCGCGGGGTTGGTGGTGACCAGGGGCACGCTAATGTAGTGAATCAGATTGTCGCCCGCGGTGGAGACGAAGAACAACTTGTCGTCCGGGCTGAAAGCGCCCGTCAAGGGGGCCGTGATCGCCGACGCCGCACTTCCGCTCAGTGGCAGGTAGTTCAATGTGCCCGCTGCGCAAGTGGGGGGCGCGCCGCCAATGCCAGGCGTGCAACTGCCGGGTATGTAGTAAGGCAGTGTGGCGCCGGGCGTTGACCCGGTATAGGTGATGAAAGCCAGATTCGAGGACGGCGAGGGAACCACCTGATCGACGGCGGTAGCACTGATCTTGGTGAGCTGCACCTGATTGAGCGTGTGGGGAATGGTGAGCGGCGTAAGCGTGTTCGACCCGGCCCCAGGGCATTCGCCGCTGGGAATGGTGACTCCGATATCGGAGAGCGTGACCCCGCCATTGATGAAAGCGGCGCCCAGGATGTGCTGGCCGTCGGTGGTGGCTGCAAGCGTATCGGTCTGCACCGGGTTGTTGGACGAGTCAAGAACCGTATCTCCGAGAGGATAGAAGGCTACGCTGCCAACCGTGCCCGAGGGGCACCAGGTGTGAGCCTCGGTGGGAGTGCCACGGAAGTAGGCGCCCACGCTGGGGATGGTGAGCGCCGGGGTTTGCACGGTGCTCGAAACAGCCACATTCGGCGGCAGCGGACTCTGGGTGAGCGGGCTCGGCGGCAACGCGTAGGTCGTCCAGCCGGTGTTCTGGTTGTAGACGTACAGCGTGTCGGTGTGAGGCGCGCCCAGGCTTGCGTTGTCGGTGATGTACAGTGTCTTCGAGTCCGGCGTCCATGCAGCGGCATTGCCCATGCCGCCAGTTGTCGAAGCAATGCCGGAACTGGAGCTGTAGATATAGATGACCTGGCGCTGCTGATCGTTGATTGTCACCAGTGTGTTGTCGGGAGAAACGGTCAGCACAACGCCGGGAACGCTTGTGTCCTGCTTGGTGATCTGGTTGGTGAGAGCGCTGACGATCATCAGTTCGCGGGCTGAACCGAAGTAGATATCGGTACCGCTCCGGTCCATCATCATCGAATTCGGCACATAAGGCAGGCGCACCGGCGAGCCAATCGTACCGGTGAGCAGCTCAACGGGAACCAGGTATTGCGACTGGCCGGGCGCCGCGAACCATACGTATTCGCTGGCCGTGCCTGGAGTAGTCACCGTGACCGGGTTGGAGGTAACCGAGAGGCCGGTTCCATACAAGCCGATCTCGTTGATGGGAGACGGATTGCAGGTGGGGGGCTGGCAGATGGCATAGATCGACGCCACGCCCGGGAAGGTGGTCGTGATCCCACCGCCGGCCGCAACGCTGATGTCGATCGGATCGGTCGATTGATAGTCCAGCGAAAGTCCGTTGATGGGCAAATTGTTGGTGTCCAGAACCGTGGTCACCATATTCTGCTGCACACCCTGTGTAATCGTGCCCGTCACCGCGCCATTTGCCAGGGTGACGCTGATCGACTTCGGAGGGCAGGTGGTGAAATAACCGGCCGATGAGCTTCCTCCGGCCACTGAAGCGGATATTTCGGTAGTTCCAGGCAGCGCTGCGGTGATCTGGTTGGTCTCGTTGTTGATCGAGCCGACGGCCGCGGTGCCGACGGCATAGCTGAGCGTCCCAATGGCCGCCGTGCAGTTGGGAACTGAGGTCACGCCGGGAGGCAGCGGGCAGGCATAGTTCGAGCTGGCTACCGAAGCGGGCGCGCAGAGCAGTTGCTGCTGCTGGTTATTTGCCACAAAGCAGGCCTGGGCGTCCAGTTGCGCCTCCTGCCCCTGCGAAAGGCACGCCTGCGGCCCGACAAGCGTGACCGAGGTCACCTGCGCGTGGACAAAGACCTCCACGGGATTGGAAGAGACCGACTGCGCGGAGGCTGTGATGTACGCGATTCCGTAAGGCAAACCTCCGGTCGAGGGCAGCGGATTCGGCTTGCTGCAGATGGTGTAGTCGGCTATCCCGCCACCGGTGTTCCGGTTCCACGTCCCGGCGCACATGTTGCCGGTCGGCGAAATGTCCACCAATTGGTTGTTCGTAGTGCCGTAGACGTACTTGCCCGAAAACGAGGCCTGCGCTCCTTTGCAGGTTTTGGCCGAGGGCGAGGAAGCCTGCTGCGTCTGCCCAAAGGCCAGCGAGACGCCGGTGGTCTGCGGCTGCATAAGGATGGACGCCACGTCCGAGTCCTTCAACCCATAACCCAGGCCGTTGCAATAGTTCGCCCCAGGATTGCGCGTGCAACCGGAGATCGATATCCCGGCCGGAACGGCCAGGCACAACAAGCAGACAAGCGTCAAAAACCGCCGCATGAATCCTCCCCGCCCCGCCTCTTCAAACCGCGGAACGGTCTCTCCGAATCCGTCAAAGAATTGAGTCATAGCGATTCTTCAATCGCCGCAGTCGCAAACGCCTGCCCCAGGGGGATCTTTCCGAGAAGAATCTCCCCCTGGCAGGCTGCCTGTAACACCGCGGAAGCTGCAAAACCGCTCCAAAGCGACTCGTCAACATGCCCCAGGCAGGCCTGCTGCCGGTCTTCCGCTCATCCGGTCACGGGGTCAAACAACCAGATTCCCGGCTCCCGGCAATACGCTGTTCCTCGAGCCGGTCGGCGAAACTCGCCCTCCAGAACTCCAATCAAAAGTGTATCAGGACCGGCTGGCTCGCGGCGGTGGACCGCGCGCGGCCATCCCGGCCACTCCCTCAATAGACGCCGCCGCGCTCCGATGGCGAGCAGCTCCCTACTGCGGCGGCAAATAGCGCTGAAACCATTCCGCGGCTCGTTCCATCACATCCAGCCGGTGCTCGGGATCCACAAATCCGTGCCCTTCGTTGGGGTAAACCACCAGTTGCGTGGGCACGCGCCGGTCGTGCAGCGCGTGCCAAAACTCAAAGGACTGCGGCGCTGGGCACTCACCGTCCCGGTCGCCTACCAGGACCAGGGTTGGCGCCTGCGCCTGCTTGATGTAGTTAATGGCCGAGCTCTTCGCGTACACCGCCGGATCGTTGTAAACCGAGGCCCCGAAATAGGGAATCATCCACTGGTCGATCGAGTTTTCCCCATAGTAGCTCAGCCAGTCGGAGATCCCCGCGCCCGCAACTGCCGCCTTGAACCTCTGCGTCTGGGTCACGGCAAACATGGTCATGAATCCGCCGTAGCTCCAGCCGGTCAGGCCCACTCGGTTCGGGTCCACCGGGTACTGGGCCTCCACCGCGTCCACCCCGGCGAGAATGTCGCGCAGGTCCCCGTAACCGAAATCCTTGCGGTTGGCCTGGGTAAACTCCTCGCCCTGGCCAAAGCTGCCGCGCGGATTGGGCTGCAAGACAAAGTAGCCGAGCGCCGAAAAGGCAGCCGCGTTCAGCACGCCTTCCCCGCCCCAATGCGCCTCGACGGCGGCCGCCGGGCCGCCATGCACCTCCACAAGCAGCGGATACTTCTTGCCTGGATCGTAGTCCTTGGGCAGCATCAGCCAGCCCTGCACCTGGAACGCATCGCTCTTCCAGCTCAGTGAGACGCTCTTGCCCCAGGCCGGTTCCACGCCGTCGTTAAAGTGCGACAACTGGGTTCTGAACGCCAGCTCGTCGCCGGTCGCGCTCCCCGGCCTGGCCGCATAGATCTCCTCCGGATGGTCGAAGGTGCTCGCCCGGAATACAAACTGCGAGCGATTCGCGGTCGAGGAAAGGCTCATCTCCAGCCGCCCGTCTCCCACACTGCCCGGAATCTTGAAGAGCGGCGAGCCAAACTCGACTTGCCCGCCGGTCCGGTCGCCTTGCAGGTGGTAGCGAATCAACTGCGAGTCGCCCCCCGCAAGCTCATTCACAAGGAGATACTCGTTGTCTTCCCACTCCAGCCAGGCCGCCGAAGCAGGCTGTCCGGCACTCAGATTGCGCGCCGCGCCTCCATCGGCGGAGACGATCCACACATCGCCTCCCGTCTCTCCCTGGTCGCTCATCAGCCCGCCAATGAAGGCAATAGCCTTTCGGTCCGGCGACCACCGCGGCACGGCGATCTGCAACCCGTGCAGCGGGCCGGCAACCTCCGCCGGCGCAAGAATCGTGGCGGGCGCGGCGCCTATCGCTTGCGTATACAGTTTCGCAACCCACCAGTTGTTCTCTCCCGGCGGATTGGCGGCCACATACGCCAGCCCCTTGGAATCTGGCCGCCAGTCGAATTCGTACACATGCAGATTGGCGGGAGTGACGAAATCGAAGAGCGATAGGAGATGCATCAGCGCGCGCTCGTCCATGGGGCCGTTCGATGCCGGCGCCAATTCCCTATCCCAGTTCGGAGGCACGGTGACCGCGGCAACCCGCTGAACCTCGACGCCGTCTTCGCCGATGACCCCTGCCGGCGGCTTCATCGCCGCCAGCGCGCCGGCCGGTCGCGTCGCCCCTTCCACATACAGGAAGGCCACTTTGCTCCCGTCCGGCGAAAAGGCAGGAGCGTCCACGTATCCCTTCAGCCCGGTCAGCCGCCGCGCCGGCTTGCCGTCCAGCCGGGACAAATACAAATCCGTCTGTTCTCCCAGTTTGGCGCAATCCGAGAAGAAAGCCAGCGCCTTCGAATCCGGAGCCCAGGCCAGCTCGCCCTCGTGGCAGCGCTGCTCGGGGTTGGCCGCCGCCGTCACGGGCTCGCTCTTGGCCAGGCCGTCCAGCGGGGCCACGCGAATCTCCGCGCCCCTGCTTGCCGGCTCAGTCCACGCCACCCGCTTGCCGTCCGGGGAGACCGCCACCTGGCCCACGGAGCGGCCCCGGCTCAACCCTCTGAGAACTTCTTCGATGCGGGCGCGATCCGGCGCCTGGGCCGCGGAGGAATCCGGCTGCGGGACTGGATGCGCATCCTGAGCCACGGCGCGGGCGAGGTTGAGAACCGCGCCCAGGAACACAGCGGCGCCGACGATTGACCCGGCGCGAAGGAATCTGCGAAGCGGCGTTGAATTCATACGGAAATGCTATCAGGAAGAGTCGAGCCCGGCTCGGATTGTTTTGGGAAGGCTCTATAGTGTCTGTATGAGAGACCTCATGGGAAAGAGCGTCTTCAATCAGGCCGTGTCTTGCGCTTTCTGGCCCATCCGCGCTATGCGGGGAACCGCAATCAGTGTGACCGCAAAGAGAAAGATGGAGGCGGCGATGAACTCCAGATGCCCTCGGCGCAGGTCTTCAAAGACCAGCTTGACCGCTACCAGCCCGAGGGTGGCGTAGCCGATCCAGGTCAGTTCCATCCGCCGCCAGTGCGCGCCGCTGAAGGCCAGCGCGAGAGCAGCCGCGCAAAGGGTCAGCGTGCGGATAAAAGCCAGGTGATGCGGGGCGGGATTCATGCTCAAGGCAAGCAGGCCCATCAGGCCTCTCACCACCATCGCCGCCCCTGCGCCAACGGCCAGCGTTGCGAAGACGACAGGCAGAATCTGCGCAGCCCACCGCTTCGGTTGGCCAGTCTTGCCGGCCGCATAGCAGAAAACGGCGCAGGCGGAAGTCAGGCAGACGCTCATCCCTGGCGCGCCGGGCAGCGTCCCGGCCAGGGCGCGGAAGGCATACTGTAGCAGACCCGACGCGATCGAGGCCGCCAGCAGATACACCAGGCCATGGAACTCAAGCGCCGGCCGGCTCAGCCGCGCTCCCAGGAAGGCAGCCGCAACCGCGGCTGCGTCCAGGCTGGCCGCCATCCACAGCGGCGGCAGGCACAACACGCAGCCGGAAAGAAACAGCGCCGCACTCCAGGCGGCAAAGACGCGGTAGTTGCGCCTCTCCGGAATCCGATCGAAGACGGCAAAGACCGCCGCATAACCTGCCGCGGACAAGAGCAGGCAGAAGACTCCCAGAGCGGATGCGCCGCCGCGGGGCTCGAAGCTGAGCAAGCTGGAAGCCGCCAGCAGGAACGTGATCATGGTCTCGACGGTCTCAAAGGCGGTGGCCCTTTGCCGCAACAGCGCGGTCTTCACGGCCACGCTCACTCCGTAAATCAAAAACAATGCGAAGGCGGGTGCAAGCAAGGCCGCCATTCCCTGGGGCGGGTAATCCGCGCGCGTGCTTTGCGGGCTGGAGTAGATGAAGATCAGTGCCCAAACAGCCACATCGGCAGCGGCAGCCACCAGGAGGCGGACGCCCAGCCCGCGACCGCGCGCCGCCGCGTACTCGCCGATAAGAACCATCGCCAGCAGCGCCGCGATGAATGGCACGAGCGTGTGCGTCGCGATCGACAAGGCCAGGGCAAGAGGAGCCGCGGCCACATTGGCCACCCAGACGACCGATGCAAGATTGCGCTTCCATGCCAGCGCAGAGGCTGCGCAGACGAATGCGCCCAGCACGCCCGCGGTCGCCGCCGCCGGCAATACGTTGAAGCGCAGCGTGAGTTCCCAGAGCATGGGAGCCAGGATCAAGGCCGATGTGCAGGCATAGATGGCGCTTGCAAACCACGCTCCGGCCGCCGCGCGCGTGGCCCAAACCAGCCAGAAGACCGCGTACGCAATGGCAACGGCCGCTACCCCAAGCTTGGGAAGCGAGGTGGATTCCGCCACCGCCCGCAGCAAATAAGCCCCGGCGATGCCGAGCAGGGCCTTGCCCACGACGGGAAACGCTCCACCCGCCAGTGCGGAGGGAAGCGACTCGCCGGTTTGCGCCGCCCGCGATGGCATCGGCTCCAGCGTGGCAACCGCAACGGACGGCTGGGAGGGATGCTCCAGCGCCTCGACGCGCCTCTCCAGTGCTTGCAGGCGCGCGGCGAGCCGAGTTATGCCGTCGGGAAGATCGCCCATGATTTCCACCCGAGAAAAAGCCCGCTCTCTGCCGCGCTCAATCCCCCGCCGCGGTTGCGGACGCGCTCTTTGCGGGCCACGGAGGCAGCAGCTTTACCAGCGCCCACAGGAAGAGCAGCGGCAAAAGGGTAAGCGCAATCGCCACCAGCAGCCCTTCGCGCGTCACCAGGCCCATCTTGTAGGTCGTGTAACCGAGAAAGCTCTTGCTGAATAACTGGCCGCCGATCACCACATTCCAGCGCATGGCGAAGATCCCGATCAGCGTCAGGCATCCTGCGAGGGAGTAGATGCGCTTGCGCGCGATCTCAGGCAGCTTCACCACTTGGGTCACGCCCAGCAGGATGATGGGCGTCAGCGTGCCCAGGAATATCTGCACGACGATGTGCGAGAAATAGAGCTGGGTGTGAACCATGAAGTTCAGGCTGCGGAAGGATTCATCGGCCTCGTAGATGCGGTGGATCAGGTCCAGCATCTCCAGGCTGAAATCGATGATAAAAATGTAAAACAGGTACATGGCGATCGTATCCACGCAGCGAATGTCGATCTTGTCCTTGCGCAGTTTGGCGATGGCCATGTAGAGCAGCATTACCCCGGCGATCCCCGACACCATGGCCGAGAAGATGAACACTACCGGCATCAGCGGCGACGACCACCAGGGATTGGCCTTGATGGAGCCGAAGATGAAGCCGACGTATCCGTGTAGCAGAAACGCCGAGGGAATGCCGACCAGGGTAACAATCCAGCCCACGCGCTCGTCGATAGCCAGCGACCGCTCGCCGATGTTATTCGACCCCAGCGTCATCACCCGGTAGACAAGTCTCAGCAGGCCTTTGCTGGATTGCGACAGCAGCACAATGTCGCGCCGGTAGTCGAGCCATATCTCCAACACCAGCACGGCCATCAGATACCACAGATACACATACCCGAACATGGCCATGGCCGAAGTGCTATGCGGGGTGAAGTACATCTCCGGCGAGCGCTCCGGATGGCCCAGGTGCAGTTGCAAAGGAAGCGGCGCAACCAGCAGGAACGCCAGCGCCGTCAGCAGCGCCAGCCGGTAAGTCGGCTTGACTGCCTCGACCCGGAAGACGCGCTCCAGCGATGCCAGAATGAATGCGCCCGCTACCAGCCCCGTGATGAACGGGTACAGGACGATCAGCACGCTCCACTGCAGCCCGAATTCGTTCGGATACATGAAGCCTTCAACTCCGCTCATAACTCCTCACCCATTCAGCTTCCAGCTTCCAGCTCTTAGCTATGCCGCCGAAGTCCCGCAAACTCAACCTCACAACAAACAAGCAAGTAGCTAAAAAGCTGTATTTACCGCACCGACCCGTCCAGATCGTTGTAAAAGACCTTTGCGCCGGTGGCCATCTGCGGCTTCAGCACCTGCACGCTGTGCGTCTTCAGAAACTCGTGAATCGGATCCTTGGGGTTCTTCAGATCGGCCAGTTGCCGCGCCCCGGTCGGGCAAGCTTCGCAGCAGGCGGTCGTAAGTCCCTTGGTAATCCGGTGGTAGCAGAGCGTGCATTTGTCCGCGACCTTCTTCACCGGATGAATGTAGCGGCAGCCATAGGGGCAGGCCTGCACGCAATAGGCGCAGCCCAGGCAGTAAGTCTGGTCCACCAGCACCACGCCGTCCGGACTGATGAAGGTTGCGCCGACGGGGCACACCTGCGTGCAGGGGGAATCCGCGCAATGGTTGCAGAGTTTGGGAACGAAGAAATACTTGCCGCTCTCATCGGTCGCAACCGGAAACCCTTCCTTGCCGCCGTCGGGCGAGATCACCTGCGGATCGGTCATTGGGTTGGTCATAGCGCCCAGGGGGTTGGCCATCTGCCAGTCCGAGATGTGGTAGCGCTCCACCCAGGTGCGGAAGTTCCCGTCCGGCACGTCGTTCTCCGCCTGGCAGGCGCGCACGCAGTTGCCGCAGCCGATGCACTTGGGAATGTCGATCAACATGCTCCACCAGTGATCGCTCATCTTGTAGTTGGGCGACTCTTCCGGGGTTCCGGCGAGCACATACTTCCAAGCAACCGCCGCCGCCGGCAGAAGAATCATGATTTGACGCCGGGAAATATTCATTTCGCACCTCCCGCATCCATCGCCGGGCTATGCGGCTTGTGGCAGGTATTGCAGGGCAGGCCCGCATAGTGATCCGCCGGTACAACCTGCGGAAAGCCCTTGGGCTTGGCCGCGCTGGCCGTGTGACACCGGGCGCAGAGCACGGTCGTATCCGGCAAAACGGGCTTCGCTGTCGATGGGTCGTCGACGCCGGCGTGCTTGGCCTGCGCGCCGTGGCAGGCTTCGCAGTTCACGTGCGCGTGCTTGCCACTCTTCTTTACGTCCGCCACGTCCGCGTGGCAGGCCTCGCAGCTGTCGTGGCCGGCGAATCTGATCGGATGAGCGGCAATTTCGCCGATGGCAGCTCCGCGGTAGTGCCCATATCGCCCGAAGCTCTTGGGGACAACGTAGTGGCGCACCACCAGAAACACCAGAAAGGCGAGGACGAAGAGCCCCGCAAACCGGAAAAGATGCCCTGCATCCTTGAAGACGCTCATCAAGACCTCTCTGCAACGGCTGTGCCGGAAGGTTCGGCGATCCTATCGGGATGTGATCTGGAACACTTCTGGCACACCCCACCGTACAGGAGCGTCTCCGGTACCTGTATGTGAGCCAAATCACAGCAGCCGTGACTCGTGGCACAAAGACAAAGGCAGGCAAGAAGTCCCGAAGCCCAGGCCCAGACCGGAGCCCGGCCGCACGGGCGAAGGGCTCACCCCATCAGCGCATGCAGGATGCGCCTTCCCGACGCCTGCCAGCGCCGCACGATCTCGTAGACAATGACCGTTGCATAGGTTACGGCTATCCACACGCAGACCTCTTCGATGGGCAGGCGGCTCCATGCCGTAATGCGGACGCCCACCATTGCCGCATCCTGGAAGTCCCACCAGCCATACGGCACGGCCAGCGTTACCTCCCACAGCAGGCTGGTCAGCAGGATGATGAACATCGTCAAGCTCAAGGCGCGCCAATTGATGACCGGCATCGCCGAAGGAAGCAGCGCCGCCGAAGGGCCGAGAGCCCCAATCGCAAGAAAGATGAAGTACCACGGAAATCCGGGCTCCTTCACAAACGCCCACCGGTATAGAATGGCCGCTCCGATCAGCGCCACAGCCCAAACCAGCGACTGCGGGTGAAAGCGGAGCAGCCTGTCGAACCGCGCTCTCTCCGCGGCATCCGCGGGGACGCCGTAGGCCGCCAGCCAGTATTCATCCAGCCAGACATAAATCAGCAGCACAGCCGTGAATCCCGTGAGGTAGAAGACATATTCCTCGATGGGCACGCCTCCGCCCAGCGCCGGCGCGGCGATGCCGAGTGTGGCGCCGGGGTTGGGAAACGTGAAGAACGACCGGGCAAAGAAGAAATCCAGGGCCGCTCCCATCGGGAACAGGATGGCAATGGTGCGGACGAATGCCCGCTTCGATATCCTCACGCCCTCCCGCGGCACAAACCAAAGGCCGATCACCAGGATGGGAACAATGAACATCAGGAGGCTGACGGTGTAACCGTGAGGCGACGGATTGGACGTCGATGCGCTGAACGGTCCCGGCGCTCGCACCGTATGAAGCGTCAGCGCCGCGGGAAGAGCGATCATCCCCAGCATGGCCATCACCAGCCGAAAGCCGTTGCGCGGCGAATTGGCGCTAAACAAATCTGCCATCGTGTTTCCTCCTCTCCAGGCGGACGGAACGCGAAATATGGGCAATATACCACCGATTGAGTCCGAGGCATCTGTTTTTGTCTTTTCCTTGCGCCCCCTCTTGTGTCACACTTGCACCCATGGGAAGCAAAGACAAAGGTAGGAAGGAAGTTAAGAAGGCCCCGAAGCCAAAGCCCAAGCCGGAGCCCGGCCGCAAGCGCGAAGGGTTCGTCCCAGCCCCGCCGAAGTAGGGTTTTTGCATCTCGCCCGCTTCGACGCGATGCTGGTCGCGAATCAGGCCGCGCAACCATGTTGCGCCCAAGCTCCCGCACGATGGAAAGGCCCTCCCGGTCCGTGGAGGGCTTTTCTGCTTTCGCAAGGCCCGCGTTGGGCCGCCGGCTTCCGGATTCATCCCCAGCTGCCTCAATTGCACCGCCCGTCACAGCATTGCCTGACGAGAACGCGTTAGCGTGTGTGCAGGTGCTTCATTGGGAGGTGCAACCATGCCGTGGAAACATGCCGCAACGCTCCTGGCCGCCGCTGTCCTGGCATCGGCCGGCCTTGCCCAGCAGCCGGCCCAGCAATCCGCCAGCCCCACTGCCGGCGCTGCCGTGGCGCCTCTGCCTGCGCCCCTGCCCGCCCCCGTGCCGCCCAACCGCCCGGTCATTGGCCTGGCTCTTGAAGGCGGCGGCGCCCTCGGCCTGGCCCACATCGGCGTCATCCAATGGCTTGAGGAGCACCACATCCCCATCGACCGCCTCGCCGGAACCAGCATGGGCGCCCTCGTCGGCGCGTTCTATGCCAGCGGGCAGACCCCCGCCGAGATGCGCGCCCTGGCAACCAGCGATGCCTTTCAAGGCGTCTTCACCCTGCAAACCCCCTACCTCGACTCCAGCTTCCGCCGCCGTCAGGATCGCCGCCAAAACCCCGCCGCCGTCACCATCGGCCTCAAGCACGGTCCCGCCCTGCGCAATGCGCTGCTTTCGGACCTCGGCGTCAATCAGTTCCTCAGCAACAACCTGCTTGCCTACAACCGCCAGGAGCTGGACTACAACCGGATTCCCATTCCCTTCCGCTGTGTCGCCACCGACCTCAATACCCTGCAGTCGATCACCTTTTCCAGCGGTCCGCTTCCCCAGGCTGTACGCGCCTCCATCTCCATCCCCGGCGTATTCCCGCCGGTTCAGGCTGCCAACGGCCATTTTCTCGTCGACGGCGGCATCCTCGACAACCTGCCCACCGATGTTCTCAAGCACGATCTGCGCGCTGATACCATCATCGCCGTCCACCTGGAGGACGCAGCGCTCTCTGGCACCGACGTCGGCTCCATCGTCGGCGTCCTCAATCGCGCCTTCTCGGCGGGCATCGACCGCAATGTCGATGAGGCTGAGCGGCTGGCCGATGTGGTCGTCAATGTCCCCGTAGGCAAGTTCTCCACCACTGATTACGCCAAGGGCAGTGAGTTGATCGACGCCGGCTACCAGGCCGCCGAAGAGAGCCGCGCCGCCTTGCTTCGTTACGCCCTCGACGATCGAGGCTGGAAGGCCTACCTCACCGCGCGCGATCTCCGCCGCCGCGCTCAACCCGGCCTGCTCCGTCCCGCAGTTCTGACTCAAGTCAAGGTGGAAGGCGGCGAACCCGGAGCGCGGCAGATGGTCCTTGCTGACATGAAGCCCATCGAGGGCCAGCCCATTTCGCCCGCCAAGACCCTCGACGCTCTCAAGCCCGTCCAGTCCAACGGCGACTACAGCGCCACCTACGAGACCTTCGCTCCCCCGCCCGCCGCTAGCGCCGTCCCAGCCGGAGCCGCAGCGGACTCTGCCGGGCCGAACACCGGCATTCTGGTCCGTCTCACCAAGGATCCCATCGGTCCGCCCTACCTCCTCGTCGGTCCCGACCTGGCCGCCGAAACCTCCAATATCACCCGAGCGGAGATGAGCCTCCGCCTGGTCGATCAGAACCTCGGCGGCTTCGGCTCGGAACTCCGCGCCAGCGCCCGCCTCGGCTACATGACCGACCTCTCCGCCGAATACTATCGGCTTCTCACCCCCGGCGGGTTCTTTGTTGAGCCGCGCACCGGCATCGTTCGCGAGCCCGTCTACATCTGGACGAATCAGAAGCGCGTCGCCGAGCGATTCGAGCAGGATCTCGCCGCCGGAATCGAGGCCGGCCGCACCATCGGCAATGCCATGCAAGTCACTGCCGAATGGCGCGCCGAAGACACGCACTGGAGCCTCACCACCGGCTCCGGCGGCGGACCCTACCTCTCCGGAACCGCGCAAACCGGCCTGCTCCACATAACGATTGACCAGGAATCCTCCGGCTCCATTTCGCCCCAGGGCTTCCGTCTCACGGCCGCCGTCGGCGCTCTCTACCACGCCGTTGGAAGCGCCAACGCCCCCGTCGTCATGCTCTCCAGCGCCCGCACGTGGCAGTTGAAGGAGCGCAATATCTTTGGCCTCACCGCCGACATCAACTCCTATCTGCGCGCCAATATCGCCGAGCCTTACCGCTTCACGCTGGGCGGGCCTCGCCGCCTGGCCGCCTCGTCCTTCGACGAGTTTCGCGGCACAGACACGTACCTCGCCCGCGCCGGCTACCTGCGCCGCCTGGCCTCTCTGCCCACCGGCTACGGCCATGGACTCTACGGCATCATCGGCTACGAGGCCGGCGAGATTTGGTCCCCCGAATCTCGCGCCATCCTCCGCCAGGACGGGACCGTTGGCCTGGTTGCCGCCACGCCGCTCGGCTCCATCTCCGTCGGCGGCTCCGTCGGCGACGCCGGCCACCGAAAACTCTTCATCACCCTTGGCCGCCTGTTCTGAGGCCGCTTCTCTGCCCGGTGTTCTCTCACCCCGGCTTGGCCGTTCGATTTCGGACAGCAAGTGCCGCTTGTGGACGCTGGTCATGGGTTCGGTCAGAGATAACATGTTTATTTTCAGCGCCATGATTTGGCTTGCGAATTGCTGCGGAGTGAGTGTCGATCCGTCGATTCCTTCGCCGCTCCGTCGGCCAGTGCACAAGGGAGAAGTAAGGTGATCCACCTCATCCACAATGTTCGTTTCGCTTTCCGCAGATTCAGACGTGCTCCCGTTCCGTTTCTGGCGGCCATCGTCACGCTGGCGCTGGGCATCGGGGCCAACACGGCCATCTTCAGCTTGGTGGACGGCATCTGGCTGCGGCCGTTGCCAATCGCGGATCCCTCCCACCTGGTCGCGATCGAAAGCGTCAAGAACCACGCCGCCGCAAATTCCGAAAGAGACAACACCACGTCGTCGTATTCGGAGTTCGTGGATCTTCGCGAGCGGGCGCCCGCCTTTGCCGATGTCGCAGCGTCGGACCGCAGGGGTGTTCCGATGGAGACCGCCGACGGCCTGCAGATTCTATTGGCAGATGTGGTCAGCGACAATTACTTCACCTTGATGGGCGTGCGGCCGGAGTTGGGGCGTCTGCCGGACGAGAATGAACTGCGCAACTCCCAGGCGCCGGTCATTGTGCTCAGCCATGGAACGTGGAAGCGCCTTTTTGCCGGGAATCCCGGCGTGATCGGGCAGACGGTAACGATCAAGGGCGGCCCGGCGACGGTGCTGGCCGTTATGCCCGCGGGATTCAGGGGAACGGAGCGCGTGATCGATCCTCAGGTGTATGTTCCGAAATCAACCTGGGCGATTTGGAATCCGGACGAGCGGAACCCGTCGCGCACATACCGGCAGTATGAGATCTATGCGCGGCTGCGGCCGGGCGCGACCCTGGACCAGGCCAGGGCGCAGATGCAGGCCCTGAGCGCGGACCTTGCGGCGAAGTTTCCGCAGGCCAACAGCGGACGCAACTTCGTCGCCGACTGGCAGGCGAACTCCGCTAACCGAGCGATGAAGCTGCTCAGCATTCTGTTGCTCGCCATTGCGGGGGCCGTCCTGCTGATTGCGTGCACAAACATCGCCAATCTGTTGCTGGCGCTGAACGACTCGCGCCGCCACGAGATTGCCATGCGCGTGGCGCTGGGCGCAACGCGGGGGCTGCTGCTCCGCCAGCTCGTGACCGAGTACGTCGTGCTCGCTGTCGCCGGTGTCGCGGGCGCAGTGGTTTTAGCGCAGCGGCTGATTGCACTGGTGCCGGCGCTCATGCCCGACATTGGGTTCCCGCTGGGATTCGATTTCCGAATCGATCATCGCGTTCTGGCATTCACCGCTGCCGCAGGCGTGGTGTCTGTCCTGCTCTGCGGACTGGCGCCGGCCCTGGCAACCACCCGTACCTCGCCGCTCGATGCCATGCGAATACAGGCCTTGTCAGGCGCAAGATTGAAGATGCCGGCGCGGAAAATCTTCGTTGTGGCGCAGCTTGCAGTGTCAATGGCGCTGCTTATGGCGACTGGGCTTTTGGTGAGGACTTTGATTCACGTCGAAACCATGGATGTGGGGTTCGATAGTAACCAGAACGCGGTTCTCACACCAATTGTTGCTGCTCAGGAAGGTGAGCAACTGCCGGCGGAATATGCCGCCTTGGTCACGCGCATGAGGGCCTTGCCCGGCGTTAAAGATGCGAGCGTCGCGCGCCTCGTTCCATTCGCCGGCAGTGGAGGCGGCGCAACCAAAGTCGTGCTGGCGCCCGGAGAGCTTCCCTCGGAGACGGCGGGAACCGCAGTCTGGTTCAACTCTGTCGACGAGGGGTATTTTCGGGTGATGGGAGTGCCCGTGCTGCGCGGCCGGACATTCCAGAGTCAGGATTCGCCAACCGGCGATAAGGTCGCGATTGTAAATCAGACCCTGGCGAAGAGGCTGTTCGGCGGCGAAGATGTGGTCGGGCGGCATTTGCGGATTGGGCGGAAACAACCGGCCGACTTGGAGATTGTAGGCGTGGTCCGCGACGGCAAGTATGCCGATTTGACCGAGACCCCGCAGCCATATCTCTATTTACCCCTGAATCAAGATAGCCAGTGGGAGACGACACTGATCGTCACCACGACCAAGGAACCTGGCGCGCTCATTCCGGCGGTGCGTGCGGCAGTGCGCGAGATGGACCCAAGTATCATGATCAGGGGAATCTTGACCCTCACCGACCAGATGCGCTTTGCGACCTACGAAAACCGCATGGCCGCGTGGCTGACGGCATCGCTGGGAGTTCTGGCGCTGCTGCTGACCGCTGTCGGGCTGTATGGCGTTACAGCGTATCTCGTTTCCAGGCGGACCCATGAGATCGGCGTTCGCATGGCGCTGGGAGCGCTGCGCGGAGCGGTCTTCATGTCCGTCCTGAAAGACGGCCTGAGGCTGACGCTGGCAGGCATTGCGCTGGGAACAGGACTTGCTTTGCTGCTGGGGAGCGGCATGAGCAGCTTGCTCTACGGCGTGAAGCCGCTGGATCCGGTCACCCTGCTCGTGGTGGCCGCGGCGGTCATCGCTACATCGGTCGCGGCATTGGTTGCCCCGGCCACGCGCGCATTGCGCGTCAATCCGGCGGACGCATTGCGAGAAGAATAGGCACATGATGCGTGGTCCCCTTTGGGCCCGAACAAGGCAAGCTGTGCTCCGCAACCGCGACGTTCGAGTTGCGGCGGTGAACGCATCGCGGTCTGAGCACATTCCTTGTGCTTGTTCTACACTGTTGGGTTCCATCTGGAGCCTTCCTTCATGTCTGCTACCGCCGTTCGGACCTATGCCCAAAGTCTTCCTTCGCTGGCCCTGCGCCGCTTTGCCTGGGGTGTGCTGGTTTACTTCATCGCCGTAATCCTGTGGGGCACGCTGGTGCGCGCCACCGGATCGGGAGCCGGCTGCGGCAATCACTGGCCGCTGTGCAATGGCACGGTGATGCAGCGCTCGGCCAGCGTGAACACGATGATCGAGTTCACCCATCGCCTCACCAGCGGCCTGTCGTTCTTCCTGGTTGTCGGCCTGCTCGCATGGACATTCGCAGGAACGACGCGCGGCCATCTTGCCCGCGCGGCAGCCGTGGCTGCGGTTGTGTTCACGCTGATCGAGGCCACACTCGGAGCGCTGCTGGTCAAGCTCGGCCTCACCGCGCAGAGTCAATCGCCGCTGCGCCCGGCCTACCTGGCGCTGCACCTCACCAACACGCTGCTGCTGGTGGCCGCGCTCACCCTCACCGCGCACATGCTCAGCCGCACCAAGGGCTATCTGCGCGGCAGCATCCGCCTGGCCGCGCCCTTCGGCGCCGTGGCTACCGTGGTGGTGGTGATGATCGTGGGCGTCACCGGCTCGTTGGCGGCGCTGGGCGACACGCTCTTCCCGGCCAGCTCGCTGGGCCTGGCGCTGGCGCAGGACTTCTCCTCGACCAGCGGCTGGCTGGTGCGCTGGCGCTGGACGCATCCCACCGTAGCCTTCCTGGCCAGCATCTTCCTTATTTGGCTGCTGGTGCGCGCGGCGCGGAGATCGACGGCCTGGGACAACCGCCGCCTCTCCGCGCTGGTGCTGCTGCTGGTGGCCGCGGTCTACACGCTGGGTGTGCTCGATGTATTCTTGCTGGCCCCGCTGTGGGTCCAGGTAGCCCACCTGCTGGCCGCCGATACGCTATGGGCCGCGCTGGTGGTGCTGACGGCAAGGCTGACGCTGGTGGCGAGGGATTAGGGGTCAGGGGTTAGGGATCAGGTTCCGACCAGGGATAGGGTGAGGCTGAAATGATTCCCGTTGGTTACATGGCAAAGCGGAGCTGTAAGAAACCGGAAGCGTTCAAGTTACCAAACGTCGTTGATATCTATTCCGTTGGTCACTGCGTTAACGATGATTTTGCGGATTACATCAATTATTGGAAGCACAATGGCTACTGGTTGTTTAACTCGCCTGAAATCATTCGCGCCGTCGCACAGGAGAACTCCATAGACCTTGATGGGTGCCTGCTTTTCTATTACGAAGCGTACGAGATGGAGCTTGCCGAAGAAGGCTGGCGACCATTCTCGCCCGAGCCGTCCTTTCCGACCAACATCGTTCAGCCCGCCCAAAAGAGATTGGAAGGATTTGATGTGGTCACATTTGAAGTGGGTACCTCCCCAGGGCACTCTCCTCTCTCCTGTAACGGCTTGGCAGAGGAACTACGCACGAATTCACATTGTCTCTTTGAGTCGTTCGAAGAAGCCGAAACAAGCCTGAATTCCGGGAGGTTCGAGGGGGGCCGAGCCAGGGCCTTATCGCATTTTTGCAGTCTACTCCGTCGATTGGCCCTGATCTCCGATCCCTGCTCCCTGCTTTACTTCACCAGCACGCCCGCCGCGACGTACTCGCTACCTTTGACCTCGGCATCGAGCGTCGGCAACTCCGGCGTGGGGGTCAGGTTTTCGATGACTCCATTGCGCAGCAGCACCGTGTCCTCGACCTTGCCGCCGCGGATGCTGGGGTTCCATGCGAAGGCCTGGTTGTTAACCACGACCTCGGTGCCAGTTGGCGTGGCGACCCACTCGCGCTCGCCGTAGCCGGTCGGTCCGCCCTGGTGATGGAAGCGCTCCTCGCCGGGAAATCCCTGAGCCGCATAGGCCGCCTGGGCCACGCCGAAGAGCTCGGCCGAAGTCGCGCCCACGCGGGTTGCATTCAACAGAGCCGCGTTCACCTGGGCAGCAGCCGCAAAGCGCTCGCCAAGCTCCGCCGGCAGCGCGCCGAAGTGAACGAAGCGCGTGATGGAGATGGCCAGCCCCCACTTGCGCGAGCACAGGTTGAGCATGGCGTACTTTTTGAGCCGGTTGCCGCGCGCCACGGCATGCTTGTACTTGAGAATGCGATCGTCCACGGCAAAGAGATAAACCGAGGGCAGGATGCCGCGGCGCAACAAGGCGGCGGCGGTGATGGCCTCCAGGTCGTACTCGCTCATTCCGGGCTCGACCTTGTTCAGCGCCTCGACGGTGGCGGCCGCGGTCTCAGCGCCCAGCCAGCGATAGCACGCAATCTCGGTCTCGCACAGCGCCGCGCGCAGAGGAGTGAGGTTGACCGGCGTCAGCCCCGCGCCGGGCGTATCCGAACCGAGCGGCCCGCCGGCCAGTTTTGCCGCGGCGGCGTTGGTATCGTCCGCCCACCAGGGAAACAGCACCGGCTCAAAGTCGAGCGCGCCAAACTCCTCGTCGTGGAGGCGCGGGGCTTCATTCTCGGTGGTGAAGTAGTAGCGCTTGCCGGCAGCGGTCACCAGCAGCGAAGCCACGCCGGTCTCGCACGGCGTGAGCACGCGCAACTCGACCGCGCCGCCCGTCAGCCAGGCCACATTCTCGTTGCGGCGGATGAGAACGCCCGCCAGGCGCTGTGAGCGCATCCAATCCACCAGCAGTTCGTACTTGCGATCAAGCTCCGCATTCCACGCCTCTTCCGTCACCAGCGTGGCGCCATTCACCACCAGGCTCTTGCCGATTCTCTTGCTCATGACTCCCTTTCCTCTACGATCTCGCTCAACTCTTCTTTCCGCTCCGCGCAGTCGATCTTGCCGGCTTCGCGGCCGCTGCTTGCCGCTGCTTGCGCACGTTACTCCAATACCACCAATTCCTTTGCTCTATTAAAAGCTCGGGATCGCTTGCCTGGGCAACGACACAGCGAAAGACATCGAGGCAGCAAATATCGTGCCGCGTTCCGGTCAGCCGGCAGAGACGGTCGTAAAGTTCCTCGCCGTCTTGCACAGCTAACTCCGCAACCGAATGAATCCCCAGCATGTGCAGGTCGGCGATGGCCGCCGGACCCACGCCGGCAAGATCCTTCAATTTGCGATCGTCTTGCATCTTTTCATCCAAGGTGTTCTGTTCCGAAGGAGACTCTTCACAAGTCATTGGCGAGGGGCCGGCATTCCCTCAGGGGCTAAAGCCCACTCATTTCTTGGGTCGTTTGCGGCACGGCACCCAGAGGGTTCCCGGCCGTACCCTTTCAAAACACGAGTGAGAATGTGAACTTACTGGGGTTCTCGAAAGAGATTCGGGCGCTGACGCTGTTTCGTCAATGCCCGAACGGTTTCCGCGCACCGCTCAGTCTTCGAGAGCGGGATGATAATGGCTCTCCCAGCCCAGGTAGCGAGCCGCTTCGTGGACGGCCTTCGAAACATCGCTGAAGTTGGCGGCCACGTGGTGCTCGAAGCCCTCGCGGCAGATGTACTTGAGCAGCTTCTGGAGCTGAGGTATCTCAGCCACGCCCGCGCCGCCGAAGGTTGTGAGCGGATCGTCGGTGAACTTGCCCGCGCCGGTGTATCCGCGAATCACGCCGCGGCGATCGTCGGTGGAGTAGCGAGCAAAGCTCATGCCGCCAGCCTTCACCCGGCCCACGCAGGTGCCGAAGGCGTTCTCCTTGCCCACCGTGCCGGCGATGATCTCCTGGAAGTCCATGCGAACGTCCTTGAAGAAGTGCTTGGGCAGGTTGGAGCAGTGGAAGCAGACGCACTTGTTTGGATCGCTGCCGTAATTGTTGTTCCAGTCCAGCAGCGCCGAGGGCGTGCCGCTGGCCAGGGCCAGCATATACATGCTCAGCGTGCCGGGCACGTCCACCTCGCAGGCCGAGGGAATGAGGTTGTTGCTCATCATGCTCATGATGGTGCAGGGCACCACGCCGAAGAACTCCTCCATCGAGGTCCAGCACTGCACGGCGCTGATGGTGACGTTGGTCTGCTTCATCCAGCCGTCGATGACCGCGCCCAGCTTGGCCATCTTGAGCAGCGCCGCGCCGGAAATGCCGGCGGTGGAGACATAGCTTTTGATGGCGGCCAGCTTGGCCTGCGCGGCATCGTCCGTGTCTTTCATGTTATTGATGCGGCCGAAGACCTCCGATAGATCGAGGGTCTCGATGGAGATACCGTTGGTTTCGAGGATGCGCTCGGAGTAGCGCACCGTGTTGAAGGCCGTGGGACGCGCTCCCAGGGAGCCGATGCGCAGATTCTTCAAGCCCTTCACGATGCGGCAGACCGCCGAGAACCACTCCAGGTCGGCCTTGAACTCCGGCGAGCCGAGCGTCTCGGTGTGCAGCGCGGTCAGCGAGTACGGAATGCCGTACTGCATCAGGTTGTTACAACAGCTCATCTTGCCGCAGAAGCTGTCGCGGCGCATGGCGATGGTCATATCTTCGGAGCGGTCGGGCGTGGCCTGCACCAGCACCGGAACCTTGAGCCCCGAGAGCCGGATGGCATCCACAATGCCGCGCTCCTCGCCGAAGTTGGGGAGCGTGACGATGATGCCGTCGATCTCCTCGGCGTGCTTCTTGAACAGCGCGGCGCAGCGCTGCGACTCGGCGTAGGTTTCCACCGCGCCGTGCCTCGACTCCTCCGGGCTCAACACCACGGCCCGCGCTCCGGCCGCCTCCAGAACGGAGATAATCTCTTCGCGGCCCGTCTTGGCCAAATGGCCAGGAAAGAAGCCGCGATTGCCTACCACGATTCCAAACGTCATCGTACGTTGCGCTGCCATGTTCTCCGCTCCTTTAATCCTTGCCGCCTGCGCGGCTTCATTGCGCCTGCCGGGACCGGAAACGCCGTCATGGATCCGAAGTTCCCGCGCCAGGAATGGTTTTCAATCTTTCTTCGCGCCAGGACGGCCCGGCGCGCCCAGCCAGCGTCTATTTGCCGTCGCGCCCTGGGCGAAACTTCACCACGTAAAACACCCCGAGAGCTTCCAGCAAACCGCCCCACCAGACCGGCGTGTGCAGGTTGGTCAACTGCACCAGGGGCGGGTAGATTCCCGTGTGCCACTCATAGACGCCATAGCCAAAGATCATGGCCCCATACGCGACCAGCAAAACTCCAATGAAGAACCAGATGGGAATACCGGAACCATGCATGTTTTCAGCCCTTTCCCTTTTTCACTTACAGGCGAGAAACACTCCAAAGCGCCTTTCAAGACCGGTTGGCATCCGGCCCCCTAAATCGCTCAGGGGCTAAAGCCCGCCGTTCTTTTACCTCTCCCGGCACGACTTAAGTCGTGCCCTGACACAAAGCGCTTCTTGAAACCCACTCAAGTTACCAGAACAGAATGTTAAGCGCGCAGAAAATCACGACCACGAGCCCGGCCCAGGTCCACTCGTTCTTGTAGAACGGAACCGGATCTTCCTTTGGCAGCGGGGTCACGCCGTAGACCAGGCCCTCCAGTTCCGCCGCCGGCCTGGGCTTGGTAAACATACTCACCACAAAGATGACGAGGGCTGTGAACAGGCATGCCCACAGTGCGCGAAAGACATTTTCGGCCATCGGCTTGGCGTCGGGCGAAAGCGCCACGTAGGCCAGCTTGGCAGGATAGAGGTGAACCCACTCGAAGAGGCTCGCCGAAAAGACGATACCGAACAGCAGGCCCAGGAAGCCGGCGATTCTGGTGGCGCGCTTCCAGAACATGCCCAGCAGAATGGTGGCCAGAAGAGGCGCGATAAAGATGCTGAAGAGCGCCTGCACGTAGTCCATGATGCCGTGCGCGCGCTGCACTATGTAGCCGGCGCCAATGGATACCAGGACGCCAATGACAATCGACACCCGGCCCACCAGCACATAGTGGCTGTCTGTGCCCTTCTTGTAGACCAGCGGCTTGTAGAGGTCGTAGGTCCACACGGTGGAGAAGGCGCTCACGTTGCCGGCCATGCCGCTCATGAAGCCGGCGATCAGCGCGGTGATTCCCAGGCCCAGCAAACCGGGGCCGAGGTAGCGGACCATCATCAGCGGCAGCACCTCGTTGTAGCTGTGCAAATCCGACTGCGGCCCCTCTTTCTGGTCGAGCACATCCTGCTGGACAGCCGGTGAGAGCGATGTCTGCTTCAACAGCGGAGCGCAATCGGGAGACATCGGAACGCAGGCCTTCCATGTGTCCTGTGGAATCAACTGCATACGGCTGCCGTCGGGATTCTGCAACAGCACCAGGCCGAGCAGGCCGGGCAGGATGACGATGAAGGGTACCGCCATCTTGAAGAACGAACCGATGATTGGAGCCATGCGCGCGGCGCGCAGGTTATGCGCCGCCAGAACGCGCTGCACCACCAGAAAGTCGGTGGTCCAGTAGCCGAAGCTGATGGCGAATCCGAGGCCGAAGACGATCCCAGTCCAATGCACGCCCATGGGATTGTCGGCAAAATGGGCAGTGTCGCGCCACAGGTGGAAGTAGCTGTCGGAGTGCATATTGGCGATGATCTGGGTCTTCAGCCCGCCCACGCCGCCGGCCTGAATCATGCCCAGGATGGGCACCAGCAGCGCGCCGCCCCAGATGAGCACGAACTGCAGCACTTCGTTGAAGATGGCCGAGCGCAACCCGCCCAGGGCAACGTAAAGCGTAACCGCGCAGGCCGAGACCACGATGCTGAAGGTCATGCTCCAGCCCAGAACGACCTTCATCACCAGGGCCATGGCGAACATGTTCACGCCGCTCATCAGGATCATCTCCAGGGCGAAGGAGATTGCGGCCAGAACGCGGGCGTGCTCGCCGTAGCGCAGGTTCAGATAGCCGGGGACCGAGTGCGTCTTCGACACATAGTAGAAAGGCATCATCACCAGGCCGAGGAAGAGCATGGCGGGAATGGCGCCCACCCAGTACCAGTGGGTGGCGAGAATGCCGTACTGATAAGCCGAGCCGGCCCAACCCATCAGCTCTAGCGAGCCAAGGTTGGCCGAGACGAAGCTCAAACCCGCGATCCAGGCGGTCATCTCGCGGCCGGCCATAAAGAACTCTTCGCCGGTGTTGGAGCGCCCCTTGAGATAAAAGCCGATCCATATGACCATGCCGAAGTAAATGGCGATTACGGCAATGTCGAGGGGGCGCAGACGCGCCAGAGGCGCTGCGCTGAGAGCCAGAAATGAGGGCAGGGAACCGAGAGAGCCGGCGGCCAGGTAGGCGGGAACCATTCCGAGCATTGCGTCACCTGAAAGGGGTGAAGTCGTCCATGGAGCCTTTGGACGTTCGCCCATAAGTAAATGGGTTTACTCCAACCCTTGTCAAGCGGCAAACGGCGGCCGCGCGAAAAAGGCGCGAAGCGGGCCCGGGCCGGCGAGGAAGCCTGGACAGCAGGAAAACGGCCAGCCTCGCTCCATCCGTCGGCCGGTCGGCAGTTACTGCTTGGCCCGTGCCTGCGTCTTCACCGCCGGGATGCCGTGTCGATGGCAATCCGCGCATTTGATCCAGTGAATGTTGTGCGGGCTGGACGCGCTGGCATAGGTGGTATCCATCTTCTCCACGTCGAGCCCGCAGTGAGACATCTGCGGGTGGCACGTCTTGCACGATGCCCGCGCATTCTCATTGTGGCCGCCGTGGCATGAGAAACAGCTCAGGCCCTCATGCACTCCAATCGGCGTGCGATCGTCGCCGGAGCCCACCTGCGGACCCCAGTCGCTCGCCGCCGCCACCGTGCCCGCTTCGGACTGTCGCGGGGCGTGGCATTGGTAGCAGATCGCCTGGCGTTCGTCCTGACTCGCCTTCACCACCCGGGCCCCATCGTGCAGTTGTGGAATGGAAAGAGCTGCCGCGGCAAAGTGCATGGCCTCCCGCCGGTCATAGAAGGCCAGCCAATCGTGAACGGCCGCGCCCGCCACCGATATGCGCGCGGCGGGCCTCGTTTCAGGCGCGCCCGCCCGGTGAATCCAATGGCACGTCTGGCAGGGAATCGCCGGTTGATCGGCAAAGCCCGAGCGAATCAGATGCCATGGTCCCGCCGTATTCAGCGGCTGAACCAGATCACGAACGGAGCCGTTGAAGTGCATTCCGTGGCAGCGCAGGCAATCGTCCATCAGATGTTGCTGGGAGTTCTGCTTCGGGTTCAAAAAGATCTGGCCGTAGGTGGCGCTGTGCGGGCCGGCATGCCAGGAGGCATATTCGTGCCGGTGGCACTTTTCGCAGTTCGGCGTCATCTCCAGCACGTCCACATCGCGCAGCCGTATGGCTTCAGGCATTGGGCCGGTCAAATGGACCCGGATGTGGCGCAGCTTGGCCGCCAGGCTTGCCTGGTGGCAATCCATGCAGCCCACGTTGCGGTGCGGAGAGCCATGCATGGCGTCAACAAACGAGGCCATCTCGTGGCATCTCGCGCAGCCGTTCCCGCTGGGCGAGGTGTAATACCACGACGCGCCATAGATGCCGGCGCCGGCAACAATCGCCAGGGAGACGATAACGATGGCCGCATTCCGCAGGAATCGCTTCATGACCGGAATCCCGTGCCCTTCCAGTTGCGAACCAACTCGCCGGAGGCAAAGTAGGCGATGGCCATGATGGTCAGCACCGGGTTGAAGCCTCCGTTGGTTACATGCACGCTGGAGTCGATCACGAAGACATTGTCCACGTCGTGAATCCGGCAGTTCCGGTCCACGACCGAACTTTGCGGATCGCTGCCCATGCGGCAGGTGCCGGCCTGGTGCTGACCGGCCGAAACCAGCTCGGCCTTGTAACTCATCAGCGCGGTGTCGATCGCTCCAGCTTCCTTCAGCCACGCTTCAGCGCGCTTGGCCTGCACTTCGCCGATCTCGAAGGTGTGGGGATGCACGTTTCCCGACAGGCGCACCACCGGCAGCCCCCACTTGTCCCGCACGGTTGGATCGAGCGTAACCCGGCCGTCCGCCGTGGGAATCTGCTGGGTCGGCCCCATGATGACGATGCTGCGCTTGTGCCAGTCGCGCATGGCCTGCTTGTGGCCCAGGCCCCAGCGCGGCGCCTTCGCGGGCAGCCGGTCGATCATGTGAATCGGCAGGCGGATGAACTCGTTGGCCAGCATGCCTCCGCCGCACAGGCCGGGAGTGCCGTGGTTGTAATCGCTGATGGCAATGGTTGCCCCTGGACCCACGTCGTCGTAGGTATCGAAGTCGAAGTAGCCCACGGCGCCGGTATAGTGATGGCCCTGCAGATGGCGGCCCACCTGATCGTGGCGATTGCCGAGGCCATCGGGAAACAGGCGGCTCTTGGAATTCAAGAGCAGGCGGGCCGACTCTGTTGCGCAGCCGGAGACCACAACCAGATCGGAAAGCTGCTCCTGCAATCGTCCTCTCGCGTCGAAGTAGGAAACGCCGCGCGCGCGTCCCCGCTCGTCGGTGAGGATCTCGCTTGCCATGCACTCGGTGCGCAGCTCGCAGTTGCCGGTGTTGAGCGCGATGGGGATCACCGTGTTCTGCGAGCCGTTCTTCGCGTCCACCTCGCAGGCGAATCCACAGCACCACCGGCAGCGCATGCACGGGCCGCGCCCGTTGTAGGGCACACTGTTGCGGGCCATGGGAATGTGAAACGGATGCAATCCCAGCCGCCTTGCCGCCGGCTCCAGAATGGCGAACTCGCGGCCGGGCGGCAGCGGCGGCATGGGCAGAGGTCGCTGGCGCGGGCCATGAAATGGCGTGCCCGAGTAGTCGCCTGAGATGCCGATCTCGTATTCAGCCTTCTCGTAGAACGGCTCCAGGTCGTCGTAAGAGATGGGCCAATCTTCCAGAGAGCTTCCCGCCGGCGCGCCGTAGGTCGAGCGCATGCGGAAGTCCTGGGGCAGATAGCGCCAGGCCTGCGCGCCGTAGCTCAGCGTTCCGCCGCCCACGCAGGCGGCGTCGTTCTGGTAGCTGCCCTCGCTGGGAAGCACGCTGTGCGCCGCGCCCTTGGGATCGACCCACACGCGCGGATTGCCTTAGTCCTCCGGCCCAAACGCATTGCCCAACACGGTGGTGCGCTGGTTGCGCAGGTCGTCCTTGCGGCAATCGTATGCCGTGTACCATTTGCCGCGCTCCAGCAGGACGACGCTCAGCCCCGCAACGGCAAGCTCCTTGGCGACGATGCCGCCCGCGGCCCCGGCTCCGACCACAACCGCATTCACCCGCTTCATGACGGCGAGCCCTTTCTCAGGTCGTATTGCGCTCGGCCCAGCGGCGGCGGCTCAGGCAGTCCCAGCATCCGCCAGCTCACGGCGTCGCGATTGCCTCCGTGGCGCGGCGAGCCATAGTAACCTTCGAGGGTGTGGCTGCGCACCAGTTCGAAGAAGTCCCGATCCTGCTCGGAGAGATCGCTGACAATCTCCAGTTGTTGCTGCTGCGAGAGCAGGTCCAAATCCTGGCCGAATCGCTTCCGGCTCATCGCCTGAGCCTGCTCCAAACCACTCCGGTAAGCCTCCTGATGACGCCGGAAGTGGCGGACCAGTTGACGGTCGATGTAGTTGAGCACTCCAGCCTGAGAGGCGCTGGGGAAATCGTCCGCGGGGATGATCCGATCGCAGATCGCCGCCAGCGTCCTGGCCTGGTCCTTGCTCAGGAACTCCCAATTTCCATGCTTGCCGGGCGAGCAACCGACGGCCATGGCCGCGCCTCCCAGGGCGCCGGCGGCCACAAACTGCCGCCGCGTCAGAAGGCCGGCTTTCCTGCTCATGGGCATCTCCTTCGGACTGGGCTCCATCCCGGATAGCGATCATCGATAGAAGGATCAGTGCTTTCCGGTGAGTACTCTCCCGGTCTATGCTTGGCGCGCCGTGACAGGCATGTCTGTGCCGCAAATCACGTTTGGACCTGGAGTTCACGGGACACAAGATGAATCCCACTGCTCAAGCTTGCAGGCGTTCGAGCGCCAGGATCGATCGCCGGCAGATTAAGAGCGGGACGGCGCCGAAGACTGCAAAGCTGCAGTCCAAGAGCCGCCACGCGACCGGGATGCCGCGAATATGCCCGGCGATCAGAGCCAGCGGGATGACTCCGGCGCAGGCTCGAAAGCTATGACCTGCCCGTCACGGGGAGGTGTTACAGACAAGCTCCCAGCTCCGTGTTCTTGGCGCTGTCTTGCGTGCGCACGGGTCACACGCGAGAGCACGCCCTCCAGCAGCGGCGTTGCCCGTGTAAGTTGCCGGGCCCGGATCATCAGATCCCAGAGCGGCTCGAACTTCTTCCAGCCGGAGGCATAGAAGAAGTGTTTCGCCTGTTGCTTCAACGTTCCGTGATGCAGCGAGGCGCGGGCGATGGAATTCCAACTATAGAACTCGCGATACGCCCAGTCGTACCCCGCCTTCAGGGTTTCGGACTCGAGTCGCGCCGGGCGATAGACGACATGTCTGGTGTCGTAAAGATTCCAGTCGGCGGTCAGGATGCGCCCTTCGCGCACCATGCGGGCATGCAGCTGCGTGCCGGGATACGGCGTTTGAATATGAAAGGTCGCCGTGGTTATGCCTTGCTCGATAGCCCAATCCACCGTGCGCCGGAAGACGTCTTCGCCGTCATCATCCATGCCGAAGACAAAGCTGCCGTTGATCATGATGCCTAGCGAATGCAAGCGGCCGGCTACAGCCTTGTAGTCGCGGCCAAGGTTCTGGCGCTTGTTGCTGCGCCTCAGGTTCTCCGGCGTGAGGGTTTCAAAGCCGACGAAGATGCTGCGCAGCCCCGTCTCCGCCGCACGCTCGATCAGGTCGCCGCGCAAGATGGAATCCACCGTCGCGGCGCCCTGAAACAGCCGCCCCATGCCCTTCATGCCATCAAACAGCGCTTCGGCAAAACGCCGGTCGCCGAGCAGATGATCGTCGAGAAAATAGAGATGGCGTCCCGGCAGCCGGTCAATCTCCGCCAGCGCATCGTCCACCCGCTGTGTGTAGAATCCCTGCCCTCCCTGAAAGAACGCATCCTTGTAACAGAAGTCGCAATGCTGCGGGCATCCGCGCGTCACCACGATGGAGTTAGGCACGAGATAGTAGTTGCGCCGGATGAGATCGCGGCGCACCGGCGGAAGACCCTCCAGCGTGCGCCCCCCCGCGGAGGTGTAAACGCGCCGCGGGCCCCCCGCTCGAAAGTTCTTTAGAAACTCCGGGAAGGTCTGTTCTCCGGGCCCCAGAAAGATGGCGTCGGCATGCGCGGCAGCCTCCGCTGGAAGCGAGGTAACATGCAGCCCTCCGAGACAGACAAACACGCCTTTGCTCCGGTAATGGTCGGCAATCTTGTACGCGCGGTACGAGTTGGTGATGTAAACCTGGATGACAACCACGTCCGGCTCATCGTCGATGGCCAGCGGCTCCACATGTTCATCCACAATGACCGCGCGGTCATCCGGAGACAGATATGCGGCCAGCGTGGCCAGCCCCAGCGGCGGAAACAGCGAATACTTGATCGGACGCCAGTAAGGGCTGGTCGCCTCAGTCAGGGCGGGCAGAATGAATTTGACTTGAATGGGGCGCCTGCCGGTGAGCAGACGTGAAACCGGGAATATCATCACGCGCCTCCCGCCGATAACACTGTGGAGAGCAAAGCGGCTTCGGGAACGCCGCCAAAACGCCGTTCCCTGCGGTTGAATTCTCCCAGTGCGGCATCCAGATCGGCGGCGTCGAAGTCCGGCCACATGCGATCGGTAAACACGAGTTCGGCATACGCCGACTCCCACAGCAGGAAGTCCGAAAGACGTTTCTCGCCGCCGGTGCGAATCAGCAAATCCACCTCACCGCTCTCCGCCGTCAGAGCCCGCGCAAGCATGCGTCCCATCAGCTCTGCCGAGGGCGCCCGCTCCGGTGAAAGCGCGCCGGCAACGCCGGCGGCGGCGCGCGCAATGGCATCTCGCGACGAGTAGTCGATGGCCACGCGCAGATGGAGCCGGCGTCCCGCGGCCGTTACGCGTTCCGCCCGCTCGATCTCGCGCAGCAGCGGACCCGGCAGCCGGTCGCGCCGTCCGATCGCCTCCAGCCGTGCGCCGCGCTGCCTGAGTCTCTCCGTCTCCAGGCGCAGAGAGGCCCTCAGCAGCCAGAAAATGCTCTTCACCTCGTCGGGCGGCCGGCGCCAGTTATCCGATGAGAACGCGTAAAGGGTAAGCTGCCGGATGCCCGCGTCCGGCGCGTGTTCCACAATCCGCCGCGCGGCGGCCACTCCGGCCCGATGACCAGCCACTCGCGGCAGTCCGCGCCGCGTTGCCCAGCGGCCATTGCCGTCCATGATGATGGCCACATACAATCCCTTGTGCATTTCACTTTGCATTACAAAGTTAACTCATAAAAAAAAGCTCAGGCCCGGGATGGCGCCAAGCCATGCAGCGGGCCGGACGCCGGCCCACTTTCGGCTACCTTCGCCGCATCCCGAACCACCTGCTCCAGCGTGGAAAGGTACTCCATGTAGCGCGCCTTGCCAAAAGCTGTGATGCGGCAGACCGTCAGCGGACGATTGCGGTCGGTCTTCTTTACGATCTCAACCAACCTTCCTTCTTCCAGCACGCGCAAATGCCGGTTCAGGTTGCCGTCGGTAAGAGCGCAAAGCTGCTTGAGATCGCCGAAGGCCAATCCCTTCGGATTCGTAATCAGGGAGGTCAGCACACTGAGGCGCGCGCGCTCATGAATCACGCGATTCAGACCTTCATAGGCAAAGCGTCCTTCGCTGCCCTGAGCCTTGGTCTGGGCCTTAGCTTTCATCCCTGTCCTCCCGCGCGGCAAACAACAGAATCCCCGCCACCAGCATCTGCCCCGCTCCATACGGAATGCCCATGGCCCATGGAGAAAGCGCCCGGCTGCCGGCCAGCGAGAGCGAGGTCAGGCCCGTCAGCAGGTACCACGCTCCCGCTGCGACCATAGCGCGCGGCAGAAAACGGCATGACGAAAACACACCCAGGCTGAAGATGATCTGCCAGAGTCCGGGAAGCATCCAAACCGCCGCCGGAACGCAGCGCACGAGCACTACCGTCACCAGCGCGCCCGCGCCCGCCGACGGTAGAAACTGTTCCACGGCCATGCGAATCATCGCATCCGCCATGCCCGAATGAACGCGGCGTGTGCGCGCGTACATCTCGGTTCCAATCAAGGCGGCCGAAAAGACCGCGGTCCAGATCCAGATGCTCAGGTAGGCCGGCATATGATTTGCCGGATCGGGCAGCCACAGCGCCTGAGCCCCGGCGGCCGCCATAGCAAAAGCGCCCGTGCCGGCAAGAGTTGCGGGGCCGTAGCCGCGGAACTCTGTACTATGGGCAACCTGCCTGCGGATACTGCCGATGTCGCCCAGCGCCTTGTTCAGATCGTTCATGCCGCTTTCACTTTGCATTACAAAGTACACGAAGCCCGTCTCCCTTGTCAACTGCACCGGGTTCTTGACGCTGCCGGAGCCTCGCGCTATGGCAACCCCAGCTCCCGCCTGGCAAACAACCCGAACTCACTCGAATACACCAGTTCGTGCGTTGCCCAGGTCTCCTGGACCAAATCCACCCGGCACCATCGCCGGAACAGGCATATCCACCACTGCGCGTGCGGAGAAATCCGGTTATCGGGGAATGCCAACTGCGAATCCGTATAGATGGAATACATAAGGTCGATCAGCGCAATGGCAAACTGCGCCGCATACAATCCGCTTTCCGGCGGCTCCTGCGGCGGATTCCATTCCACATACGGACG
>JBEKDB010000022.1:0-46140 GCA_050014575.1 Occallatibacter sp. | reverse complement strand
GCTCAGCGGCACCACTAAAATAATTCGACCTGGTTCCGGACACGATCCACGCATACAATACTCCCGTTCGCCCCCATTTTCATCAATCGTTGTGACCGGAACGGTCATGCCGGACTCCTCTCCAAGGACTTGGTGGAGCGCCCGCTTGATCACTTTCCAGTCGTATCGCCCTGTGTCCGCGTTCAATTCTTCATGCAGCCGATTCCGGATGCAGTCTTCGATAGCTGCTTCGATGATGGCATATACCGTGTTGCGGCTTGATTTAACTTGCAGGTGACCCACCTGGTCCTCTGCAGCGGGATGCAGGCGCAATCTAGGGCCGATAGAAGGAACGGCCAGGGTAGCGGCGATGCCCAGAAAATCGGCAACGAGAGAGCCCACTGGTTGGATGCCAGGGACCTGGTGAAGGGGGTTCCACGGTAGGTGGAGGAAACCCTGTGGGGCCAGCGCAAGGGCCGTTCCAGCTGCCACATAGAGGGCGGCATAGAGGTTCGTGAATACACCCAGGCCCCAGTAACGGCGAAACTTCCAAGCTAGTTGGACATAGCTGGCGAGCAGGCCCCAAAGCAGTACGGCAACGAAACGGCTGTATGGCCAAGGTAGGGCGTCCGGCGCAAGCTGGGCTGCTGTGGTCTGAATGTTGGGCGGTACATCCGTGCTCGCCGCTGTGCTGGCCTGGACGGTCTCTGGCTGCGCACTTCTTATTTGCGTGACTCCGTTGAGCGGAAGGCACAGAATCATAGACGCGAGGATGAGGATGCACAAACCTCTGACGCCAGTCTGCCTGCCTCTCATTCGCTGGTGGGGCCGATCACGCGTCATGTTGACCTCGGCTTAGCTTACACCAAGCGTCACACAAGTTTCCTCTGCCGGGTACACCACCCTTCGCATCCCACCGATGAGGGTGCCCCATCCTTCTGCAGGTCGCCGCGGTTCGCCGCGGCGACCTGCAGAAGGGTGGGTGAGCGCAAGCCTCGACAGTCGGTCTCCGGTTCCTCTGCGGAAGCGGCCGTGCCACCAGAGCCGAACCTCGACGGCCACGATTTTCCCGCCCGCTCATTGCCGGGAATAACCCTCCGTCGGCGCACAATAGAGATGATCGGCGGACCGAGCCTTTACTGACCACTGAACACTGACCACTGATAACTGAAACCGACCCCCACCCCCCTCCCGCTCCAGGAGCCCCATTTTTCAACCCGCTCTTGCTGGTAAGCCGCTATGAATCAGTAGTTTATGATTTCCTCCCGTTAACCGATCAGTAAACAAAACCGGCGAATTTCAGCCCGTCTTGAGCCGGTTTCGAGCCAGGAACAACGCTTTTCCGCCCCAAATCTCGGAATTCCCGCGCCTTCATTCGCCCTGTTTGGATGGAGGATTGAGATGTGGCCAACCCGCCGCGGAATGGGGCTTCGGAGTTCCGTGCCCGGACTCCGCCAACTCGCCCCTACGCAAAGAGGGCCGATCCCGCCACGGGATCGGCCCTCCGTCCAGCCAGGCGCTAGCCACGGCTGCGACACCTTGCACTCTCTACTGCACGCCGCTCGTGTTCGACGCGGTCTGCGCGCCTTGATCGCTCATGTTCGACAGCAGTTGTACTTCAACCCGCCGGTTTTGCTTCCGCCCCTCCGCGGTCGTGTTCGGCGCCACTTCCTTGTCCTTGCCGATTCCGATCAGATAGAACCGGTGCGCGGCAATCCCATACTTCGACGCCAGGTATTGCACCACCGCGTCCGCCCGGCGCTGGCTCAGCTCATAGTTGTACTGGGCCGGCCCGGTCGAATCCGTTCCCCCGGTTACTTCCAGAATGTAGCTCTTGGCCGAACCAAGCTGCGCCGCAAAGCTGTCCAACTGATCGCGGTCGTCCTTGGTCAGCACCGATTTGTCGAAACCGAAGGTCACCGTCACGCTGGCCACGGGCTTGTAATTGTCCAGCCCCTTCACCACGCTCTCCAGCGAATCCGCGCGATGCACGGCGTTGTCGGCGGCGGTCTGCGCATCGCCCGCGGCCTGGCCGGCGTTGCGCGCGTTCTGGCTTGCCGAGTCCGCCGCGCCCTGCGCCTGCTTGATGCCTGCTTGCGCCCGGTCGTTCACATCGTGGATCTGCCGGGTGTTATCTGCCGTCCTGCCTTCCAACTGGTCGGTGTGTTCCACCAGAGGCGCAGTCTGAGTGTGCACATAGTTCTTGGAAGCGCAGCCCGTCGCCCCGGCCACCGCCAGACCCGCCGCCAGTCCAAACACTCCAAATCGATAGATGCTCATGGTGCCGCTCCTCCATTCCGCCAGGCTTCTGGCCATGGCGGCTTGCATAGCCGGTCGGTCCGGCATCTCCGGCGCAATGTTGGGCTGCATCTGAAGGACCAAACCTGCGTCACCTCCAACTCTCTGATAACAAATAGATTGATTCGAACGGTGTCCTCGCGTCCGCGTCGCCCGGCCGTGTATTTCTTACCCAATCCGGTAAGGAATGCCCTGCGATGGGGGAATCGATGCGAAGCTGTCCCGGGTATGGAAATGGGCGGCGTGATGCCGCGGGCGCTCGATCGGGATTGCGGTTGGTCGAAGATCCTGACGCCGGTGGAGAGCGAAAAGATATGAGGCAGGCGGGCGCGACGCAGGCAATCTTCCTGGATCGGCGCGGAGGCTTATGGAATCCTGGCGGCGAGTTTACCGGCCAGGGAAGCGGCTTCCTGCGGTTCGGGCAGGTTCGCGTAACCTCCCAGGTAGCGCCCCTTGCGAAAGAAGCAGATTCCGTCCAGGTATTGCGCCTTCGACTGGAATGCCTCGTCCCCAATCTGTGCCGGTGAAGCGCCGTCAAACCGCTCACGGAGGCTCTTCAGTACCTCGGCCGCCGACTCGGGCGAAGCTTCAACAACCAGGAAAGCCTGCCCCTGCTTGTACTTCGCCACGTAGCCGCGCTTGAGCTGCCGCAGCCCCAGCACGCTTTCCGGGATCAGGCGAACGGAGAGCAGATTCTCCTTGGAGAACCATTCCAGCGCCTCCGGAGGGCTGTCCCGGCCATCGATATGTTCCAGCATCCGCGCGGCGAAGGCTTTCAGCATCGCGGACCGATCGCTGTCCGGGCTGACGCCGGTCTCGACCATCTCCACGTAGTACTTGCCCTTGGCGAAGCTGGCGCTTTGCCGTTGCACCTGCCCGCCCATGCCGATTTTGGCGACTGGCAGGCTGGGATCGAGGTTGGCGGTGAAGATGCCGTATGCCGAGTCGGCATCGCTCATCTCGGAGACGTCAATATCGATGGTCTCCGCGCCTGACTTGCAGGTGATTCCCCGCATGCTTTGGAAGCCGAAGATCAGGTACCCCTCGGCGGCGCCGTCCTTGTAGTCATAAAGGTTGCCGGCGGCGTATTGGCGCGTTGTGCCGGACTGCTCCCAGCCGGGCGCGAAATGGCAGTCGAGGTACTCCTGGGCATGGGCCGCTCCCGCCGCCAGCAGGATGGTCAGCAGCAAACCGGCGGCCTTCATGCAAACAACGCCTGCGCGCGCGCCATGCGGTTTGTCACCTGGACGCCGTGGGGGCACTTCACCGTGCATTCGGCGCAATCGCCGCAGCGGACCGCGGCCAGCTCCGGCGGCAACTGGAGAAACTTCTCCCGCCCCAGCGCGAACTGGCCGTAGCCGTCGGCATAGGTGAGCCAGCGCAGCATGTCGGACACCGGCAGACCCTTTTGGCAGGCTCCGTCGCACCGCCCGCACATGCGGCAATAAAGCGGCCGAATCCTCTCCAGATGAGCGGCCAGCAGCTTTTCGTCGCTGCCGGAGAATGCGTGCGCCATAGCTTTCAGGTTCTCGTCCAACTGGTCCATGTCCGTCATGCTGGGAATGGTGGTGGCAACGCTGGGCTTATCGATGACCCATTTTAGCGCGGCCAGCAAAGCGCCGGGCTGCTGCAGCTTCTTGTATAGCGAGTCGCCGGGTTGCAGCCTGCGAAATCCTCCCGCCATCACCTTCATCGCCACTACGCCCATGCCCGCCTTGGCCGCCGCCGCAACGGCCTGCTCCATGCTTGCGTCCATTGAGAAGTTGTAGGCCGTCAGAACCACGTCGAAGACGCCCTTCTGCGCCAGCCAGGGCAGCAGCTGCTGCTGGCCGGCGTGGGTGCTGACGCCGGCAAAGCGAATCTTGCCCTGCTTTTTGGCAAGCTGCTGCGCTTCAATCATGTCGTCGCGAATATCGGCCGGGCTGCCCTTGCCATGGAGATGCCAGATGTCGATGTAATCCGTGTTGAGCTCGCGTAGGCTGGTGTCGAGATCGCTCAGCAATGCATCCTTGCTTTGAGCGCCGGACTTGGTTGCCAGCACAATCTGCTTGCGCCGGGCGCCGAGGGCCGCGCCAACCATGCGCTCATTGTTGCCGTGCTGATAGCCGCGCGCGGTATCGAAGTAGTTGATCCCTATATCCGCGGCGCGCTCAATCACGCTGGGGTCCGAGGTGATCATGCAGCCGAATCCAACCGTGGTCACCTTCAGCCCCGTGCGGCCCAGGGTCTTGTAATTGAGTTTGGCTGGGAAATCAGTTGGGACAGGCGCGGAATTCCCGGAAGAACTGAAAAAGCCCAGGCCGGAACTGGCGCCGGCGACTGGAAGCATCAACCCGGCAGAAAGGAACTCGCGGCGAGACGTTTTTGAATCCATGGATGCACCTCCCATGAAACCGATCATCATAAACCGTTCTCACCCGTTCTGCTGTGACGGCTAGCAGCGCCGGGGGCAGGGTCTGGGGTATACTGGCGCCGGAAGAAGATATGGAAATCCTGCCGCGAAGGAGCTTTTGGGTGAAATTGAATCTGAACTGCATGGCGATCCTTTGTCTTGTCGCATTCGCCGCCGCTCCCGCCCTAGCGCAAAGCGGCGGGGCGGACACCTACAAGTCGAAGTGCGCCCCATGCCACGGCGTTGACGGCCTGGCCGCCACTCCAGCCGGAAAGATGCTGAAGGCAGCGTCCTTCAAGGATCCGGCGATTGTGAAGGCCCAGGACGCTGAGTTGATTGCCATCGTCAAGAGCGGCAAGAACAAGATGCCCGCTTTTGCGGGCAAGCTCCCGGACGATCAGATCAAGGCCGCCGTGGCCTACATTCGCACGCTTCAGAAATAGCAATCAAGTTACCGATCCGTAGCCTTTGCCCTGCTGAAAAACCCATACCGCTTCAGCATGACAACCCACAAAACAACTCCGGCCGCAAAGAGTCCCAGGAACAGAAGAAACGGAGACCATTGCGTCTTGACGGCAAACTCCTGGGGATGGAAGTACGGCTTGAGATAGGCGTCGCGCAGAATGTCCCGCATGACGGACATGCTCACGATGACCAGGCCGGTTATGCCGGAGACGGCGAAGGCGGCCAGGCGGATATTGTCCTTTTTCAAAGCCTCGGACATGAGGAAGATGGAGACGAGCGCGCCCGCCATGCCAAAGCCGAGAAGGGCCGTGGCCAGGGTATTGTCGCCCATGAACAACATGCGCAGATCGCGCGGCAGGCTGACGAGGAACCACATGCCCACCAGAAACTGGGCCATGGTGGCGTAGAGGAAGGCCTTGCCGCCGAACTGAAAGATGGATCGCGCATATTCGGTATCCTGCTTCCACTTGGTCCAGGCGATGAAAACCAGCAGCAGGCCGCCCACGGCCACGGCCGCGGTCATGAAATGCAGATAGCGCGGAAACAGCGTGGGCTCGGAGAGGTTGAGGTTCCAGCCCGCGGTGCTGGAGAAGTACTTCTGCGCCCAGCGAGACGGGACGTGGCTGAGGGTAATGTTGTTGGTGTAGATGAAGCCAATGATCAGCACCAGCGCGGTGCTGAACAGCATGACACGCCCGGCCGCGCGGGGCCGATGCTCGCCGCGATAGGCAACGAAATAAAAGCCGTAATAGGCGGCGATGAGAAACACGATAACCAGGAACCACGGCCAGGCGATCAGGATGGACGAGGTGTAGAAATACTGCCCATAGAGGACCTGCACGAACAGCAGCGGGGCAATGCCCAGGGTGATCGTTGCGGCCAGCAGCGACGGCACCTTCCTTGCGACGTCGAAGAAGATGCGGTTCCCGTACTGGCTGCCCTTACGCCAGCGCGCCAGCAACGCCAGAACAGCCCCGCCCAGCATGAAGTTCATGGCCAGGATGTGCAGAAAGAAAGTCGCGACCAGCAACAGCTTCAAGACCCAATAGGGCGCGGGCAGCGGATTGGGGTCAATCGTCGGAACCATGCTGGGGTCGATCATCTCAGTTGCCTCCTTTGGCGGGCGCGCCGGCCTCTTGCGCGGGGCGCTGCGTATTGACCCACTGGACAAGCGCCCGGCGTTCACCCTCCGACAGTTTCAGATCGGGCATCACGGGGAACATCCCAGGCAGATCCTTGAGGGCATCGACAGCCGTTTGCGGATCCCTGGGCAGGTTGGTGAAGAGATGGTCGTCGGGGCGCAGCTGATGGCACATGCCGCAGTCGTGCTCAAAGACCGTTTTGCCGTCAGCGGGGCCAGCGGCGGTCGTAACTCCCGATTGCAGCGTGGCGAGATAGGCCGCCAATGCATCGCGCTCGGCGTCGGTTCCCGCGAACGGTGGCATGGCGCCGTTATGCATCAGATAGAGACTGCCCAGCATGGCGCGGATCGTTTCCCGATCCCATTGGCGCAGGACGATGTATTGGCGGAGGCCCCGGTAACCGTTCTCGGTGTGGCAGCTCTCGCACTCCACTCGGAATATCTCGCGGCCCGCCGCGACCTGGTTGCCGCTGGTCAGTTCCCGGTTCGCGACCCACCTGGCGGACTTGAGAACTCCCGCATCGCCGATCTTCTCCACTGTGTAGCCGCCGTCGCCGGGCATCGACGCGGAGTAAAGCGAGTTGGCATAGAGGTAATTCACGATGACATAAGGCTTGCGCACGGATTCGCGCACGAACTCGAAGGAATCCAAAGCCCCGAACGCAACCACGGCAACCAGCAGGCTGAAAGCCAGATGCAGGCGGCCAGGTCTGGCCAGAGCCACCAGCGCCAACAGCAGTGTTACCCCCAGCAGAATGCAGGCGAGCATTGCAAAGTGCGTACCCGTCGGCATTGCTCCGCGGGCGCTGGCCCACAGGTCGGCGGGAATCCTGCGGATATACCACCAGGCGAAGACCGGCAGCAACAGCAGGGATGGCACGGTCCACAGCGCGCCCCATCTCACAACGCGCGCCTTCAAGGCGGCATCCTTCTGCACGCTGGCTGTGATCAGCGCGTAGATGCCGGCCAATGCCAGAGAAACACTGAAGCGAAAGAGCAGCGAGGGCAGGTAAGTGGGATTGAAGAACCCGGTCCAGAATTCGTGGTTGTCGATCCAGTGGCCGGGGGTCAGCATGAAGGTGATGATCCCGTTGATCACCACCAAGCTGGCAAAGGCGGCGATGAAATAGACCCACCCGTACCATTGGTGCCGCTTCGCCTCCAGCTTGTCCCAGCCGTAGAGGTAGAGCAGCGCGGCGGTAATCTCCAGGAAGAAGAGGACCCACTCGATGGCCCAGGCCCATACAAAGATATGGATCAGATTGCTGGTCGCGGTGGGACTGATCAATCCGATGGTGAACCAGATTCCCACGCCGGTTACAGCGCCGAAGACGACCGTGAGCAGCACAAAGAAGCGGGTATGGAATTTCAGCCAGCCGAGCAGTTCCGCATCGCGATTGCGGCGGGCCTTGATCTCCGTCAAAACCAGGAACAGCCCTCCGCCGACCGCGAAGTGAGAGACGAAGACGTGCAGACCCGCCACCAGCGCCATGAGCAAGCCAGCGCCAAAGGCGACGTCCCAGACCGGATAATTCACGATTGCCTCCTGTGTCCATGCGCATGTGCCGGTTCCGTCTCCCGCTTCGGCTCCAGTCACCCAGATTGTACCGCTGCTGAAGGGTTGCGCGGGACCAATGCCGATCCTGAATCGGGCCTCGCGGACAATCCTCCAGGCGGCTGCCGAGCCGGATTGTCCCGGCCTTCAGGTGGAACAAATGGCCAGCTCGATCTGGATCTCCGGCGGCGTCAGCAGCGTGTTATGAACCAGGCAGTGATGCACGCTGCGCATCAGGCCCTCCGTCTGCTCTTCCGTGAGCGCGACGGGGCATGAAACATGAACGCGGAAGTTGCCCAGCCGGGCGGGCTGCTTCAGCTTCTCGGCGGTCATCGAGACCTCCACGCCGCTCTCCGCCAGGCGCCGCGTCTTCAGGTATTGCACGGCATAGAAGGCTGCGCAGGAACCCAGCGACGCAAGCAGCAGCTCGGGAGGCGTCATGCCGGAGTCTTCGCCGCCGTTGTCCGCCGGCTGGTCGCAGAGAATCGTGTGCGACCGGGAGTGAATGGCGAATTTCACGCGGTCAAGGTGCTTGATTGTCACTTCCATGGGAACCTCGCTTTCCGTTCGATGGGAGACAGGGCGGCGGTGGTTTGTTATAGCGCGCCGGCAGCGGTCGACCGCGCATCGCTGAAGCTCACAGAGACGAGACCAGTATAGCCTCCAGCCGTAATGGCTCATTCAACAATGCCGCGGCTGGCGTCTTTCATCCCCATGGCGCGAAAGATACTCACGGCGGGCGCCGGCTTGCGGATGCCGATGGCAACTCATTGCCTGGTGTAGATCTGGAATGGAGCCCAATAGAACGGCGCGCGAAATCTGCTCTGAGAATGCAGCAAGGCGAGTTTTGCCTGGCGGAGCGACACCGCGGGAGTCTGGCCGTCTTCAAGGCCCTGATAGAGTGTGTCCATTAAGCGCGGCGTCGAGTCGTCGCTTACCTCCCACAATGCGCCGATTACGCTTTGCGCGCCGGCGCGAAGAAATGCCCAGGACAGCCCCACCAATCCTTCGCCCGCATAAGTACGCGTGCCGCTGCCATAACATGCCGAGATAGTAACCAGTTGCGCATCGATGGGATGCAGCATGATGTCGCGGGCGTAAAGCTTGAATGAGTCCTCGCCGGCCTGGCCGCGGGAGAGGATGATGGCCGAATCCAAAGGATCGGTGCGGCTGGCAACCGCATGAGCTACAAAATGAATATAGGAATACTGCGCCGGATGGCTGGAGAGATAGGCTTCGGGACTGGCTTGCCGGCCCTCGGATACGGCCAGGCGGTCAGCGGCAAAGTGCCTTTCAATCCGGCTCATCTCAAACCCGAAGAGGGGAAGGCTGGGATAGTCCTCGCTGGACGAAACCGGGTTGCCGAGCAGGAGCAGGCTTCGATCCCCAATTCGGGCAGGTTTCGCCGCGGCGAGCATGGCCAGCGATGGGGCCGAGAGCAGGGTTGCGTCTTCGAGCAGGTAGTGCATCCTGGGGCTGGAGGCTGAACTCGGGCCAATTCCGGGGTCCGAGCCGGGAACCAGCAGCGTTTCAAAGTTCAGTTGGTTCAGCGCTCCATCGGACAGGATCATAACCGGGACGTTGGGGCGGATGAGCTTCGCCGCCGGAGCTACCAGCAACTTATAGAGCGCCTGGCCGTCCTCATTGCCGGTTTCCACGGGATTCTGTAAGTCCAGAAGAGCCTTGCGGTAGCGCTCGGCGCGCGCGACTAACTCATCCTGCGCGGGAAGCTGAATCAGCGCAATCCTTGTTGGCGTGATCGCCCACAGGTAGGACTGCCGGGCGCCGAGCCAGTAGAAGAGCAGCGTTGCACCGGTCTTGCGGGCGATCTGGCGGGGGTTCAGAGCCGCCGGCTGAAAGGAGGTCTTGCCCACGGCCAAGCCCAGGCCCTGCGCAAGCGTCCTCGCGCGGCTTTGATCGGCCGCGGCCAGAGCCTTGTCGCTCCTTCCTTGCTGCACCAGCAGGTGAATGTAGTCGTCGTAGATGCGCGCGGCGTTGGCCAGAAACGGAAGCTTCGATTCCTCGTTCTTGAGTTCGGCCCGCGCCGACTCGAAGTTAGTCAGCGTGGCTTTGTACATCCGCTCCGCGGCCTGCGTATTGCCTTGCCGTTCATACAGTCTGGCCAGTTCGTCTCCGGCGTCCAACCGCGTCGTGGTTGGGCTCGCCGGGTCGTCCTGGACGGCGCGAAAGAGCGATTCCGCCTGCCGGTCCTGTAGCCGCGCGGCCGCCAGCATTCCCTGGGTCAGCAACACGTTTGCGCTCAGCCGATTGCTGCCCGCAAGCTCCATGGGAGTTACCTGGTCGATATAACTGCTTGCCTCTTCGAGCTTGCCGGTCTCCACTGAAACCTGAGCCAGATCCTCCAGAGCGTTTACAATGTCTTCCTTGCTGTCGATCTGCTTTGCCAGGTAGAGAGCCTGGCAATAGGATTGCGCGGCGCGGGCCGAATCGCCGGCATCGTGATAGACATACCCGGCGGTACTGATCCATTTGAGTTCGTAGTGGATGTTTCCGAGTTTTGCGGCGCTCTTCTCCGCTTCGAGAAATTGCCCCAGCGCCCTTTCATCGTCCCCCAACTGATAATAGGCCCAGCCGAGATTGCCTGAAGCAATCTGCACCGTGTTTTCCGCGCCCAATTCCACGCCTGCCCGGTATGCGGTCCTCGACCAGTCCAGGGCTTCGTCAAAATGGTTGATCTGGAGTGCGGTCCAACCGAGGTTCAAAGCTGTGCTTGCTTCCAACAACGGGTCATGGTGGGTCCGAGCAAAAGAAAAGCCTGCGAGAAAAGACTGCTTTGCCTCGGTGAGTTGCCCCTGTTTGACAGCCAGGATGCCGCGCGCCCTGAGCACGTCGCCGCAGGCAGCGCAGTCTGTTTTCTTGCAGAGGTTCTCAGCCTCTTCAAGTCTTTCATCTGCCACGAACAACTGTTGCTGATGGGTAAAAGCTACCCCCTCTATCGCCAGCTTCCGGATGGTTCCTTCAGGATTGTCTGATCTGGGATGACAGGCGGCAAGGAGACGCAGGGCGTCTTCATACATGCCCCGAAAGAGCATGGATTCCGCTTCCAGTAGCTCAAACTTAGAGACCCATGCTGGATCGTCAAACTGGAATTGCCGCGCTCCCTCTTCAGCCTCCTGCTGGCTTCTTGCCAGGTCGCCATGCTGGAAGAGCTTCCATGCATAGTCATATTCAGCCTGGACTCCGCCGGGGCGTGTGTCTTCAAGAGGAAGCAGCGGCAACAGCAAGAGCGCCCACGCGCAGGGCAATGCCCTGAGCCGGAGACCTCGACCCACGCTGCCGATCCATCCCCGGATGCCCGCCGGTCCCGAGGCAATATCCATCGTCCGCCGGGCATTCAGGGCAATCGTTCGGGCTATGGCTCGCTTCCACCGTTCGTCGAGCCATTCCCAACAGGCACGTCGCCGGCGACTACGCAGCCCAGCTTGAGATCGATCATAGTCAGGTGGACGGTGGTCTTCTTGGGGACTTTCGTCTCCTGCGTGAAGTCCTCGTGCTTCACGGTCACCTTCATCAGGTGGATGATGCCGAAGCCGGGAATGGTGATCACGTGCCCGAAGGAACGCCCAGGATAGCGCCCAGCCGCCTGGTTGACCAGTGAACATTCGACCGCCTCCGAAGCGCCGAGAGTAGAGGAAAGTCGATTGTACCGTTCGAGCAGCTCGGCTGGCAGATCCTTGTGCTGGCGGATGCGCTCGTACTGGCGGGAGACGCGGCCCAGAAAGCCCCGATCCCCGGTGTAGGGCGCGTCAACGGCCGGCTTGGAGCCAAAGATCTCGTGATCGATGTCCAACTCGACCGGGTGGCCGGCGATGCGCAGATTCTCAAAGCGGGTGCCCAAAAAGGAGATCGACGGCACGTAGCCAATGAGGGGATGCTCGGTGATCGTCTGGCCCACGACGCGGTCGGCGGTCAGCACGTCGAGCACGTTGAGCCCCTCGACAACCGTGGTCGTCAAGGTGTGCCAGCCCTCTCCGGGCTTGAGGCTGCGGTTGCCCGCCACATGGCTGTATGAGGAGCGGAAGGAGATAACCGACTCCAGCCGGTAACCATCGGAGCGCTGGCTGAAATACCCGCCCTTCCCGGCGAGTTTCGAGTGGGTCTGGGGTTCGATCTCCTGGGAAACCGGAAGCTTCAAATGGCCCTTCAGGACCGACGCTTCCGCATCGAAGATGTGCGTTCTTTCGTTTGCTTCGGACATTGGCGTTTTTTACCTTTCCGTTTTTATGGGCCGGGAGAATTGTAAGGCGTCATTGCAGGCGAGTCAATCGGTCAGACGAAGATCGAAGGCATATCTGTCGATTGCGGTGCGTTCCCCATGAGCCGCGATTCCGGAAACCGCAATCGCATAAGTGCCGTTGCTGAGCATCGAGCCCGGAATCGCCAGCGAAAGCTGTTGCCCGTTGCCGGCGTCGCTGGCGGGAGCGGCGGCCTGGCCCGTCCAGGCGAGCTTTCCTTGCGGGTCATAGAGGTCGAAGGAGTACGAGGCGTAGGCGCCCACGCTGGGCTGGGGGGGAAGATCGACCGGAAGCGCAACTCCATTCTTGCGATCAGCGGTCACGGTCATGGGAGCGCCGCCCCGCGTGGCCCCGTGCAGCGGAGCCCAGGCAAGAAGGCGCGGCTGGCTTGCCGCCGCGCGCAGTGCCGGAAACGTGACCAGATTCTGGTAGCCGAGAACCAGCAGCAAGGTGGCAAACGCGGGCGCGGCAAAGGCCGGCTGAAGCCAGGACAGCCACCACTCCCGTTTGGCCCTGAAACCGTGGGAACGGGGCGGGACGGGAGCCGGCGCGGCGCTGGTCAGCTCGGGCAACTGGGCTTTGGCCTCTTGCACGAATGCGGCTCCGGCGCGAAGATCGAGGGCGCACTTCGGGCAATCGAAGAGGTGCTCCTCGAAGACCTCGCGCGCATCGGGCGTCAGCTCATCCAGGAGGTATCGCTCCGCGATCATCTGTTCTACTGCTTCGTTGTGATCCATCGCCTCAACCTCCAGCGCGGTCCAACCTAAATAGTGGCCGCCAGCGTCAAATCGTTTCAAGCCTCTCAGGCATTCGCGCCCAAAGCCATCTGATTCCCGATGCGCTTCACGTATTCTGTCTTGAATTCCTGCTTGGCGCGGTGGAGCAGCACCCGCAGATAGTCGCGGTCCACGCCAAACTCCCGGCAGACTTCATCCCGATCGCGTTCGTCGAGGAAGACGGCCTTCAACAGCAACCGGTCGCGCGGGGGTAGGTCGAGAAGAATCTCCCGGATTTTGTCCCTGATCTGCCGGGCGGCCACAATGTCCAGAACGCCGGCGCCCGTGTCGGGCAGCTCGGGCCGGTCTTCCGTATCGAGAGACTCGCCGCTGGCGGTCGAGCGGTAATGCTCAAAAAGCACGTGATTGCAAACCGTGTTGACAAAGGCCCCGAGGCGCTCCGGATGGCGCAGGCCGCCGTCCTTGCGCAAAACCGAGAAGACGCGGGCGAAGGTCTCCTGGCGCACGTCTTCGATGGCATGAGGGGACTCTAGCCGGGAGCGAAGCTTGATCCGGAGCAGTTCTGTAAAATAGCCGGCGAAATGCTCCTGCGTCCAGCGGTCGCCGGCACAGAGATTCTGAACGTAACCTGCATCGAATGAATGAAAATGCAACGCCGACCCCGCCAATACGAGAGGACCAAAGTATAGCATTGCGGACGTAACTGGCGGATGAACTCCGTGCGCCCTGGCGGAAGGTCGATTCAGCCGCCGCGTGCCTGAGCCGCGCTGGGGAGCCGCATGGAGAGTTGCAGCGTTCATCGGGTGAGCCCGAATAACGGGCTGGCCAGGAGGAATCGCGCGTCTCTGGGATCGACTGGCTGGACCGGCTACGCAGGGGAGAACGGATACAGATTCCCGGTGACCGCCCCGCGCACGTACACCTTCGGGAGCCCGGAATAGCGAAGATTCAGTTCGCCATTCTGCTTGATTGCAGCGGTTTTCAACTCGGTTTTCAGTTGTCCACAGCACATGACCGTTCTCCTTCAAGGCAAGTATCCTGCGCCACAGCCGGAGGCGTTGCGGTTGCTCTGCTTTGAAGGGGCCTTTCCGCAGGCGTTTTAGAGCAAGAGCAACCATGCCAGCAAAACCAACACCAGGTACAGCCAGGGCGATCTCCATGAAATCTCAAACTTCGATCCACTCCCAGACAGAGCCGGGGAGACTTCCGGTCCCAGGTGGCCGCGCTGCTCCAGCAGATGGCGCGAACCAAGGGCCGCCACATCATGCGGAGCGGCAGCGCCGCTCAAGTCCATTTCCGCGAAACAGCGCAGCAGCGGCGACGCATACAAATACAGGGCAGCCTCGGCGCCGCAATCGCACAGATTGAACCAGCGGTGCAGGAAGCTGTTGCACAGTACGACGCCGCGCCATGCCAGCTTGCGCCCGTTGCCCGGCTTCGGGAACCAGAGCTCGGTCGGAACCAATCGCTCTGTCCAATGCGCCGTCAGCTCATTTGGATCGCGAGCTAGCTCCCGCCTGCTCTTCCGGGCCGGCTTCTCCAGGCCCTTCCGCAATGCCGGTATTTTCTGCCCCATCGCCATCACACTCCGCGGATGACTTTATCCAAATAAGATATGGAAGCGGGAGATGCGCGAAGGCCGCGATGCTGCCGCTGCGTTACCCTTTCCAGCAGGCACGCCGCCGCCGAGAGCGCCAGCCACTGGACGAGAAACCCTATCCGGCTGCTGCTCATCCAGATAGCCGGCGGCAGCGAAATCAAGAAGCTCAAGCAGTCGAAGCAACCCATCAGCCGGCCCACCGCGCCGGAACCGAGAGTGGCCCGCAGCCGCGCGATCGTATCCCAGGGGCCGCTCTCCCTGGCCAGCAGATGAGCTACCCGCCAGACGGCGAGCGCACACAAGGCAAAGCACCAGAAATAGTTGATTCCAATCATTCAGAGTTACTTCCTTTCGCGGTGGCCGCAGACGGGACCCGCTTCGAAAGGCGGATCCCATCTGCGTTGGGGGAAGCCATCGAGAAGCCACTCGGATTGCGAAACCCGACCCGCTCCCGCGCCCGATCGATGCAAGAGTCTGGGCCCCAGCCGGCGCGACAACCCCTGGCCGGGCTGGATTGCATGGGCCTTCCCGCCTCGGAACGCCGAAACTCCAAGTGGCCGCACAGGGTATAGTGCGAGCCCCGCCGCATTCGTTTCAGCGCGTTGCACGGAACTTCACATTCAACCGTCTCGCCACCGGCACAAGAATTCGGGTTATAGACTTTTCCTTATCCAATGAAACTGGATCGCGGACAGCACTGAGCAAAATCCGCTCCCAAACCCTTTTTGACAGACAAGAGAAGCGTACTCGATACTTCAAGCTGGTGGCTTGGATCGCCGCGAACCCAGCGCATGTGGCGGCTACTTACACCGGGCAGACTCGTCCATGAAGCTCCCTCGCAACGCGGAAATCTGGTTTGGGCCGTATCTGAAGAGCCGCCTACGGAAGATCGCGCGGCGCACGAAGCCGAAGCGCGCCTGGGTTGCAATCGCGGATCACTACGAACCGCTGGGCATGGGCGCAACGGTTGAAACCGCGCTGGGGCGGGTTGTGCAATGGCGCGAGATGTGGCCGCGCATTGCCGGCGACGCTCCCAGGGACGCCGCGGGCCAGAGCCCGCAATACACCTTCTTCTATCCGCAGGAGGAGTACCGGCGCGATCTGCTTGACAGCTTGGTGGAGTTGGTGCGGCTGGGCATCGCCGACGTGGAGGTTCATCTCCATCACCACGACGAGCAGCGCGAACTCTTCATCGAAAAGGTCAGCGAATACTGCCGCCGTCTGACCGGCGACCATGGGCTTCTTCGCCAGCAGGACGGCCGCACCGTCTTCGGATTCATCCACGGCAACTGGGCGCTGGACAACTCGCGCCCGGACGGCATGTGGTGCGGCCTCAACGGCGAGATCGCCCTGCTGCGCGATCTCGGCTGCTACGCCGACTTCACCATGCCCTCCGCTCCCTCCCCGACCCAGGGGCGCGTTGTGAACCAGATTTACTGGTGCACGAACAATCCCGATAATCGTCCGCGGTCCTTCGATCGCGGCATCGAAGCCACCGTCGGCGGCGGCAGGCAGGGCGATCTGCTGATGATCGCCGGACCGCTCGGCTTGCGCTTTGACGGACGGCTGCTGCCGCGGTTGGAGACGGGAGAGTTAGCCGGCTACGATCTGCCGACGCCCTCGCGGGTACGCCGCTGGTTCGATCTTGCGCCCACCATCGGGAGCGATCTCTTCCTCAAGCTCTACACCCACGGCGCCCAGGAACGGAATTATGAACCATTACTCCTCGGCGCTCTCGGCAACATGCTCCGCTGGCTTGCGGAAGAAGCGAATCGGCGCGGCATCGAGCTCCACTGGGCCACAGCCTGGCAGATGTATCAGGCCGCCGATGCGCTGATCCATGACCGCGCGCCTGCTTCGAATACATCGGTTTCTATTGCGGGAGCCTGCCGATGACGCCCCTCAATGTTCTGTTGGTCACCTATTCGTTTCCGCCTGCCGGAGGCGTGGGAGTCCTGCGCGCTGCAAGTCTCGCACGCTACTTGCCGTCTCAGGGAATCCGGCTCGATGTGCTTACGACGCGCAACGCTTCCGCTGTGGGCGCCGACTACGCCCTGCTTGAGGATATCCCCGCCGAAGTCAATGTGCATCGCACCTTCACCCTTGACCTTCCCTTCGGCATCAAAAAGGGGATCAAGAAACTTATTGCCGGAGCAAAGGCCCCCGTTGCTACGGCCGCCGGCCCGCGGAAGCCGAGTTTTCTCAAAGGATCTCTGCAGGACATCCTCTTGCCCGACCCACAAGTGACGTGGCTTCCTGTGCTCACGCGCACCGCTCGCCGCCTCGTCAAGGAGCGCAAGATCGGCCTCGTCCTCATCACAGTTCCGCCATTCTCCAGTGTGCTTCTGGTTAGGAAGCTCCGCGAGGAGTTTCCGAGCCTGCCCATTGTGGTTGACTTTCGGGATGAATGGCTTGCGACCACTATTGACTTGGTCAGCTTCAGTCGAAGCGAGCGCGCCTTGCGAATTGCCCGCGAAGCTGAAAGATGCGCCGTTACGAACGCAACTGCCATCGTTGCAGTGACCGAGGCCGCTCGCCGCGAGATTCGCGGCCGGTACCCGGAAGAGCCTGAAAGCAAGTTCTTGCTCATCCCGAACGGATTCGATTCCACAAGGCTGCTCCGTTCCTTGCCTTCACCTGAGCCACGGCCCGGCGGGAAGATTGTTGTCACCTACGTCGGCTCCGTCTACGCCTCAACTGAACCGGCAACGGTGGTTCAGGCCTTGCAATCGCTACCCCCCGAACTCAAGTCCAGATTCCGGCTCCGCTTCATCGGGCACATTGAGGAGCCTCGCTTCCGCGCAGATCTTCTACGGCTCGGCGACATGGTTGAGTTGAAGGGCTTTCTGCCGCAACGCGAAGCCCTGGCCGCGATGAATGAGACCGATTATGTGCTGCTGATCAACCACGATCCTCTCAACGTCGGCGGCAAATTCTACGATTACGTGGGCGGGGGCAAGCCTATTCTTGGCGCCGTCCACCCTGGCGGAGAGACGCACCGCCTGCTCCAGGAGATGCGGGCAGGATGGTGGGCGGACATTCACGATGTGGAAGGCATCCGCCGGCTCTTTCTCGACGCTGCAGCCCGCACCGATTCTCTGGCGAGCGAGTTTCAACCGGACGTGGAAAGGATCGCGCAATACGAGCGCAAGGTTCTCGCGCATCGTTATGCCGGCCTGCTGCATTCCATTGCCGGCCGGCAACCCGAAGCCGTGCCAAACGCGCCGGCCATAGAGCATGCCGGAGATGGACAGTAGCTATGCTAAAGATTGCGGTCATCACCCCGTATTTCCCCAGCTCGGCGGAGCCCTGGCAGGGCCGTTCGGCCTATCAGACCCTGCGGGTGCTGGCGCGCGACGCCGAGGTGCGCGTCTTCTTTCCCAACGCCGCGTATCCATCCTGGCTCAAGCCCCGGAGTCGGAGTCATGGCAAGCTCGACCCCTCGTACAGCCCGCCTGATGTGAAGGTAAGCTACCATAACTATCCCGCCCTACCGCTGGTTTCCCGGCCGATGAACGGCTGGATGGCGGCCCGCGTGCTGCTGCCTCATGTGCGCGGTTTTGCGCCTGATCTCATCTTCGGTTGCTTCCTTTATCCCGACGCGTTTGCCGCTCTCAAGATCGCCAGGGCTCTCTCCGTTCCGGTCGTGGCCATGGGCATTGGGTCCGACATCAACAGGATCGGCGATCCCATCTCCGCCTTGCACACGCGCACGGTTCTGCGCGAAGCCGATTTCGTGGTCACGGTCAGCGGCGACCTGCGCGCGAAAGCTGTGGCGATGGGCGCATCGCCAACGAAGGCTCGCGCCATTCTCAACGGCTGCAACCTCTCCGTCTTCCACGTCATGGACCGCCTGGAGGCAAGGCAGCGGTTGGATATCCGCCCGGACGAGGAGGCCGTGGTTTACGTAGGGCGGATGGACGTGAAGAAAGGCCTTCGCGAACTGGTCGATGCTGCGGCGTCGCTGCATCCCCAGCGGCCCGGCATGCAGGTTTACCTGGTCGGCGAGGGACCGGACAAGCCCAAGATCGAGAGCGCCATTCAGGCCCGCAACGCCGCTGGCTACATCCATGCGCTTCAGGGCTGCGCCGCGGACGATGTTGCCATCTGGATGGCGGCAGCCGACCTGGTCACCCTGCCCAGTTACATGGAAGGCTGCCCCAATGTTGTTCTGGAGGCACTGGCTTGCGGGCGTCCTGTTGTAGCTACAAATGTAGGAGGCATCCCGGAGATCATGAACAGCGAGTGCGGACGGCTTGTGCCCCCTCGCGATCCGGCCGCGCTGGCTCTCGCTCTGGCAGCGGTCCTTGACACAACCTGGGACGCCGCGGCCATCTCCGCGCAAGGGAGCCGAAGCTGGAGCGCCGTGGCGGCTGAACTCCTCGAAGTCTTCACGTTGCTCACCTCCAGCCGTCAGGTGGCCGCGCATGCCCGTTAGCCCGCCGCTCCGCCGTCCGAACTTCCGCATGAGATGGCCGCCGAGCGGCGATCCGCCACCACCCGTGAAAACGCCATCGAGACGGCACGCCTGGTCCAGGACATGCCCGGCCGGAAGGTTCTGCCTATCAGCGACTTTCACATGAACAGGGCGATTCAAGTCTTCCGCAAGCAGGGCATTGAGGCCACCCCCATGCCCGTCCCCGACGTGCTGCGATCCGCCGAGCACTGGAACGGACGCTTCCCGGCCCTTGAGACCATGCTGGTCGAGTCCGCCAAGATCGTCTACTACCAAATCCGCTGCTGGATGTAGGCCGTTCACGCCGCGTAAGGATTGGGAATCCGAAGGGTGGCGCTGAAGCGGAATCCCGGATCTCATCGGCCGCGGCGGAGGGGGTCTGGGGCACCCGGGAAAGCTGTATTTCGAGAACTGTGAGGCATTTTTCCTTCCCCGCTCGCAATATGTATAGGGAGAAAAGCAAGAGACGGTCCCTCCCCCCATGACTCATGGCGTCCCGGGCTGCTGACCTGCCGGTCTGCCTGAGCATGCACGGCAGAAATGACTCAACCGGAAATGGAGAATTGGTTTCATGCATAACATCCGCACAGCGATTCTTGCAGCATGCCTGGGAACGATTGCCAGCCTTGCCGCTCACGCGCAGTATGACAGCTTCGGCGAAGGCCCGGGATCGCTTGCCTCTAACACGGCTGGTTCCTACGACGCGGCCTTCGGCGTCGATTCCATGTATTCCAACAATGAGGGCGAAGGCAACGCCGCCATCGGTACGCTATCCCTCTACACAAACACCAATGGCAGCTATAACACGGCCGCCGGTTCCTGGTCGCTCTATGGAAACAACGGCAGTTATAACACGGGCGGCGGTTCGATGACGCTCTATCAGAACACCGGCGTCTACAACACGGCCAGCGGTTACGCGGCGCTCTATAGCAACCAAGGCGGAGGGAGCAACACGGCCGTCGGTTCCTATGCGCTCCTTATGAATACTACGGGGAGCAATAACATAGCCATCGGGAGTTGGGCTGGGTACAGCCTTTCAAGCAGCTCCAGCAACAACATCGATATCGCCAACGATGGATCGGCAAACGACAGCGGCGTCATCCGCATCGGATCGAATGGCAACCAGTCGGCCTTCTTTGTCGGCGGAGTACGCGGAGTGACCACGGGATCCAAGGATGCTATTGAGGTAATGATCGACCAGAATGGTCAACTGGGCACCAAAAGCTCCTCGATCCGTTTCAAGGAGGACGTTCACGACATGGCCGCCGCAAGCGACGGGCTCATGCGCCTGCGCCCGGTCACCTATCGCTACAAGCAGCCCTACGCCGACGGTTCCAAGCCGATTGACTACGGCCTGATCGCCGAAGAGGTTGCCGAGGTCTATCCCGACCTGGTGGTCAAGGACGCGGACGGCCAGATTCAGACCGTGCAGTATCAGAAGCTGACCCCCATGCTTTTGAACGAGGTCCAGAAGGAGCACAAACTCCTGGAGCAGCAGGCAGAGACTATTCAACAATTGAAGAGTCAGCTTGCGGCATTGCCATTGCTGGAGAAGCGGCTTGCGGTCTTAGAGGCGGCGCTGCCGTCCGGCGTGGCTGAAGCCCGGCTGGTGGCGAAGTAAGGAATCTGGACCATCTTGGATCTCAACTTCGAGGTCCGGGATCTCCGGCGCACAACTACAATCTTTCCCCACCGGAAAAGGAGACCTGTTTCATGAAAGACATTCGTACAGCGATTCTTGCAGTGTGCATCGGCACTCTCGGCGGTCTTGCGCTCCAGGCGCAAGAAAACACCTTCGATGGCAGCGGCGCGCTTGCCAACCAAAGCGGCGCCCTAAACTCGGCATTTGGCTACGAAGCGCTTTATTCCAACACCCTTGGCACGAACAACACGGCCGTCGGCGCTCAAACGCTTCAATCCAACACCAGCGGCTTTAATAACACTGCCACCGGCGCCCTCGCGCTTGAATCCAACACCAGCGGCTTTGAAAACACTGCCACCGGCTATGAGGCGCTCAATTTAAACACCACTGGCTATTTCAACACGGCCACCGGCTTCTTCGCGCTCCAAGCCAACACCAGCGGCTCGTTCAACGCGGCCACGGGTCCTTCGGCGCTGGCTGACAACACCACAGGATACTACAACGTGGCCAACGGCAACGCCGCGCTCTATTACAACACCAGCGGAACCGGGAATACGGCCATGGGTCCTTTCGCGCTCGGTTCCATCACAACAGGGAGCGAGAACGTCGGCATTGGATATGCGGCCGGATACTACCTTCCCGCCGGAGTCAGCAACAACATCGATATCGGCAATGAGGGATCGGCAACCGACTATAACGCCACCATTCGCATCGGAACTCTCGGCAAGCAGCAAGCCTTCTATGTCGCCGGTGTATTCGGCGTAGCCACCGGGCTTAGCAATGCTACGGAAGTGATGATCGACAGCAACGGTCAACTCGGCGTGAAAAACTCCTCCATCCGCTTCAAGGAGGACGTGCATGACATGGCCGCCGCCAGCGACGGGCTCATGCGCCTGCGCCCGGTCATTTATCGGTACAAGCAGCCCTACGCCGACGGTTCCAAGCCCATTGACTACGGCCTCATCGCCGAAGAGGTCGCCGAGGTTTATCCCGACCTGGTGGCAAGAGATGCGGACGGCCAGATTCAAACCGTCCAGTATCAAAAGCTGACCCCCATGCTGCTGAACGAGGTGCAGAAGGAGCACAAGCTGCTGGAGCAGCAGGAGAAGACCATCGAGCTACTGGAGAAGCGGCTAGCAGCACTGGAGGCGGCGCAACCCTCCGCCAAGGCCGATACTCAGCTTGCGGAAAAATAAGCACCGGAAATGCCGGGCGCCCGCATCGCGCGGGCGCTCTGGCGTTTGGAAGATTGTCTATTCCTTTCGCGCTACCGGTCGGTGCAGGAGTAGCAAGGATCGATGGATGCCTGGATCAGCGGCGTGTCCGCGAGGCGCGCTCCCATCACCATCCAGCGAATGGCCGGCATGTTGGCGAAGGTGGGCGTGCGCACATGCACGCGGCTCGGGTTCCTGGCGCTCTCTTTCCAGGAGACGCTGTACATGACCTCGCCGCGCGGCGCCTCCACGCGGCTGGTGGCCGTTCCGGTGCTGAAGACGATCTTGGCGTCGCCCGTGCTCAACTCGCCGGGAGGCATCTTGCTAAGCGCCTGGCGAAGAATCTTGCAGCTCTCCATGATCTCCAGCGCGCGCACAAGCAGGCGGGCGCGCACATCGCCGTCCTGCTGCACCGGCACGTCGAACTCCATCTCGGAGTAGGCTGCATAGGGCGCGGCGCGGCGCAGGTCCTGCGGCAGCCCCGAGGCGCGCGCCGTGGGCCCCACAACGCCGCAGGACATGGCCTTATCGTGCGTCAGCACGCCGATGCCGGCGCAGCGCGAGGTGGCTGTGGTGCTGGTGGTGAAGATGGGGATGACCGTGCGCACCATCTCGTGCTCCAGCGCCTCGATCATGGCCAGGATGGCCGGCGGATCTTCGACGTCGCGATTGACTCCCCCGATGCGGTTCATCGAGTAGTTCACTCGGTTGCCGGAGATGACCTGAAGAATGTCCATCACCTTCTCGCGCAGTTCGAAGCAGGTCATGAACATGGTCTTGAAACCCATGAGCTTGGCCGCGATGCCCGCCCATAGCACGTGCGAGTGCAGCCGCTCCAGCTCCGCGATCACCACGCGAATGTACTGGGCGCGCGGCGGCGGAGTCAGGCCGGTCAGCTTCTCCATGGCCTGGCAGAGAGTCAGCGTGTGGATGTTCGAGCAGATTCCGCACACGCGCTCCATCAGCGCGATCACCTGAATGTAATTGCGTGTCTCGGCCAGATGCTCGATGCCGCGAAAGTTGAAGCCGATATGCAGCTTGGCGTCGCAAACCGTCTCGCCTTCGCAGATCAGGTCCAGCTTGTAGGGTTCTTCCAGCGCCGGATGGTAAGGCCCCATGGGGATCTTGTAACTCATTTTTTCTCCTCGCGCAGGTTCACGCCCAGCTTGTCTCCCTGGCGCAGAAGAAGCGGTTCGTACTCGCGTCCCAGAAAGTCCACGGCGAAGCCTTCGTGAATCTCGCGCTCAATCCAGTCCACGGCCTCGCAAAGGTCGTAGATGCTTTCAATGGAGTTACCGGCTAGCTGAAAGGGAAAGCCGAGCAACTGGCCATCCAGGTCCCAGTGATACTCCAGGCGAATGCCTTGCTCGCCGGGCAACTGCGTAGCTGTGATAGTGACAAAGCGCGCCTGCGCCTCGTTCATCCCCTTGGCCAGATCGCGCACATTCATCGTGCCGGGGTTCAGCCAGCGCACGCCGCCCATCTCGACCCAAGGGTCGGCTATGCCCAGCTTCGCCGGCAAGGATTCAAGCAGGCTCTTTTCCGGTTTGGTCTCAACCGCGTTCATTGTGCGCCTCCAGTGGCAGGGTTCGCCGCCGGGCTGGCGGGGGCCGGCGGAGCTGCCGGCGCCGGCTTGGGAGCCGGCTTGCGAGCAACCGTGTAGGACTGCTTCAACGCGCCGATGGTCACATACACGGGCGGGCATTCGGCGTCCTGGCTCAGCGCATGGGTTTTGCAGCCTTCCACGCAGCGCCCGCAGAAGGTGCATTGGCCGGGATCGTAGCTCCACGTGAATGTGCCTTTGCCGCTCTTGAAGTCGATGGCGCGCGCCGTGCAGCGAAACTTGCAGATCGCGCATCCGCTGCAGAGCGCGGGATCGAAGCGCACCAGGCCCCGGTAGCCCTTGCTCACCTTGGGGCGCGCGGGAAACAGCATCGTCCGCGAACCGCCGCGCAGGTTATTCCACAGCATGGTGAGAATATTCATGACAAAAGCCTCATGAAGAGCGCGGACGAAACGGCCAGAACCGCGAAGATAAGCGTGCATTGCCAGTAAAAGCGCACCGTGGTATCGATCGCCAGGCGCGCCGTGGCTGCCGCGACTACCGACAACAGCAGCACGACGCAGAAAGAAAGCGCGATGAAGAGCAGGATGGCGAGCCACACGAACGGGACGTGAGGAGCGGCCAGCGTGGCCACCAACCCGGTAGCCGCAACCCACTCCAGCCCATGCGAAAGCTCCCACATGGCCAGCTCGGGGCCGGCGTATTCGGTCATCGGCCCGGAGTAGATCTCCTGCTCAGCGTTGGGCAGAGAGAACGGATTCAGATGCAGCTTGGCGGGCAGGCACACCAGGATCGCCAGCACTCCAAGCCAGCGCAGCGGCGAGGCGGGAAGCTGCGCCAGCGCCTCAAGCCGGAAGGTATGCTGCGAGGCGGCGATGGAGACGATGGCCAGAAGAAAGACCACGTTATAGGCAACGCTGAGGACGGCCTCGCGCGCCGAGCCGATCTCGCCGAAGATGGACCGCGAGCTGAAGCCCGCGGCGATGATGCACATCGAGGGCAGCTCCAGCAGCGCCAGCAGCAGAATCAGGTCGCCCTCGAATCCGCCGGACGAGGGCAGCACGGGCAGCAGTCCAACCGCGCCGGCCGCGGCCGAAACCGCAATCAGCGGCCACATCCTCATCAGCAGCCCGGCCACTCCGCTGCGAGGCGGCGTATCCTTGCCCAGCAACTTGACAAAATCGAAAACCGGCTGCATGAAAGGGGGGCCGATGCGCCCCTGCATCAGGGCGACCGCTTTGCGCTCCACCCACAGGAAGAACCACGCCGCGGGCACGGCAAAGAGAAGGCCGGGAAAGATGAGGAAGCGCGCCAGGGCAGTGGTCAGGTTCATGGCTGCACCTCTCTGGCCGCGGCTGCGGATGCGACCGTTACAAGCTCAGCGGGAGCGGGTTCAGCGGCTGCCGGTACGGTTGGGATGGCTTCAGGCGCGGCAGTAAGGAGCGCTATGGCCTCGGGCGCGGCAGTAAGGAGCGCGGCGGTTGCCGGCTTCTGCGCGCCTCTTTCGGCCAGGATCCCTGCCGCCTTTGCAATGCCCAGGATAATGGCGTCGGGACGCGGCGGGCAGCCGGGAACAAACACATCCACCGGAATATGCTTGTTGAGCGGTCCATCCACGGTTCGACTGTCGATGAAGACGTTGGTCGTCGCCGGGCAGGAGCCAATGGCCACCACGGCCTTCGGTCCACACACCTGTCCGTAGACGGTCTGTATGGCTTGAACGCTGTTATGGGTCACGGGGCCGGTGATGCACAGAATATCGGCGTGCCGGGGGCTGCCTTCAAGGCGCACTCCCAACTGCTCGGCATCGAAGCGCGGGGTGAGGCTGGCGATCAGTTCGATGTCGCAGCCGTTGCAACTGCCCGCGTTCATATGGAAGAGCCAGGGGCTGCGGCGCCGGCAGTAGCACATCAATTTGTTCCAGAGGTTCATGGCCTTCCCCCCATCAGCATTCCCATCATGCCGGGCCAAAGACCAGCAACCAGCAGCAATCCGGCGAGCGCGACGATTACGGCCTGCAACACAACCGGCTCACTCATTGGATGCGCGGATGGTTGCGGCGGACTCGCCTGCGGCTGCTCCAAGCCGGACGCCGGTCCCCACCATACGCGCGTCAATGCCAACGTATACGCGATCAGCGCCATCACGGAGGAGAGGATAAAGACCGTCAGGAGAAGGGGATTGATCTGCAGCGCGGTTTCATACAGCCGCCAGCGGCCGATGAATCCCATCGTGGGCGGAATGCCCAGCATGGCCAGCATCCCGAAAAGGAATCCGAAGGCGCTGACCGGGTAGCGCGTGGCCAAGCCGGTCGCTTCGCCGCTGAGCGCGCCGTCAGCCTCCGGGCCGCTGAGGCAAACGAACAGCAGCGCCTTGGCCAGGGCGTGAGTGGCGGCGGCGATCATCGCTCCTTCGTATCCAAGGGTCTTCAACGAAAAGACGCCCAACAGAAGGAAGCCAACATCCTCGACCGTTGATAGTACCAGCAGCCGTTTGAGGCTGCGCTGCGTGAGCATCAGCAGGGCGGCGAGGAAGGAAGTGGCAGCGGCAAAGCCCAATAGGGTTGCACTTGGGAAAAAATCGGCGTGGTCCGGAAGACACCACGCAGAAATATAAAACTCACCAAAGGCGGCCATATCGACAACCGCAATAATCAGGCCCAAAACCAGTGCAGGGATATCGTCGGCCAAGCTGAGCAGCCAGAAGAAGAGCGGAATGGCAGCCAGCTTAACGCAAACGCTGGTAAGCAAAAACGCCCAGGCCCAAAACACGTCGTGTCTCTGTAGATCGCTGGCAACGAGCGACAACGCGGAGAGAACAACTACAGCGAGGTAGGTCAGCTTTGCTGAGAGCGTCCGAGCGCTCTGCCAAACTAACGCCACGGTCGCGAACGCGCCTAACTCAAGAAGGCCAAGGCGAAGCCTGGGATCGGCAATCGCCAACCCCCCAACGGTGGATGCTCCAGCCAGAATCATTATCGAAAGCGGAAGTCGGCTCATTTTGACGGCAAGAGCGGCCAGGATCAATGCCACCGCAGCTAAAGCACATGCTGCTAACAGAAGAGCCGGCACTTGAGTTGGAGGTATGACGGGCAGGTCAAGTTCCCATTTCGGTGCCCACACTTTCCAAGCCCAGACCCCGGGCGTGAACCACTTAGCACCCGCCAAGACCGCCCCCGCCAGCACGACCACCAGAATCGCCGCGTACCGCTCCATCCAGCCGACCGCGACGCCAAGCCCGCGCGAAGCAGTCTGCATCCCGCGCCAAACGCCCAGATAAACGCGGTCCACATTGGACCACTTGAAGAACTCATGCCAGTTCTGCAGGAATATCTCGGAAAAATCGCCCGCCGTGAGCCTGCCCTGGTCCGACAGAGGCTCGCCCCCGGTGAAAATCCCGCCGCCGGCCCCCGCCAGCACCGCCCCGCCCGAAACGCCTCCCGCAACCTGCGGCGAACGCGCGACGTAGGCGATAGCGTAGATCAGCCCGCCCAGAACCACCGAAACCACCGCCAGCACCAGGCCGCCCATGCTCGAAAAACTTCCCGCATCCGAGGAAAGCCCAAGCCAGGTCACATGCACGCCCGCGCCCAGCCCCAGCGCGCCCAGAATGGGATTGAGCAGGTAGTTCACAGCCAACTGCGGCGCGACGCCCAGCACGATGCTGCCCGCGGCCATGAAGCCCATCCCCCAAACCATCGTCGGCGGAGACTCGTGCGCGTCTCTGGTGGCCTCGGTCACCGGCCCCAGGAAGACCGCGCTGGTAGCCTTGGCGCACAGGAAGACCGTGCCCAGGCTCACCGCCCACGCCACCATGGCTGGAACCGCCCATCCCGCCTGCAAGGCCGCCGCGTAAAGCATCCACTTGCTGGCGAAGCCGCTCATCAGCGGAATGCCCATCATGCTGCCCGCGCCGATCAGCCACGACAGCGTGGTCCGCGGCATACTCTGCGCCAGGCCGCCCAGCTTGTTCATGTCGCGCGTGCCCGAGGCGTGCTGCACCGAGCCGGCGGTCAGGAACAGCCCGCCCTTGAAGAATCCGTGATTCAGGCAATGCAGCAGCCCGGCGGTAATCGCCAGCGGCGTGCCAATGCCGATGCCCATCATCATGTAGCCGATCTGGCTCACCGTCGAGAAGGCCAGCATGCGTTTCAAATCGGTCTGCACCATGGCGTACATCACGCCCACTGCCATGGTGACGGTGCCCACCCAGACCAGGCTCCCGCCCCAGGCCGGAGGCCACGCTCCAAAGCTGTGCATGCGGGCGGCCAGGTAGACGCCGGCCTTCACGTAGCAGGCCGCATGCAGCAGCGCGCTCACCGGGGTCGGCGCGGCCATGGCCTCGGGAATCCAGGTATGGAGCGGAAACTGCACGCTCTTGGCCACCAGCGCCACCAGCATCAGCACAAAAATCCCGCCGGTAAAGGCCTGCGCCACCTTGGGGTCGGTCCACAGGGCGCTGCCGGTGCGGTAGTAGATCGTCAGGATGCCCGCCAGCAGGCCGTAGCCCGCAATGTGGGTCATCAGCAGCACCTTGCGCGCCCCCGCCACCGCCTCGCGGTTGGTGTACCAGAAGCCCACCAGGCTGAAGGAGCAGAGGCCCACCACCTCCCAGCAGAGGTAGAAGAAGAACAGGTTGGCGCTATAGACCAGCCCCACGAAGCCGGCAATGAAGACCAGCATCGAGGCGTAGAAGCGCGTCGCGGCCTTGTCGTGGGCCATGTAGCCGATGGAATACAGCAGCACGAAGCCGCCCAGCCCCGTCCCCATCAGTGCGAATAGGATGCTGAGCGCGTCCACGTGGAGGACCAGCGCCAGCGGTCCGTCCCATGGCAGCGGAGCGACCTCGATTGCCTGTCCTGCCCAGACCGACGGCGCCGTGGCGGCTACGGCGAGCACTGCCGGCAGACAGGCGAGAGCGGCCAGAATCCCCTTGGTGCGCGCCGAACAGAGCCGCGCAACGAGAATCTGCAGCGCCGCGCCCAAAAGAAGTGAGCAAGGCGCAATCAGAACAAGGGTCGCAGCAGTCATGGTTAAAATGGTAGATCGCTGACTGCCTTTGAGATGTGACGCTGCTCACGGGCAGGATTGCATGTCGCAATGTGGTACGGCGGGCGAAGCGGCTGGGTAGCCCAAATCTCATTCTACCGCTAAGATTGGGTGCCCCAGGTCTCGATTCTGAGACCTGGGATCGCGCGCCACCGGGCCCTTATTGCAAGCTCGCCATCAGCCCGTCCAGCGCCGATTTCGGCGGGCAAGTTATCGACTCCGGCAGCGTTCCCAGCGGCTCATCCACCACGTTCAGCAGGTCGAGAAAGGTCGGCTTCTCGGTGTCGATGTAAAACACGCCGGTCAGAATCTCGTCCTTGTCGTGCGCCTCCATCAGCGTGCGCACGGCGTTCGCCTTGTCGGTGGGGTCGTAGTCCTCGAGCAGCTTGCGCAGGCGCAGGTTGGAGCCGTCGTGCATCTCCACTTCGTAGATCTCGCCCGAGCCGTAATCCACTTCGATGTCGTCGAAGCTGGCCACAAAGTCCACTTCGTTGATCGGCTCGTCGTTGTCCTGCATGAACTTGTAACTCTTGGTCGATCCCTCGTGGTCGTTGAAGGTGACGCACGGGCTGATCACGTCCAGCATCACCGTGCCCTTGTGGGCGATGGCCGCCTTCAGCATGGAAAGCAACTGCTTCTTGTCGCCGGAGAAGGACCGGCCCACAAAGGTCGCGCCCAATTGGATCGCCAGCGCGCAGGTATCGATGCCCGGCAGATCGTTCACCACCCCGGTCTTGAGCCTGGAGCCGATGTCCGCCGTGGCCGAGAACTGGCCCTTGGTCAGCCCGTAGACTCCGTTATCCTCGATGATGTAAATCATGGGCAGGTTGCGCCGCAGCAGGTGGACGAACTGGCCCATCCCGATCGATGCCGTATCGCCGTCGCCGGAGACGCCCAGCGTGGTCATGGTGTGGTTGGCCAGGATCGCCCCGGTCGAAATCGACGGCATGCGCCCGTGCAGGCTGTTGAAGGCGTGCGAGCGGCTCATGAAGTAGGCCGGGCTCTTCGACGAGCAGCCGATGCCGCTCATCTTCATCACCCGCTCCGGCTCCACGCCCATCTCCCACATGGCCTGCATGATGCGCTCAGAGATGGCGTTGTGGCCGCAGCCGGCGCAGAGCGTGCTCTTGCCGCCGCGGTATTCAAGAATCGGGAGGCCGATGTGATTCAGTTTTGGACTGGCTGTCGCGGTTGCCATTAGAGGCCCTCCCTGGTTGCAAATTCCTCGCTGATGGTGCGCGCGTCGAGCGGCAATCCATTGAAGTGCAGAATGCTGCGCAGCTTGGCTACCTGCTCGCCGGGAAGATCCAGCTTCAGCAGGCTGGCCATTTGCGCGTCGCGGTTCTGCTCCACCACGTAAACCCGCTCATGCGAGGCCACAAAGTCGTGAACCTCGTGCGCAAAGGGGTACGCCCGGATGCGCATGTAATCCACCTTGCAGCCAAATTCCTTCTCGATCTGATCGAGACTCTCCCGAAGCGCAAAATCCGTGGTTCCGTAAGCCAGGAAGCCGATCTTCGAGGCTCCATCCCTCACTGTCACCGGCCCCGGAACCAGCTTGCGTGCATTCTCGAACTTGCGCGCCAGCCGCTCCATCAGGGCAACATATTCGGCCGGATTCTCGGTATAGACGCCGGCATCGGTATGTCCCGTTCCCCGCGTGAAGTAACTGGCCTTCGGATGCGGCGTTCCCGGCAGCGTGCGCCAGCCGATCCCGTCGCCGTCCACATCGCGATAGCGCGCGAAGCCGCCCAACCGCTCCAGATCCTCGGCCGTCAGCACCTTGCCGCGATCGAGCGGCGTCTTGGGATAGTCGAAGGGCTCCGACATCCAGTTATTCATGCCCAGGTCCAGGTCCGTCAGCACAAAGACCGGCGTCTGCGCGCGCTCGGCCAGGTCGAAGGCCGCGTAGGCCAGCTCGAAGCACTCCTTCACCGAGCCCGGCAGCAAAATGATGTGCTTGGTGTCGCCGTGCGATAGGAACGCCACGCTCAGCAGGTCGGCCTGCGAGGTCCGTGTCGGCATCCCCGTCGACGGGCCCGACCGCTGCACGTCGAAGATGACGCCCGGAATCTCGGCAAAGTAGCCGAAGCCGGCAAACTCCGCCATCAGCGAGATGCCCGGCCCCGAGGTTGCCGTCATGGCCCGCGCTCCGGCCCAGCCCGCGCCCAGCACCATGCCGATGGCCGCCAGCTCGTCCTCCGCCTGCACCACGGCGAAGGTCGCCTTGCCCTCCGGCGTCACGCGAAACTTCTTCAGCAGGTCGGTGGTTGCCTCAATCACCGAGGTCGAGGGCGTAATCGGATACCACGCCACCACCGTCACGCCGGCGAACACCGCCCCCATCCCGCAGGCCGCGTTGCCGTCGATCACGATCTTGCCCTTGGTCCGGTCCATGCGCTCGATGAAGTACGGGTCCTGCTTGGTCAGGTTTTGGGCCGCGTAGTCGAATCCGGCCTTCACCGCGCCAAAGTTCAGCTCGAAGACCTTGGGTTTCTTGGCAAATTGCTTGCGGAGGCAGTTCTCCACCACGTCCAGGTCCATCTGAAGCAGCTGGGCCACAACGCCCACGTAGATCATGTTCTTCACCAGCTTGCGCAGCTTGGGCTCGGCGCAGATGGCCACCGTAATCTTGTCGAAGGGAACCGGATAGAAGACCACGTCCTGGCGATATTGGCTGAGGTTCAGGGTCTCTTCGCAGATGGCCGCGCCCCCTGCGGGCAGATCCAGAACATCCTGCCGCGCCGTATCGGGATTCAGCGCCACCAGCACCTCGGCGCTGCGCGTGCGCGCCACATAGCCGTCCTTGCTGGCGCGGATCGTATACCAGGTGGGAAGTCCGGCGATGTTCGACGGGAACAGGTTCTTGCCGCTCACCGGAACACCCATGCCGAAGATGCTTTTCAGCAGCACGCTATTGGCGGATTGCGAACCGGAGCCGTTCACCGTTGCCACGTTGATGCTGAAGTCGTTGACCACGCGCGGGCGCGCGCTGCGTTCGCCCTCTAGCTGACCCAGGGCCAGGTCGCCTGTCGCCATGTGGCGGAGTTCCCTTCCAAAGCACAGTGGAGAGACTCGATCTTTCCTTCTCCAATGTGATTATAATCACATTCTTGCGACGGCGTCCCACTTCGTAGCAAGAGCGTTGCCGCGTTGATTCCAGCGGAATGGAATCCGTGCGCTCCGGCGCGGAATCGGGCGGGAACAGCGCGGTCAGCCTGCCCGAAATGGGAAAATCTTTACCCAATCAAGTGCATTAGTTTGCGCATTTGCCCAGCGTCTACCGCGTAAGTTGTTGATTATAATATCCATGAGCATGGACCTGGAATTGCATGATTACTCCGTTTACGCAGGATTCTCGACCCCTGGGATTGTTCGGCAATTATGAGCTTGACCGCGGCCCGCTCTGCCTACCCGCGATGAACGAAATTCCGTTCACGTCGAACGAAATGCAGTTTTGGAGCTAAGCACATGGGAAAAAGGATAGCTTTCTTGTTGGCGGCGTTCCTCGCATTGGCGACCTTCCAAGCCAGAGCCGAGGTGATCACGGTCGTGCCGGCGTCGGCTCGAATTCCGATTCCAGCCGTGAACTACTTCGGCGGAGGCCCCCAAAGCTACGGGAATTACACCTGGAGTTCGACCAACGTCGAGTATCAGACCGGATCGGCCTTCGGTTACACCGACGGGTATGGCTTCGGCAGCAACGGGGTATGGACCGGAGCGTTGGGGCCGATGGCAGGCGTGAACGACGCCCACAACATATATGGCGTCACTGATACCATGACCTTTGCCTTTACCTCGCCTGTCTACGAGGTCGGCGACTTCATCAACTACGTTCCCGGCGGCGATACGCCGACCACGATTGCGGTGTATGACACGAGCGACACCCTGATCGAGTCCTACAACCTGACCTTCCTCACCAGCGGCGCCGATGATCAAGGCGAGTGGTTGGGATTCTTGGAGACAACGCCGATCGGCTCCTTCACCTTGACCGACAACTATGTCGGCCTTTCGGATCCCGGCTATTCCCCGACGGTCACGCCCGAGCCCGGCAGCCTGCTTCTGCTCGGCACCGGCCTGGTGGGCTTGGCCGGCGCATTGCGCAGAAAGCTCGCGCGATAAGCACGGGCCTGAGCGAGGCCATTGCAACCGAAACCTCATCCTCAAGAAGCCTTGACAGTTGAGCCCGTCAAGGCTTCTTTGCGTTTGGGCTTCGATTCGCTGCCCGTTAGGCTTCCGGCTGTCCAGCGAACAGATTGAGCCGGCAGGTCTTCGTGAGCTCTGGAAACAGCTTGGCAAAGACGCGCAAGGCGGTCCGCATCGGCAGGGAAAGGCGCGACCTCAAGGAATCGTGGACCTCCACCAGGCTGCGGGATTCCACCAGGCGCAACCCGATCTTCCAGCGCTCAATCTCCCTCGGGTCTTCGCAGGCCCATCTGAAACGGGCATCCAGGTTGCGGCGCGCGTGGTCTTGGTTCTCATGGTTTATCCCTTTGAGGGTGGCTGTGTCGAAGGCGATGCTCGCATGCGGGAAGTTGGCTGCGATCTGCGCCAGCGCCGCCTTGACCTCCGGTTCCGTCAGGTAGAAGAATACCCCCTCCGCGACGAAGCAATACGGTCCGGGGCTCTGACGTACCGCTGCTATCCAACCTGAATCGAGAACCGATGCGGCCAGAGTTACGCGCCGCCCGCTATCGGTGAAAAACTTTCGCCGCAATTCTACGGTATCCGGAAGATCGAGATCGAACCAGTGCAGGACGCCATTGTCGAGCCGCTCGAAGCGGGTGTTGAGTCCGGCGCCGATCTCGACCACGGTGCCTTGCGGATGGCGGCTGAGAAACTCCTTGACCCACTCGTCGTAGATCGCGGTCCGCAAGGTCGCCCCCACGACCCGCCGCCTTTGGTTGAATCTTCGGAAGTCCCAATCGATGGATTGGACCATTTCGACGGCCTTCGGATCGCTCAGGATCGGATGCTTCTTGAGCGAGTCGAGCGCGCGGGCGTAGAGCGGAACCAGCAGCGTTTCCTGCACCTGGCCGAGCTGGATGGATTGTCGCGCCGGCATGTTCACCGCATCACGGATGAAATGAAGTTAACTGATTATTCTGGAGATAAGTGCAAATAGCAACCGGAAAAACCGCAGGGTTGCCCGCTCTTGGCGGATGGCCGATCTTCCCCACGCGAGAATCGCGGCATCCCAGGTCCGGATTCTCGAACGCGGAAGGAAGCAGAATCTTGCTGAACATGATCGCTTCGAAAGTCACATGCTGCCAACCAATGCGCTCGGCCGTCTGTGACGCTGCTCTTTCGGATTCCGAGCGTTTTGTTGCCCGGGTCGAAAATGCACCGCTTTCATGAGATTTCACGGGCCGAAGACCGAGCTATGGCACGACCGAAGTCGTGCCCTGTTACAGAACGATTCCGGAACAGTGTTTTGCCGCAGCTTGGATTGCCCGTACTCTTCAACGATTCAAATGCGATTGCCCCGGTCCCATCCGCGACAAACATAGCCAACTTAGCCAAACTGGAGTAATGTGAAGGCTATGAGGACGGTCAACATTGGCGTGTTGAAGAACCAGCTCAGTGCCTATTTGCGCTACGTCCGCAATGGCGAAGAGGTGGTGGTGCGCGACCGGAATGTGCCCGTGGCGCGCATTCTGCCCTTCACGGTGCCGCTTCCCGCGGAGGGCGATTATGCCGCCGAGGAGGCGTATTTGATTGCCACCGGGCAGATGACGCCGGCCAAGGGGGAGATGGACTGGGAGGCCTTCTGGGCGTTGCCTGCCGGGAATGTTCCGCATGACATTGCGGTGCAAGCTACGATCGACAGCCGGGGCGACCGTTAAATGGAAGACGCCTTTTGGGATTCGAGCGCGCTGGTTCCGCTTTGCGTTCAGCAGCGTGCGACTCCAGCCGTACAGGCGCTGGGAGCCAAGTACAGAGTGACTGTGTGGTGGTCGACGCCCGTTGAGGTCCGGGGCGGCTTTTCGCGCCTGCTCAGGATGGGCCAGCTGACCTCCGCTGAACATGTGCAGGCTCAAATCCGGTTGGACCGTGCGCGATCCGGCTGGCGGGAAGTGGACCCGAGCAAGGAGTTGCGCGAGCAAGCTGAACGGCTCGTCGATCGCTTTCCCGTAAAGGCCGCCGACGCCCTGCAGCTTGCCGCCGCGCTCACCTGGTGCATCGGCCGGCCCAAAGGCCGCGTCTTCATCGCGGGGGACCGTCAACTGCTGGACGCAGCGCGCGAACTCGGCTTTCACGCGGTGGAGGCCTGAGAGACGCTTCTAAGGGGCCCCGAAGCATTGGCCGCCCCGTTCCGCCCGATCCCGGAATCCCTTCAGCCGGCCGGCTCATCTGAGAGAATAAGGACAGTGGATAGAGCGCACAATCTTGTCTTCCGGCGGACGGGCGCGCCGGTCGTTCTTGCCGCGCTGGCCCTGATTCTGTCTTTGACCGCTGCGGGACCGGCCGCAAACGCCCAGGCTCCCAATCCCACCTCTGCCGCCAACCCATTCTTCGGCAGCGTGACCGCCCATCCAGCCACGGATGAGACCCTCAAGCTGTCGCTGGACGAGGCCGTCAGCCTGGGCCTCAAGAACAATCTCGGCCTCAGGGAGGCGGAAAGCGGCGAAAAGGCGCTCCACGGCGAGAAGAACGAAGCCTTGCAGAATTTTCTCCCCACCATCACCGTCGGCGGCGATCTGGGCGTCCACCAGCAGAGTCTTGCCGCGTTGGGGTTTGGCCCGGGCGTCATCAAGGAGTTCGCCTCGCTCTTTCCCGGCGGCAAGATTCCGGCGGGATTCTCCTTCATCACCCGCGACGACCTGACCGAGGGGCAGATCCACTACAGCCAGATGCTCTTCTCCGGCCCGGTGATTGCCGGCTTCAAGGCGGCCGGCGCGGGCGAGAGGGCGGCCTATTTCGCCAAGATGTCGGCGCGCGGCGAGGTGGTCCAGCAGGTGGCCGCGGCCTATCTCCACTGCATTGCCGCGGCCAGCGAGGTGGACAACGCCAAGGCGCTCGAAGCCGCCGGGCAGTTGCTGTTCAGCCAAGCCCAAGCTGCCCACGAGGCCGGCGTCGTAGCGAATCTGGACGAACTGCGGGCGCGCGTCCAGCTCCAGGCCCAGCAGCAGGCCCTCATCGGCGCGCAGAACGCCCTCGAAAAGAACCTGATCCTGCTCAAGCGCGAGATCGGCATCGATCCCGGCCAGAAGATTGCGCTCACCGACCCCGCGCCCTACAGCGATCTAGCCGCCGAAACCCCTGATGAGGTGCGGGCCATCGCTTACAAGAACCGCTCGGACTACCAGGATTTGCAGAATCAGGCGGTCGCTTACAAGGCCATCCACACGGCCTATCGCAGCCAGCGCTTGCCCAGCCTCAGCTTCGGGGGCTACTACGGCGTCAGCAAGGTCAACGGCGTCGGCTCGCACGGAAACTTCGTTGCCCAAGGCACGCTCAGCGTGCCGCTCTTCCGCGAGGCGAAACTGCGCGGGGATGCGGAGTCGGCGCAGGCCCAGTTGGCCGCCGTCGAAGCGCAGCTCGCCGACCTGAGGGGCGCCATCGACCAGCAGGTGCGCTCGGCGCTGCTCGACGTGGACGCAACCTCGAAGCTGGTTGCCGTGGCCCGCTCCAACGTCGAGCTGGCCACCCGCGCCCTCTCCGACGAGACCGACCGCGTCAACGCCGGCGTGGACGACAACCTGCCCTTGGTCACCGCGCAGGCCACACTGGCCTCGGCCGAGAGCAACCTGGTCGAAAGCCTCTACCAGTACAACCTGTCCAAGCTGGCCCTGGCCCGCGCCACCGGCGTCATCGAGCAGCAGTACCGGGTGTACCTGGGGCGATAGGGCGGCCCGGTCATTTCTGTCTCGGCGTCGCGTGACGGAGTATCCTTCCCGAGAGCAGGTTGTTGGATATTCTAGGCTCGCTAAATGAACTGCGAGCAAGATGATGTTCCAACCTTGCCAAAGGAGACTGCCATGCGCCGATTCGCGATTGTTCTTCCTTTGTGCGTGTGTTTACTTTCAAACCTCGCCTCCGGTCAGACGAAAGACAAGGACCTGAAGACCTATCTGGATGGCGTTACCGAACGCGGGCGCGCCCTCTACGAATATGACCAGGCAGCATGGCATGGAACCGACGCCTTTTTCGCCTTGCATCCCGACACCGAAGGACTCACGCACTACATCTGTTCAAAGACCCCAACAGGCTGGATGGTCACGTTTCCGAAGTGGAACGAGACACATGACAAGCTGCTTGTCGTCTATGAAGCGATGGAATCGGAACCGGGAAAATACGTGGCCCGGAAGCTCGATCCGCCGAAGGAAATCAGCGACGACCTGGTCGGCAAGGAGCGCGCCCTGGAGCTTGCGCTCGCGGATTTCCAGCGTCCGGACCGGCCCTACAACACCGCCATACTTCCGGCTCCAGGCGGCAACTTCTATGTGTATCTCTACCCGGCGCAAACGAAGGACACGATCTGGCCCATCGGCGGCGATGTCCGCTATGTGATTTCGCCGGATGGCAAGCAGATCATTGAGAAGCGCCAGTTGCACAAGACCATTCTCGACATGGAATACAAACCTGACTCAGGCGTTGTCGCCGGTGTCCACTCGCATATCTTGAGCGATGTTCCGGAGGATACGGATGTGCTATGTGTACTGACACGCAGGCCCTCCATGCCGGAGTACATTGGCACGCCAAAGCGAGTCTTTGTTGTGAATACCGATGGCACAATCGCCGTGACCAAGAAATGAGAGAGCAGCTTTTCACCGCGTCCTCAAACCTTTTCGCGTACCCTATAGATAAGAGGCCTCCCCATGCGCTCTGGCAGGAAGTTGCAGATCAAGTACTATGTCGAGCCCAATGCGGAGGCGCTGGCTCGCCGCGCGGCGCAGTATTTTACGGAGATGGCGTGGGAGGCGGTGGCATACAGCGGACGCGCGCGCATCGCCATCAGCGGCGGCTCCACGCCCAAGGCCGCATTCGAGCTGCTGGCCGACTTCAGCCAGCCGTGGCGCGGCCGCATGCCGTGGGAGAGGCTCGACCTCTACTGGGTGGACGAGCGCGCCGTTCCGCCCGGCGACGCCGAGAGCAACTACCGCATGACCCGCGAGGCGCTGCTGGATCGCGCGCCGCTCCACCCCAGCCAGATTCACCGCATTGAGGGCGAGCTCGACCCCGAGGCAGCCGCCGCCCGCTACGAGTCGGAGTTGCGCAACGGCTTTCGCCTGGAGGGCGCCCAGCTTCCCAGCTTCGACCTGATCGCGCTGGGCATGGGCTCCGACGGCCATACCGCCTCGCTCTTCCCGCGCACCGAGGCCCTGAACGAGACCGGGCGGCTGGTTACGGCCAACCATGTGCCCCAGAAAGACGCCTGGCGCATCACGCTGACCTGGCCGGTGATCAACCACGCCAGCTCGGTCTTCTTCCTCGTCGCGGGGGCGGATAAGGCTAGTGTTTTGAGTGAAGTACTGACCGGGCCGTGCGATCCTGAGCGGCTGCCCAGCCAGCTGATTTGGCCCTCCAGCGGTATACTGACAGTAATTCTGGACAAGGCGGCAGCTGCGCTTTTACCCGCGACAGACGCGGAGGGCTGTGGGTTCCTGGAGAGGGAAAGATGATTCTGGCGGGCGATGTAGGCGGCACCAAGGTCGATCTGGCGCTGTATGACTTTACCAATGGCAAGCTCACTTATACCCGCGATAAGATTTATCGGGCCAAGGATTACTCCGGCCTGGAAACGATCGTAAAGGAGTTTCTGGGCACGGAGAAGGTGACCGCGGCCTGCTTCGGCGTGCCGGGCCCGGTGCGCGACGGCCGCCTGCGCCTCACCAATCTGCCCTGGACGCTGGACAGCCGCGAGCTTTCGGCCAGTCTCGGCATTCAGCACGTCTTTCTGATCAACGATCTGGAGGCCAACGGATACGGCGTGGCCGAGCTGGCCGACGGCCAGATCTTTACGCTCAACGAGGGCGACCCCAGCCAGATCGGCAACCGCGCCCTGATCGCAGCCGGAACCGGCCTGGGGCAGTGCTTCCTGGTATGGAACGGCCACCGGCACACTCCCTATCCCTCCGAGGGCGGCCATGCCGACTACGCGCCGCGCAACGAGGACGAGATCGACCTGCTGCGTTTTCTCAAGCAGAAGTACGACGGGCGCATCAGTTTTGAGCGCGTCGTCAGCGGCCAGGGTCTGACCAACATCTACGAGTTCCTGCGCGAGGTGCGCGGCATGGACGAGCCGGCCAAGCTGGCCGCCCGCCTGGCCACCGGCGAAGACCCCAATTTTGTGATTACCGAGCTGGCGCTGGCGGCCAAGAGCGAAATCTGCGTGAAGGCGATGGATATGTTCGTCTCCGCCTATGGCGCCGAGGCCGGCAACCTAGCCCTCAAGATTCTGCCGGCGGGCGGCCTGTATGTGGGCGGCGGCATCGCGCCCCGCATCCTGGAGAAGCTGAAGGACGGCGCCTTCATGAAGGCCTTCGCCGACAAGGGCCGGATGAGCCAGTTGCTCATCAACATGCCGGTGCGCATCATCCTGGAGAGCCGCGCCGCGCTGCTGGGCGCCGCCGCCTACGGCGAAGCCAAGGCCGCCGAACTCAGCGGCATCTCGCCGCGCGCCGCTTCGGTAAAGTTTTAGCCGGTCGACCCTGCGCGAATATGCGAGAGCCAGGCGGAACTCAGAGCAGCTCCCGGCCGATGGCCCGCACGCTTTTTTCGATCGCCATCCGGTCCAGCGTTCCCAAGGGCAGGCTGAGGAAGAGCTGCACGCGATTGCGCATCTGATGGAGGGTCTGCGTGAAGGCCGCGCGCTTTACTTCGTTGCTGCCTTCCACGGCCGCCGGGTCGGGAAAGCCCCAATGCGCCGTCACCGGCTGGCCCGGCCACAACGGGCACATCTCGCCCGCCGCCTTGTCGCAGACAGTGATCACGAAGTCCAGTTCCGGCGCGCCGGGAGCGGCAAATTCATCCCAGCTCTTGCTGCGCAGCTCCTCGGCCGGATAACCCAATCGCCGCACCTGTTCGATGGCGAAGGGATTGACCTTGCCGGTGGGATGACTGCCCGCGCTGTAGGCCTTGAAGCGGCCCGCGCCCAGCGTGTTGAAGAGCGCCTCGCCCAGGATGCTGCGCGCCGAGTTGCCGGTGCATAAGACGAGGATGTTGTAGGGTTTCCGCATGATCTACTCCTCCATGAAAGGACTACAGTTGGCTTCATGGTTTCCCACCCTTTCGCATAGAACGCGAAAGGATGGGGCACCCAGATTTGAGCAGCGGTGAAAATGCCTCAGTTGCAGCAGCCCGGCGCACAGCACCCGCCGCCCGGCTTCGTAGCCCGGATAAAGGCGCTCATGAATTTGCCCTCGACCAGCGGGGCGATCGCATCCACATCGATGCCGGCCTCGACCAGGAAACTCCGCGCATCCTCGATCGAATACACGCGCGTCGGTTCAATGGAGATGGCGGCAAACCCGGCCTGCGCCAGCTTGGTGGCGTACTCCCGCTCTTCCAGCGCGCCGGCGATGCAGCCCACCCACAGCAGCATGCTCTTGCGCACCTCTTCGTGAACCTCGCCGCGCACCACCACGTCGGAGACGGCAAGGCGCCCGCCCGGCTTGAGCACGCGAAACGCCTCGCGCAGCACACAGTCCTTGTCGGCCGAGAGATTGATCACGCAGTTCGAGATCACCACATCCACCGATCCATCGGGCAAGGGAATCTTCTCCATCTCGCCCTTGAGGAACTCGACGTTTTCAACGCCCGCCTGACGCTGATTTTCGCGCGCCAGAGCGAGCATATCGTCGGTCATATCCAGGCCGTACACCTTGCCCGCCGGGCCGACGCGCCGGGCCGAGAGCAGCACATCGATGCCGCCGCCGGAGCCGAGGTCGAGCACCGTCTCTCCGGGCTTCAACTGAATTAGCGCCGTGGGATTTCCGCAGCCCAGCGACGCCAGCACGGCGCTTGCCGGCAGCCCGCTCTTCTCGGCCTCGTTGTAGAGGTTGGTGGTGATGGGGTCGCAGCAGCGCAGCGCCGGATCGCCGCAAGCTACCGAACCGCTCTCCCGCACATGCCGCGCCGCGGCTCCATACTTTTCCTGTACCAGGGTCTTCGTATCCATTTCGGTTTGCGTACCCATTTCGAGCGCCTCACATTCGCTTTAGCAAATATATTAGACGCCATCATATTTGTCAAACCATATACAATGTCTTCATGGGCTGCTGTTCCAAGCCGGTCAACCTGGCCAGTCTCTTTGCGGCGCTGGCCGACGACACTCGTCTGCGCCTGCTCAACCTGATGGCGGGACGCGAGGTCTGCGTCTGCTACTTTGTCGAGATCCTGGGCCAGAGCCAGCCGAAGATATCGCGCCATCTTGCCTACCTGCGCAAGGCCGGCATAGTGGCCGCACGCCGGGAAGGGAAGTGGATGCACTACAGCATCTGCCCCCCGGCCGATGCGGCCGCTGCGTCTATTCTGGCTGCCGTGCTTGCTTCGCTGGGCCGCAACGAGCAGATGCAAATTGACCTGGTCATGCTCGACCGCGCCCGCCGCGCGCCGCAAGATCTCGTCCTGCCGGCAGGCGCTCCGCGTCCGGCGGCGATCGCTCAGCGCGCGGAATTCTAGCGCCGCGGCTTTGGGATTCGCGCAACTCCAAGGATTCGAGGATTTCCGCAAACGGTCCAGCGCTGGAGTGGAATGCGCTTCCGCTCCACCTGCAATGCGATCTCGCCAATCGTACCCTGGAGCGTCGTTTTCCGGCTCGGGAAGCAATCGCGGCGTTATGATAATGTTTAGCTCCCTATCCTCCGATAAGGCCCCCATGGAACCAGCTTCGAGAGGTGGCTCGGCAATAGGGAGGAGAACGCTCGTTTTGTGAGTTTGGACCTCAGGCGCCATCGGAGAGAGCGGAGAGAGGCGCAATCGGGAGAATGAGGCAGTTCGCCTCCGCGGGTAGAAGCGAACAAAGATCCGCGCTCTGAACGCCAGCCTTCGTCCCTAACCCGCGGCGCAGGCAATCGCGTTGGCGGTTCATTCTTTGGCGGTTCCGCTGCGCCGGCTACGTGGGCAGATGCCTGGGCACACATTGGAGCGGGGCATAGGCTTGAGCGGTTCGGGTATCGAGAGTGTTGCGAGATGGCGGATGAAATCGTCGAGTTCGAATGGCCTTCGATAGCTCGGGGGACACAGCTCCTGCGCCGAAAGGCTGGACTTGTGCTGATCCCTACCGCCCTCCTGCTGCTGCTCGGCGCGGCGGCTTCAGGCGCCCAGGATGGTCATGCCGGGACGCCGGCAACAAGCGTTCCGGCCGCGGCGCACGAGGCGCGCACTCCGGCCAGCGAGCCGGCGACGCAGGCAACTCCAGCCCCCTTGCCCACCCTGACCACCGCCGAGGCGGTTCACAACCTAACTCCCTCCCAGGCCAAACTGCATTATCCCGTGCACCTGCGGGCAGTTTGCACGGTCTGCTTTGCCGACTGGCATGGCTTCTTCGTCAATGACGGAGTGGCCGGCGTTTATGTTGAGACCAAGAATCACTTCCTGTTGACCGCCGCAATCCACCCTGGAACGTATCTGGATATAGAGGGGGTTACGGGTCCGGGCGAGTATGCCCCCGTGGTTGACCAGAGTACCTTGCGCATTCTGGGGGAAAGGCCGTTGCCGCCTGCCCAGGAGGTTACCCTGGAGACGATTTCGACCGGCGTCGAGGACGGACAGTGGATTTCCTTCGAGGGCACGGTGCGATCGGTTGTGCTCGGAGATATGCTGGCGCTGACGGTTGTGTCCGGACGATGGCAGATCGTAGTGAACACTCCGCCTGGGAAGAGCGACTACAGAGGGCTCATCGATGCGCGGGTACGAATTCGCGGCGCCGCGGGTCCGGTCTTCAATCAGCGGCGCCAGCTCATCGCGGTTAGCGCTTACGCCCCCAGCTTGGACTACATTCAAATTCTCCAGCCCGCGCCCACCGATCCATTTTCCCTGCCGTTGAAGCGACTGAGAAACATCTTCGAGTACACGCCGGGAGCCCGTTTGGATCATCTGGTTCGAATCCGCGGCATTGTTACAGCTCGCTGGGGCCAGACTGTGTTTATCTACGATGGCGATCAAGGCGCCGGTGTGCTCAGCCGCGATACGAACGACCTGCGGCCGGGGGAGATGGTGGATGCCGTGGGATACCCTGTCCTGGGCGAAACCGCGCACACCCTCGACGACGCCATCTTCAAGCGGCTGGGCGAGGCGCCGGTGCCTGAACCTAGATCGGTGACTGTTAAAGAGGCGCTTTCCGGCGATTTCGAGGGCGATCTGATTCGCCTGAACGGCCGCCTGATCGAGCTGAAGAAAGACTGGGACCAGTACTCCTTGCTGGTCGACGCGGGAGGCACCGTCTTCTCCGCTATCCTTCCAACAGATCTCAAACAGAATTCGTTGGCTGGTTTGCGCGACGGCAGCCAAATTCAACTCTCCGGCGTCTGCGTGATATCGGATACCCAGGCGTCGCGGCATTTCCGGCTTCCCAAGGCATTCGAGATAGTGCTTCGCTCGCCGTCGGATATTGTCGTGATCGAGAGTCCTTCCTGGTGGACGCCGGCTCACGCGCTTCTGGTGCTCGGATTCGCGCTGATTGGAACGCTGGTTGTGCTGGCATGGGTGGTGGCGCTCAAGAAGCGAGTGAGGCAGCAGACGATTCTTCTTCGCGAAAGTGAAGAACGATTCCGCCACATGGCTCTGCACGATGGCTTGACGGGACTGGCGACGCGCGTGCTGCTGCAAGACCGGATGGTTACGGCCGTGGACACCGCCAACCGCCATAAGACAGGGCTGGCGCTTCTTTTGGTGGATCTCGACAAGTTCAAAGGCGTAAACGATACCTTTGGCCACCAGGCTGGTGACGAGGTCTTGCGCGTTACCGCCGATCGCCTGATCGAAGCCGTGCGCAAGATCGATACCGTGGCCAGAATAGGAGGGGACGAGTTTGTCGTGCTGCTCACCGATCTGCGCGATCCGCAAATTGCCGAGAGGATTGCCGCAAGCATCGTGAAGAATCTGGCCGCTCCCGTCTCTTTTGAAGGCGTTGAACTGCCGGTGACCACAAGTGTCGGCGTCTGCTCGGAATCGGCGGGGGAGCTCGATAGCGAAGCGCTGTTCAAAGGCGCCGATGCCGCTCTTTATCAAGCCAAGGCGGGCGGGCGAAATTGCTATCGGGTGTACGCGCCCGAAGTGGTGCGCGGCCAAACGCAGAATGCAAACTGACGGATTCGCGCGGAATCGCCGCCGCACCCACATTCAGCCGGATCCGAAAGGTGGAATTGCCCCGATGAGCGAAACCCGCCTGCCAAAGGAAGACTGAGACCCGATGAAGCGCTGGCTGCTGCGGCTGACTGTGGTGCTGGTGGCGGGCTTTGTGGCCGTTTACGCGGGCGATTGGGCGGTCTTCAAGCTGCGCGGCTCACCCAGCGGAAAAGTGAGGGTTAACCGCTTCCTGACCATTCCGCTCAAGGGCGGCAAGCAGGAGTTCGACTATCTCGGCTCCATGGACGTGCCCTGCTCGGTCTCCTTGTTTCCCCAGGCCGGGCAGGCCCCGTGCTGGCAACTGCGGCGCAACCCCAACCAGGGGACGACGCTCTGAGAGCTTGGCTGAGAAGAAAGATTCCGCCGGAACCCGGCTAAACATGGTCCGGTGATGCAGGTCACGTCACGGAAATGCATCGGCGGCTAGCATCGTTGAATCTCGCGTTTCTCCGAGGTACGATGTACAGCCGCACCCAGAACGAAAACGGTACTTACAATACCCGCTGCCTGGACTGCTTCATGACGGTTGCTTTTTCCGTGGAGACAGAGGCGGACCTGCGCCTGATTGAAGCCCATCACATCTGCCCGGAAAGGGCGCTGGCCGACCTGCTGGCGCAGGAAAGATCGATTGCGTCCAAAGTCCTGATGAATTAAAGCGGCGCCGTTGCCGCTTTGCTCATGCGGGGACAGGGCCGGCAGCGCGCTCGTGGCGGGCGCCGTTTCATCCAACGCCCCCGCGGACGGGACTTGGAAACGCCGTTCGACCTGTGACGCCGCGCTCACGGAGACGACCGGCATTCATGGGAAGACGCTGCATCCGATGTTCGGCCCCAAGGGAAGCCCGAAGGTAGCGAATCTGTTGAATATCATCGCCTGCTTGCAGGAGCACGAAAGGGTGCTGTTGCAGGTGGTTGCGTGAGCTCCCATCGCTCCCGCCCTGTCGGTCTCCGCGGCGACCGTCAAGGATGGGCACCCGGCTGTTATCGAATTAATTATCTGCAAGGTATTGAAAATATAGGAGGGGGGTGGGGGGTATTAATTTTGTAGTCAACAAGTCTTCTGCGATGTTTTTCATGGTTCGCAATCCAGCCACCCCAGCGACGCCGGTTCATCTTTCGTCCTCTATTGACTATTGTGCGCCAGGGGAAGGTAATTCTCCGCAAACCCCTGCGGCGGTTTTCGCGCGGTGATCGTTGTCGGAGGGAGCAGGGGCATTCATGCCCCTGAGGATAGCGGCTGATGGATCGGCCTTCAGGCCCGGCATCCTCTGGCCGAAGATGAAAGGCCCGGGGCTGAAGCCCTATCGCTTGGGGCTTGGTTTCAGGGGCATGAATGCCCCTGCTCCCTCCAAAAGAACAAACAACGGCACGGGCGGCCGCCTTGGCTGGCGAAGATTGTTGAAGAATGAAGACGCGACGGCCTGGAAAATGCTCCGGCCGAAGGGGAATCCGGCGGCGGCGAAGCCGGTCAGTATCCTCGTTTGCTTGCAGGAGGATGAAAGGGTGCGGTTGCAGGGTGGTGGCGTAGGAACTTCCAAATCTAACGGCCCGCAATCCGATTCACGGCGAGCTATAACGTGTATCCCTTAAGGCTGTGGAAATGCCTCCATTTAACAAAATCGGCTAGTCCAGCGAGATCGGGGAATAGCGTCCGTCGGGAGACCCCAAGTTGTGCTAGCTCCCGCAAGACAGCATCGATATCATTGGCTTCGAATTTGATATTCGCCAAGCGCATCTCTTCCATGCCCGAGCAATCCTCAAGCGGGTCCAGCCGAATTTCTTCGTCCATCAGATCTTCAGTTTGCCCGAAAATTATGAATCGCCCTTCTTGAGAGGCCACCCGGGGATGAATTGACGGCGGCTCAATCGGCATTGCATTGCGCGGCAACAGAGCCTTCGAGTCTCCCATCTTATCGATGAGACTTTCCATAGGCGGAATGTACCGGTCCGCATCGGAAGACCATGCCAGCAGCGGCGCGGTCCACTCATTGCTCAATCGATCTGAAAGCCAGTAAGCATCTACAACCCATACGTCAACCTTGGCACTCGATTCATTAGATGCGGCCGTCGCGTGTTGGCTCTGTTTGTGACCGTCGAGTGCAAAAAAAAGAGCCGCGAGCGCATTCGTCGTCCAATCCAGGAGCCGCGTGGGTAGTCCATGATGCTGCATCAGAAAATACCAATCAGCCGCCGTTTCAGCTTGATTGGCTTGATTCAGAAGGTGACCGAAGCTAGTGAAGTCGACGCGCAATTCGTGTTCCAGATCAAAGAGTTCGTCAAGTCGATTAGCTTTTTCGTCTTTCGGTTTCGGGCTTCCCGGCTGTTTAGACAGGTTCTTATAGGTTTCTGGACGGTATAAGCCTGGTCTCAATGTGAAACCTAGGGAACCTCTGAAAAGCGCCGAGTTAGAAGAGTCCGTCGCCGGTATTTTTCTGCAAGGGCATGAAATCAGCGCATTTTCGTATGTCCGGCAGGTCGTTTAACCCGCCGGAAGCCGCCT
>JBEKDB010000021.1:0-51388 GCA_050014575.1 Occallatibacter sp. | reverse complement strand
AGGCGGCTTCCGGCGGGTTAAACGACCTGCCGGACATACGAAAATGCGCTGATTTCATGCCCTTGCAGAAAAATACCGGCGACGGACTCTTCTAACTCGGCGCTTTTCAGAGGTTCCCTAAGGAGCCCGCGGCCAGGTTGCCCGAAGAGGCATTCGGCCGACACGCGCATTGCCTCGGGAGCCATAACCCGAGGCCTTCTTCCCCTATTCTAGGGCGCAGTTTGAACCGCGCCCTTTCAAGGCTCCGGCTCATTGGAAGATTGCTCTAGACCATCGCTTCCAAGTCCGCAATCACGTCGAAGAAGCGCTGATCGAGGCGGCGGTTGGTGGCGATGGCTTCCTTGATGGTGATGTCGGTGATGTCGAGACCCTTGAGCACGGCGATCCGGCCCCACTTCTTGTCATGCACCATGTCGATGGCGTGCAATCCGTAGCGCTGTCCCAGCAAGCGGTCGTAAGCCGTTGGAACGCCGCCGCGCTGGGTGTGGCCCAGGTTCACGGAGCGGGTCTCTAAGCCGGTCTTCTCCTCGATCAACTCAGCCAGCGCCTCGCCGATGCCCGACAGGCGCACATGGCCAAAGGAGTCCAGCTTCGCCGATTCGTTGATCACCTGGCCAACCTCGGGCAGATGGCAGCCCTCGGCCACCACCACCACGCCGTAGTGCTTGCCGTGATCGTAGTTGTACCTGAGCAGCGCGCAGACGTGGTCGATGTCGATTTCCTTCTCGGGGACCAGGATCACATGCGCCCCGCCGGCCACGCCGGAGGCATAGGCGATCCAGCCGGCATCGCGGCCCATCACTTCGACGACGATCACGCGGTTGTGCGAGTCGGCGGTGGTATGGATGCGATCGACGGCCTCGGTGGCGATCATGACGGCGGTATCGAAGCCGAAGGTCGTATCGGTGCCGTTGATGTCGTTGTCGATGGTCTTGGGCACGCCCACGCTGGGCACGCCATTCTCGCTCAGGAACAGGGTCACCGACTGCGTATCGTCGCCGCCCAGCGCGATCAGGGCGTCGATCCTGTTGGCCTTTAGCACTTCCTGCACCTTCTCGATGCCGCCGGGAATCTTCTTCACGTTGGTGCGCGAGGAGTGCAGGATGGTGCCGCCCTTCAACTGGATGCCGTCGGTGTTCTCGAGGGTGAGGGGAATGAAGTTGTTGTCCAGCACGCCGCGCCAGCCGTTCAGAAAGCCAATGAACTCATCGCCATAGTGGTTGATGCCCTTTTTCACAGCGGCATAGATCACCGCATTCAGTCCGGGGCAATCGCCGCCACCGGTCAGCAAAGCAACTCGCATCGTAAAAATCTCCTGATAGAAATGTGCGCGGCCGTTCCCAGCGCTGGGTGCTGGCCGAGCCGGGAACTTGTCCCTGAACTGTGCGCCTGGAACGGGAAGAATTGCCGGTCGCGACGCCTTAACCAGTGTACTCCGCCTCTGTAAAGCGAAATCGTGACCGTGCTCACTCCGCTCGAAGATTTGGCGGCGCGGCATTTCCCGCTTGGGAATAGCGCGCGGCAATGGTTCAATAGGGTATGCACCATTTGCCCGGAACGGGAGCGCTGTTGTTGCTGGCATTTGCCGGCCTGGTTGTAGCGGTTCTGCTGGTGCTGCTGCAGTTGACCCGGCTGGGATACCTGATCCGCGCCACCATCCCCGACCGGCCGCGGCGGCGCATGTTCATCGCTTCGGTCTCTTTCCTGTTCACCTTTGTGGGGGTCCGAATCCTGGTTCACCGGATCGTGAATCATGAGGGACACTTCCAGTGGGTGGTGATTCACGGAATGCACATTCACCACCTGGTCTGGGGGATTCTGATCCTGCTGCTGGTGGGCTACGGCTGGCTGCTGGACCTGGGACGGTCGCACTCGCCGCTCTCGATCTTCCTCAGTCGGCTGATGTCGGTCAGCTACGGAGTGGGGGCGGCGCTGACGCTGGACGAGTTTGCGATCTGGCTGGACCTGGAACCGGATGCGTATTGGTCACGCGACGGGCGGCTCAGCATCGACGCAGTTATCCTTTTCGGCGCTCTGCTGGCGGTGGGCGCATGGGGCGCCCCGTTCTTCCGCGGCCTGGGCCATTTGTGGAGCAAGCGCGCTGCAATCGGCGGCAAGCTGGTCACGCCTATTCGCCGCGCGAGGTCGCTTCGTCGGCGTAAAGCTCGTCGATCGCCGCCACGTATTTCGCCGTAATCACCCGGCGCTTGAGCTTCATGGACGGCGTCAACTCCCCGCTGGCCTCCGTCCACTCCTCCGCGACCACGCGGAAGCGCTTGAGGGTCTCGAAGTTGGCCAGGCTCTGGTTCACCTCCCGGACAATCTCGGCGTAGAGGGCAACGACGCGGCTGTCGGCCACCAATTCGGCCCGCGACGCGGCCTCGATGCCATGCTGCCTAGCCCAATCCTCCAGCAGTGCAAAGTTGGGCGAGATCAGCACGCAGACAAACTTGTGCCTGTCGCCCACGAGCGCGGCCTGCGCCACCAATGCATTGTTCTTCAGCTTGTTTTCAATGGGCTGGGGCGCCACCATCTTGCCGCCCGAGGTCTTCAGCAGTTCCTTCTTGCGGTCGGTGATGTAGAGGAATCCGTCCGCGTCCAGGCGGCCGATGTCGCCGGTGCGGAACCATCCCTGCGCGTCGAAGCACTCGGCAAGCGCTTCGGGCTTCTGCCAGTAGCCAGCAAAGACCGACGGCCCGCGAACCAGCAACTCTTCATCCTCGGCGAACTTCAGCTCCAGGTTGGACAAAGGCATGCCCACGGAGCCCATGCGGTGCCTGAGCGGGGTATTGAGGGCTATCACCGGCGAGGTTTCGGTCAACCCATAACCCTCCCAAAGAGCGATTCCCACCGAAGCAAACCACTCCGCGGTGTCGATACCGAGCGGCGCGCCGCCTGGGACAAAGATCCTGACCCGGCCGCCGAAAGCCTCGCGCACCTTGGAATAGACCAGCTTGTCGGCCAGATTCCACATCCGCGCCGTGGGCTTGCGGCCATCGTAAACCGTATCGCGATGTGCCGCGCCCACCTTAACCGCCCAGGCGAGCAGGCGCTTCTTCACCTTCGAGAGCGAGGCCCGCCGCTCCACTTCCTGGCGAATCTTCTCGAAGACGCGCGGCACGCCCACAAAAACCGTGGGCTGAATCTGGCGCATGGCCTCGGGCAGCTTGTCGAACTGCGAGCAATAGGCCACCTGCACCCCGTAGGTGTACATGATGTAATCCAGCGCGCGAGCCGTGATGTGCGACAGAGGCAGAAACGAGATCAGGGCGTCCGCGGGGGTGAAGTCGAAGTCGGCGGGAGCATAGTTCTGGTTCGCGGCGATGTTGGCGTGAGTGAGCGCCACGCCTTTGGGCTCGCCGGTGGTTCCCGATGTGTAGATCAGCGTGGCCAGATCCTTCCGCTCCACGGAGGCGACCAACTCGTCAAAGACCGGATCGTGAGCGGTGCCGTGCGCATCGGCACCGGCGAGCACATCGGCGAGCGCAATGGCTCCCTCCGGCGGCGCGCCGGAATCCATGATCACAATGTGCTCCAACTGCGTCTGTTTGCGGACGGCGTTCAGTTTGTCGAATTGCGTGCTGGTGGAAACCACGGCAATCCGGCAGCCGGCGTCCCGCACCAGCGCCGCCACCTGCTCGCCGGTAAGCGTGGGATAGATAGGCACATCGACCGCTCCGATAGCCAGCGCGGCGAAGTCGGTGACCGCCCATTCCCAGCGGTTCTCGGCGATCAGCGCGATGCGGTCGCCCTTTTGCGCGCCCCAGCCGAGAAAAGCGCCAGCCAGCACCCTGACCCGCTGGTAAATCTGGTCTGAGGAGATGGGTTGCCATTGGCCGAACTTGTCCTGCCACAGTATGGCGCGCGGGTTCCCTGCCGCGGCGACGCGGCAAAAAAGGTCGTTGAGAGTGGCGATTGAACCGACAGGCGTCATGGATTAGACAAGGAAATGCGGCCACCCCTCCGGCGAGGCCAGTCGAAAGTGTAACAGCGCAGAGGGGTTGCGGTCCGCAGAATCTTCTATTTTTTCCGCTTGAGCCGTCCCCCAAAATGACCACGCTCCATCCCTCTTTCGTTGCATCTGTAGCGTTTCGCAACACTCGCCGCAAGCGGCTTCGGGTTCGATGCGCCGTTCATCCGCGCATCGAGGACGAACCCCTTGGCACTCTGGAACGGCTTCAGGGCGGCGTCCAGGCCCGCTGCCTCCGAACTCGTTGAAGGAGCCCAGGACTGGACGGCGATGAGGTTTCCGGGCCTCGCGCCAGGTCACGAGGATCGCCCCCGCTTCTTTCCGGTGCGCGCCCGCTTCCCATGGCAGCGGCGCCGCTCCCGCCAGGGAACTAATAGGGAAGATCCGGCGTATTAGCAAACTATGCAATGCGTGGGTACATTAAGCTGGAGCGGGATGGGGTGGGCATTGCCCTCCAGCAGCCCCAGCGGTAAGGGCCTGTCGCCGGACAGGGCGGCGCGGCTTACCATGGAGGCGCCGGAGATTGACGCCCCAAGGCCGTCCGCCGCCGGTCACGCACCGGGCAGCCAGGCGATTCCGGCAGCCGCCCGTCTGGCGCGCGTGGAGGTGAATCCGCTGGAGACCGACTGGTCACACGTCGTCCGCCGCTGCATGGACGGGGATTCCGGCGCCTGGGCCGAACTGGTGCGCTCCCACCATCGCCGTGTCTACGGGCTTTGCTACCGCTTCAGCGGCAACCCGGCCGATGCCGAGGATCTGACTCAGGAGGTCTTCCTGAAGGTTTATTCGAACTTGGCCCGGTTCGATACCGTGCGCGGCAGCCTGCAGGTGTGGATCACAACCCTGACCCGCAACCTGCTCGTGGACAACTTCCGGCGGACCCGCAACCAGCGGGCCACCGGTTCACTGGATGAGGGCTGGGAATCGGCGGAGGAACTGAAGCCCGTGGACCGGCTCACGGCCAGCGGTCCGTCGCCGCACGAGTCGGCGGCTCAGAAGGAGCTGGCAAAGATGGTGCAGAACGCCCTGGCGCGGGTCTCGGTGGATCTGCGCGAAGCAGTCATCTTGAGGGATTTACAGGATATGGACTACAAGGAGATCGCCCAGGTGCTGGGCATTCCCGAAGGGACGGTCAAGTCCCGCATCAGCAGAGGGCGCGCGGAACTAGCGCGCCTGCTGGAACGTAATAAACGGGAGGTGATGTAAATGGCAGAGCGCACATTCATTCCGAGTTCTCCGGCCTGCGGGCAGTGGGAGACACTGTTGGCCGATGCGCTGGACGGGCAGTTGAAGCCCGGCGACGAAGCAGTATTCACCGCGCACATGGCTGTCTGCCCGGCCTGCGCGGCACTGTTTGAGGATGCCCGGCGCGGCCGCGAGTGGCTGGATTTTCTCTCCACCGAGCCTGAGGTTCCCGCGGGGCTTCTGGACAAGATACTTGCGCGGACTGGTCCGGGGCAGGTGGAAGACTACGCACTGGCGGCGGGCGGCGGCAGCGTATTGCCGATGCCTGTTCGCTCCGCCCCGGTTTTCATCCCGGCCTGGCAGCGTCCCGGCTTTGTCGGCAACGTTCGGCGTTTTGCCGAGCCACGCCTGCTGATGACTGCGGCGATGGCCTTCTTTTCCATTTCCGTCACTCTGTCGGTGACCAACGTCCGTTTGAGCAACCTGCACCTCGCCAACCTGCGCCCCGCCGCGGTGCGCTCGTTCATGGAGCGGCGGCTGACAATGGCTTCCACTCCGATCGTCCGCTACTACGACCATTCGCACTTCGTTTACGAGGTTCAGTCGGGGATGCGGGAACTGCGCCGGGCGACCGAGGTCGAAGGCGAAGAGAACAACAACCGCCAGACGCCGAACGAAACCGCGCCGGGCGAATCCAAGCAGAGCCCTAGCCTCAAGCACGGAAGCTCGCCAGCGGAGGCTCCCCAGCAGTCGGGCAACCCGGTCACAGGGCCGGATCTCGACAATTCAACCGACCTTTATGAAACCTCCCTGACGCCGACTTCCCCGGCGCTTCAGGCTTGGCCCGCGCTTTCCGGCGGCTCCGCAATGGAAGAACGGGAAAGGAGCACAGTATGGATTGCGTAAATCACAGCGGTGTAACCGCGGCGGCCTATTGCCAGAGCTGCGGCAAGGCACTGTGCGCCGGTTGCGTGCGCAATGCGGCTGGAGGACAGATTCTCTGCGACACCTGCATCGGCGCGTGGCAGAACTTTCAACAGCCTTTCGTGGCACCGCCGAGCGGACCCAATCCCTCGACAGCCGGCGTGCTGGGGCTGATTCCCGGCGTGGGCGCCATGTACAACGGACAATTCTTCAAGGGATTGATCCACGTGCTCATTTTTGTGGTGCTGGTCAGCATCGCCGAGTACCACGGGATTTTCGGCATCTTCATTGCCGCGTGGTGCATGTATCAGTCCTTTGAAGCCTTCCACACCGCCAAAGCGCTGCGCGACGGCCAGCCTCTGCCCGATCCCCTGGGGTTGAACGAGGTGACCAACTGGCTGAATCTGGGCGGACGGCCGCGGTATCCGGGCCCACCCGTCGCCGGTTCGCCATCGGCTAATCCAGGCGCGGTGAATCCTGGCCCCTATTCGCCGGGTGCGGCGGGGCAGGATCCATTCGCCGGAGCCTATCAGCCGCCGTATCAACAGGCTGGTTTCCAGGCTCCGTTCGCGCCGCCCGCGGCGGGCATGGTCGATCCGGCGATGCCGCCGGGCGGACCCCAGTATTGGCACCCCCTGTTCTGGCGGCGCAGGGAACCGGTCTTCGCAATCTTGCTGATAGGGTTGGGGTTGCTGTTTCTGCTGGACCAGTTGGATATCTTCAACGGCCGCCTCAAGGACTTTTTCTGGCCGATGGCCCTGATCGGGCTGGGCGTCTGGCTGATCGTTCGCCGCGTTGGAGATTCCCAAGGAGGTTCCAAATGAGCCGTTATGTCATGATTCGCCGTCTGCGCTTCCCGGCATTTCTCTTGCTCATCGGCGTGATCGCGCTGCTTCATCAGATGGGCTTGATCGCGCACTTTTGGCATTTGTTCTGGCCGCTGCTGCTGATTATGATCGGCACGTTCATGATTGCCGAGCGCGCGGCCTTGGCTGCCGAAGGAGGCTATCCGCCGGGTGTGTATCCGGGTCCGTTCTGCGGCTCATATCCGGTAGGCCCGCCCTACCCCGGCGTACCTTATGCCGGCCCGGTCGATCCCAATGCGGTTGCGGGCACTCCGCAAAACCCGACGCCGGAACCACCGGCCACTATCCCTGCCGACTCGGAAGAGTTCGGGAGCGATCTGAATGGAGGCCAATCATGAGCAGCGTACCCCCAACTCCGCCTCCGGGCGGCGGCGCGCCGCCCCCGTATCCGCCTTACGATCCAAAGACCCAGTGGCGCGTCTACCGCGCGCAGCAGCGGGCCGCCTGGAAGGCCCAGCGCGACGCCTGGAAGGCCCAGAATCACGCCTGGAAGGCTAACTACGTAGCCGCCTATGGACCGCGCGTCCCCTCGGTCGTCGGCCCCGTCCTCCTGATCGGCATCGGCGTCATAGCCCTGCTTGTGGCTACCGGGCGCATTGCCGGCGGCGACTTCTGGGCCTGGTATGGCCACTGGTGGCCGCTGCTGCTTATCGGCGCCGGACTGGCGTTGCTGGGCGAGTGGGCGCTCGATCTGAGGCGCGAGGCTCCCGTGCGCCGCGGCGGCGGCGTTGTCGGCATCCTCATCGTGCTCGCATTCCTGGGTTTTGGCGCCGCCGGATGGAACAACTTCTGGGGCCCGTTCCACAATCATTGGGGCAACCAGGGCGACGACTTCTTCAACATGTTTGGCCTGCCCGAGCATGACAGCGACCAGCGGGTCGTGACTTCGCAGATTCCAGCTAACGCCGCCATCGAGATTCAGAATCCTCGCGGCGACGTCAGCATCACGGCGGGCGATGGGTCAATCGTCCAGGTGCAAGCCCACGAAGTGGCCTATGCCAACTCGGATGCGGACGCCAAGAGAATCTTCGACTCCGAAGCGGCGAAGGTGACCGTCAGCGGCGGCGCGGTGCTGGTCAAGTCCGAAAGCAACTCGAGCGGACGCATCAATCTCACCGTGACCGTTCCCAAATCCGCCAGGGTGACGGTCAGCTCCGGCAAGGGCGACGTGATTGCCGCCGGCCTGGGCGCCGGCATCGGCGTTACCGCCGCGCAGGGAGACGTGCATCTGAGCGACATCAACGGCTCCATCCAGGCGCACCTGTCCAACGGCAAGCACGACTTCTCGGCCCACCAGGTGAACGGCGACCTCACCACCGACGGCGACATGAACGACTTTACCCTCTCCGAGATCAAGGGCAAGGTTACGCAAAGCGGGGAGATCCTCGGCGATGTGCATCTGGAGAACGTCTCCGGACCGGTGCATCTGCACACCTCGGTGACCGACCTGGAAGTGGCCGAGTTGCCCGGCGACCTGACCCTCAACTCCGACGACCTGCGAGTCACCGAGGCCAAAGGGCAAGTTCGCGTGGTAACCCATTCCAAGGACGTGGACCTGAGCCAGATCTCCGGCGACACCTCCGTGGAGGACCGCGACGGCCGCATCGCCGTCGAGCCGGCAGGGAACTTCAGCGTGGATGCCAAGAACAGCAAAGGCGACGTCGAAGTGACGTTGCCGCCCAGCGCCTCGGCCACCGTGGACGGCCGCACGCGCAATGGCGAGATCTTCACGGAGTTTGAGCTTCCCACCAGCGGCGACGAGAACAAGACGGTGACCGGGAAGATCGGATCCGGCGGATCAAGGATCGTCCTCAGCACCGACAACGGCGACCTGCGCATCAAGAAAGGATCGGCCTTCCCGGCCGCGCCGCCCGCGCCAGCCGCCGAGGCCGCGCCCAATGCGCCTCATCTGAAGGCGCCCAAAGCGCCGCCCGCGCAGCCGGTAACGCAATAGGGCCGCGGACAAACTGAGAATCTCAATACGAAATGGGCGCGGGAGGCTTCCCCTTCCGCGCCTATTCCGTCCTGAGCGCCTTCATGGGATCGAGCCGCGAGGCGCGCCAGGCTGGAACCATGCAGGCAAGCGCGGCCACCAACAGCAGCGTTGCGGCCACCGCCGCAAAGACGGTCGGATCGAGGGGCTGCGTTCCATAAAGCATCGAGCGGATCAGCCGCGCCACTCCCACGCTTATCACGAGACCAAATGCAAGCCCGAAGAGCGCGGGCCGCAGGCCGTCGAGCAGCATCATGCGCAGAACCTGCTCGCGCTGCGCGCCCAGCGCCATGCGAATGCCGATCTCGCTGGTCCGCTGGGCCACGATGTAGGAGAGCACGCCAAAAAGCCCCACCCCGGCAAGCAGCAGTGAAAGCGCCGCAAAGCCCGTGAGCAAGGTCGCGTCGAAACTCGCGTCCACCGTGGATTTGCCGAGCAGTTGATCCATCGTCAGCACATCGGAGACGGGCAGGTCGTGGTCCAGCTCCTGGACGATGCGCTGTACCGGGAGGGCCAACTGCTCCACATCGTGACCGGAGCGGATGACCAGGGTTCCGTTGTTCTCCAGTCCCAGGCCCTCCAACAGCGGGTAATACTGCATGGGTTTGGGGTCTTCCGAGACGGCATAGCGGATGTCGCCCACCACGCCAACAATGGTGTAGACTCCGCCCATGCCACCCCGCATGTGCTTTCCCAGAGGGTCCTCGCCGGGGAAATATGTATCGGCAAACGACTTGCTCACGACCACTTCGCGGGCCAGGCCGAGCTTCTGGCCGGGGTCGAAGCTGCGTCCGCGCAAGAGAGGGATGCGCATGGCCGCGAAGTAATCCGGATCGGCATAACGGAAGATAGCGAATTGGGCCTGGCCCTGGGGCAAGGGCGGATGTTCGGTAATGATGAAGCCATTGTCTCCCCAGTATCCCTGACCCGGAACGGCCTGAACAAAGCCCGCGGCCTCGACTCCGGGCAGCGCGCGAACTCGCGTCAGCAGCGCCGTGTAGAAGTTGACCAACTGCGCCGGCTCCCCGTAGCGCCCGCCAAAAAGAGCGAGCCGCATGGTAAGCACATTCTGCGTGGCGCAGCCCATGTCCGAGGAACGGAGACGCGCATAGCTCTTGAGCAGCAGGCCGGCGGCCACCAGCAGCACCACGGTCAAGCCCACCTCCGCAGCCAGCAGCGCCCTGCGTAGTCCGGTGTGCGCTTGGCTGCTGCTCGAACTGCGCGCCGAATCCTGCAGCGAGGCAAGAAGCCGCTTGTCTCTCGCCGTCCACGAAGCGATCAGGCCGGCAAACAGAGCGCACAAAACGATAAGCCCCACGGTAAAGAGGGCCACCACGCCGTCAACATGAACGGCTTCCACCCGGCTCAGATCGTGGCGCGTATGCACCAGCCATTGGACGGCCCCATAGGCGAGCAGCAAACCCAGCGCCCCGCCCGCCGTCGAGAGCAGAAAGCTCTCCATCAACCGCTCGCGCAGCAGGCGCAGCCGCCCGCCGCCCAGCGCGGCGCGAATCGCCAACTCCTTGCGCCGCGCCGCGGCCCGCGCCACCAGCAGATTGGCCACATTGAGGCAGGCGATCAGCAGCACGCAACCGGTAGCGGTTAGTAGCACATAGAGCGGTTGCTTGATGCCGCCAACGATGTCTTCAAGCAATGGACGGACCTCCGCGGCCTTGCCGATCAGAGCCTGATTGCGATGCTGATCGTGAAGCCTGCGCACAATCACCGACAACTCCGCTCTTCCTTGTTCCGCGGTGACACCGGGACCTAATCGTCCAATGACCGGAAACTCATGATCCTGCAGGGAACGCATCACGCTGGCGGGCTTGTCGTAATAGACGGGCGTCCACAGTTGCGTGGAAGCGTCGGGATAGGCAAACCACGCGGGCATGATCCCGATGACGGTGTAGCTTTGCCTGTTCAGGTGGATGGTCTGATTCAGGATTGCCGGGTCGCCGCCAAAGCGGCGCTTCCACAGCCCCCAACTCAGCAGGACGGTTCCGTTTGCGGAAGGCTGGTCGTCGGCCGCGGTGAAGTCGCGGCCCAGAGCGGGCTTGACTCCCAGCGTCGAGAACAGATTCCAGGTGCAGTTGGCGCCGTGGGCGAACTCCGGAAGCTGACCGCCCGCACCGGAGAGATTGAACTCCGCCTCACCGATAAGCGCCAAATCGGTGAAACTGCGGCTTTGCTTCTTCCACTCCGAATAGACTCCACCAGGGACGATGTTGAACGAAAACTCTCCGTCGTTGGTATGTTCAAAGACCCGGACCAGCCGGTCCGGGTCCTGAAACGGCAGCGGCTTCAGCAGAACGCTGCGCACCACAGTGAACATGGCCACATTTGCGCCGATGCCCAGCGCCATGACCAGAATCGCGATGGCCGCAAAGCCGGGCGAGCGCTTGAGGGTCCGCACGCCATACCACACGTCGCGCCAGAGCAGTTCGAGCCCGGTCCAGCTCCACGCGGCGCGCGCCTGCTCGCGCAGCAATGCCGGATTGCCGAAGGCCCGCAGCGCCGCGAATCGCGCCTCTTCCGCGCTCATCCCGGCAGCGAGGTTCTCGGCGATCTGTTGGTCAAGGTGAAAGCGCAACTCTTCGTCTAATTGCGCTCCGGCCTGGCCGCGTTGAAAGAGCATCTGAATCCGCATCCGCAATTGCATGAGCCAGCGCATGGCTTCCTCCTTAGGCCTCGGTCACGATCAGGTCGATGGCCGCCGAGAGCCGGTTCCAGTTGGCTGTTTCCTTCTCCAACTGCCCGCGGCCCGCGGCGGTGAGCGAGTAGAACTTCGCCTGGCGGCCGGTCTCGCTCTCCGCCCACTTGGCCTCGATCCACCCCTGCTGCTCCAGCCGGTGCAGCGCGGGGTAAAGCGAGCCCTGCTGCACCTGCAATACCTCGCTCGAAAGCTGTTGAATGCGCTTGGCGATCGCCCACCCGTGCATCGCTTGGGGCGAAAGAGTCCTCAAGATGAGCAGATCGAGCGTACCTTGAACAAGATCATTTGGTTTTCCCATACCTAGATTATCTACAACAAAGTTGTGTAGATCGTCAAGGTATCGGGGAAACTTTTTTTGCTGTGGGGTCAGTTGAGGATTCCGATCATGGGATTGGGAGACCGCTAAACTGCTATCCGCCGCACTCGCGCCCCGATCCGCGTAAAAACCTCCCACGGAATCGTCCCCGCAGCCTCGGCGTGGTCGAAGGCGGTAATTGCTTCGCCGCCCTGCGCGCCCAGGATCACGACTTCGTCCCCGGCTGCGACCCCCGCAATCTCGGTCACGTCGAGCACCGCCTGGTCCATGCTGATGCGGCCCACAAGGGGCGCTCGCTGGCCCCGCACCAGCAGGTTGAAGCGGTTGCCCAGCCGCCGGTCGAGCCCGTCGGCGTAACCCGCCGCCACCAGCGCCAGCCGCATCGGCTCGGTGGCCACAAAGGCGCCGTTATAGCCCACCACCGCCCCGGCCGGAACCGCGCGCACACCCACCACCTGGGTCTTCCAGCTCATCACCGGCTGCAAGGCGGCGAGCGCCGCGGCCACGCCCTCGGGTTCCGTCCCCGGCGTGAAGCAGGGTTCGAAGCGGGGCGCCAAACCATAGAACGCCAGCCCCGGCCTGAGCATTGCCTTCATTCCGTGGCGGCCGGCCAAAGCGGCAATCCTGCCCGCCTCGCCGGAGAGCAATGCGGCGGAGTTGCCGACGTTCAGCCAGTCTGGGAACGCTCCGAAAGCTTCAATCTGTTCGAGGGCCCGATCCAAAAGGGTAAGCTGCTCCCCGGTAACCCGGCCGTCGGTCTCGTCGGCGGCAAAGAGGTGAGTCATCACGCCTTCGAGCCTGAGCGGCGACCCTGGACCGAGCCGCGCCAAAAGCGGAGCAAGGCCTTCCGGGCTTACGCCCTGCCGGCTCATTCCGGTATCGATTTCAAGATGCACCGCGACCGAGCCGGTTGCCGCTCCAGCCCGTCGCGCTGCGCCTTCAAGCTCGTCCAGTTGACCCGGCTCCCAAACCACAGCAGTCAGCTTGCGCTCGACAGCCGCCGCGCCTTGGCCGGCAAAGACCCCGCCAATGACCAGAATCCTGGACTCGGGGCACAGAGCACGCGCCGCCACGCCCTCCTCCACGCTGGTCACGCCCAGCCACCGGGCTCCCGCGCGCACCGCGGCCGGAGCGCAGAGGGCCAGGGAGTGCCCGTAAGCGTCGGCCTTGACGATGGCCAGCAACTCCACCTGACCCGCGGCAAGGCTCATGAGCAATCGATAGTTTTCCTCGAAGCAACGGGCGCAAATCTCAACCCAGCAGGGGCGTGTTGGCATCAGGCTGTCCAATCCTCAGTCTATCGTGAGCCCACGAGCGAGAGTGCGGCCCGATGGCAAAGGCGCCCGAGGGAGGTTGACCAGATCAGGGCCCAGCCAGTTCGTAGACCTTCAGGTCGCCGTAGTATGGGTCGGGGAAATGGCCGACCAGCTTGCTTTGGGCTATCACCTCGGCCAAATGCCGATTGAGATCGGCAATGAAGGCTTCGTCGGTTGGCAAGCCGCCGGTCATCACGCGGTCGCCGGCGATGAAGTAACGGGCGTGGAATTGGTTGGCCGCCATCCAGGGGCCGGTGCGCTCGTAGGAGATGAATGTGCGATCGTGGAGCGCGAGCCAGAAGGTGATGGTTCCGTATGCGGTCTGGCCTGGAGGAATTACGCTGCGCAACTCCGCCGCAACCTTGCTGTAATCCGCGTTGCGCGCAGCTCGCAACAGCAGAAAGTTCGCCGACATCTGCGCGGCGACTGCCAGACAGGAGAGGAAGAGCACGGCGCGATGCAGCCTCCGGCTTGGGCTGCTGGCGGCTACCGCGGCGCCAATGGCCAGGGCAAAGAGCGGCGCAATGAGCGCGAGATAGCGAGAAGACTTGTTCGCCGTGTCGATGAGCCAAAGCACCGTGGGAGCCAGCAGGAGCAATTCCAGATAGAACCAATGTCGGCGGAGCTTCCAGAGCAGAAAGCTGGCCGCCAGGAAGAACAGCGGTATGGGAAGCCTGACTGGAATCGACTCCAGCCCGTGCCCGTGCAGCATGTTGAGTCCCAGCAGGTCGGAGTAGCGATGACCCTCTTGCAGGAATTTCGACCAGAGCGAAACTCCCACGGCGCGGCTCAAATACTCTTCGCGGAGGCCGGCGCGCCCCATGGGTGCGGTCAGTATCCAGGCGGTGAAGGGCAGCAGCCCGAGGGCATACCCGAATGCATAGGCGATTGCGCCCCGCGGCGGGAACCCGCCGCGCCCGCGATCGAGAACGATAGCCAGGATGCCGAAGGAAACGATGTACCCCAGCACCGTGATATGAAACATGGTTCCCGCGGCGATGAGAAGGCCGCTCAAGAAAGCCCAGGCGACGCGGTCCTTCCGAGCATATTGCTTCATCGCCAGCAGCGAGGACAGGATGGCCATGGTTGTAAGGGCTTCGGGCCGGGCAGTGCGGGAAGTGAGCACGATCAGGTTGTCGGTTGCAACCAGGAATGCGGCGACCAGGGCGCCCTGTTGTCCGATGAAATCGCGAGCCAGTCGATAAGTAAGAAGGATGATGGCCAGTCCGGAGAGAATCGAACCCAGGCGGGCCGGTATCTGACCCGTTCCGAATAGCCGGAAAGCCGCGGCTATAACCATCGCGGTTCCGGGCGGCCGGGCATCGAAACGATTTTCGAGGTCGTTGGGGCCGATAGCGGGATTCGCGACTCCGTTGCCATGAGCGATCGAATAACCGGTCGCGGCGTACCAACTTTCATCGGTCACCCAGCGATGGGAGAGATAGGGGAGAGTTTGCAAAAGAAACAGGAGAATGGCGAAACCCAGCCAGCCGCAGACCGCGGCGTGAGTAAGATAGGAACCTGGGTGCGGGGTTTTCGCAGCCCCCGTGCATGCCGGCCTCGGTTTCGGCGAACTGGATGCGGACGACGTGGGTTCCCCCCTTGAAGACTGACAGATACCGTCGAAAGCTTTGTCAAAGTGCAATTCGAGTCATGGAGAAACAGTCATGCTCCGATTGACAAAGTCCAAAGACGCGATTGGCTGAGCGGAAGCGGCTGTCGCAAACAGGATAACGCAGGCGGCAGAGCCGACCCGCAATCAGTATCCTGCCGGCGTGGCGGGTTCTACAATCATCCTCATGCTGTTTGCCGTTCTTACCGTCTCCGACCGGTGCTCACAGGGTCTGCTTGAGGACACCGCGGGTCCGGCCGTGGTAGCGCTGCTGGGGCGGCACTGGGAGGCGGCCGAAATCCGGACCGAGCTCGTGCCGGACGACGAAGACTTGATTGCCGCCACGCTGGAGCGGTTGAGCGGGCAGGGCGCAGCCCTGGTGCTTACCGTGGGCGGCACCGGACTGGGCCCCCGCGATCGCACGCCGGAGGCCACGCGCCGGGTGATTGATCGCAAAGCCCCCGGACTGGCCGAGGCGATGCGCGTTCATGGCGCGGGGCGCAATCCCTTGGCATGGCTTTCGCGGGGAGTGGCCGGGCTGAAAGGGAGCACGCTCATCGTCAACCTGCCCGGCAGCCGGCGCGGCGCCGAAGAGAGCCTGGAGGCCATCGTCGCCCTCCTCAAGCATGGGCTGGAGATTGCCGCCGGCGGGCAGACTCATCCGTAAGCCGGATTGCTTGGCGCTTTCTCAATCGCGCGGGTGAATTGGCTTGGGTTGGGGCGGTGGCAAGAGCGGCAAACAGAAGGGTAGCCGCCGCAACGGCGCGAAAGGCCCAGGGTATGATGCGGCTGTGGTATTTCGTTTCGATTTCCTCTCGTCCGAAGGAGGGCATGCAGCCTCTTCTGCGCATACAACGGATGAGGAGGGCGATGGGTTAACGGGAATTTGGGTGGTGGTGCAATTTCCTGGTAGGCGACGATACGCCGGGAGCTAAGTCCGGCGAGCGTCGCCAGTGTGACACTTCCGAAAGTGTCCCAATCGGGCAACTGCCCGCCGCCCCCTTCGGCTAGTGTGGTGATCGTACTCCAATAAATCTCTGCATCCCGCTTTTCTGGATGTCCTGAGCAATAAGGGTATTTCACCATGCGCAATTGGCTTACGTTTGGCTTGCGGTTAGCGCTGCTTACGGTCCTAAACAATGTCATCTATGGGCAGAACGAGCATCCCCTTGCCGCACCCGGCTCCGTCATTCTGTTCGGATGGGAATATGGCGATCTTCTCGTTACCACTCCCGCTGGGAGCTTTCCGGTGCAAGGTCCACCGGGTTTCTCAGATCGTGGCTATTTCGTCATCCCGGCATTAGCTCCGGGCGGCGATCGAATCGCCTGGGGCCTCACATTGCCCGACGACTCCGACCGGACGAAATGCGATCCGTCCATCGTTGCCTGCGCTTTGCCCGGTCGTACGCAATATAAGTCCGTGATGGGCGTCTACTCACTCCGAGACAAGACGTGGAAGACCTATGGTGACTTTTGTCAAATGGGCGCAGGCTCGGCAGTATTTTCGTCTGATGGCACGAAGATCGCTTTTAAAGCGCAGGTTAGGGCCGACGAACACTCAAGTTGTGATTCGGGGCACAGTATGAGCGCGTTGCTGATCCTCGATCTTGTGAGCAGTCAGTTCACACAGGTGCCTAACACTTCGATGGTGATGGCGAACGCGCGAATCAGTTGGTCTCCGGACGGAAAGTATCTAGCGGTCCAATTCGGTGCGTGGGGACCTCCAAACAGTATCGTGTTGATTGAGGTCGGATCTTGGGTCCAGAAACCAATCGCGGACGGCTGGAATCCTTCATGGTCGCCAAAGGGCGACTGGATTGCTTACGAGATTGATGGCGGCACGAAATGCATGATCGCTCACCCGGATGGAATCGACGCCAAACTGATCCTTGATGTGGGCCATCGCTTGGGGTTGGGGGGCTGGCAACTTCCCATGGGAGCTGTGTGGTCGCCCGACGAAACAACGCTATGGCTATCCGAGCAAGAGTTCTCCGGCAAAACGGAGGTGGTGCGCGTAGATTTGGCAACCGGCAAGGTGAACAAGATGCCAAAAAACACGCCCTCCGTTTTTGGCTGGGTGCTGCAACCAGGCGATCCGGCGGCTTCTGCTGTACGTCGATCTGGCAGTGCACCGGGGAGCTAAACGCGACGCCCGTCAAGCGCGCGATGAAAAGGAGGAGTATGAGGATTCATAGAGTTGTTCTTTTACTATTGGGAATGTTATTGGCGATCCCACCCGCCATGCACGCCCAGGGCATTGGGACATTTACGGAACCAAACTCGGCGCTCCTATTTGGCAGATATGGTAGCAACCTTTACGTAGTCACTCCGGCTAAGATAATCGAGTTGAAGGATGTGACGGAAGACGGGGCTCCAGCCTTTTTCCGCGTTCCTTCCCTTGCTCGAACGCTTGATCGCGTCGCCTGGAGCGTGGAAAAGGCGGATCATGCGGTAATCGGTATTTATACGCTGCGCGACCAGGCATGGAAGAGTTTTGCAGATGTCTGCTTCGGCGGCGGGGGTTCAGCCGTTTTCTCGCCCGATGCAACGAAGATTGCGTTTGTCTCGAAAGCGCCGTCATCGCCCATTAATGAGGTTTGCCCTACCGCCGATCAGACGGTGTTGCAGATCCTCGACCTTGTTACTGGGAAAACCACGATGCTCTCGTGCTGTGGCTGGGTGTTGAGCGCGCGACCGAGCTGGTCGCCCGACGGGAAGGAGATTGTTTTGCAACACCTAAGTCAGATCGCGATTGTGGAGACCGAAACTGGAAAGGCAAGGACCATCGCTGACGGCCGATATCCTTCATGGTCGCCGAAGGGCGATTGGATTGCCTATTTTGATCTGCAAATAACGAAATGTTTCCTTATTCACCCCGACGGGACGGGCGCGAAGGTTGTCCGTGAAACAGGGCGCGGGTTTGGGGATCGCGCGATGATCTACGGCGCGGTGTGGTCTCCGGATGGCGGAAAGCTGCTGCTGAATGAAGAGGACAACCACGAACATATTAGGGTTGTTATGCTGGACGTGGCGACAGGGAGCGCAACCACCAAATCAACGAACGGGTTAGCCGTTCTTGACTGGGTACCGGCGAATTAAACTGCGACTAGCCAACGGTGGTTGGGACCGTATGATCGGCTAACCGGGAACTGACGCACTGCCGGAATTCGCGGTCAATCTGTCCAGGGTTTATCATCGAAGGTGGCGTAGGCCGCGGTGGTCTGCGCCTTTGTTTTGCGGCCTTGGCGCTGCCGGCATTCGCTGGAAAGGCCGTCTGGGCTGAGCGGCTCTCTAAATTGAAGACACGACTGAAGGAAACGGGACGAGATGCGAGCAAAGACGGCGGTAGTGCTGGGCGCCCAGTGGGGCGACGAGGGCAAGGGCAAGATTGTGGACGTGCTGAGCGAGCGGTTTAGCGCCGTGGCGCGGTACGCCGGCGGCCATAACGCCGGGCACACGGTCATCGTCGGCGAGCAGAGGTTTGTGCTGCAACTGATCCCCTGCGGAGTGCTGCGGCCGGGGTGCAAGGGCATCATCGGCAACGGCGTGGTGCTGGACCCGATCGCCTTCCTGAAGGAAGTGGCCAAGCTGCGGGCGCTGGGCGTGGCCGTGGACGGGCAGCTTTTTGTGTCGAATAGAGCGCAGGTGATCCTGCCCTACCACCGGATGATTGAATTGGCGGCCGAAAGCGCGCCGGGGCGGAAGAAGATTGGCACCACCAGCCGCGGGATTGGGCCGGCCTACGAGGACAAGATGGCGCGCAGCGGCTTGCGGGTGGTGGACCTGCTCAGGCCGGATCTCTTGAAGACCCACATCGAAGCCGCGTGCGCGGAAAAGAACGCCATTGCGCGGGCGCTGTTTGGGACCGGAACGGACCCGTTAGATCCGGCGAAGATGTTCGATGAGTATGTGGCCGCGGCGGAGCAGGTGAGGCCGTTCGTAACCGATACGGGGCGCTTGCTGAACACCATTCTGGCCGAAGGCGGGAGCGTGATGTTCGAGGGGGCGCAGGGGACGATGCTGGACATCGACCACGGGACGTATCCGTTTGTGACCTCGTCGTCGGCGACGGCGGGCGGGGCGGCAACGGGCACCGGGGTGGGACCGACGGCGATTGGCACGGTGATCGGCGTGACCAAGGCTTATGTGACTCGGGTGGGCGAGGGACCGTTCCCGACCGAGATTCACGATGCGGCGGGCGACCATCTGCGGGCCCGCGGCAACGAGTACGGAGCGGTGACCGGGCGGCCGCGGCGGTGCGGCTGGCTGGACATTCCGCTGCTGCGCTACTCGAACCAAGTGAATGGGGCCGAATGGCTGGTGATTACCAAGCTGGACGTTCTGGACGAACTGGCCGAGATTCCCATCTGCGTCGGGTACGAGATCGACGGCTCGCCGGGGCAAGTGACGGACGTGATTCCGGCGGATGTGCGGGGGCTGGATCAGATCAAGCCGCGGTATGCGACGCTGAAAGGGTGGAGGGAGTCGACCGAGGGGATCACGGAGTTCGACAAGCTGCCCCAGGCGGCGCGTGAGTATCTGCGCTTTCAGGAGCGGGAGAGCGGGGCGCGAATCGGGATGGTTTCGACGGGGCCGGACCGGGAGCAGACGATCGTGCTGCCGGAGTTTGCCGAGGCTCTCGATCGGATTCATGGGTAAACTTGAGAGAACAGCTTGAAACCGGTCCTGGGGCTTGGCTGCCCAGGCAAGAGAGAAACGGATATTATGGTCAGCTTTGTGGTGCGCTTGAAGTTCGCCCCCGAAGATCGCGCCGATGTGGCGGAGACTCTGCGCCAGTTGGCGGCGGCCTCGCGCCGGGAACCGGGATGCGTGAGCTATATTCCGCATCAACTGGAGGACGACCCCGATACCGTTCTCATCTATGAGCAATACGTAGATGCGAAGGCCCTGGCTGCGCACCGGGAGTCGGACCACTTCAAGAAGCACGCGGTGGGGGGACTCTACCAGAAGATGCGGGAGCGGAGCGTGGAGAATCTGGTTGCTGTCGTGTGAGGGCGGATTTCGTCCAACCGGCGGGAGTGTGGAACGGTAGCGAGGTTGGTTTTCTTTAAGCAGCAGCGAGCGGCGAGGGAGATGCGCTTGCTTGATGCTCCCTGCCGGCGACCGATTGACCGGCCCACCCATCGAGGGGTAGTATCCGATACGCCTATGCGGGGTGCCTCGACCAACTCTTCGATTCGCATGAACCGCCGGATGGCGCTGGCGGCTGCGCTCCTCCCCGTGCTCATGCTGGCGGTGTGGGCGAGTCCGCTCCATGCGGGATTGCCCGTGACGCAGAAGCACGAGCGCCGCCACGAGATCGATCAGCTTGAAGAGGCATGGCGCAATGCCGTACTGAACGGCAACACCGCGGCCCTGGACTCCCTGCTGGCCGACGACTACATGGCCATTACCGCCAGCGGCAGCCTGCAAACCAAGGACCAGGCGCTGGCCAACCTTCGCGCCGGTCGTACGCACATCACGACGCTCGACATCTCCGACCGGAAGGTGCGCTTCTACGGAACGACGGCGGTGGTGACCTCGCTTGCCGAAGTGAAGGGGACGAACGCCGAGGGCGAATTCTCCGGCAGCTTCCGCTATACGCGCGTTTATGTTCGGGATGCGCGGGGCGTGTGGAAGATCGTGAGCTTTGAGGCCAGCAGGATTCGCCCGCCCGGCGAACACAGGCAGTGAAGGCCTCCCGGCATCGATCGATCTTGCGCAGTGCGTATACTTTTTCTGACTGCGTTTTGAGGGGAGAGACAGGAAATGCCAAAACAAGAGAAGACTGCGAAGCCCCGCAAGCCCAAGGTTGCAAAGGGCGCTAAGACAAAGAAAGGGCCGAAAGCAAAGGCCAAAACCGCAAAGGCGCTCAAGCCCAAGGCGAACAAAGCCGCGAAGGCGCTCAAGCCAGCCGCTCCCGCTGAGACGGAGCAACTGCTCAGCTCCGAGGTGGTCTTTCAGGGTTCGCTCTTCCGCGTGCTCCGCGACAAGCTGATCGAACCCGGCGGCCGCGAGAGCGAGCGCGACATCATCCGCCACAACGGCAGCGTGGTCATTCTGGCCATAGACAGCTCCAAGAGCAAGAAGGATCCGTGGATCGTCGTCGAGCGCCAGTATCGCCATGCCGCTGGGCAGTTCCTGTGGGAGCTGCCGGCCGGCAAGCTGGACGCCGGCGAAGACGCCCTGGCGGGCGCGCAGCGCGAACTCGCCGAGGAGACCGGCTACAGCGCAAAGAAATGGAAGCCGCTGGCCGAGTACTACCCCAGCCCCGGCTTTCTGGGCGAATCCATGAGGGTCTTCGTGGCCGAGGGCCTGGTGGCGGGCGACGCCCATCCGGAGGACGACGAGCAGATTGAGTTTCGCCTGGTCAAGCTCTCCGAGGTGCTGAGGATGATCGAGAAGGGCGCCATTCTGGACGGCAAGACGCTCAGCAGCATCCTCCTCTACGCGCGCATCAACGCCGGCAAGCGAAAGAAGTAGCGGTCCGCCCGCTGCAGGCAGTTGCATCCGGCGGGCATCCGCTTCTGTAGCAAGGCTTTCGCCTTCCAGGCCGGCCCCAAAGCCCGGATAGGCGAGCCGGCCGGTCTCACTCTATGGGAACCCTCGCGAAAAAATACTCCAACCTTTCTTCCCTTATTCTCGTCATATAAACAACGGCGGGCGATCCCCTCGCTCGCCGGATCCCCGCAAGACCCAAAGAAAGAGGGAGCCTGTGGCCCAGTACAAAGGGAAGGTCAAGTGGTTCAACAACGCCAAGGGCTATGGATTCATCGGACGCGAAGACGGGCCGGATGTATTCGTCCACTATTCGTCGATTCAACTGGACGGGTACAAAACGCTGAAAGAGGGCGATGACGTCGAGTTCGACATCGTCCAAGGTCAGAAAGGTCCCCAGGCGGATGCAGTGGTCCGCTTCAAGGACGCCGCCCACACCGCAGCCTAGCGGCGCGTAAGACCGGGCGTTACCGCAAGACCGCCGCCGGGCGGTTCCGATAAAGTGCGCCCAAATTCCAGTCGTTTGTCACATGGCAGCCAGCTTGCCAACCCCTTGCTCACCGATCTCTGTTCTACTGTCTGCGGAGACCCGCGCAATGGACAATCCCACCATGGCCCGTCTGCTGGCCGAGACAGCCGATCTACTGGAGATCGACGGCGGCGACGGCTTCCGCATCCGCAGCTATCGCCACGCCGCCGAGGCCGCCGAACAGACCACAGTGGACCTTGTGGCCGCCGCGCCCTCAACCGCCCGCCTGATGGAGATTCCCGGCATCGGCAAGGGCATGGCTGCCAACCTGCAGGCCATCGCCGTCAGCGGCACGCTGCCCTTGCGCGAGGAGCTGCTGGCCAAGTACGGCGCCGGCGTTCTGGAACTGCTGAAGCTGCCCGGCATGGGCCCCAAGACGGTTGCGCTGCTGTGGTCGGCGGCGCAAATCGCCAGCATCGATCAGCTCTCTGAGGCCATCGAAGCGGGTCACCTGGCCGGCTTGCCGCGCATGGGCGAAAAGCAGATTGAGAAGCTGCGCAAGGGCATCGACGACTATCGCCGCAGCGCCGGCCGCTTCCGCATCGACGTAGCCGAAGAGGCCGCCGGCCGCATCGCCGCTTACCTGCTGGCCTTCGACGGCATTGAAAGGGTGACCCCCGCCGGTTCCCTGCGCCGGGGCCGCGAAACCGTGGGCGACCTGGACCTGCTGGTTACCGGTTCGGCCTGCGCGCCCGAGCATACCGCCGCCGCGGTCGAACACGTCGCCGCCTACCCCGGCATACACGACCTCATCGCCAAGGGCGAGAACAAAGTGAGTTTCCATCTATCGAACGGCTTGCAGGTGGACGTGCGCCTGCTGCCCTCGGCCTGCTATGGCGCCGCGCTGCAATACTTTACCGGCTCCAAGGCGCACAACGTGGCGCTGCGGCAGCGCGCCCTCAAGATGGGCTACACGTTGAGCGAGTGGGCGCTGGCCCGCCTCGACGACGACTCGGTGGTAGCCGCTGCCACCGAAGAGGAGATATACGCCGCGCTGGGCATGGACTGGATTCCTCCCGAGCTGCGCGAGAACCTGGGCGAGATCGAGGCAGCGGCGCGCCACACCCTGCCCCGGCTCATCGAGCAGGCCGACCTGCGCGGCGACCTGCACATGCACACCGACTCGAGCGACGGGCACAACACCATCGGCGAGATGGCCGAGGCTGCCCTGGCCTGCGGATACCGGTACATCGCCATCACCGATCACTCCAAGAACCTGGCCATGACCAACGGCCTGGACGAGAAGCGGGCGCTTGAACAGATGGAGCGCGTTCGCGAGGTGGACCGCCGGATGGAGGGACGCATCCGTGTCTTCACGGGTATCGAAGTGGACATTCTGGCCGACGGATCGTTGGACCTGGACGACGAGGTGCTGGCCGGGATGGAGGTGGTCATCGCCAGCGTCCACACCCGCTTTGAGCAGGGCAGGGAAGAGATGACCGCTCGCGTGCTCAAGGCCATCGAGAATCCGTATGTGCGCATTCTTGGCCATCCCACCGGCCGCCTGCTGCTGCGCCGCGAACCCTTCGCATTGGATATGGGGACGGTCCTGCGCCGCGCCGCTGAGCTGGGCGTGGCCGTCGAGCACAACGCCGCTCCCGACCGCCTCGACCTCAACGACCGCGACCTCCGCCTGGCCAAGGAGCTGGGCTGCCGCATCGTCATCAACTCGGACTCGCACGACGCCCGCAACCTGGGCAGGATGGACTACGGCCTTCGCCAGCTCCGCCGCGCCTGGCTGTGGTCTGAAGATGTGCTCAACACGCTGGGGGCAAAGGAGTTTCTGGCCGCGCTCCGGCCGAAGCCGTAGGCGGGAAGGGAATGGCACCGCTTTGGCGCGAAATTGCTTTTCCATTACCGCCAAACACGAAAAACGTAGCCCGCAACCCGCCGATGGCGATAAGATAGGTTCGCTATGAGCTTGCTGCATCAGGAAAGCCTGGAAGAAACCGACGATGCCGCCCGCGGCGAGGAATTCACCAAAGGTTCCAGCCACGTGGTTTGGGCCGCCATCGTCGCGACCGTCGTGGTCACCGTGGTCGTCGCCGTCATTGTGATCGCGGGACAAAAGCCGCCCGCAGCCAGCGGAGAGATCGAGCAGGTGTGGATTCACCCGCAGCACACGGAGACGTCGGGGCTCGACGCCAACGGTGCCCCCATGGCCGTGGAGAGCTACGACCAGATCTATGTCTTTTCCCAGGTCAAGCTGCACAACCAGGGCAAGCAGCCGCTCTTCCTGAGCAACATCTTGGCCAATATCAAGCTGGACGACGGAATCCACTCCAGCTATGCGGCATCCGCAGCCGATTACGACCGGGTCTTCCTCGCCTACCCGTCGATGCCCGTGCCCCACGGCAAGGGAATGCGGCTTGACGTTACCCTCGACCCTGGCCAGACCGTCGAGGGGACCATCGTTTCAGCCTTCCGCATGAGCAAACAACAATGGGACGCGGGCAAGGATCTGAACTTTACCTTCGCCTTCCAGTACCAGCCCAGCCTGGTGCTCGCGCCCCACGCCGCGGTTATTGTCCGGTAGAAGGCGGAGCCGGCGCAGTCTTGGGAGCCGACAGATACCCGGCGACCGTCGAGTTCTTTGTCCCGATCGAGTTCACCACGATCTCGAAGAGCAGCGGATCCTTGCCGCTGTAGAACTGCAACGGCTCATTCACGTTCCTGTCCTTCTTCTCGTACTGCTTGTCGTCGGAATACACCACCAGCGTGAACTTGTTCCTCTTGGAGTCGGCCTTCTTGAGCTCCAGGCTGACCGTGCCCACGGGCTTCCTCTCGCCCTTGACCAGCGAGAACTCAAAGTAGTTCCGGTCGCCCTTGTGCCTCAGGATGTCCAGCTCATCGTGATTGCGGGCGATCAGGCTGGCGTGGCTGCTCAAATCTCCCTTCATTAACGTCAACTGGCTCACCGCGGCGGCCAGGTCGCTCTGCGTCTTGGCCACATCGGTCTTCACTCCGCCCACGTCGGTTTTGACGTCGGTCACCGCGCTGGAAACGGCCGTCACCTGCTGCGCGGTTTTCTTCTCGGCGGTCGCCAGTTTCTGGGCGTCGGCCTCGACGCGCTGCTGGCGATCGGTAATCTCCTGGGCTCGGGAGTCCAACTGCTTCTGGGTTAGCCCCAGCGATGTTTTCAGCTCATCTGTGGCCACCTCCAGGCGGGCGTCCGTCTCGCGCAACTTGGCCTGCATTTGACTGTTCTGCTGCTTCGCCTCAGCCAGCTCGCTTTGCTGCGTTCCCAGCCGGCTGCCAAGCACACCGCACCAGATCAGGCTGCCCAGCGCGGCTACCAGGGCCACGGCGAGCACTGCCATGAGAGCGCCGGAATACGTCCTGGGGACATTGTCGACTTCTTCACTCATTTGTTTCCCTCATTTCTCTCTAGCGGCCTGTCCAGCTAACCGCTGCTTAAAGGCCTGTGCACCTCGCCCAAGCCCTGGTGATGGCGACGTTCCGTCCTGTTGGACGCCGTTGCCGGGATTCCTTCCAGTGAATCCCCCGTGCCCTTGCTGAGTTCCGGCCTACAGAATCCAAACTCCCCCAGGAGCCCTCCCGCGCATTTGCGGGGGAAGTATCTGAGTATTATCGCAAAAATAAGGCAATGTGCAGAAAAATACCGTCGGTTCCATTCGTGGCGCGGCAATTGAACACCGTCGAGAACCCGCTTCAGCCCGCTTGCCGTCCCGCACTCCGTGACAACAAGGGAACGGCTACGTTATAAACATCTTTACTGCATTTTCAGGCGCCGGGCACGTTTTCGACACCGGGATCCCCATTGACAGGTCTTCGTCGCTGGGGTGGAAGGCCGGGGTTCCATCGACAGGTCTTCGTCGCTGGGGTGGAAGGCCGGGACATCCGCCGCAATCGCCAGATTACCATTGTAAAGGGAGATCCGAAAGCTATGACGACCGCTGTCGCTGGGAAGGGTCTGGAAGGAATTGTTGCGGCCAACTCCGGGATCTGCTGGATCGACGGAGAAGCGGGCGTGCTGGCCTACCGGGGCATCGACATTCACGAGCTGGCCGAGAACTCGACCTTCGAGGAGACCACCTACCTGCTCTGGAACGGCATCCTGCCCAACGAGTTCGCCTTGCGCGAGTTTCAGTCTCAGCTATCGCTGGCCAGGGGGCTCGACTTTCGCATCGTCGACCTGCTGCGCGGCATTCCCGCCTCGGCCACGCCCATGGAGGTGCTGCGTACTGCCGTCTCAGCGCTCAGCTTTTACGACGCCGACGAGAAAGACAACTCCCACGACGCCAACGTGCGCAAGTGCTACCATCTGACCGCGCAGATGGCGATGATCGTGGCCATCTACGACCGCCTGCGCAAGGGGCACGAGGTGGTGCCGCCCGACCGCTCGCTCAACCATGCCGCCAATTTTCTCTGGATGCTCAACGGCGTCAGGCCCTCGGAGACGGCCGTCAAGACGCTTGACATGGCGCTGGTGCTCCACGCCGAACACGAGTTGAACGCCTCCACCTTCGCCGCCCGCGTCATCGCCGCCACGCTGTCCGACGTCCACTCGGCCATTACCGGCGCCATCGGCGCGCTCAAAGGCCCCCTCCACGGCGGCGCCAATGAAGGAGTCATGCGCATGCTCTACGCCATCGACAAGGCCGGCGACGACCCCGTGGAATACGTCAAGGGCATGCTGGCCGCGCGGCAGAAGATCTCCGGCTTCGGCCACCGCGTCTACAAGACCGAGGACCCCCGCGCCACCCACCTGCGCAAGATGAGCGAGCAACTCGGCAGGGACGCAGGCGTGCCCAAGTGGTACGAGATGTCCCGGGCCATCGAACTTTACATCAACTCCGACAAGAAGCTGAACGCCAACGTGGATTTCTACTCCGCTTCCACCTACGCCACGCTGGGCATCGACATCGACCTCTATACGCCCATCTTCGCCATCAGCCGCATCGCCGGCTGGGCGGCCCACGTCATCGAGCAGTTGGACGACAACCGCCTCATCCGTCCCCGCGCCGAGTACATCGGTCCCGTCTACCCCGCCCACTGGATTCCCATGGAAGAGCGCCCGTAAGTTTCGAGATCCGCGTAACTGCGTCGTGCTTTCCCGGTCTAAAGGGAAGGAGGATTCCCATGAAAGCCAGGTTCGTCTTCATCCTGTTCTGCGTATGCATGATCGCGGGCAGCACTGCCGCATTCGGGATCGAGCTTTATCCGGTTCAGGGTCCAGCGGCGACGCAGACTCCCCCGCCGGCGTTTACCGGCAAACTCCATTCAGGTTCGACAATCTCTCTGGCCCAAGCCAATGGAGAATCCTTCCAGGGGAATTACAAGAATTTGAAGTTATCTTTTGCAAATGCCAAGATGCCGGGGTCTCCGGCCAGCTACCCGCCGCAGCCGAATTTGGCCTTTGCCTGGGATGCCGTTTACGGGCAGGGATATTTCGTTGCCCACGTTCTGGGCGAAACCGTCAGCCAAGGTCTCCTGACTGGAGACCGGGGAACCGTTCTCCAGGTGGAGTTCTTCGGTGGGGGGGATGCTGTGGCGGCAGACAGCAAGGGCAACATCTACAAGATGGTCTGGTAGCAGGCTCGATGGGGCCAGCCCGGTCCATTGGCCGCGTCCGCCGCTTGTCTTGGATTCCGATGGAGGAGCGCGGATAGGATTCACAACGCGCGGTACTCTTTCGCTCATGGAACGATCACAGGAAGAGAGGATCTCCAATGAAGACCAGGTTCGTTCTTGTTCTGTTCGGCATCTGCATGATCGCGGGCAGCGTCGCCGCATCCGGTCAGCGGCTTTTCCCCGTCCAGGGGCCGGCGGCAACGCAGTCTCCCCCGCCGGCCTTCACCGCTAAGCTCACCGACATCTGGAAGCAATCGGGAAAGATCTCCTTGAAGCAGGAGAACGGCGAGGGCTTCACGGGGACCTGGACGGTCGTTACTGCGTCCTTCTTCAACGCCAAGACTCCGGGAAGCCCAGCCGGCTACCCGCCGCAGCCTAATCTGGCCTTCGCCTGGGATCTGGTCTACGGAGAGGGATACTACGTTGGCACGCTTTTGGGCAGCCAGAACATCGGGCAGGCGGTCGCCACCGGAGATCGGGGAACCGTCCTGGAGATTGAGTTTCACCGTGAGCAATTGGGCGTGCCGGAGGACAACCATTTCGGCGTAGCCGTGGACAACAAGGGCAACATCTACAAGGTGGTTCTGTAGGAGTTCCGGCAAGGCCGCAGCAAATTGATCGGCCCGGCAGTTGCTTCCAGCGCCGGATATCCGCGGACGGAATCGGGGAAACCGGAACTGCGGTAAACTAACCACTGGCAGGAGGACCGGGCGGTCGCTGCCGGGGGCTCAGGCGCGAGCGCGGGCAACCGGGGGAGGAAAGTCCGAACTCCGCAGGGCAGTGTGCCGGATAACGTCCGGGACGCGGGCGTCAAAACTCGCGGACGGCCAGTGCCACAGAAAAGATACCGCCCCGGCTACCCCTCCTTCGGGAGGGCCACCCTGGAAACGCAATACCCGAGTTGGCCCGCCTAGGCGGGTACGCTCGCCGTTGCGGAAACTCCAGCGCCGGGGTAAGGGTGAAATGGTGCGGCAAGAGCGCACCGCTCCGGCGGTAACGCCGGGGGCAGGGTAAACCCCACACGGAGCAAGACCAAATAGGGAGGGAAGCGTCCGCTATAGAGCCAGGCGGTGCTGCGCATCGGCCCGATGCGCCCAGGCGGCTCAAGCAATTGCCGGAACCTCCGGGTAGGTCGCTGATGAACGTCCGCGGCAACGCGGCGTCTAGAGGAATGACCGCACACGACAGAATTCGGCTTACAGGTCCTTTTGCCGATTGTTCTTGTCGTTCCAAGACAGCCCCGGCCGGGAAGATTCCCGCCGGGGCTGACCATTTGGGGCGGACGGCGGATCCCACCCTAGCCGCAACAGGTCAAAACGCAGATCCTTCGACTCCCTTCGCTTCGCTACGGCCGCTCAGGATGACAGGCGAGGGTGGGGCACCCTGCGCTTGCCGACTCTCGGGCCGGCTGACTCTCTGACCTGCTGACTCGCCGTCTTGCCTTACCATCGATTCATGCTGCGTGTGAAGCTGTTGGAAGAGAGCGCCCGGCTGCCAGTGGTCGCGCACCCCGGCGAAGACCTGGGCTACGATCTGTTTGCGCTGGAAGCCACGCTTCTGCCTCCCCACGCCACTGTCAAGGTGCGCACCGGCATCGCCGTCGAGGCGCGCCATCCCGGCACGGGCGCTCCGCTGGGGTTGCTGGTGCGCGACCGCTCGTCGATGGCGGCGCGCGGCATCGCCACCACCGCCGGGGTGATCGACGCCGGTTACCGCGGCGAGATTCTGGTGCTGATGACCAACCTGGGCCATGCAGAGGTCGAACTCAAGGCCGACGAAAAAATTGCCCAGATGATACCGGTTCCGGTATTGACTGGGCTAGTCCAAGAGGTGGAAACACTGGAAGTGTCCGCTCGCGCGGAGAAGGGCTTCGGTAGTACCGGGCGATAGCGCAGGCGTCTTGGAACTTCGCAGTAGATTATCTCGATTCGCGACGGTAAACCGGCCTGATCACACGCAGGTCCTTCGACTCCCTTTGCTGCGCGACGGTCGCTCAGGATGACAGCCTCATATGTAGCGGTTTTCTCACATGCCGCATTTGCTGACCTTCGGGAGACCGGCTTAGGCTCCATCTCCGAGCCGATTTCAACGCGGCACTGGAACCGTCTCATGTGAGTCTGCGTAATCAACTAAGGGGCAAACCAGCCCTCAAAGGCAAACCATCTCCGCCTGCGGCTGCCGCGGAACCCGAAAAGCGGCCTGAACGGCCTCTGCTGCGTCCATAGGAGTAGCCGTCCTGGGACTTGCGGCCGCGCGGGATTGCGTACACTGGGGGAGCGGGGCGGGGAGCCAATCCGATTCGAGCACGACGAAGGCAAGCGGGACCATGCTATTCAGTGAAGCATTCAAACTCGCGCTGCAATCTCTCTGGGCCAACAAGCTCCGCACCATCCTCACGCTGCTGGGGGTGGTGATGGGCGTGGCCTCGGTCATCATGGTCATCACCCTGGTGAATGGCGCCAACACGTACGTGACCACCAAGATCATCAGCCATGGCGCCGACGTTTTTACGGTGCAGCAGATGCCCGGCGTGATCTTCTCCGCCGAGGAGTACTTCAAGTTTCAGAAGCGCAAGAAGCTGCTCGACGAGGACTATGAGGCGATCCGCGACAGTTGCACGGAGTGCAGCGAGGTTGGCGTGCGCCTGGATCGCGGCGGCAGCGTGGTTTATAACGGGCACTCCAGCAACGATACCGACATGCGCGGCATTACCTGGACCATGGTCTCGCTGGACAACCTGGATATCGCGCTGGGCCGCGGCTTTACGCCCGCCGACGACCAAAAGGCCACGCACAACGTCATTGTGGGCTACGACATTGTGGACAACCTGCTGGGCGACGGCGACCCCATCGGCAAGGAGATCCGCGTCGGCGGCATCCCGTTCACAATTGTGGGGGTGGGCGACCGCCAGGGCAAGATGCTGGGCCAGTCGATGGACAACTGGGTGGCCATTCCCTTCACCACCTACCAGCAGACCTACGGCTACAACGACTCGCTGAACATCTATGGCCGCGCGAGCGGCAGTGCAGAGGCCATGGAGCGGGCCAAGGACGAGGTGCGCGTGCTGATGCGCGCCCGCCGCCACGATGCCGTCGGCCAGCCGGACGACTTCGAGATCGAGACCAACGATACCTTCCTGGACCTCTGGAAACAGATTTCCACCATCTTCTTCAACGTGATCATCGGCATCGCCTCCGTCGCGCTGGTGGTGGGCGGCATCGTGATTATGAACATCATGCTGGTCTCGGTCACCGAGCGCACTCGCGAGATTGGCGTGCGCAAGGCGCTGGGCGCCAGGCAGCGCGACATTCTGCTCCAGTTTCTCATCGAGAGCGCGACCATGGCCGCAGCCGGCGGAGCCATCGGGGTACTCTTTGGCGTCGCCGTGGCCAAGATCATTACGCTCGCTGTCGGGTTCCCCACCAGCGTGCAACTGTGGAGCGTGCTGCTGGGGCTGTTCATGGCCGCTGCCGTGGGAATCTTTTTCGGCGTTTATCCGGCCAGCAAAGCCGCCAGGCTCGACCCGGTAGTGGCGCTGCGGGCGGAAATGTGAGAAGCAGGGGTTAGGGGTCAGGGGTTAGGGATTAGGAGTCGCGTAATGGTGCAGTCGTTCCGGGATCTGTTGGTTTGGCAGAGGGCTATACAGCTATCCGTCGCGATCTATCGGCTGACCAAGGATTTCCCGCACGAGGAACTGTACGGATTAAGCAGCCAAATCCGGCGTGCAGCAGTCTCCGTCCCGAGCAACATTGCCGAAGGACACGGAAGGCTAAGCACGGGCGAGTACCGGCAGTTCTTGGGAGTTGCGCGGGGCTCCAACTTCGAATTGCAAACTCAGATCGAAATCGCTCGCGCACTGGGGTTCGGAGATTCCAAATTGCTCGATGAAGCTGAAAGTTTGTCGTTTGAAGTTGGAAAGATGATTTCTGGAATATTGAACAAGATCAAGGAGAAGGAGCAGGGCCAGCGGCCCAAACCCCTAATCCCTAACCCCTAACCCCTAACCCCTCGGTGCACCATGGCGCAAGGACAAAATCGCGAATCGATCAAGATGGCCCTCGATACCCTGAGGAAGAACAAGCTGCGCTCGGGGCTGACCATCCTGGGCATCGTCATAGGCGTTACTACGGTGATCGTCATCTCGTCGGTCATCAACGGACTCAACAACCGTGTCGCCGACTTTGCCGACTCGTTTGGATCGAATGTCTTCTGGGTCTTCCACATGCCGGTGATCGGCGTGCGGCCCACTACCGAGCAGCTCACGCGCAAGAAGCTGACGCTCGACGATGTGCTGGCTCTGCGCACACTGCCCCACGTGGTGGCTGCCGACGGAGGATACCGCTACACCAAGCAGTTCGGCGTGGGCGACGTGAGCATCAAGTACCAGGGGCACAAAGTAGCCGGCGCCATCCTGGACGGCGACACGGCGCAGGGCGCGGATGTGTCGAACTTTACGCTGCAGGAGGGACGCATCTTCACCGACGAAGAGGACCATCGCGCGGCGCACGTATGCGTGCTGGGGCACGACACCGCGGAGGAGCTATTTGTGAACGGCGAGGATCCGATCGGCAAGGAGGTCAATGTAGCCACCGGCCTCTACACGGTGATCGGAGTCTATAGCAAGCAGAAGCAGCCCTTCGGCAGCGGCAAGAACCCCAACGACAACGCCGTTTACTTCCCGCTTGGCACCTTCCATAATCTGCACCCCGAAGTAAAGGATATGTGGATCAGCCTGAAGTACGACGACCCCAAGAACAAGTCGCTGGTCGAGGACGAGATTCGCGAGATGCTGCGCATCCGGCGCAGGGTCAAGGTCTCGGCCGACGACAACTTCGAGATCTTCGGGCCAGACTCGCTCACCAAGCTCTGGGGGAGCATTACCGGCGGATTGTTCGGGTTCATGGTCGCCGTCTCCAGCGTCGGCCTGCTGGTGGGCGGCGTGGGCGTAATGAATATCATGCTGGTCTCGGTCACCGAGCGCACCCGCGAGATTGGCGTGCGCAAGGCCATCGGCGCCAGCAAGCACATGATCCTTACCCAGTTCACCACCGAGGCCATTACCCTGTGCGCCGTGGGGGGAGTTTTCGGCGTCATCGTGGGCGCTTTGCTCACCTGGATCGTTTACGAGCTGCCCATCGGCCTGCCCGCCACGCTTTCCACCGTATGGGTCTTGATCGGCTTCGGCGTCTCCTGCGCCATCGGCCTGCTTTTCGGCATCTATCCAGCCTGGAAGGCCGCCAACCTGGACCCCATCGAAGCGCTCCGCTACGAGTAAAAGGGAAGGGCGAACGGGAACGCCAGCTAGGCGCGCTCAGCCTTTCCCGTTGGCCCGCCAGAACGCCGCATTCAGTATCGTGGCAAAGCTCACCCACGCCCAATAGGGCGCCATCAGCCACGCCGGCAGCGGCGCAACCGCTGCGAAAACCAGCGTCGTGGCCCCAATGGCGGCCCAGAGCAGCACCACCTCCACCAACGCCGCGCCAATGGCGTGCTGGTGGAAGAATATCCACGACCAGGCAAAGTTCAACGCCAGTTGCGCGATAAACAGCGCCAGACCCCAGGTGCGCATGGGCGACGGCGCAGCGAGCCACACCCGCCACGCGGCAATCGCCATCAGTGCATAGAGGAGGGTCCAAACCGGGCCAAAGACCCAATTCGGCGGGGCGATCACCGGCCTCACCAGCGTCCGGTACCAGCCGGGAATCTCGGTTGCCGTCAAACGTCCGCCAGCTCCCGCTACCGCAAAACAGATCCCCAGCCAGCAAAGCAACGAAATCCAGCGCATTTCCGCCTTCTTTCTCCCATAGCGACAAGGATACGCCGCCGTGGACAAGGGTTCTTTCAGGTTTCCGCTTCCGGTCCCGTCCCGCTCCCGCGAGGCACGGTTTCCTCGACGCGAGCGGCCCGCGGCAACTATCCTGTTGTTTTGCCAGAGGTTTTTCTTCTCCGGCGAGGAATTGCAGGAACCCAACCAAAATGAGCGCCGAGACCATTGCCGTGCACCTGCCCGACGGGGCCATTCGCGAAGTGCCCGCCGGCACAACGCCCCTCGATATTGCCAACTCGATTTCGCCGCGCCTGGCGGCGGTCTGCGTGGTCGCTCGCCTGACCCCGGTGACTGGCGCGGTAAAGGGAAGCACCGCCGCCGACGGCCAGCCGGATGAGGCCGCGATGTATGCCGCCGAAGACTCGGCCGCGCCGCGCCTGGTGGACCTGACCACTCCGCTCACCGCGGACACGCGCCTGGAACTGGTTAAGGAGAGCGACCCCGACGCGCTCAAGGTCGTCCGCCACTCAGCGGCCCACGTGCTGGCCACCGCCGTGCTCGAACTCTTTCCCGAGACCAAGTTAGGCCACGGACCGGCTACCGACGCAGGCTTCTTCTACGACTTCTATCGCCCGACGAACTTCACGCCTGAAGACCTCGCAGCGATCCAAACCAAGATGGCCGAGGTGGTGGCGCGCGACGAGAAATTTGTTCGCGAGCACGAACCCCGCGAGGAAGCTCTCGAAGGCTTTGAACGCGACGGCGACTTCATGAAGACCCACTTCGTCACCAAGTTCACACAGCCCGGCGACCAGGTCAGCTTCTATCGCAACGGCGGCTTCGTCGACTTCTGCCGTGGCCCTCATGTGCCCTCGACCGGCCGCGTCAAGGCCTTCAAAGTGCTCTCGCTGGCCGGCGCCTACTGGCTCGGCGACGAGAAGAACCCCCAGTTGCAGCGCATCTACGGCACCGCGTTCTTCTCGCAAAAGGAACTGGACGCCCACTTCGCCCGCCTTGAAGAAGCGGCCCGGCGCGACCATCGCCTGCTGGGCAGGCAACTGGACCTCTTCAGCATCCAGGAGATCGCGGGCGCGGGACTCATCTTCTGGCATCCCAAGGGCGCCATCGTCCGCAAGGTCATGGAAGACTGGATGCGCGACGAATGCCTGCGCCGCGGCTACTCGCTGGTCTTCACTCCGCACGTGATGCGCCGCGAATTGTGGAAGGTCAGCGGCCACGAGGGCTTCTACGCCGCCAACATGTACACGCCCATGGAACTGGACGATGCCGAGTATCGCCTCAAGCCGATGAACTGCCCCGGCCACATCCTGATTTACAGGAACTCACCCAAGAGTTATCGCGACCTTCCCGTGCGCCTGGCCGAGCTGGGCAATGTCTACCGCTACGAGCGCTCCGGCACTATGCACGGCCTGCTGCGCGTGCGCGGCTTCACGCAGGACGACGCGCATATCTTCTGCACCCCCGGCCAGATCGAGGATGAGGTGGTAGCGTGCATCGACTTTGCCGAGGCGGTGCTGAAGACCTTCGGCTTTGCTGAGTTCAAGGTCGAGCTCTCCACCTGGGATCCCAATGACCGCGCTCACTACGCCGGTTCCGATGAGAACTGGAACCTGGCCGTCGGGTCGTTGCAGCGCGCTCTCGAACGCAAGGGAATCGCCCACAAGACCATCCCCGGCGAAGCCGCCTTTTACGGCCCCAAGATCGATGTGAAGCTCGTCGACGTGCTTGGCCGCCTCTGGCAGCTCTCCACGGTGCAATTCGACTTCAACCTGCCTGCCCGTTTCGAACTCGAATACGTGGGCGAAGACGGCGAGCGCCATCAGCCGGTCATGGTTCACCGCGCCCTCTTCGGCTCGGTGGAGCGTTTCTTCGGCGTGCTCATCGAGCACTACGCGGGAGCGTTTCCGCTCTGGCTCGCGCCTGTGCAGGCGGGCCTGGTTCCCATCAGCGAGCGCCACCACGCCTATGCCAGGAAGGTCGAGGCGGAGTTGAAGACCGCCGGGCTGAGAGTTGAAATCGACGACCGCAACGAGAAGATGAACGGCAAGATTCGCGACTTCGCCAATCAAAAGACGCCCTACATTCTGGTCTTCGGCGACAAGGAAGAAGCGGCCGGATCGGTCAGCGTCCGCACCCGCGCAAAGGGCGACCAGGGCTCCATTCCGCTGGCCGATTTCATCGCCAAATGCAAGAGTCTGGTCGCCAGCCAATCGACGGAATTGTAGCAATTGCTCCGGATTTGGAGGATACTGTCTTCATGGCAACGCAGCCCGTCTTCGACCCACCCGTCTCCGTCGAGCAGTACCTGTCGACGGTCTTCGAGCACCACTGCGAGTATGTGGACGGCATCATCGAGGAGCGCGACTTGGGCGAGTTCGAGCATTCATTTCTGCAAGGGATTCTGGTTACGTTATTCAACATTCACCGCGCAGAGTGGGGGGTCATCTGTCTTCCGGAGCAGTGCGTTCAAACCCAGCCGGACCATTTCCGCGTGCCCGACCTCACCATCTTGCGCGCCGGCTCGCCCCGCGAGCGCATCCTCACCCGTTCGCCGCTGCTTGTGATCGAGATTCAGTCGCCGGAAGATACCTTGCGCCGCACCGCGGCCAAGGCGGCAGAGTATCTCGCCTTCGGCATTGAGCAGGTCTGGATCGTCGATCCCACTGCCCGCGTCGGCTATCGCGGCACGCCATCCGGCCTGGAACTGGCCCGCACCGGCGAGCTTACCATCCCTGAAACTCCCATCCGCATCGTGCTTGCCGACCTCTTCGCCGAGTTGGACCGGGTGTAGCATGGGAGCGGGTTTCCGCGAGGCCGCGAATGAATGGACGATCCCAGGAAACGAGGCCTCCGCTCCGGCAATCGAGGAATCAGGATCAAGGTTGGGTGCGATGCTCGTTATCCTGAGCGGCTTGCCCGGAGTGGGCAAGACGGCGATCGCGCGCGAATTGGCTTCTCGGATCGGAGCAGTTCATTTGCGGATTGACTCGATCGAGCAGGCCATGCGGTCTTCCCAGGACTCTTCCAGGTCTCTCGACGACGCTGGGTATCGCATTGCATACGCGCTCGCCGAGGATAACCTCCGAAATGGCCTGGCGGTAATTGCGGACTCCGTGAATCCTAGCCAACTCACTCGCGATGCGTGGGTCGAGGTTGCCGCGCGCGCCAAGGTCCGCGCGATGGAAATCGAGGTCCAATGCTCCGACCTCGAAGAACATCGACACCGGGTGGAAACCCGCGTCGCGGATTTGCCCGGATTGAGGCTGCCTTCATGGGAAGAGGTGCTTGCCCGGGAGTATGCTCCATGGAATCGGGCGCATCTTGTCCTTGAAACAGCGGGCAGGACGCTGGACCAGAACGTCAAAACGCTTCGCGACGCGCTGCGCAAGCTGTAGTCAACAAGTATCCAGCAGCAACTTCGCCAGCGTAGAACTCTCTGTGCGCGAATGGTCGACGATACCGCTCAATCGGGCAGCTTCTGCTCCAGCACTTCCTGGGCTCGCGCCGCACGCCAGCGGGTGAGCCGTTCGCAGACCGCCGCGTCGTTCAAGGCCAGAATCTCGGCCGCCAGCAGCGCGGCGTTGGCCGCTCCGGGCTTGCCGATGGCCAGCGTTCCGACGGGAACGCCCCTGGGCATCTGCACAATCGAAAGCAGCGAATCCAGGCCGTTCAGCGGTGTGGAGGCAATCGGCACGCCTAGCACGGGAAGCAGTGTCTTGGCGGCCACCACGCCGGCCAGATGAGCCGCGCCGCCGGCCCCGGCAATCATCACCCGCAGCCCCCGCCCTCGCGCCGATTCAACGTATTCGAGCAGTTGATCGGGGGTGCGATGCGCGCTCAAGACCCGCGCCTCATGGGGAATCTCTAGCGCCCGCAAAATCTCAACCGCAGCCGAGAGCACCTCGTAGTCGCTCTTGCTGCCCATCACAATGCCAATCAGGGGTCGTTCGCTCATGGGGCTGATTATACGAGAGTTCAGGTCAAAACCGAAGGCGGATGCGAACGCCCTTGCCGACCAGGCGCCGGCATCGCCGCTCAATGCCGGCGCCAGGCCTCCACGGCCACTTCAATTACCGCGAAGAGCACGCTGAAAGCCGCCAGAAAGCCCTTGGCCCGCTGCCAGTTCTGCTCATGCCGCTCCAGGCGCCGCTCCAGATCGGCGATGCGCCCCCCGCCGCCGTCGCCCATCAGGCCGTTCATCTGCGTCTTCAGCACGCTCAAATCGCTCAGCACCTGCGCTTCGAATTCATTCATCATCCGCATCCACTGGACTCCATTCGCCCATCGCTACCAGGAAATCGCCGCTCAAGACCCCAGCGGCAGGTTGATGAACAATGCCGTTGAGAATTCGGAGTAGTTCGGCGGCATAGCGCCGTCGGTACTGGGTGTTCGTCGTGCCGTCGCTCAGGTAATACACCGCCGTGTAATACAGCCCCGCCGGCGTCGCGCCCAGGTTTGGAGCCAGATTCACGCTCACAAATCCATCCGGCGCAATCGTCGCTGTCGTACGATCCGCGGCCACCGCCAGGCCATTCGCCGTCGTAAACGCCGGCCAGCTCACCACCAGTGTTCCCGTGCCCGCCTGCCCATTCGCCAGGTACACCGTCCCCTGAACCGTCGTGGTACTCACCGCCTGCGCGTTGGCCGCACTGCCCATCGCCATTCCCAGCAGGCACACTCCAAGTCCCAACCATCTGCCCGCGCCGCGCAACCGTTCGTTCTTCGTGAGATTCATTCCTGTCTCATCCTTCTTTTCGGGGAGCGCCCGAAACATTCCATCCGTCTCTCGCCGCTCGTCCTGCAAAGTCAATTTCCAAGCCCACCCTTGCCGTCCGTCATTCGCCGCAGCGAACCGCGGCCAACGGCAAGGGTGGGATTCGCAGCTGCATCCCTGTGGAGCTTGATCGACAATGCTGACGGCTTGGATGCACAAAGCCGTAACCGCGCGGCCCTCAGCCTTCCGGTTCCCGGCTTCCGCCCGTCGTCTCCGCGCTCGCCTCGGCCGCCGGTTCCTGCCACTGCGGCTCGGCCGCCAGCGCCTGCGCTTTGCTCCATCCATGCCGGCTCTTCCCGGCATCCCCTTGCTCCTGCTTCAAATCGGCAAGCAATAACAACAGCTTCGTGCTGCTCACATTGCCCTTGAGCGTCCCCTGCAACAGGGACCGGGCAATTTCCTTGCCTTTCTCGTTAACTGCTTTGCCCGCCGCCTCGCGCAGAATCTTCGCGCCTCTTCCCGTGCATCCGGCCCGCCCAGGCTTTTTCTGGATCGGTCGCACGTGCGTCTCGCTTGCCACTTCCAGCTTCTGCTGCTGTAAACCGGCCATCCGTCCGCCATTCCCGGCCCACCGTTCCACGGTCTGTCGCGCTACCCGTAGAAAGGAATCAGCTGCAACTCCGCACCGAAGCCGCCCCCACTGACACACCGTCTGAAACGCCGAAGCTTCTTGCTCTTCCCACGCCAGCGAACCCGCGGAAATGGCCCGGAGCAGTTCAGGAAAGCTTCTTGTTCTCTCCCCTGTTCAATCCTTTCGCTCTGAATGTTCTTAGCTTAACCAAACACTGCGAAATTCCATGCAATCCAGAAAAACAGACGCTTCTCCATTTTTTTCAATAACTTATCCTCGACTCTCCGGGTCCCGTTCTTTGACAGCGAGTACTGAAGCAAACAAATAGCGGTGCAAAAGGGCAAAGAATCCCGGAATCTCTCCAACCCCGCTTCCATGAAATCCTTCGCAACCTCGGCCGCGCACTCCGAACCCCCTGCCATAATTTCAATATGCTGGTCCTCGCCTCAGCCTCTCCGCGGCGCCGCGAACTCCTCGCCCAGGCAGGCTTCTCCTTCGAGGTCCATCCCGCCCACATCCCCGAAGATCCCAACCCCAACGAAGACCCCATCGCCTACGTCATCCGCATCGCCCGCGAAAAAGCCCAGACCGTCTTCGCCCAACTCTCGGCCAACCACATGCCCCAAAGCCCAGAATCGCCTTTGGTGGTCCTCGGTGCCGATACCACCATAACCCTCGACAACCACATCCTCGGCAAGCCCTCTGACCCTGCCGACGCCGCCCGCATCCTGCGCCTGCTCTCGGGCCGCACCCATCGTGTCATTACCGGCGTCGCCCTGGTCACCGCCAATTCCACCGAAGTTGCCGCCGAAGTCACAGCCGTCCGCTTTCTTACCCTCTCCGACGAAGAGATAGCCGCCTACGTCGCCACCGGCGAACCCATGGATAAAGCCGGCGCCTACGCCATCCAGGGCCGCGCGGCGCGCTGGATACCGCGCATCGAAGGCGACTACTTCAACGTGGTCGGCTTGCCCATAGCCCTCGTCTCCACCCTCCTCGAATCCCGCCGATTCCCGCTTCCGCCGCCAACTCGCTGACAGCGAATAACCAGCATTCGTCCAGGTAGGCGCTGGGGTGTCGGCGATATACTCTTGGGAGTTCCGGACTTGAAGGGGGATTTCAGATTCTATGCACGCATGCCGGCTTGGGTCACGAAGCTGTACACTCTATCGCCCGCTCGCGGGAACGCGCCCATCGGGGGACGATATGTCGAAGAAAGCGCTCCGTTCCTTCCTCGCGCTGGTCTTTCTGATTTTGCCGCTGTCGCCAGCCTTGCATGCGGTCCCTCCCGCGGAGTTTGAAAGGCAGGCGGATGGGGTCATCCTGCGGCTACCGGACGGATTCCTGAACCTGCAGGTGCTCTCGGATTCCGTTGTCAGGGTCGCATTCTCGAAAGACAAGAGCTTCTTCACCAAGAAAACGATCGATGTCGTCGATCGCCCGCCATCCAGCGCAATCTGGAAGCTCGGCACGACTCCCCAGGCGCTGCTGCTGTCGACATCGAAACTAACGGTCTCGGTGGACCGCGCAACGGGAGCGGTGACATTTCTTGATTCCCAAGGGAAGACCATTCTCGCGGAGGCTGCTGGCGGACGGCTCATGGAGCCCGCGGAAGTGCAGGGAGAGAATACCTTTCACATCCGGCAGCAATGGCTGCCCAACGCCGGTGAATCGCTCTACGGGCTGGGCCAGCATCAGTTCGGCATTGTGGACATCAAAGGCAGCGATCTGGACCTGTGGCAGCGCAATACAACCGTCATTGTGCCTTTCCTGGTCTCCAGCGACGGCTACGGGATCCTCTGGGACAACACGTCCTACTCGCGGTTTGGGGATCTGCGGGAGTTTTCGGCGATCCCGGCGGAGAATCTGTTCGACAAAGGGGGGGAGCAGGGCGGGCTGACGATGCAGCTCATGGAGGGTTCCTCGCCAACCACCACCGCCAGCCTCGCGTTCGCCGCCAAGCCGCAAGCGGAAGCGCACCTGCCGCCGAAGATGACATGGGAGGGTTCCATAGAGGCGCCCGCCAGCGGCGACTATCAATTCCAGAGTTATGCCAATGGGGGCATCAAGATATGGATTGACGGCCGCCTCATTCTCGATCACTGGCGGCAGAACTGGCTGACGGCTACCGACCAGGCTAAACTGCGGCTGGAAGCGAATCACCGCTATCCGGTGAAGATCGAGTGGACGACCGAGCAGGGCACGACATTCCGGCTGCTATGGAAGACGCCTTCCGCCGAAAAGAACACCTCGCTATGGTCGGAGGTGGGCGACGGGGTCAACTATTACTTCGTTTATGGGCCGGAATTGGACGGCGTGATTGCGGGCTATCGCTTCCTTACCGGACAAGCGACGATGATGCCGTCGTGGGCGTTTGGCTTGTGGCAGTCGCGGCAGCGCTACGAGACGGCGCAGCAAAGCCTCGATGTTGTGAACGAATTCCGCAAGCGCGGGATTCCCTTCGACAACATTGTGCAGGACTGGCAGTACTGGCCCGTGGACGCCTGGGGTTCGCATAAGTTCGATCCCGCGCGCTTCCCCGATCCGGACGGCTGGATCAAAGCTATCCACGACAAACATGCGCACCTGATGATCTCGGTCTGGGGCAAGTTCTACACCGGCAACGATAACTTCAAGGCCATGCTGGACCATGGATACTTGTACCCGGCTAACTTGCGGGAGCATATGCGCGACTGGATCGGCTACGAATATACCGACTACGACGCCTTCAACGCGGACGCTCGAAAGCTCTTCTGGGAACAGGTCAATACAAACCTGTTTCGCCGCGGGATCGATGCCTGGTGGATGGACGCGACGGAACCGGACCTGACGCCATCCCCGCCCACGCTCGAAGGCCAGCGCACCCACATGCAGCCCACGGCGATGGGCACCGCGTCGCGGATGATGAACGGATATCCGCTGATGAACAGTATGGGCGTTTACACCGGCCAGCGCGGCGTGGCGCCAAACCAGCGCGTATTCATCCTGACGCGCTCCGCCTTCGCCGGGCAGCAGCGCTACGCCGCGGCCTCGTGGTCTGGCGACACCACCTCCACCTGGACCGCGATGGCCAAGCAGATTCCGGCGGGCCTGGGTTTAAGTATCTCCGGCCTGCCTTATTGGACGATGGACATTGGCGGCTACACCATGCAGGCGAAGTTCTCTGCCGCCAATCCGAAGCCGGAAGATGAAGAAGAATGGCGCGAGCTGAACGCGCGCTGGTTTGAGTTTGGAACATTCTGTCCGCTGCTGCGCGCGCACGGGGAACTGCGCCCGCGCGAGATGTGGACGCTGGGCGGGGAATCGCATCCCGCTTATCAGGCCGAACTGAAATTCGACCGCCTGCGGTATCGCATGTTTCCTTACGTCTATTCGCTCGCCGGGGCGGTCACCCAGCACAGCGGCGTCTTCATGCGGCCCCTGGTGATGGACTTTGCACCGGATTCCGAGGCCCGCGAGATTGCCGACGAATATATGTTCGGCCCGGCGCTTCTCGTTGCCCCGGTAACCCAGTACAAGGCCAGAACGCGATCCGTGTACCTGCCGCAAACCACGGGCTGGTATGACTTCTGGACCGGCAAAGCGGTTCAACCGGGAACGCGGATTGAAGCGGCGGCGCCGTACGATGCTATTCCGCTGTTCGTGCGCGCGGGGTCGATCGTGCCCTTCGGGCCGGAGCTTCAGTACATCGCCGAGAAACCATCGGACCCCAACACTTTGTATGTTTATGCGGGGGCAGATGGCTCATTCACGCTGTACGAAGACCAGGGCCTGACTTACGACTATGAAAAGGGAGCCTTCTCCGAGATCCCCGTCGAGTGGAACGACGCAACGCAAACGCTGAAGATAGGCGAGAGAAAAGGATCGTTCGAGGGAATGTTACTGCGCCGGAAGTTTGAGATTGTTCTCGTCTCGAAGGACGCTCCGGTGGGGTTCTCCTTTGCTCCGAAACCGGTCCGCACCGTGGAATACGAGGGCGCGGCGGTAAGTTTGAAGCTTCGCTAGTGTCCTGAGTCTGAAATGCACTCCATAAGTCGAGCTGTCATCCTGAGCGGAGGTCGCCGCGGCGACCGGAGTCGAAGGACCTGCGGTTGCATTCCTCACTTATGGGATGGATGTCTGACTCTGGACACTACCTTCGGCCTGCCCCATACGGCCTTCCGGCCGAGCACCTTACCGCATCCGCCGGGGAGGTCAAGGCTTGGGTTGGTGAGCGTAGAAGTCGATATCCTTCTGGATTTGCTGGCGCAGGGACTTGGGTGCGCCCGGCTCGCTGTGCGGCTCGGATAGATACGAGATGTCGTAGATGCGCCATTGGCCGCGCTCGGGAACCAGAGTGTACCGGATGGTGCGCGAATCGTCCTTGGGGCGCTTTGCGGGCGCGTAGATGGCGAAGGTGACCACGGCCTGCGCGCGCTGCGGAGTCTCCATCGTCACGTCCATCTTGAGAACCCAGAAGCCGTCCCATTCCTGGCAGTCGCACACGGGATCGCCGTCGAGAGCTGCGGGGATGTCCGTGCCGGCGGCCTTGACGTCCGCGTTTACAAGAGCGACCAGAGAGGAATGGAAGTAGCCGCTCTTGTAATCGGTCCCTTTGCCGCCCTTGCCGTAGCGCCCGAAGATGGTGGTTAGAAGCGCCTTGGCCGAAGCCTCATCCTGCGCGGCGGAGGGGTTGGCGGGCAGAAAGGCGGCGGCAAAAAACGCAATCGCGAGAAGCAACCTGGAACGCATTCGTAAACTCCTTTCGATCTGTCGAGAGGTCGCGGCGATTATACGCGCGGGCCGTGCGGCTCATCCTTGCGCCGTTTTCCGGTCGCAAGGGTGGCAATCCACCAACCTCAATTCGCTTCGTTCATCAGGACCCTGTACGCAGCGAAGGGGAGTCGAAGAACCCGCATTTGGCATCTTGGGCACGGATGGGACGTCCAGTCTTGTGGTTGGTACAGAAAAAGAAACGGGTCGCCCGCCTACGTCTTGCTCGGGTAACGCGCCTTGGTTGCGGCCACCGACTCAACGAGCAGGCTCCTCAGTACCTTCGGGTCCACGTCGGCCAGCTTCTTGATGTACAGGCAGCCTTTGCCCATGGTGTGCTTGCCGAGCGCGGCGAGCAACGCAGGGGCATTGCCAGCCCTGGTCGGGCCGTACAGTACCATTGCCGCTTTGCGTGGAGAAAACCCGATCAACGGCATATCGCCCTCGCGGCCGCTTTCGTAGACGTAATGACAGCTGCCGAAACCGATGATCGATGACCCCCACATCTTTGGCTTTTCGCCGGTAACTTCCTGCAGCAGCTTGATTAGCGCCTTGGCGTCTGCGCGCTTGGCCGGGTCGGCGATCGCTTCGATGAAAGCCGCCACGCTTACTTCGGTGGGCTTGGTCTTGGTTTCCGCCATTGACTCCTCCTTTCGATTCCTTCGCAAAGCCAGATCCCTCGGCGAACCTCTGCACGAGTCCAAGTTGTGTCAGGCGTCCACCGCATTCGCCGACCCATGCGGGGATGAAACTGCGGCCGACTTCAGCAATCCGTTAGCTTGCCAACCCGCTAGCCCGCGTAGCGCGGACCAAATCGCTAAGCTCGTTCGATCAATCTCCTCACGTTTTCCATTTGGATTGTTCAACTTGCAAGACAATTGGAACCCTGTTCCTTCTTGAGACGCCAATTTAGCGGTGCCGCAAGGGCATCTGCCTCTTGCCGCTACAATCTAAGCGCTCGAATGGCATCCAAGGGCAAGCTCAGACAGCCGAGGCTGTAACCGTTCACAGAGTGCGTTGAGCCCTTCGCCATTATTAAGGTAACGGACGAATCTCATATGCCTCAAGTCAAATGGAATGTCCGGTTCAGCTTGCGTAATCAGGATGACCTCGCGGCCAAGCGCGTGTGCGATTCCAATCTCATAGAAAACGTTCGGATTCCGGCCCGTGCAATCACAGATAATTACGGAGGATCTATCGATCAGTGAAACGACGTCTTGAACGACTGCCGGGTTCTCCCAAATGTCGTCCGCTCGCCGGCACCGCAGACCGGCCGCCTCTGCTGTGCGCCGAAGGGTGGCATAAACGGCATCGAAGTCAGGATCGTAGGGCATCATCGCGGAAATGAGGCTGGGTTCAATATTCTCGAATTCCGGCAACTGAAAAGCCTTCGGCCGCTGGCGGCGTGGCTGAGAATTCCCTAGCAGAGCCCGATAGAGGTCTGCATCCTTTACGGACCAATGCGTACGAGTGAACTCAGAATCGCCGATGCCCAGGTCTGCCGCAAACCCTTGCAAGGCGCTGTTTGGAACCCCTGGAATTCTGAGGTCGTATGTGTAATCGACTACGACGTTGCGTCCACACATTCTTGCACCGGTGATTGTGCCAACCCGGGCAACTTGAGGGCCTTCCCCCGATGTCTCTTCGACAAATAGGGCAGGGAGGTCAGCCAGCGCCTTAAGGTCAAGCTGGCCTCGCGGCATGAATCTATCAACCAGCGGCTCCTCCGTAGACTCGAGAACGCGGCTATCAGGCATCTTGTCACGGCCGTCGGCCCACGGTCCGTACTTCACAAGAAGGTTGAACATCTTCGGCCCCCATTGAGGTATCGGCAAACAAACTCGGTAGATCCATTGAGGGCGCCTATGCGCCTCTCCCTCACCCCTGATCCCGCCACAGCACTACGCCTCCCAGCAGCCCGCTTTCGTTGGAGACGATGCTGACGTTCTTCGCCGGCGTGAAGAGGATCTTCTTGGTGTTGCCGCCGCCGATGTAGAGGTGGTCCCAGTTAAACAGGGCTTCGGTCTGCTTGATCGCCGCCTCGATGAAGTCGTTCCAGCGCGCCTTGCCGAACTTGTCCAGACCGCGGCGGCCCAGGTAGTCCTCGTAGGTCATGCCCTTCTTGCGCCACGGATGGTGGCCCAGCTCCAGGCCGGGGCAGAGATGGCCGTTGGTGAACAGCGCCGATCCCATCCCGGTGCCCAGCGTGATCACCAGCTCGACGCCATGGCCCGTGATGGCGCCGTAGCCGGCCACATCGGCGTCGTTGCCCACGCGCACGGGCTTCTTGAAGCGCTTCTCCAGCTCCGCTTGCAGCGGGAAGCCCGCCGCCCACAGCGGATGCAGGTTGAAGGCGCCAAAGGTGGCGCCGTGCTTGACCACGCCGGGAAACCCGACCGAGACCCGATCGAACTCCCCCATCAGCTTGCGCAGCTCGTCCAGTCCGGCCAGCACCGCATCCGGAGTGGGCACCTCCGGCGTCAGCACGCGCTGGCGCACGCTCACTGGCTTGCCCTCCGGGTCCAGCAGCATGGCCTTCAGCCCCGAGCCGCCGATGTCGATCGACATGGTGATGGGGCCAGGGGTGGTGGGCGAAGTGCTCGGCGAAGCGGCGGGCACAGAAATAGCGTTGGTTGCGGTCTTGGGAGTCATGTCGAATGGATTGTACTGCGTGCGGCCCGGATTGCAATGCCCGAAAAGGGTGATATTCACAGGCCCACCGTTGTCCACCCCCCCATCCCCTAAACTGATTCTTGTCTCCCATGCCCGTCTGCTGCGAAGTCGCGTTGCCCGTGCCCCTGGACCGCACCTTCACCTATGCGGTGCGCGAGGACCAGTTTCCCCAGCGGGGAGCGCGGGTCATCGCTCCCTTCCGCAACGAGAAGCTGATCGGCGTGGTCACTGCGGTGAACGCCAAAGCCCCGGCGGAGTTCGAGGTCCGCTATCTGGAAGTGGTTTTGGACGACGAGCCGCTTTTGGGCGGCGAGTTGCTCACCCTGGCCGATTGGATGGCCCAGTACTACCTGGCTCCCCTCGGCGAGGTGCTGCGCGGAATGCTGCCGCTGATGGCCGAGGTCCGCCGCACCGTCTACTACCGCATCACCGGCCTCGGCCGCGACGTGCTGGCCGCCAGCCTGGACGGTGACTCAGCGAATTTCCAGCCCCCTTCGCCGCGGCGGACGAGACCTGGGGCGCCCACGCGGTTACCCGAAGAGGATGCCTCAGAAGCGGAAGCTCCCGCCGCTTCCGAGCCATCCGCTTACGGGCTGAAACCAACACCCTTCGCTAAATCAATAGCATACAGGGATAACTTGAAGAAGCGCGGCAAGCTTTCTGCCGAAGAGCAGGACCTCGAGCATCGCGTCCTCAGCAGCCTTGCCGCCGGCGAGCCGATCAAAGTCTCCACGCTGCGCACTGCAACCGCGGCTACGCTTCCGGTGCTCGCCGGCCTGGTGCGCAAGAAGTGGATTACCCGCGAAACGGCCGCTACGGAGCGCGATGCCCGCCGCATGGAGCGCTTTGCCGTGCTTATCCCCGAGGCGCGGCTGACCGCCCTGACCCGGAAGCAGCAAGCCATTCTAGCCGAGCTGGCGGCCTGCGGCGGCGAGCTGCCTCTCGCCGAGCTGCGCCGCCCAGATCGCGTCATGGCACTACCCTCCTCCACGCTGCAAACGCTGGTCAGGCGCGGACTGGTCCGCATCGACGAGCGCCCCGCGGCCTTCCGCCTCGGCGGCCTCGCGCCCGTCGCCGCGCCCTTCAGCCTCAATGAGCCGCAGACCGACGCGCTCGCCAGCCTGGCCACGGCTCTGGGTGGATTCCATCCCTTTCTGCTTCATGGCGTCACGGGTTCCGGTAAGACGGCCGTTTATCTCGCCGCCATGCAGCGCGCCCTGGATCGCGGATTGTCGTCCATCCTGCTGGTTCCCGAGATCGGCCTGACGCCGCAGATGGCCGGCCTGCTCGACGCCGCATTCGGGCAAAAGGTCGCTCTGCTTCACTCTGCGCTCACCCCGGAAGAGCGCAGCGAGCAGTGGCGGCGCATCCGCCGCGGCGAAGCGCCCATCGTCGTCGGCACCCGCTCCGCCATCTTCGCCCCCGCGCCCAGCCTGGGATTGATTCTGGTGGACGAAGAGCACGACCAGAGCTACAAGCAGGAGGAGACGCCGCGCTACAATGCCCGCGACGTTGCCGTGATGCGCGCCAAACTCCTGGGCGCGGTGGTGGTGCTGGGCTCGGCCACGCCGTCGCTGGAAAGCTGGCAGAACTCGGTTCAGGGCAAGTACGCGCGCATCGAGTTGCGCGACCGCGTGATGGACCGCCCGCTGCCCCTGGTCGAGCTGGTCGATATGCGCCGCGAATTTCAGGAGACGGGCCGGGAGCAGCTCTTTTCCCGTGCTCTCGTCGATCAGACTCGCGAGGCCCTCGACCGCGGCGAGCAGGCCCTCATCCTGCTCAATCGCCGCGGCTACTCCTTCGCCGTCATCTGCCGCGCCTGCGGCGAAAAGCTCGAGTGCCAGAACTGCGCCATCTCGCTCACTCACCACAAGCCGCCGGGCGACGATGCCGGGGTGGCCCGCGCCGGCCAGCGCCTGGAATGCCACTACTGCGGCTTCACCCGCACCGTCCCCGCCCGCTGCCCGAAGTGCGACAGCGAGCACCTTTACTACCTTGGCGCCGGATCGGAGCAGGGCGAGGAGCGCCTGGCAGAGATCTTTCCCACCGCGCGCATCGGCCGCATGGACCGCGATACGGTCCGCGGGCGCTACGATCTGGAGCGGCTGCTGGCCCGCCTCCACTCCGGCGAGATCAACCTCCTCGTGGGCACGCAGATGATCGCCAAAGGCCACGACATTCACGGCGTAACGCTGGTGGGCGTGGTGGGTTGCGACCACGCGCTCTCCATGCCCGACTTCCGCGCCGCCGAACGCGTCTTCCAGTTGATGACCCAGGTCTCGGGTCGCGCCGGCCGCGGCGAGCTGCCGGGCCGCGTGGTGGTGCAGACCTACTATCCGGACCACTACGCCATCGTCGCCGCCAGCACCCACAACTACTTGAGCTTTGTGGAGCGCGAACTGAAATATCGCCGCTGGATGCACTACCCGCCCTTCGGCGTGCTCGCCAACGTCCTCGTTCAGTCGCAAAAGCTGGAAGAAGCCGCCGGATGGTCGTCTACATTGGGCAAGTATCTAGTCCAAAACCAGAACGGCGGAGCCGTGCACGTGCTCGGACCCTGCACCGCTCCCATCGCCCGCATCAAGGGCGTCTACCGCTTTCACATGATCCTCAAAGCCGCCTCGCGCAAGGCGTGCTGGTCCACGCCGATGAGGCCGGCATCCCGCGCAGGAATCTGATCGTGGACGTGGATGCGCTGCGGCTGATGTGACCAACTGCGGTGGGGCACACTGCCGTCCGGCCGGTTATCGCTGCTTGGACCGGGAAACCGCCTGCCTGAAGGCACGCAGCATACGCACATAGATCGACCAGCTCGCCGGACGCTCAAGAGCGACTCCCAACGAAACCGTTTCTTCGACGCAGGCATCGTGCAGAGGCCGGATATACAGTGACCAACTCAGCAGAGCCCGGCCCGTTGCGCGCATCTCCAGCACGTGGCGCAGAAAAGTCGCCCCCTGCCGTTCCTCAACTTCAAAGCGATGCGTTCCGTTGAAGCCGCGCGGCGCGGAAAAGCGGAAGAGAATCGACCCGCCGGGGCGGTAATCCTCGACGGAGTACCGGATGGGTCCGTGGCCGCCAACCGCACCCGCTGCCAGGGGCCGGTCAAAGCGCATCGGCGGCCACTTGTCACGCGGCCACAGGCGATCCTCGCGGCTGGCCAAGGAATCGACCAGCGCGCCCACCACTGCCAAGGGCAGAGGGAACTGGCGCTCGTGAACGTTGCGAACCTGCATGGGGTATGGCGCGGCCTTCTTCGGCTGATCCCTACTTGCCCGCCGCGCCCGTCTCCAGCGCATGCAGTTCCTTGCCCGGCTTGAAGCGAACCGCCTTGCCGGGAGTGATGCTGACCTCGGTGCCGGTTCTGGGATTTCGGCCGATGCCGGTTTTGCGGGCGCGGACGCTGAAAACGCCAAATCCGCGCAGTTCGATGCGCTCACCGGCGGCGAGAGCCCCTTTCAGGCCCTCGAAAACCGTATCCACCGCGGCCTCTGCCTTGGTGCGCGGCAGGCCCGTGCGCTCGATTACATGATGGACGATGTCCTGCTTAATCAATGGGGTATCCTCGTTTGCACAACTGCAATGACTGTACTACGCCCTGCGGTCGTGATGCTACAGGTTTTAATGCGAATGTTGCACAATGGAAGACAGCATTACGCCGCCATTGCCCGAGGAAGTGCCTGCCGCCGCGCCTCAAGCAGTCCGCCCGGCATTCGTGCCGTAAAAAATGTGCGATTACCCATTGCCAATTGCGGGTGTCTTTCGTAATATCGATTATTCAAGGTTTGAGGCAGTACCAGCCGTTTTTTATCCGGATAGGAAAATGATTCCGGAGCGGGAGCGGTATGTCGATTCAGTATGGCCGTTGGATACGCGAACAGGCCGCCAAGCACGGCAGGCATTTGACGAGCGATCATTTGTTGCCGTACAGGTCGGCTCGGTGATCGTGCCGCTCAATTCGGTTGTATTGGCTTGATCCATCTCTTGTCTTTCTGTTCCCAGGGATGTATTGACGATCTGCGTTGGAAAGTCGACCTATGCGTGTTGCGGAATCCCTGTGAACGCAACGCCATTTGAGCCGGCATGCGAGGGCTTCGCGACCCTGGGGATATCGAATGCCACTCCGCTACCGGCCGGGTTTTACGCCAACGAAGGGCTGTGCCAGATACTGTCTTTCCGTTCCCATGAAGCCTGCGAGATCGGCTCTGCCGATCACGAGGGCAAATACCAGAAGCAACAAGGGATTGCGCTTCCCAGGCTTTAGGGAATTGCAAGCGCCTCGATGGCCTGGCGTGACGAGCGGAGCAAGTGTGCGCGGCGAGGGGGCAAAGCGCGCTCCTCACCCGCGCAAGGCCCAGTTCGCCTGCTGACTTAGAGGGGAGCAAGATGCCGTCGATTCGCAGTCAAGAACCAATCCATATAGGCCTGGTATCCGATGAACCCATCCGGCTCGAGGGGCTCGCCAGCGTCTTTGAGCAGCCTTCTTCTCACAATAAGCCCCCGTTGCTTCCGATTCCAGGCAGCTTCGACGAGTTACTGGCCCGCCCGACGATCGAGTATCTGGTGGTGGACCTGCATTCTTTCTCAGGCGGTTTGGAAGTACTGGAGGACATTCGCCGCGCCCGTCCCGCTCTCAAGCTGATTGTGATCGGCCCGGAGGGCAACGACGAACTGGTTCTCGATTCGATCATTGCCGGGGCCCGGGCCTACCTGGAATTGACCGCCGGTCCGGAGACGGTGCGGTCGGCCATCGAGGTGGTTACAAGCGGCTCCATCTGGGCGCCGCGCCGGCTCCTCTCCAAACTCATCGACCGCCTGCTCAAGGTTCCCGATTCCAGCCTCACCAACGGCAACCCCCACTTGACCGACCGCGAGCGTCAGGTTCTGGACTTGATCTTGCAAGCCCGTTCCAATCGAGAGATCGCCCGCCATCTGGGCATCGAGGAGCGCACCGTGAAGGCCCATGTGGGCCGCCTGATGCGCAAGGCCGGCGCCGACAACCGCATTGAACTCTCCATGCGCGTGCTCAACCGTCCGCGGGCGTCGGGCGCATTTTTTGGCGACCGCCGCCACGGCGAGCGCCGCCACGCTCCGGCATCGCGCCCCTCCCAGCGTCCGGTTAAGGACAAGTGAAAACCAAAGGTCACGAATGGGCTTGCTCCTTCGGTAATCTTGTGCCAAGTACACGATTTCCACAGACTGGCTTACAGAAGCAGATCTGGGAAGGAGTTCCTTGGCAAGGGCTGTTCGTCTTGCTTGGGAGCTCCTCTTTTTTGTGTTCTTTGATGCTTGACCCTGTAGAACCGCTCTGCGCTC